>NZ_JAIWPR010000041.1 GCF_021191635.1 Alterluteimonas quercicellularis
GCCGATCTTCTTCTGCGCGTCGTAGACCTTGAACGCCAGCGGGTTGTCGGAGTCCTGGCCTTCGAAGGGGATGCGGTCGATGCCCGGGAAGTATTCCTTGGCGCCGATGAAGGGGGTCGTGGTCATGGGGAGGCCTTTGTGTGGGAGGACGGGACGTGGAGCGGGCTTGCTCCTCTGGCGTTGCCGGGAGATCCCGGCCGAGCGGGCTCGGCTCTACGGGGGCGGCCGGCAGCGCGGAAGATCCAGCTCATGCGCGCACCAGCCTGCCGCCGCGCCAGGTCAGCGCCGTGGCCTGCCCGGCGTCGAGTTCCACGTCCAGGCTTCGCTCCCGGTAGTCGATCCGGTAATGCCCACCGCGGTCGCTGCGCAGCACCGCACGCTGCAGCCGGCCGTCCTCCCAGGCGATGTCCACGCCCGCGGCGCCGCGCACGCGCAGGCCGCGCACGCGCCCGCGCGGCCAGGCCTGCGGGAGCGCCGGCAGCAGGAACACGCTGCCGCCCCAGCTCTGCAGCAGCAGCTCGGTGATGCCCGCGGTGCCGCCGAAGTTGCCGTCGATCTGGAACGGCGGGTGCGCGTCGAACAGGTTGGGATAGGTCCGCGCCGGGCTCAGCAGCCGTTCGAGCGCCGCGTAGGCGCGCGCGGGATCGCGCAGCCGGGCCCACAGGTTGAGCCGCCAGCCGATGCCCCAGCCGGTGGCGTCGTCGCCGCGCAGTTCCAGCGAGCGCCGCGCCGCGGCCGCGAGTTCCGGCGTGTCGCGCACGTTGATCTGGCTCGACGGGTGCAGCGCGTACAGGTGCGAGACGTGGCGGTGGTGGCGCTCGGGCGCGTCCATATCCCAGTCCTGCTGCCATTCCTGCAACTGCCCGGCGCGACCGATGCGGTGCGGCGGCAGGCGTTCGCGCAACGCCGACAGCTGCGTGGCGAAGCCGGCATCGACGCCGAGCAGCGCGGCCGCCTCGATGCACTGGCCCAGCAGGTCGCGCAGCAGCTGCGCGTCGATCGACGGCCCGGCGCACAGCGCCGCGCCTTGCGGATGCACGTTCTCGGGCGAGATCGACGGCACCGTGACCCAGGCACCGGTCGTCGGGTCCTCGACCAGGGTGGCGGCGAAGAACTCGGCCGCGCCCCTGAACAGCGGATACACGCGGCGCAGGTCGTCGAGGTCGCGCCCGTAGTCCCAGCGGTCCCACAGCTGCTGCAGCAGCCAGACGCCGCCCATCGGCCACAGCGCCCATTTCGCGCCGTCGGGCGGCGAGGCCTGGCGCCACAGGTCGGTGTTGTTGTGCACGACCCAGCCCGGCGCGCCGTACATCGCGCGCGCGGTGCGGGCGCCGGTCTGCGCGAGCTCGAACAGCATGCGCTCCAGCGGCTCGACGCACTCGGGCAACGCGTTGGCCTCGCTGGGCCAGTAGTTCATCTGGGTGTTGATGTTGATCGTGTACTTGCTCTCCCACGGCGGATCCATCAGGTCGTTCCAGATCCCCTGCAGGTTGGCCGGCTGGGTGCCGGGACGCGAGCTGGCGATCAGCAGGTAGCGGCCGTACTGATGGTAGAGCGCGGCCAGCGCCGGGTCGTCGCCCTCGTGGAAGCGGGCCAAGCGCGCGTCGGTCGGGCGCTGCGCGGCGGGCGTGCTGCCCAGGTCGATCGCGACGCGGGCGAACAGCGCGCGGTGCTCGGCCTGATGGTCGGCCAGCAACGCGTCCCAGCCTTTGCGCGCGGCCGCGTCGAGCTGCCTGCATGTGATCGCGTCGGGGTCGCCGGAGACGTCGTCGTAGCCGCGATGGCTGGTGGCCGCGGTCAGCAGCACGACCGCGGCGTCGGCGTCCTCGACGACCAGACGGTCGCCCTGCGCGCGCACCCGGCCGCCGGTGGCCAGCACGCGCAACCGCGCGGCGAAGCGCAGCCGGCCGTCGATGCCGTGGCGGCCGGCGTTGCGGCCGCGCAGCCGCAGTTCCCCGCCGTCGGCCGAGACCGCCACCGCCTGCTCGCTGTCCAGGCCGATCCGCAGGCCCAGTCCGCCGGGCCGTTCGGTGCGCAGTCGCACGACCAGGCACTGGTCCACCGCCGAGACGAAGGCCTCGCGCTCGTGCAGCACGCCGCGGCTGCGGAAACGGCTGCTCGCGAGCGCGCCGTCGAGGTCGAGCTCCCGGCGATAGTCGTCGAGCTCGGCGACGTCGCGCACGTCCAGCACCAGGTCGGCCAGCGGCTGGTACGGCATCTGCTTGATCGGCCGCGCGATCATCATCGCGTCGGCGAGCGCCTCGGCCTCGGCGTAGCGACCGGCGAAGATCAGCCGGCGCACTTCTGGCAGCGCGGCCAGCGCCTGGGGCGAGTCGGCCGCGTAGGGGCCGCCGGCGTACAGCGTGTCCTCGTTGAGCTGCAGGCGTTCGTGCTTGCCGCCGCCCCAGACCATCGCGCCGAGCCGGCCGTTGCCCAGCGGCAAGGCCTCGATCCACTGGGTGGCCGGGCGCGCGTACCACAGCCGCAGCGCGGCGGCCGGCGCATCCGCGCCCTGCACTGCGGCCGGCAGCGCCGGCCCCGCCGCGGACGCGCCGACGGCGAGGCCGAGCGAGCCCGCGCCGCCGGCCAGCATCGTGGCGGCGGCGGCCTTGAGCGCCTCGCGCCGGCGGGGGTCGAAGCCCTGGTTCATCGCGCGCCGCGTGCGCGCGGCACGACGAGGGCGGCGCCGTCGTAGCGCAGCACCGCGTCGGCCGCCGGCTCGAGCGCGCCGTTGTCGCCGCGCGGCCCGTCGATCCAGCGCACGCGGATCTCGCGCTCGGCCGGCATGCCGGGGTAGGCGCCGGCACGTGCGCCGATGCTCAGCTCGCCGCGCGCCTCGTCCCAATCCAGCGGGATGCGGCTGAACTCGCCGCGCTCGTAGCCGTAGTCGCGACCCGCATCCTCGTACAGCGAGAAACGGCCGTCGGCGCCGGTGTAGACCTCGATGGTCAGCGGCGCCCCGGGCTGCTCGTCGACGTACTGTTGCACCACCGTGCGCGGCACGATCGAACCCGCGCGCACGAACACCGGCGTGCGCTCGAGGGGCGCGGCGGCGTCGATGGTCCGGCCACCGTGGTGGCGTTCGCCGGTGTCGAAGTCGATCCAGCTGGTGCCGGCGGGCAGGTAGACCTGGCGCCGGGTCGCGCGGAACTCGGTCACCGGCGCGACCAGGAACGCCGGTCCGAACAGGTACTGGTCGGCGATGTCGCGGACCTTGGGATCGTCGGGGAAATCCATCGCCAGCGCGCGCAGGATCGTGCCGTCGAGGTGCCAGGTGTCGCCGGCCAGCGTGTAGACGTACGGCAGCAGCGTGTAGCGCAGCTTGAGGTAGCGCTCGAAGCTGGCGTAGTGCGGCGTGCCCTCCGGCGCGATCTCCCAGATCTCGCGGTAAGGGAACTGGCCGTGCAGGCGGAAGATGGGCACGAACGCGCCGTACTGGAACCAGCGCAGGCTCAGCTCGCGCCACTCGGGCAGGTGCGCCGGGTCCTGGCGCTCGTAGCGCTTCTCCGGCGAGAAGCCGCCGATGTCGAAGCTCACGTTCGGCGCGCCGGCCATCGAGGCGTTGACCACGCCCGAGATCTGCTCGCGCAGGTCGTCCCAGCGCGGCACGATGTCGCCGCTCCAGAACGCGGCGCCGGCGCGCTGCTGACCCGCGAAGTAGGCGCGCGAGAGGATGAACACGCGCTTGTCCGGATCGACCTCGCGCGAGCCGCGGTAGACGCCCTCCGAATGCACCAGCGGATAGGAATTGAAGAACTCGGTGGACGGGCCGATCGCGGTCGGCGTGGTGCGCGCCTTGCGCTCGCCGATGTCGATGTTGCTGTGCAGGTCCGGCTCGCTGGCGTCGAGCCACCAGGCGTCGAAGCCGCGGCGGTTGAGCTTCTCGTCGACCTGGCGCCAGAAGATGTCCTGGGCCCGGCGCGCGTAGGGATCGTAGAACGAGTTGAGGTATCCCGCGCCGATCCAGTCGCGTTCGCCGACCTCGACGTTGCGCCGGTACATGAAGCCTGCGGCGTCGAGCTCTTTGTAGTGGGCGGTGGTCGGGTAGAACTTCGGCCAGACCGAGATCATGATCTGGGCGTTGCGGTCGTGCACGTGGCGGACCATGCCGTCGGGATCGGGGAAGTGCTGCGGGTCGAAGTCGTGCGAGCCCCAGGCGTCCTCGGGCCAGTACGACCAGTCGAGCACGATCGCGTCGATCGGCAGCCCGCGGCGGCGCTGTTCGTCGAGCGCGCCGGTCAGCTCGTCCTGCGACTTGTAGCGCTCGCGGCTCTGCCAGAAGCCGTAGGACCACTTGGGCAGCAGCACCGCCTTGCCGGTCAGCGCGCGGTAGCCGGCGATCGCGCCGTCGAGGTCGCCGCCGGCGACGACGTAGTAGTCGACGACCTGGGCGGCCTCCGACCAGATCGACAGGTCCTGCGCCTCGTCGGCCGGCAACGGATCGCGCGCGAGCAGCGCGATGTAGGCCGGGTCGATCATGTCCCACTCGACCTTGATCGCATGGCGCCTGCCGGCCTGAAGGTCCAGCGCGAACTCGTGGTGCCAGGGGTTCCAGTTCTGCCGCCAGCGGTCGATGACCGGTTCGCCGTCGATCCAGACCTTGGCGTACTCGCTGTTGTACAGCGAGAACGTGTGCCGCCCGTCGCGCCGGGCGGCGAACTCGCCTTCCCAGGTCACCTGGCTGCGGCCGCCCTCGGCCGGGTTCTTCGCCTGCTCGGGGAAGTTCGCGTAGCCGCTGATGTACTGGTAGTCGATCGCGTCCTCGCGCCGCGCTAGCCTGACCTCGCCGTCGATCGCGTAGGTCGCGGTCAGCGCGCCCTTGGCGCCATCGGCGTCGTAGAGGTCCAGCGATTCGAGCACCGGCCGCAGCCCGCGCGGATCGCCGTAGCGGGTGATCGAATTGTTGTCCCAGAGGATGCCGTAGCCGCGGCTGGAGACCAGGTAGGGGATCGCGTTGTCGATGTTGTGCTGCAGCAGCTCGACGTCGCGGCCCTTGAGGTTCATCCAGCCCTGCTGGTGCAGGCCGGTGCCGTAGAAGGCCTCGTCCTCGGTCGAGGCGAAGCGCTGGCGGATGCTGTAGTAGGGCCGGCCTTCGATCTCGACCGGCGAAAAGCTGCGGGCATGCTCGGCCAGCAGCGGCTTGCCGTCGGCGTCGAAGAACACCACGCGGCCGTCGTCCGTGGAAACCTCGGCGGCGATCCGCGCCGCGGCGATGCGGACCTTGCCGCCGGCCTCGCCGACCTCGAAGCGCGCCGCGGCGGCAGGCCCCGGCGCGCGCATCAGGCTCGGCGAGCGCTCGAAGCGGCCGGCCGGGTCGGCGGTCACCCGGATGATGCCGTCGGCCACGACCTGCAACCGCACCGCGGCCGCGCCCTCGGCCCCGGGCCTGACGGTCACGCCGTCGCCGGTCCGCTGCCAGGCGGTGGCCGCCGCCGAAGCGCTGCAGGCGGCGAGCGCGATGCCCAGCGCCAGCGGGAAGGGATACAGTCGGGTCATGGCGCCGGGGCCTCCTGTGGTTCGACGTCGTGCGTGGTGCGATAGGTCGCGAGGGTGACGCGCAGCAGTTGGGGCGCGTCGGAGAAATTGAGGCCGTAGTCGGTCTGGTCGCCGTTCCAGTTGCGGTGGAACTCCCAGGCGCCGTCGACGTAGCGGCCTTCCTCGACGCGGTCGTAGATCAGCGCCACGCCGGGCTCGGTGGGATGGATCGACACCCGCGCGTGCAGGCCGGTGACCAGGAACTCGTCGGGGCCGAGCTCGGCGATCAGTGCGCCGCCGACCGGCTCGGGGTTGCCCGGCACCGGCCCCTGGTGCCAGAAGTGCGGCAGGCCGTAGGACACGGTCGCATGCCAGCGGTCGTTGAGCCGCAGCGGCTGCTCCGGCACGCCGGGCTGCTCGGAGACGCCGTGGAGCCGGCCTTCCGAGGCGGCCTTGGCGAACTGCCGCATGCCCCGGTCGACCAGCGCGTAGCCGGCGGCGAACGGCGCGATGGTCTCGGCGGTGGTCCGCTTCACGCCGAGCGGGAAGTTGCCGTAGGGCGTGTAGTCCATGCCGAACGGCACCCAGCCGATGCCGTCGTGGCCGAGCGCGGCGAACAGGTAGCGCGCGTACTCGGGCGCGTTGCCGGTCTCGGCGACGAACAGCGCGTTGTCCGGGCGCGCGTAGCGCTCGAGCACGGTCGTGTAGTGGGTGTACTCGGGCATGTAGATGTCCGGCGCCAGCAGATCGATGTGCGGCGCGGCCGCCTTGTACACCTCGAGCATGTTGTCGGTCGGCCCGCCGCTGGCGTACTGCCCCGGCTGGCCGGGGTTGAACGGCCCGCGCAGCGCGGCGTTGACGTACATCGGCAAGGGGTATTCGGCCTTGCCGGCGGCCGCCACCTGGTCGATGTAGTGCGCGATGTGCCAGGCGTGGAAGGTCTCGTCGGCGTCGGCGCCAAACACCTGCGCCCAGGTGCCGGGCGCCTTGCCCAGGCGCCGCAGCAGCGCCTCGGGCACCGGCCCGTCGAAGGCGCGCTGCGCCAGCGGCGAGAAGTCGCGCACGCTGCCGTAGGTGCCCGGCTCGTTCTGCGGCTGCACCAGGATCACCGTCCGCTGCGCGTCGTGCTCACGCAGGTGCGCCATCAGCGCCGCGAACGCCTTGCGGTCGGCGGCCAGCGTCGCCTCCGCATGCGGCGAGAGCGAGTTGAGCACGCGCCCGTCGCGCGTGACCACGCGCGGGAAGCGCGCATTGTCGAGCTTGACCCAGCGCGGCGCGTAGTTCGGGCCGTTGTTCTTCCAGGTCGCGAACCACAGCAGCACCAGGCGCTTGTCGTGCGCGCGCGCCTGTTCCAGCAAGTGGTCGACGAACGAGAAGTCGAACCGCCCTTCCTCCGGCTCGACCTGCTCCCAGGCGACCGAGACCGACACGGTGTTCGCGCCCAGCGCCTCGATCGCCGGCCACACCTGCTTCAGCGGCTCGGCGTAGTTGCTGGAGTTGTGGACCTGCCCGCCGAGGATCAGGAACGGCGCGCCGTCGACCAGCAGCGCGTGCCGGCCGTGCTCGCTGACGACGCGCGGGATGGGGCGTTCCTGCGCCGCGCGCGGCGCCTCGGCCGACGGCGGTGCCGGCGCGGATGCGTCGCGCGCCACCGGCGCCTCGGCCTGCGGCCCGCACGCGGCGAGCGCGCAGGCGACCAGCAGCGCGACAGCGCGTAGAGCGGAGCCCGCGCCGCTGCCTTTCGCGGGAATGCCCCAGCGGAGCAAGCTCCGCGCTACCGTGGTCGTCATCTGCATCGAGTCCTCCTCACCAGTCGTCGCTGCGGAAGGGCGAGGCCGGCAGCCCCGTGGCGCCGACCAGATCCGCGTGGCCGGCCTCGTCGCGCCAGGCGTAGCGCACCGCGACCGGTTCGGGGACGTCCGGGCTGCGCGCGACGACGGTCTCGCCGTGGATCCAGGCCTGCGCGGGATGGAACACGCGGTCGCGGCCGGCGACGGCGAAGCCGCGGAGCTCGCGGCCGCCGCTGCGCGCGGCCGGGGCCTCGCCTGCGAAGGTCACCGTCGCGGCATGGTCGGCGAACGACACGCCGGCGAACGCCGGTCCGCGCCAGGCGACCGCTTCGCCGTAGGCCACCGGACGCGCGGCGAGCGCCAGGCGGTGGCCGACGCTGCGCTTGTCGCGCGGGTGGATGTCGCGGGCGTCGCCGATGTCGATCGCCACTACCTGCGCGGTCGCCGGCAGCGCCAGCGCGGCGGACTGCGATTCGCGCAGCACCGCCCACGGGCTCTCGTCGCCGCGGTCCGCGCCCGACGAGAAGCTCGCCAGCTGCACCCACAGGAACGGCAGCGCCGGGGCGTCCCACTGCCTGCGCCACTGCCCGATCAAGGCCGGGAACTGCGCGCGGTAACGCCGAGCCTGCGCGACGGTGTTGGCGTTGGACTCGCCCTGGTACCAGATCACGCCGCGCAGCGCGTAGGGCTGCAGCGGGTGGATCATCGCGTTGTACAGCAGCGCCGGATGCTGGTTCTTGTCGTCGACCAGTGCGACGCGCGCCTGCGCGACGCGGAACCGCCATCCGCCGTCGAGCGCGCGCGGCGCGCCCCGCTGCGGCTGCACGAACACCTCGCCGGGTTCGCCGTGGAGACCACCGCCCCCGCCGAAGTCCTCGACGCGCACGGCGACGTGATTGACGCCCGCGCGCAGGGCCGAGGCCGGCACCGCGTAGCGGCGCGGCAGGGCGTACTGCATCGACGTCGCGCCGACCTGGTGGCCGTTGACCCAGGTGACGTCGCTGTCGTCGATGCGGCCGACGCCGAGCACGACACCGGCCTGCGTCTCGTCCGCGTCCAGCGTGAACGTGGCCCGATACCAGGCGACGCCGTCCAGGCCGTTCCAGCCCGCGCCTTCCCACAGCGCCGGCGTGGCGATCTCCACCCAGTCCGAGGTGTCGGCGTCGGGCGCCTGCCAGCCGGCATCGTCGGCCGGCAGCGCCGGCCAACGCGCGAGGTTGCGCCGGGTCTGCGCGAGCGCGCGCGCATCGGCCTCGCGCAGCGCGTGCGCCCGCGCGTCGATCCCGGCCGGATCCAGGCCCTGGGTCGCCGCATCGGTCCAGGCCTCGATGGTGCTGCCGCCCCAGGTGCTGTCGACGATGCCGATCGGCACCCCGGTGGCCGCGCGCAGTTCGCGCGCGAAGGCGTGCGCAACCGCGGAGAAGTCGCCGGCCGCCGCGGGCGAGGACGCGACCCATCGCCCGTCCTCGAGCTGCCGTTGGGGCGCGCCGGCCCAGGACCTGGGGACCTTGAAGTGGCGGATCGCCGGATCGGTGGCGCTGGCGATCACGGCCTGCGCGTCGGACGACTTCGCGATCGGCCACTCCATGTTCGATTGGCCCGAGGCCAGCCAGACGTCGCCGACCAGCACGTCGTCGAACGCGACCGGATCGCGGCCGTCGTCGACGACCAGCCGGTGCGGGCCGCCGGCCCGCAGCGCGGCCAGCTCGACCCGCCAGCGGCCATCGGCGGCGGCGGCGGCCGTTACCTCCTGCCCGGCAATGCGCACATGCACCGAGACGCCCGGCTCGGACCATCCCCAGACCGGGAGCGGCCGCTCGCGCTGCAGCACCATGCCGTCGGCGAAGATCCGCGGCAGCTCGACCGCGTGCGCGCAGGTCGAAGCGAGCGCCAGCGCCAGCGCACAGGCCGCGGCGCGGGATCCGGGACGCGGCGCGCGCGAGGGGACGAGGCGGAACGGCCCTGACTTCATTTCGGATCTCCGTACCAGATGCCACGCCCCTCGGTGCCGAAGTAGACCCGGCCGTGGAGGCGCGGGTCGCCGGTGACGTGGCGGATCACGCCGCCGAAGCGCTGCGCATCGTGGTCGATGCGCCGCCAGCGGCGGCCGCCGTCGTCGGAACGGTACAGTCCCGGCCGGCCGCCGACCTCGCCGAACACGAACAGCACCGGCACGCCGCCCTCGCGCGCCGGGCGGCCCAGGCCCACCGATTGCACGTTGTCGATGCCTGGCAAGCGCCGCAGGCGTCCCGGGGACCAGTGCAGCAGGCCGCGCCAGGCCGCCGCGATCCAGGCCTCTCCCGCCTGCTGCGGGTGCGGCCGGATCTCGGCGCGGTGCCAGGCGCCGATCTCGCCGATGCCGGCGCCGGCCGCGCGGAACTCGACGCCGCCGTCGCCGCTGACAAACAGCCGGCCATCGGCCGGATCGAAGGCGTACCAGACCGCAGCTTCGACCCGGTCGGCCTCGACCACGGCGCCGGCCGGCAGGCCGCGCACGCGCTGCCAGCGCGCGCCGTGATCGGCGCTCAACCAGTGACCGCCGTTGCGCAGCTGCCAGATCGTGCGCGCGCCGTCGGCCGAGAGCGCGATGCGCCCGGCACCCTCGCCTTCCGGCGGCTCGCGCGCGAACACGGTCCAGCTGCGGCCGCCGTCCTCCGACCACGCGCCGCGCACCGCGCCATCGGGCCGGTCGTGGAAGAAGCCGGTGCGCACCATGCGCCGCGGCGCCTGCCCGGCGTAGGCCAGGCTCTCGGTGTTGGAGAAGCGCACGCCGGAGAAGCGTGGCTGCGCGACGTCGAGGTCGTCGTGCACGAAGCCGTCGATATCGCCCAGGCCGCTGACCAAGTGCGCGCCCTCGGGCGGGCTGACCAGCGCCAGCGGCACGGTTTCCTCGAAGCCGCCCTGCTCGAACGTCCAGCGCAGCGTCTCGCCGCGGTCGAAGGCGCGCGCGTTGCGCGAGGCCCAGACGCCGTAGCCGGTGACGAACCAGATGCGGTCCGGGTCGTGCGGGTCGATCTCGACGTCGCCCATCCAGTGCGGCCGCGCCTCCGCGGTCCAGGGCGCCACGGCATGGTCGAACGCCGACCGCGGGAAGGTCGCGGCCCAGCTGCGGCCGCCGTCGGTGCTGCGGTAGACGTCGTCGCCGGGACGGAACCGGTTGAACGTGGTGGCGACGAGCACGTCAGCGTCGCGCGCATCGGCGGCGACCGCGCCCCAGCCGAAGCCCTCGCCCTGCCCGGGGTGCGCGGGCTGCGGCGCGGGCGTGATGTCGGTCCAGCTGCCGTCGCCGGGGTCGTAGCGCCACAGCGCGCCGTCGTCCATCGCGTTCGGGCCCGGCTCGTCGCCGTAGCTCAGCAGCCAGCGGCCGCGCGCGTCGCGGACCATGTGGTTCGGGCGCAGGCCCACCGGCTGTCCCGGCACCGCCTGCCACTGCGCGCCGCCGTCCTCGGACCGGTACAGCGCCGTCTCCCGGGTCGAGACCCCGGCGTAGAGCGTCCGCGAGGGCGTGCCGGCCGTGCCGCTGCCCGGCTCGAAGGCGACGAAGGCGATGCCGACCGCTTCGCTGCCGTTCCACGCCCGCGCCTGCGCTGCCTCCGAGCGGGCGATGGCCGGGAAGCCGGGCACCTCGCGCCAGCTCGCGCCGGCGTCGTCGCTGCGCCACAGGCCGTGCACCCGCGTGCCCAGCAGCAGCACGCGGCCGTCGTTGGGATCGACCGCCAGCCGCTCGCCGTTGCCGCGGCCCTGGGCGTTGGCGCCGAGCTTGAAGGGCAGCGGCGTGCGCTCGAACGTCGCGCCGCGGTCGCGCGAGCGCAGGATCGCGCCGTCGCTGCCGCGCGCGTGCAGGTAGGTGCCCACGGCGAGATAGACGCGCTCGGGATCGGACGGATCGAGCGCCAGGCTCTCGACGCCGAAGCGGCCGCGGTCCTCGGCGCCCATCCAGTCCAGCAGCGGGGTCCAGCGGTCCTCGCCAGGCTGCCAGCGGTAGGCGCCGCCGATGTCGGTGCGCGCGTACAGCAGGCCCGGCTCGTCCGGGTGGAACACCAGCCCGGTGACGAAGCCGCCGCCGCCGACGGCGACGTTGCGCCAGGCGTAGGGCGCGTCGCGCGCCTCGGCGTGCACGCCGCCGGCGAGGCAGGCCAGCAGCAGCGCGGCCGCGTGCAGCCACGCGGCGGCGCGGTGGGACAGGCATCGGCAACGGTGACGGTACATCCGGTTCATGGCGGCACGGCGTCCTTCGGGGACGGCGCCGGAAACGCGCGCGCTCGCTCGCACTTTCCGGCTCGGTGGCGCGCCGGCCCGCGCGCGCGCGGTCACAGATCCAGGTTGGCGCGGAGGGTCAGGCCGTAGCGGCGGTCGTTGAGGTACCAGCCGTTCGGGCGGCTGGGCGTACCGTAGTAGTCGAACCGGGTCTCGTCCAGCAGGTTGGTGCCGTCGAGCGAGATCGACCACACGTCGGTGAGATTGAAGCGAATCGACGCGTCCAGCTGGCCCATCTCGTCGTGGTACTGCGGCACCTGCCCGGCGTTGGGGGGACGGGTCGTGACCAGCCAGGTGTCGCGCCAGTTGTAGGCCGCGCGGAACGAGACCCGCGCCTTCTCGTAGAACAGCACCACGTTGTAGCTGTGCTTGGAGAGCCCTTCGAGCGGCAGCTGCTCGATCTCGATGCCGTCGGTGCTCATCGCGCTCGGTGCTGGCGCGCTGCTGTCGACATAGGTGTAGTTGGCCTCGAAGCCCAGGCCGTCGAACGGCGACGGCAGCATGCTGAAGAACTGCCGGTAGCCGACCTCCAGGCCCTTGATCCTGCCGTCCTCTCCATTGGCGCGGGTCTGCAGCTCGAAGGAGCGCACGCATTCCTCGCCCGCGCAGGGCCGCGTAGGCTCCTCGCCGACCTGGATCTGCAGGTCGGGGTCGAAGTACATCGCCGACACGGTGTCGTAGAAGTAGAAGCCCTTGACCTTCTTGTAGAACGCGGTGCCGTAGAGCATCGAGCCCTCGCCGAAGTACCACTCCAGCGAGGTGTCGAACTGGTCGGCGTACATCGGCTCCAGGTAGGGATTGCCGCGGCTGGCGTAGGACAGCCCGCCGGTATTGAAGTCGAAGAACGTGTTGCCCAGGTGCACGTACGGATCGAGGTAGTCGAAGTTCGGCCGCGACATCGCCCGCGATGCGGCGACGCGCCATTGCAGCTGCGGGGTCAGGAACATGCGGAAGTTCAGGCTCGGCAGCACGTCGGTGTAGGCGTGGGTGACGCTGACCGGCGAGAACACCAGCGCGGGCACCTCGGGCACGCGCTCCCAGGCGTCGACCGTGGTCTCGGTGCGCACCACGCGCACGCCGACGTTGGCGTCCCACGGGAAGCGCGCGGTGTCGGAGCCCAGCCGCAGCATCGCGTAGGCGGCAGTGGTGGACTCCGCGTACTCGCGGATGTCCTGCTGGGCGCGATAGGCCACCGGATCGTGGCCGAACATGCGCACGGTGTTCTCGTAGTCGGCGACCATCTCGTCGCAGGCGACGTAGCCGGTCGGCAGGCCGCTGCGGCCGCGGAAGTGGTCGCTGAACGGGAACAGCCGGTAGCAGGCGTCGGGATACTCGCTCAGCGGCACCGCGGCCCAGGTGCCCCAGGCGTTGTCCGAGCCCGGCGGCGCGATCTTCTGCCAGTTCCACCCGGAGCTGCGGGTGATCGCGTCGCGGTCGGTGTAACGCACGCCGAAGCGCACGTCGCGCAGCACGTCGCTGTCGACGAAGTCGAAGCGCAGGTCCGCGCGCCAGGAGAACTGGTCGGCGTCGTTGTCGTCACGCTTGTCCAGGTGCGAGTACCAGCCGGCGTAGTTGTCGATGTCGCTCATGTAGCGGGGGATCGGCTGGCCGGTCGCCTGGTCCAGCACCGCGATGCTGGGGTAGCGGCCGGTCATGTCTAGGCGCACCGGCGGCATGCCGTACAGGCCGTTCCAGCCGCGCCAGTCGTTGGGATCGTCGAGCGTGCCGCCCTGCAGGTCGACCCAGTAATTGACGCTCTCGGTGGTGGCGTCGATGTACTGGAAGTCGGTGGACAGGTGCACGCGGTCGTTGACCTGCCACTTGCCGCCCAGGGCGAGGTCGGTGGTCACCGAGTTGCGCCAGTCCATGCGCGACGTGGTGGTCACCAGCGCGTTGTTGAAGGTGCCGTACCGGAACTCGCCGTTCTCGTCGAAGCCGAACGGGTCGGTGAACGCCTCGTACCCCGGGATCGACGGCGACACGAAGCCCCAGCCGTTTCCGGACCAGTTCACCAGGTCCTGGGTGTTGTTGTTGAAGTTGCCCGCGCGCACGCTGTATTCGCGGTTGCGGAACTGGTAGTCCGAGCGCAGGCCCTGGGCGTAGATCTCGATGTCGTCGTTCGGCCGCCACTGGAACGCCGCCGCTAGGCCGTCGCGCTCGCGGTCGCCGAAGTGGCTGTACATGCCGATCTCGCTGGGGACGACGACGTCCTGCCCCTCGTAGCCCGGCACGTCGTCGTAGGACAGGTAGCTGCCGAGGTTGATCCGGTCCTCGCGATACTGGCCTTCCTGGTGGGAGACGTTGAACAGGAAGCCCATCTCGCCGATGCCGGTCTGCCAGCGGTTGCTGAACAGGAACGACAGCGAGGGCTGCACCGAGTCGCGCAGGTCCCAGCGGTTGATGGTGAAGCTGCCCGACAGGCGCATGCCCTCGCTGTCGAACGGCAGTCGCGTGCGCAGGTTGACGATGCCGCCGATGCCGCCCTCGATCAGCTCGGCGTTCGGGTTCTTGTAGACGTCGACGCCACCGAGCAGTTCGGCCGGCACGTCCTCCCAGCTCAGGCCTCTGCCGCTGGTCGCGGTGAACACGTCGCGCCCGTTGAGCTCGCCGCGCACCTGGGTCAGGCCGCGCACCATGATGTCGCTGCCCTCGCCCTTGTTGCGGGTGATCTGCACGCCGGTGATGCGCTGCAGGGCTTCGGCGACGTTGTTGTCGGGCAGCTTGCCGATGTCCTCGGCGACGATCGAATCGACGATCTGGTCGGTCGTCTCCTTGATGATCTGGGCCTTGGTCAGGCTGCCGCGGGTGCCGGTGACGACGACCCGGTCGAGATCGGTCGCCTGCGCGTCGGCGGAGGCGGACTGCGCCTGCGCGGCGCCGCCGGCCAGCAGCATCGCGATGCTCGCGGCGAGCGCGCTGCACGGTACACAGGTGCGGGACTGGCGACAGGGCGCAGGATGCGCCCGCCCCGGATGCGGCTTCGACATGGATGTTCCCTCCCAGGACATCGGACACGCGTGTTGTCTGGATCTGCAGTCGCCGCACCGAACGCTCCGACCGCGGCGTTCGCGACGCCGGACGGCTTCCCGCGGCTCCCCCTGCGGCGCAGGCCGTGCGGCGGCCGGTCTCGTGTCGAGCGTTCGCCGGCCGCGCGTCGGCTGCATCCGTGGCCGGAGCATAGGCGCGGCAGGAATTCCGGACTAATGAAGTTTGGCGCGCTCCCTATATCCCAATCGAATAGCTGACCCGGCGGGGGGCGCGCGACGAAGCCGCGTCGCAAAACCGGGGTGGGGGGGGGGGGGTGGGGGGGGGCGCACCCAAACCACCCCCCCGAGGGGGGGGGGGGGTGGGGCCCGC
>NZ_JAIWPR010000042.1 GCF_021191635.1 Alterluteimonas quercicellularis
TCCAAAACCAATAGCCGACCCGGCGGGGGGCGCGCGACTACGCCGCGTCGCAAAACCGGGGTCGGAGTGCAGTTTAGCGGCGCCAAACTGCACTCCGACCCCGGTTTTGGCTCAGCTGTAGAGCCCCGTCGCGGCGTGCCGCAGCGCGTCGAGCACGCGCTGCGCGGCGGGCGAGAGGGGGCGCTCGCGGTGGCGGATGATGCCGAACGATTCCAGCCGCACCTTCAGGTCCAGCGGCAGCACCGCCAACTGGCCGGCACCGGTGTAGGCCGAGACCGACTCGGCGGGCAGCGCGGCCAGCAGGTCGCTGCCGCGCAGCAGCCCGGTCGTCACCGGCAGCGAACTGGTCTCGATCACGTGCCGCGGGGCGTCCAGGCCCTGCTCGGTGAACATCGCGTCCAGCCGGTCGCGCAGCACGCTGTCGGCCGGCGGCAGGATCCAGCCGTAGCCCTCCAGATCGGCATGGCGCAGGCGCCGGTGCGCGAGCAGCGGATGCCCGGCGCGCACGATCGCCGAATGCGGCTCGTCGGCCAGGCGCTCGAACACCAGGTCCGACACGCCGTACGGGGTCAGGATGCGGCCGATCACCAGATCCAGCTGGCCCGCCAGCAGGCGCTCCACCAGCGGCAGGCTGTAGTCCATGTCGATCGCCACCAGGATCCCGGGCGAGTCGCGCATGACCGCGGCGATCGCCTGGGGCACCAGGTTGGTCGCCGGGTTGACCACGGTCCCGATCGCGACCCGCCCGAGCCGGCCGTCGCGCAGCGCGCCGATCTCGTCGCAGGCGCGCCCGAGCTCCGACAGCGCGATCCGCGCGCGGCGCACCAGCGCACGCCCGTAGTGCGTCGGCTCCACGCCGCGCGCATGGCGCGCGAACAGCGGCACGCCGAGCAGGTGCTCCATCTCCGCCAACAGCTTCGAGGCGGCCGGCTGGGTCATGCTCGCGGCTTCGGCGGCATGCAGCACCGAGCCGTGTTCCTCGAGGTGCAGCAGCAGCCACAGGTGCCGCGTCTTCAGACGTGAGACCAGCGACCAGTTCAGTCCCGGCTTCGCCACGCGGCCTCCTACCTATCCCGCATCGGAATAGCATATGACGGATTCTTCATTTGAAGTACATAGTTCGGCCGCGCGAGGCTATGCCCGGGATCCGTCGAAGCACCGCGACCGCAGCGCGCTTCGCGACGGTGCGGGATCCGAGCGGTCCCGGGACGGGAGGACAGGCATGCAGCACCATTACGACGCACCGGCCCGGCCGGTCGCGCACGGCCGGTCGCCGGAGGCATGAGCGGGCGCCTGCACGGCAAGGTCGCGCTCGTCACCGGGGCCGGCAGCGGCATCGGCGCGGCGACCGCGCGGCTGTTCGCGGCCGAGGGCGCGGCGGTCGCCGCGCTGGACCGCGACGCCGACGGGCTCGCGCAGCTGCCCGATGCTATCCAGCGGCTGCACGCCGACATCACAGACGGCGATGTGGTCGCGCGCGCGGTCGCCGCGGCGCTCGAACGCCACGGCCGCATCGACGTGCTGGTCAACAACGCCGGCCAGGACGTGTTCGTCGATCCGCTGGCCGCCGAGGATGCCGACTGGGAGCGCTGCCTCGACGTCAACCTGCGCGGCGCCTGGCGCGTGACGCAGGCGGTGCTGCCGTCGATGCTGGCGCAGGGCGCCGGATCGATCGTCAACATCGCCTCGGTGCACGGCCACCGCATCATCCGCGGCTGCTTCCCCTACCCCGTCGCCAAGCACGGCCTGATCGGCCTCACCCGTGCGCTCGCGCTCGAGTACGCCGACCGCGGCGTGCGCGCCAACTCGATCTCGCCCGGGCTGATCCTGGTGCCGCGCATCGAGGCATGGTTCACGCGCGAACCGGGCATGCGCGAACGCCAGACCGCGCTGCTGCCGCCCCGGCGCATCGGCACGCCCGAGGAAGTTGCCTACACCGCGCTGTTCCTCGCCAGCGACGAGGCCCGCTTCGTCAACGCCGCCGACATCCTCGTCGACGGCGGCCGCTCCCACGTCTACCACGACTGACCGCGATGACCGTCGACGCGCCCGCCTTCCGCCCGCCGCTGGTCGCAATCCTGCGCGGCATCCGCCCGCACGAGGTGGAGGCGCACGTCGCCGCGCTGATCGGGGCCGGCTTAGCCGCGATCGAGATCCCGCTCAACTCGCCCGACTGGGCGAGCGGCATCTGCCACGCCGTGCGCGCCGCAGGCGATGCGGCCTGGATCGGCGGCGGCACCGTGCTGCGGCCCGAGGACGCCGACCGCCTGGTCGAGCTGGGCGCGCGCTTCGCGGTGACCCCGAACACCCGGCCCGCGCTGATCCGCCACGCCGCCGCGCGCGGGCTGCCGGTCCTGGCCGGCTGCGCGACCGCCAGCGAGGCCTTCAACGCGCTCGAGGCCGGGGCGCGGATGCTCAAGCTGTTCCCCGCCTCGGTCTACGGCCCCGGCCTGGCGCGCGCGCTGCGCGCGGTGCTGCCGCCGGTGCCGCTGTATGCGGTCGGCGGGATCACGCCGCGCAACCTCGGCGGCTTCCTCGCCGCCGGCTGCGACGGCGCCGGCCTCGGCGGCGAGCTCTACCGCGCCGGCCAGCCGCCCGACCTCACCGCGCGCGCGGCGCGCGCCTTCGTCGCCGCCTGGCAGGACGCCCGCCCATGAAGATCGTCCGCCTGCAGACCTTCCATGCAGCACCGCGCTGGCTGTTCCTGAAGATCGAGACCGATGCCGGCATCGTCGGCTGGGGCGAGCCGGTCGTCGAGGGCCGCGCGCGCACCGTCGAGGCCGCCGTGCACGAGCTGGGCGACTACCTGGTCGGGCGCGATCCGGGGCGCATCAACGATCTGTGGCAGACGCTGTACCGCGGTGGCTTCTACCGCGGCGGCCCGGTGCTGATGAGCGCGATCGCCGGCATCGACCAGGCGCTGTGGGACATCAAGGGCAAGGCGCTCGGCGTGCCGGTGCACGAACTGCTCGGCGGCCGCGTGCGCGAGCGCATGAAGACCTACCGCTGGGTCGGCGGCGACCGCCCGGCCGACATCGTCGCGCAGATGCGCGCGCATCGGGCCGACGGCTACGACACCTTCAAGTTCAACGGCACCGAGGAACTGCGCATCATCGACAGCCCGCGCGCGATCGACGCCGCGGTCGCCAAGGTCGCGGCGATCCGCGAGGCAATGGGCGACGGCATCGACTTCGGCATCGACTTCCACGGCCGCGTCAGCGTGCCGATGGCGCGCGTGCTGCTGCGCGAGCTCGAGCCGCTCAGGCCGCTGTTCGTCGAGGAGCCGGTGCTGCCCGAGCAGTGGGAGGCCTACCGGACGCTGGCCGACGCGACCGCGATCCCGCTGGCCGCGGGCGAGCGCATGTACTCGCGCTTCGACTTCAAGCCGGTGCTCGCCGCCGGCGGCCTGGCGATGCTGCAACCCGACCTCTCGCATGCCGGCGGCATCACCGAATGCCTGCGCATCGCGGCGATGGCCGAGGCCCACGACGTCGCGCTGGCCCCGCACTGCCCGCTCGGCCCGGTGGCGCTGGCCGCGTGCCTGCAGGTCGATTTCGTCGCCTGGAACGCGGTGCTGCAGGAGCAGAGCATCGGCATCCACTACAACGACGGCGCCGACCTGCTGGACTACGTGGTCAACAAGGCCGATTTCGCCTGCGACGCCGAGGGCTGCATCGCCGCGCTGCCGGGGCCCGGGCTGGGCGTGGAGATCGACGAGGCGCGGCTGGTCGAGGCCAGCCGCCACCCGCCGGACTGGCGCAACCCGCTCTGGCGCCACGCCGACGGCAGCGTCGCCGAATGGTGAGGCGGCGGTCCCGTCCTCCCCGACCCGCATCCGTGAGCGCCCCCGCCGCCGCGCTCGCCGTCGACAGCCGCTGCACGCTGGGCGAGGGCGTCGCCTGGTGCGAGCGCCGGCAGGCGCTGCTGTGGGTCGACATCCTCGGCCGCGCCCTGTGGGCGCACCGCCCGTCCGACGGGCTGACCCGGCGCTGGCCGCTGCCGGAGCGGCTCGGCTGCCTGGCCCCCTGCGACGACGACCGCCTGCTGGTCGCGCTGGAGAAGCGGCTGGCGCTGGTGCGGATCGATCTCGACGGCGACGCCGCGCCCGGCATCGAGGCGCTGGCGCCGGTCCAGCCCGACCTGCTCCACGTGCGCAGCAACGACGGCCGCTGCGACCGCAGCGGTCACTTCGTGTTCGGCACCAGGCACGAGGGCGCGCCGAGCACGCCGCCCGATGGCGCGTTCTTCCAGTTCTCGATGCGCCACGGCCTGCGCCGCCTGCCGCTGCCCGCGGCGGCGATCCCCAATTCCATCGCGTTCTCGCCCGACGGCACGCGCCTGTACTTCTGCGATTCGGTCCGGCCGGCGATCCTGGTCGCCGACTACGATGCCCTCGCCGCGCGCGTCGAGGGCGTGCGCGTGTTCGCCGAACTGCCCGCCGGCGCAGAGCCCGACGGCGCGACGGTGGACCGCGACGGCGCGCTGTGGAGCGCGCATTGGGGCGCCGGGCGCGTGGTGCGCTACGCGCCCGACGGGCGCATCGACCGCATCGTCCGCGTCGCGGCGCCGCAGGTCTCGTGCTGCGCGATCGGCGGCGCCGGGCTCGACACGCTGTACGCGACCAGCGCGCGGGTCGATCTCGGCGCCGCAGCGCTGCGCGCCGCGCCGGGCAGCGGCGGCGTGTTCGCGTTCGCCCTGGGCCGGCCGCTCGGCCTGCCCGAGGCCCGCTTCCGGACGGCGGCGTGATCGCCGTCGACTGGGGCACCACCGCACTGCGCGCCTGGCGGCTCGACGCCGCCGGCGCGATCGTCGACGCACGCCGCGGCCCAACCGGCGCGCTCGACGCGCGCGGGCGGCACGCCGCCGCGCTCGCGGCCTGCATCGACGGCTGGGACGATGCCCGGATCGTGCTGTGCGGCATGGTCGGCGCCCGCAACGGCTGGGTCGGGATGCCCTACGTCGACTGTCCCGCCTCGGCCGCCGACCTGGCCGCCGCGCTCCGCGATCATGCCGACCCCGCGCTGCCCGGCCGCCGCCTGCTGTTCGTGCCCGGCGTCGCCGACCGCGCCGCGCCCGACGTCATGCGCGGCGAGGAGGTCCAGGTCTGCGGCCTGCCCGGCGTGCTCGACGGCGGCCGGCATCTGGTCGCGCTGCCCGGCACCCACGCCAAGTGGGTCCGCGTCGAGGACGGCCGCATCATCTCGGTCGCCACCGCGATGACCGGCGAGCTGTACGCGCTGCTGCGCCGGCACGGCACGCTCGCCGACCTGATGACCGGCGACGATGCGCCGCGCGACCGCGCCGCGTTCGAGGCCGGGCTGCGCCAGGCCGGGGCCGACGGGGGATTGCCGCACCAGTTGTTCGGGCTGCGCGCCCGGGCGCTGTTCGGGCGGATCGATCCCGCCGCGCTGCCGTCGTGGCTGTCGGGCCTGCTGATCGGCCACGAGATCCGCGGGCTCGCGTTGCCGATGCGGCCCGAAGGCCCGGTGCACCTGGTCGGTGGCGATGCACTGGTCGACGCCTACGCGCACGCGCTGGCGCTGGCCGGCATCGACAGCCGCCGCCACGACGAAACGGCCGCTGCGCGCGGCCTCTGGCGGCTGGCGCAGCTGCGGGCATGAACCGCCGACCGAGCCCGTCGCCGGCGCCCCGACTATCCGGTCCGCTTCTTCGCACGTGTGCGCTGCCGCAGGGCGTCCGCGGCGGTCCCGGCCGGGCCGTCCTCCGCCGGCGCCGGCCCGGTCGAGCGGCGCAGCTGCAGCGTGTAGGGCACCTCGACCATGCCGGCGGCGCCGCGGTCGCGGATGGCCTTGAGCAGTTCCACGCCGGCCAGGCGGCCCATCTCGCGGGTCGGCTGGCGCACGGTGGTCAGCGCGGGATAGATGTGGCGCGAGATCGGGGTGTCGTCGAAGCCGCACACCGAGATGTCGCGCGGCACGTGCAGGCCGCGTTCGCACACCGCGCAGATGGTGCCGGCGGCCATGTCGTCGTTGGCGGCGAAGATCGCGGTGGGCGGGCGTTTCAGCGCCAGCAGCCGGCCGGCGGCCTCGAAGCCGGAGTCGTAGGAGAACTCGCCCTCCACCACCAGCGCCGGGTCGTAGCGCAGGCCGGCTTCCTGCAGCCCGTCGCGGTAGCCGGCCAGCCGCCAGCCGGCGGCGCCGTGCGCGGCGTGGCCCTTGATGTGGGCGATGCGGCGGTGCCCCAGGCCCGCGAGGTGGCCGATCATCTCGCGCACCGCGCTGCGCTCGTCCACGGTCACGCCGACCCGGCGGTGCGCCTCCATCGGCGAGATGCTGGCGTAGGGCACGTCGAGCGCGTCGAGCCTCGCCAGCAGGGCGGCGTCGTCGGTGATCGGCGGGGTCAGCACCACCCCGTCCAGGCGCGACTGCTCCACCAGCGCCTCCACCTTGCCCACGATGTCGCGCGCGTCGTAAACCAGCGGCGCCAGCATCAGGTGGTAGCGGTGCGCCTGGCAGGCGTCGAGCAGGCCCAGCTCGACTTCCATCAGGTAGTTGCTCGACGGGTTGTCGTAGAGCATCGCGACCAGGTAGGAGCGGCGCCCGGCCAGCGTGCGCGCGGACGGGTGCGGGGAGTAGCGCAGCTTCCCCACCGCGGCTTCCACGCGCTCGCGCGTCGCCTCGGCCACGTTCGGCTCGCGGTTGAGCACGCGCGAGACCGTCTTGATCGACACGCCGGCTTCGGCGGCGACGTCCTCGATGCGTACGCGCATGGTGCGGGGGTTCTCTCCTTGCGGCCGTGGCGGATTCTGCCAGACCTCCAAGACGGGCCGCAGGCGGGACGCCCGCGGGAACGTGTGCGGAAAGCGCTTTTTCCGTGCTGCAGCAAGCGCCTGCGGCCGCTTGCGTTTATTCTGCGCCGACATGACAACGCTGTCACGTGGGCATCGACGATGCCTCGTCCTGGAGGGGAAACCGTACACGATGGCTACGCACACGACCGATCACCACCGGCATGCCGCACGACTCCGCGCCCTGCGCGTCCTGGCCCTGGCCTGCGCCATCGGCCTGGCGGCCTGCGGGCGCGAGCCCGAACCCGCGACCGAGGCGCCGGACGCGGCGCCCGCCGCCGGCGCCGCGCCTGCGGCGCTGTCCGCTGAGGTCGATCCCGCGCAGTGGCCCGAGGTGAACTGGCCGTTCGACGACGCCGAACTCGACCGCAAGGTCGATGCGCTGCTGGCGACGCTGACCGTCGAGGAGAAGGTCGGCCAGATCGTCCAGGGCGACATCAGCACGATCACCCCGGAGGACCTGCGCAAGTACCGCCTGGGCTCGATCCTCGCCGGCGGCAACTCCGACCCAGGCGGGCGCTACGACGCCGCGCCCGCCGAATGGCTGGCGCTGGCGGATGCGTTCTGGGAAGCCTCGATGGACACCAGCGGGGGTGGCAAGGCGATCCCGGTCATCTTCGGCATCGACGCGGTTCACGGGCAGAGCAACATCGTCGGCGCGACCCTGTTCCCGCACAACATCGGCCTGGGCGCGACCCGCAACCCGGACCTGATGCGCGAGATCGGCCGCGTGACCGCGATCGAGACCCGCACCACGGGCATGGAGTGGGCGTTCGCGCCCACCGTCGCGGTGCCGCGCGACGACCGCTGGGGCCGGACCTACGAGGGCTACTCGGAATCGCCCGAGATCGTCGCGCAGTTCGCGCCCGCCGTGGTCGAGGGCATGCAGGGCAAGCCGGGCGAACCGGGTTTCCTCGACGACCACCACGTGATGGTCTCGGTCAAGCACTTCCTCGGCGACGGCGGCACCACCGACGGCAAGGACCAGGGCAACACCGAGGTGACCGAGGCCGAGCTGCGCGACATCCACGGCGCCGGCTACCCGCCGGCGATCGCGGCGGGCGCACAGGCGGTCATGGCCTCGTACAACAGCTTCAACGGCACCAAGATGCACGGCCACAAGGGCCTATTGACCGACGTGCTGAAGGACCGGCTGCAGTTCGGCGGCTTCGTGGTCGGCGACTGGAACGGGCACGGCCAGATCCCCGGCTGCAGCAACACCGATTGCGCGGCGACGTTCAACGCCGGACTCGACATGGCGATGGCGCCCGACAGCTGGCGCGAGCTGTACGACAGCACGCTGGCCCACGCGAAGTCCGGGGAACTGCCGATGGCGCGGCTCGACGATGCGGTCCGCCGCGTGCTGCGGGTCAAGTTCCGCATGGGCCTGTTCGATGCGCCCAGGCCGTCGGCGCGCGCGCTGGGCGGCCAGTTCGAGCTGCTGGGCGCGCCCGAGCATCGCGAGGTCGCGCGGCGCGCGGTACGCGAGTCGCTGGTGCTGCTCAAGAACGCCGGCGGCGTGCTGCCGCTGGCGCCCGGACAGCGCGTGCTCGTAGCCGGCGACGGCGCGGACGATGTCGGCAAGCAATCCGGCGGCTGGACGCTGAACTGGCAGGGCACCGGCACCAAGCGCGCCGACTACCCCAACGCCGACAGCATCTGGGAAGGGCTGCAGGCGCAGGTCCAGGCGGCCGGCGGCAGCGCGGAACTCGCGATCGACGGCCGCTACCGGCAGAAGCCCGACGTGGCGGTCGTGGTGTTCGGCGAGGACCCCTACGCCGAGTTCCAGGGCGACATCCCGAACCTGCTGTACAAGCCGGGCGACGACAGCGACCTCGAGCTGATGCGCCGGCTCAAGGCCGACGGCATTCCGGTGGTGGCGGTGTTCATCAGCGGACGCCCGCTGTGGGTGAACCGCGAACTCAACGCCGCGGACGCCTTCGTCGCGGCGTGGCTGCCCGGTTCGGAGGGCGGCGGCATCGCCGACGTGCTGCTCCGCGACGCGAACGGCCAGGTCCAGCACGACTTCAAGGGCAAGCTCAGCTTCTCCTGGCCCCGGCGCGCCGACCAGTACCGCAACAACGTCGGCGACGAGGGCTACGACCCGCTGTTCGCGTTCGGGCACGGCCTGACCTACGCCGACGACGGCGCGCTGGCCGCGCTGCCGGAGGACCCGGGCATTTCCGACACCACCCAGGCCAACCGCTTCTTCTCGCGCGGCGTGGCCACCACCGGACTGCGCGTGCACCTGGTCGGCAGCGACGGCGGCGGCGCCGACGTCATGCATCCCAACGTGGACACGCCGGACGGCAGCCTGCAGCTGAAGGCGATCAACCACACCACCCAGGAAGGCGCGCGCGAGCTGACCTGGAGCGGCCCGGCCACGGTCGAGCTGCTGTCGCAGTCGACCCTCGACCTCGGCCGAGAGACCAACGGCGACGTGAAGCTGGTCGCGGAGATCCGCATCGACGAGATGCCGGCCGACGGCGACGTCCACCTGCTCGCCGGCTGCGGCGCGGAGTGCCGCGGCGAGTTGCCGATCGGCGACTGGCTGGCCGGCCTGCCGCGCGGCCAGTGGACCCGCATCGGCGTGCCGCTGAAGTGCCTGCGCGCCGCGGGTGCCGACACCACCAGGCTGGACATGCCGTTCGCGATCCGCGGCAGCGCCGGGCTGAAGCTCGCGCTGGCCGAGGTCACCGCGGCGACGGCCGCCGACCACACGCTGGATTGTCCGGTCCGCTGATGCCGCCAGGCCGGTGGAGCCGGGCGCGCCCGGCTCCATCCCGCCCGCTCTGGGGCGCCGGCTACGGACGCCAGACGAAGGTGGTCACGCTGCGCGCGGGCAGCATGAACCGGAAACGCGCCCGGCCATCGTCGACCCGCACGGTGCGCGGCTCGCCGGCCGCGTTGCCCACGATCAGCGCACGCGACCCGTCGTCGGCATTCTCGAACGCGACGTGGTCGATGTCCGGATGCCCGCCGTCCGAAGCGATGCGCCAGGCGTCGCGCCGCACGAAGCGGCTGGCGTGCGCCAGCGCGTAGTACTCGTCGGTGCGCGAGACCGCACCGGTCGCCGAGTCGATCGTGACCACGCCCCGGCAGGTCGTGCAGCCGCCGGCGTGCGGGCCACCGCGCTCGTCCAGCGCCAGGTTCCAGAACAATACCCCCCGCGCCCAGTGTCGCGTCGCCCCGACGATCAGGTGGCTCACCTGCAGGTTGAGGCCGCCGCTGCGCACCGGCTCCCAGTCGCCGCCGGAGCATTCGGTCAGGTAGACGTCCTTGTCGGGAAACGCCTCGCGCACCCGCGACTGCGTTTCGACCTGTCCCCCATAGCAGTGCCAGGCGACCGCGGAGACATGACGCCCCGCAGCGGCGTCGGACAGGACCGCGAGCGGCTCCTCCGGCCGGTCCCAGTTGTGGTCCCAGTCGAAGAGCTGCAGGCCGCCGCCACGCGCGGCGATCATCGGCCCGAGGTGGTCGCCGATCAGGCGCGCCCGCGCCGGCGCGTTCAGACGCATGCCGGGATAGTCGTCCGGTTCGTGGTCCGGCTCGTTCTGGACCGTCAGCGCGAAGATCGGGATGCCCTGTTCGGCGTAGGCGTCGACGTAGCGCAACAGATAGCGTGCGAACGCGTCGCGGTACTCCGGCAGCAGCGTTCCCCCGGCCAGCCGCCCGTTGTCCTTCATCCACGCCGGCGCGCTCCACGGCGAGGCCATGATCCGCAACCCCGGGTTGACCGCCAGCGCCTGGCGCATCGCCGGCACCACGTCGCCGAGGTTCGGATCGATCGTGAAATGCGCCAGCCCGGGATCGGGGCGCCCGTCCGGCGGTTCGTCCAGGCTGTAGTGGCGGCGCGAGAAGTCCGACGCGCCGATGGTCAGGCGCGCGAAATCGAGGCCGATCCCGTCGCCCTCCCGCCCGAACAGTTCGCGCAGCAGCGCCGTGCGCTGCGCGTCGTCCATGCGCTGCATCAGCAACCAGGCCGAAGCGTCGGTCATCGCCGCGCCGAAGCCGACCATGCGCTGGAAGCGCTCCGATGGGCGCACCGCGATCTCGACGTCCGCGGCCGTCGCGTCGGCTGACGCCGCCGCCCGCGAATGGGCCAGCGCCAGGCGATGATCGGCCGTCGTCGTCCAGGCATCGACTCGGTCGGCTTCGCGGTCGCCGGCCCATGCGGGCGCGCACGCGGCGGCGAGCAGGCCCAGCAGGACCGGGACGGGCGCCATCGGACGCGCCGTGCGTCGCATCCGGCATGCTGCGCTGCGGCAGCCAGCGTCTGTTTCGAGAAGCGGATGCTTTGCTGTTCAGTGGGTTCGACGAGCGCCCCGGCCCCGGCGCTGGACGCGTTTGACATCGCCAAGACCTCGCATGTACGACAGCGCTGTCAACTATGATCGAGGGGTTCGGCGATGTCCATGCAGTCCGGCGCTTTCCGAGCGCCGCGTCGTCGCACGCCCGGTCGCAGCGCGCTGGCCGTATCCTGCGCGCTGGGCCTGGCGTGCTGGGCCTTCGCCGCGGGCGCACAGGAGGGTGCAGCGCCCTCCGAGGACGCAGCGCCCTCGGATGCGACCACGCTCGACACGGTGCGGGTCACCGGCATCCGCGCCAGCATCGCGACCGCGGTGGAGACCAAGAACGAGTCGACCTCGATCGTCGAGGCGATCAGCGCCGAGGACATCGGCAAGCTGCCCGACATCAGCATCGCCGATTCCATCTCGCGCCTGCCCGGCCTGTCCACCCAGCGGGTGGACGGCCGTTCGCAGGTCATCAACATCCGCGGCATGTCCGAGCAGTTCGCCGGCACCCTGCTCAACGGCCGCGAGCAGGTCAGCACCGGCGACAGCCGCGGCGTCGAGCTCGACCAGTACCCGGCCGAGCTGATCAACGCGGTCACTGTCTACAAGACGCCCGACGCCGGACTGGTCGGCCAGGGCCTGTCGGGCACCGTCGACCTGCAGACCGTGCGCCCGCTGTCGCTGGACGGCCGGCGCATCGTCTTCGGCGGCTTGGCCGAGCGCAACTCGCTGGGCGACCTCAGCGCCGACGGGAGTGACGACGGCTATCGCGGCAGCGCCTCCTACATCGACCAGTTCGCCGACGACCGCTTCGGCATCGCGCTGGGCGTGGCGCGGCTCAGCTCGCCGTTCCAGGAGGAGCACTACAAGCAGTGGTGGTGGGCCAGCGGCGACACCACCGACGGCTGGGGCGCGCCGCCGCAGCCGGGCAAGCCGGGCGACGCGATCGCGCTGCAGGGCTCGGAAGGCTGGATCAAGTCCCGCGACCTGCAGCGCGACGGGATCATGGGCGTCTTCGAGTTCAAGCCCAACGACGTCTTCCACAGCGTGCTCGACCTCTACCACTCCCGCTTCGAGCAGGACGAGGTCATGCACGGCACGATGTGGAACAACGATCCCTGGTTCGAGGGCACCGACGGCGGCGTGACCTACAGCGAGCCGCGCACCATCGAGGTCGATGGCGTGCCCGTGCTCGTCGGCGGCAGGATGCACGGCGTCCAGCCGGTCGTGCGCAACGACCGCAACACCCGCGAGGACCGGCTGTTCTCCGCCGGCTGGGCGAACACGCTGCGGTTCGACCCGTGGACGTTCCGGCTCGACCTCAGCTACTCGCGCGCCGAGCGCGAGCAGAGCCAGCTCGAGCTCTACGCCGGGCGCCTAGGCGGCCAGGACGTGGGCTTCTCGATCCCGACCACCTCCGGCTTCGGCCGCTACGACCTTCCCGATCTGGCCGACCCCGATGCGGTCTACCTCTGGGACCCGCAGAACTGGGGCCACGACGGGCGCCGCGAAGACTCCTGGCAGACCGACACGATCAGGGCCGGCCGCCTGGAGCTCAACCGCGAAGTGCTGTCCTCCGACTTCCTGCGCAGCTACGACATCGGCGTCCACGTCAACCGGCGCAGCAAGGACAAGCGCGCGGACGTCTACTTCGCCGACCTGCGCGATGGCCGGACACCGGTGCGCGTGGATCCGTCGCTGCTGATGGCGCCGACCGGCCTGGGCTTCCTCGGCATCGACGGCCTGCTGAGCTTCGATCCCTACGATCTCATCGACCGCTACTACGACGTCTACCTGAGCGAAACCAACGACGACCAGCGCAAGGACTTCGTCGTGGACGAGGAGGTGCGCACGTTCTTCTTCCGCGCCAACCTGGACATGGACCTGACCGACACCGTGCGCCTGCGCGGCAACGCCGGCGTGCAGTACATCCGCACCGACCAGTCCTCGACCGGCTTCAACGCCAGCGGCGGATCGCCGGCCACCGCGCAGACGCTCGCGACCTCCTACGGCGACATCCTGCCCAGCCTCAACCTGTCGGCCGATTTCGGCAACGGCTGGGTGCTGCGCCTGGCCGCCGCCAAGACCCTGATGCGCCCGCCGATCAACTACCTCAGCGCCGACAGCAGCGCCAGCGTCAGTCCCAGCACCGGCGAGTGGAGCGGCAGCGGCGGCAACCCGCGGCTCGAACCCTATCGCGCGCTCGCCTACGACCTGTCTCTGGAGAAGTACGTCGGCCCGGCGACCTACTTCGCCCTGGCCGTGTTCTACAAGGACCTGGAGACCTACATCTACCGCCAGAACATCCCCTGGGACTTCAGCGGATACGATCCCCAGGGCGAGACGCCCATCTCGGACTTCGGCGTGTTCTCCACCTGGGCCAACGGCAGCGGCGGCTACATGCGCGGCGTCGAGTTCGGGATGTCGCTGGGCGGCGAACTGCTGCACCCGGCGCTGGACGGCTTCGGCCTGCAGGCCAATGCGTCGTGGACGCAGTCGTCCATCGACCCCGACCCGCTCGACGACAGCGTGGGGACCGACACCATCCCGGGCCTGTCGAAGATCGTCGCGAACGCCACCCTGTACTACGAGAAGCATGGCGTCGGCGTGCGCCTGAGCCAGCGCTATCGCGATCCCTACCGAGGCGAGTACGGCGCGCTGTTCGGCACCCGGAGCTACCGGTTCACCCAATCCGAGAACCAGCTCGACCTGCAGCTCAGCTACGAGTTCCAGCCGGGCAGCCGCCTGGAGGGCCTGTCGCTGCTGCTGCAGGCCAACAACCTCACCGACACGCCGTTCCGCACCGAGGTCAGCGAAGGCGGCGGTTCGGGCCTGTTCCTGCCCGAGGAGTACACCCGTTACGGCCGCCAGTACATGCTCGGCTTTCGCTACGCGCTCGACTGATCCGGCGACACCACGCGCGGCCTCGACCGGCGCCGCCTGCAACGGAGCGATCCATGGCCGCGGCGTCCGGTGCCGCGGCCTTCGCCTAGACTCGCGACAACCCCGCTGCCGGAACCCGGCCCATGATCGACCTGCACTACTGGCCCACCCCCAACGGCCACAAGATCACCCTGTTCCTCGAGGAAGCCGGCCTCGACTACACGATCCGGCCGGTGAACATCGGCAAGGGCGACCAGTTCGCGCCGGACTTCCTCGCCTTCTCGCCCAACAACAAGATGCCGGCCATCGTCGACCACGCCCCGGCCGACGGCGGCGCGCCGCAGACCGTGTTCGAGTCCGGCGCGATCCTGCTGTACCTGGCCGAGAAGACCGGCCGCTTCCTCGATGCCGATCCGCGCAAGCGCATCCAGGCGCTGGAATGGCTGTTCTGGCAGATGGCCGGCCTCGGCCCGATGACCGGCCAGTACGGGCACTTCAGCGTCTACGCGCCGGAGAAGATCCCCTACGCCATCGAGCGCTACGCCAACGAGGCCAACCGCCTGCTGCGCGTGCTCGACACCCGGCTGCAGGGCCGCGATTTCATCGCCGGCGACGACTACTCGATCGCCGACATGGCCGCGTACCCGTGGATCGGCGTCTACGACAAGGCGCCGATCGACCTGACGCCGTATCCCGAGGTGCGCCGCTGGCAGGCCGCGATCGCCGCGCGCCCCGCGACGCAGCGCGCCTACGCCCGCGCCCAGGAGGTCAATCCCGACGCCGGCAAGCCGATCGGCGAAGACGAGAAGAAGATCCTGTTCGGGCAGAAGTGATCCCGGTAGGAGCGCGCTCGCGCGCGATGCGCTTCTTTGTCGCGCCGGATGGAAAGAGCTTCGCGCGCGAGCGCGCTCCTACGAAGGCGTCCCGGCGAGCGCGCGCCGACGGGCGTTTACACTGGCGCCCTCGCTCCGCCGGACCCGCCATGCGCTCCCTGCTCGCCGCCACCCTGATGCTCGCCGCCACCGCCGCGCCCGCCGCCGAACGCTCGCTCACCCTCGAGGCCATCACCGGCGACGCGCCGCTGTCGGGGCCGACGCTGACCCGGCCGCAGGTGGCGCCGGACGGCTCGCGGGTGACCTTCCTGCGCGGCAAGGACGACGACCGCAACCGGCTGGACCTGTGGGAGTACCACATCGGCAGCGGGCAGACCCGCCTGCTGGTGGACTCGTCGGTGGTGCTGCCGGGCGAGGAAACGCTCAGCGACGAGGAGAAGGCGCGCCGCGAGCGGCAGCGCATCGCCGGGCTGACCGGCATCGTCGACTACCAGTGGGCGCCCGATGCGCGCACGCTGCTGTTCCCGCTGGGCGGCGAGCTGTACCTGTACGACCTGTCGAAGACCGGCGCGGACGCGGTGCGCAAGCTCACCGACGTCGCCCGCGGCTTCGCCACCGATCCCAGGCTCTCGCCGCGCGGCGGCTACGTGAGCTTCGTGCGCGGGCGCGACCTGTGGGCCGTCGACCTGCGCAGCGGCCGCGAGCTGCGGCTGACCGACGACGGCAGCGACACCATCGGCAACGGCGTGGCCGAGTTCGTCGCCGACGAGGAGATGGGCCGCCACACCGGCTACTGGTGGGCGCCCGACGACTCCGCGATCGCCTACGCGCGCATCGACGAGTCGCCGGTGCCGCTGCAGAAGCGCTACGAGGTCTACCCCGACCGCACCGAGATCGTCGAGCAGCGCTACCCGGCGGCGGGCGATCCCAACGTGCGGGTCTCGCTGCACGTCGTGCGCGTCGCAGCCGGTGCCGCGGAGCCGGCCGCGCACCAGCGGATCGACCTCGGCCCGGACCCCGACATCTACCTCGCCCGCGTGCAGTGGCGCGATGCGCGGCGGCTGACCTTCCAGCGCCAGGCGCGCGACCAGCAGACCCTGGACCTGGTCGAGGCCGAGCTGGACACGGGCCGCCAGCGCGTGCTGCTGACCGAGACCTCGGCCACCTGGGTGCCGCTGCACGACAACCTGCACTTCCTGGCCGACGGCCGCTTCGTCTGGGGCTCCGAGCGCAGCGGCTACGAGCACCTGTACCTGGTGTCGGAGGACGGCGCGAGCGCCCGGCCGCTGACCTCGGGCGAGTGGGTGGTGGACGGGCTGCTCGCCGTGGACGAGGCCAAGGGCCTGGCCTACTTCGCCGGCTGGCGCGAGCGCCCTACCGAGCGCCACGTCTACGCGGTGCCGCTGGCCGGCGGCGACATCGTGCAGCTCAGCCGCGAGCCGGGCCTGCACAACGCCAGCTTCGCCCGCAACGCCAGCGTCTGGGTCGACAGCTGGTCGAACACCGCCACGCCGCCGCAGATCGAGCTGTTCCACGCCGACGGCCGCCGCATCGCCGCGCTGGTCGGCAACGACCTGGACGACCCGCAGCATCCCTACGCGCCGTTCCGCGCCGCGCACCTGCCGACCGAGTTCGGCACCCTGACCGCCGCCGACGGCCGCACCGAGCTGCACTACAGCCTGATCCGCCCGGCCGGCTTCGATCCCGCGCGCCGCTACCCGGTGGTGGTCTTCGTCTACGGCGGGCCGGCCGCGCAGACCGTGCTCGACAGCTGGCCGGGCCGCGCCGACGCCTTCTTCAACCAGTACCTCGCCCAGCAGGGCTACGCTGTGTTCTCGCTGGACAACCGCGGCACCCCGCGCCGCGGCCGCGACTTCGGCGGCGCGCTGTACCGGCGCCAGGGCACGGTGGAGGTGGACGACCAGGTGCGCGGCGTAGAGTGGCTGCGCGCGCAGCCGTGGGTGGACCCGGCGCGCATCGGCGTGCACGGCTGGTCCAACGGCGGCTACATGACGCTGATGCTGCTGGGCAAGGCCCCGGACGCCTACGCCTGCGGCATCGGCGGCGCGCCGGTGACCGACTGGGCGCTCTACGACACCCACTACACCGAGCGCTACATGCACCTGCCCGCGGACAACACGGAGGGCTACCGCGAGGCCAGCGTGTTCACCCACGCGGGGCGCATCCGCCCCGGCGCGCTGCTGCTGATCCACGGCATGGCCGACGACAACGTGCTGTTCTCCAACTCCACCAACCTGATGAGCACGCTGCAGCGCGAGGGCATCCCGTTCGAGCTGATGACCTACCCCGGCGCCAAGCACGGCCTGCGCGGCAGCGACGCGCTGCACCGCTACCGGCTGAGCGAGGCCTTCTTCGGCCGCTGTCTCCAGGATTGACCGCGCCGGCGGGGGCGCCGGGCCGGTCCTCAGCTCACCCGGTCCAGCATCCGCCGGTGGCCGATCAGCCGCGCCCAGCGGGTGCCGAGGTCGGTCAGGCACACGTAGCCCGCCTCGGTCGCCACCCGCCACACCTCCGCCGGGCGCCAGCGCCAGGCCGGCTCGGCCGCGCACAGCTCCCAGTCCAGGCCCATCTGCCGCGCGAACAGCGCGCAGCGCGCCAGGTGGTAGCGGCTGCTGACCAGGGTCACCCGGCCGGCATGGCGCAGGTCCTCGGCCAGCAGGACGCGGGCGTTGCGCAGGTTCTGCAGGGTGTCGCGCGAGCGCGCCTCCAGCCACAGCGGTGCGTCGGCGGCCAGGCCGCGGGCGAGCAGCGCGGTGCGCGCCAGTTCGGCCTCGGTCGGGCCCTCGTCCGGCCCGCCGCCGAGCAGCAGCAGCGCCTGCGGCGGCCGCGCCGCCCACACCGCCAGCGTGCGCGCGATGCGCGCCTCGAAATCGCCGTCCAGGCGCCCGCCCGGCGCGTACTTGCCGAACACCAGCAGGCAGTCGCCGCGCTCGGGGTGGCAGGGCGCGTTGCGGGCGATGCGCAGCACGTGCACGAAATAGCCCACGTAGACCAGGCCGAGGCTCAGCAGGCAGGCCGCCGCCGCGACGGTGGCGGCGTGCAGCACGTCGCGGTCGGCGAACAGTCGCAGGCGATGGGCGAGGCGGCTGGCCATGGGGCTCGGGGGGCGCAGGGAAGGCGCATTATGGCGCGGCGGCGGGCCGCCTGAACGCGGTCGCCCATGGACGGGTCGGGCCTTCGACGCCGGGAGCGGCGTTAACGGGCCCCGGCCATGCTCCCCCGTATACTGGCCCCGAACCCACGCGAACCGCCCGCCCGCGCCGATGCCGTTGCCCAAGATTCCGGCGCTTGCCGTGCGCGCCTACACCGCCACCACCGCGCTGGGCGGCGGCCTCGAAGCGCAGCGCGAGGCGCTGGACGCGCGCCGCAGCGGCCTGCGCCGCAACGACTTCGGCCGCGACCCGCTCGACACCTGGATCGGCCGCGTGGCCGGCGTCGAGGACGCGCCGCTGCCGCCGGCGCTGGCCGGCTGGGAATGCCGCAACAACCGCCTGGCCTGGATGGCGCTGCAGCGCGACGGGCTGCCGGAGGCGATCGAGGCCGCGCGCGCGCGCCACGGCGCGCACCGGGTGGCGGTGATCGTGGGCACCTCGACCTCCAGCATCGGCGCCACCGAGGAGGCCTACGCGCGGCTGGAGGACGGCCGCGTCCCCGCCGACCTGATGCGCCCGCAGGTGCACCAGCCGCATTCGCTCGGCGCCTTCGTGGGCGCCGCGACCGGCCTGGCCGGGCCCTGCGTCACCGTGGCCACCGCCTGCTCGTCGAGCGCCAAGGTCTTCGCGCAGGCCGCGCGGCTGATCGAGGCCGGCGTCGTCGATGCCGCCCTGGTCGGCGGCGTGGACACCCTGTGCGGCAGCGTGCTGTTCGGCTTCAACTCGCTGGGGCTGGTGTCGTCGCAGCCGGCACGCCCGTTCGACGCCGGGCGCGACGGCCTCTCGCTCGGCGAGGCCGGCGGCTACGCCCTGCTCGAACGCGACGACGGCAGCGCCGCGCTCCACCTGCTCGGCTACGGCGAGTCCAGCGACGCCCACCACATGTCCGCCCCGCACCCGCAGGGCCTGGGCGCGCGGCTGGCGATGGCCGACGCGCTCGAGCGCGCCGGCCTGGGCGCCGGCCGCATCGGCTACCTCAACCTGCACGGCACCGCCACCCCGTCCAACGACGGCGTGGAGGCCCAGGCCGTGGCGGCGCTGTTCGGCGCCGACCTGCACGCCGGCTCGACCAAGGGCTGGACCGGGCATACGCTGGGCGCGGCCGGCATCGTGGAGTCGGTGTTCGCGCTGATCGCGCTGGAGCACGGCCTGCTGCCGGGCACCCTCAACAGCCGCGAGCCCGATCCCGCCTGCGGCCCGCAGATCCGCTTCGACAACGCGCGCCGCCGCATCGACCACGCCATGAACAACTCGTTCGGCTTCGGCGGCAACAACTGCTCGCTGGTCTTCGGCCGCGCATGAAGGACGCACACGGATTGACCGCCTACCCCCGTTCCCTCCGCAGGACGCGCGCCCGATGACCGCCCTGCACGCCCGCATCGAGGGCATCGGCTTCTGGACCGGCGGCCTGCCCTCCTGGGCGCAGGCGCGCGCCTTCGCCCGCGACGGCGCGCCCGCCCCGCAGGACGCGCCGCGCCGGCCGGCGCCCGACCTGCTGGCGCCCAACGAGCGCAGGCGCGCGCCCGAGACCGTCGCCGTCGCGCTCGAGGTCGCGCAGGCCGCGTGCCGCGAGGCCGGGCGCGACCCGGCCGCCCTGCCCTCGATCTTCGCCTCCGGCCACGGCGACTTCGCCATCACCGACTACATGAGCGCGACGCTGGCCGACGACCCGCGTTCGCTCTCGCCGACGCGCTTCCACAACTCCGTGCACAACGCCGCCGCCGGCTACTGGACCATCGGCACCGGCTGCACGCGCGCGACCACCGCGATCAGCGCCGGCCGCGCGAGCTTCGCCGAGGGCCTGCTGGAGGCGCTGGCGCAGCTGGCCACCGGCAGCGAGGCGGTGCTGCTGGTCGGCTACGACGCCCAGGCGGTCGGCGCGATGGCGGAGATCACGCCCAGCCGCGGCCTGCTCGGCGGCGCGCTGGTGCTGGCGCACGGCGAGGGCCGCGGCATCGGCCTGCACGCCCGCCTCGGCGACGGCGAGGCCGATCCCGCCGACGGCCCGCTCGCGCGCTGGCTGCCGGACAACGCGATGTCGCCGATGCTGCCGCTGTTCGACGCCCTGGCCGCCGGCCGCGCGGGCGCGGTGGCGCTGCCCGCCGCCCCCGGCCGGGTGCTGCGCGTGGAGGTCGGCCATGGCTGAGCCCCTGCACCGCGGCAACGTGGCGGTGGTGATCCCCGCCCTCAACGAGGCCCTGCGCATCCGCGAGGTGGTCGAGGGCGCGCTCGCGCAGTGCGAGCGGGTGATCGTGGTCGACGACGGGTCCGACGACGGCACCGCCGAGCTGATCGCCGACCTGCCGGTGGCCGTGCTGCGCCACCCGCACCGCCTGGGCAAGGGCGCGAGCCTGCGCGACGGCTTCGCCGAGGCGCTGCGCCAGGGCGCGCGCGCGGTGGTGACGATGGACGGCGACGGCCAGCACCGCGCCCACGACATCCCGCGGCTGATCGCCGCCGCCAACCGCCATCCCAACTGCATCGTCAACGGTGCCCGCCTGCGCAAGCGCGATACCCAGCCCTGGTACCGTCGGATCGGCAACGACTTCGGCGACTGGGGCATCGCCTGGGGCTGCGGCTACCGGCTGGTCGACAGCCAGAGCGGCCAGCGCCTCTACCCGGCCAGCGTCGCCGCGCTGCGCGACGTGCCCGGCGAGGGCTTCGTGTTCGAGGCCCAGATCCTGATCTCGGCCGCGCGCCAGCTCGGCTGCGGGCTGGTCTCGGTCCCGGTGGAGACGCGCTACCGCCAGGCGGACTCGGACGAGCAGTTCCGCAAGAGCCATTTCCGCCTGTTCCGGGACCTGTACGACATCACCTCGCACGTGGTCGGGCAGGTGCTCTCGCACGGCGATATGCTCCGGGTGTACCGACGGATGCGGGCGAGCGCGCCGGTGATCTTCGATCCCGGCGGGCAGGGCGACGCGGAGGCGGCGCCCCCCACACTGCCGACCCAAGGAGCCGGACGATGAACGAGAGCAGCCCCGACGCACCGCAGCACGCCGCCGGCACCCGGGCCGACGTCGTCGTCCTCGGCGGCGGCCTCGCCGGCCTGACCCTGGCGCTGCAGCTGCGCAGGCAGCAGCCGGCGCTGTCGGTCATGGTGATCGAGCGCCGCGCCCACCCGGTCCGCGAGGCCGCGCACAAGGTCGGCGAGTCCACCGTCGAGATCGGCGCCCACTACTTCGCCGAGGTGCTCGGCCTGCGCGAGCACCTGGAGACCGAGCAGGTCCGCAAGTACGGCCTGCGCTACTTCTTCACCGACCGCCGCTACGACGTGCACGCCTGCAACGAACTGGGCGTGAGCCGGCTGCTGCCCACCCCGTCCTGGCAGCTCGACCGCGGCCGCTTCGAGAACTTCCTCGGCGACCGCGCGCGCGCGCTGGGCGCCGACTTCCGCGACGGTGCGGTGGTGCGCGGCCTGGAACTGGCCGAGGACGGCGGCGAGCACGCGGTCTCGTTCGAGCAGGACGGCCGCTCGCACACGGTGCGGGCGCGGTGGGTGGTCGACGCCTCGGGGCGCGCCGGGCTCATCAAGCGCAAGCTCGGCCTGGCCGAGGCCAACGCGCACGACGCCAACGCGGTCTGGTGGCGGGTCGACGGCCACTTCGACCTGGACGCGTGGTCGGACGACCCCGACTGGCGCAGCCGCTTCCGCCCGGCCGAGCGCTGGAAGTCGACCAACCACATGTGCGGGCCGGGCTACTGGTTCTGGCTGATCCCGCTGGCGTCGGACTCCCACTCGCTGGGCATCGTCTGCGACGCGAAGATGCACCCGCTCGACACCATGAACACCCACGCCAAGGCCATGGACTGGCTGCGCCGCCACCAGCCGCGGGTGGCCGAGGCCGTCGACAAGCCCGAGCACGCGCTGCAGGACTTCCTGTTCATGCGCCACTTCTCCCACGGCTGCAAGCAGGTGTTCTCCGGCCACCGCTGGGCGCTGACCGGTGAGGCCGGCGTGTTCCTCGACCCGTTCTACTCGCCCGGCAGCGACTTCATCGCGATCAGCAACACCTACGTGTGCGAGCTGATCCGCCTGGACCTGGCCGGCGAGCCGGTCGCGCCCTACGCCGAGATCTTCCAGCAGCTGTACTTCTCCTTCTACGAGAACACGCTGTCGCTCTACCAGGACCAGTACCCGATCTTCGGCCACCCGCAGGTGATGCCGATCAAGGTGCTGTGGGACTACGCCTACTACTGGTCGCTGCTGGCGCCGCTGTTCTTCAGCGGCCGCCAGTCGTCGCTGCCGGTGCTGGCGCGGCTGCGGCCCGCGTTCGAGGCCGGCCGCGCGCTGAACCTGGCGATGCAGGCCCTGCTGCGCGACTGGGGCACCCGCGACCCCGAGCCGGCGCTGGACGGCGCCCGCGCCTACGACCAGTTCCAGGTCGACTGGTGCCGCGAGATGAACGGCTCGCTGACCGACGTGCTCGACGACGCGGCCTACATCGAGCGCACGCAGCGGCGGGTGGCGCAGATGCGGCAGCTCGCCGCCGAAGTGCTGGCCGTCGCCCGCGCCGCGTTCCCCGACCTCGACGACCACGGCCTCGGCGCGCTGACCGCCGGCCACGACCCGGATGCCCGCGCGCCGATGCTGCCCGCGCACTGGTTCGCGGCCGAGGCCGTCGCGTGACCGCACTGCTGCTCCTGCAGCTGCTGGCGATCCTGGTCGCCGCGCGCGCCTGCGGCTGGGTGCTGCGCCACTTCGGCCAGCCGCCGGTGATCGGCGAGATGACCGCCGGCCTGCTGCTCGGGCCGATCGTGTTCGGCGCCTGGGCGCCGGAGCTGCACGCGGCGCTGTTCCCGGTCGCGTCGCTGCCGCCGCTGTCGGCGCTGGCGACGCTGGGGCTGGTGCTCTTCATGTTCATCGTCGGCGCCGAGCTGCGTGCCATCGAGGGCACGCGCGCCCAGGTCCGCGCGGCCGGCGCGGTCGGCGTGCTCGGCATCTCGCTGCCGCTGCTGCTGGGCCTGGCGATCTCGCCCTGGCTGCATCCCAGGTTCGCGCCCGAGGGCGTCGGGTTCTGGCCGTTCGCGCTGTTCATCGCCGCGGCGATGTCGGTGACCGCGTTCCCGGTGCTGGCGCGCATCCTCAAGGACCGCGACCTCGCCCAGACCCGCGCCGGGCGGCTGGCGCTCAGCGCCGCGGTCATCGACGACGGCTTCGTGTGGATCTTCCTGGCCGTGGTGCTGACCCTGACCGGGGCCGGCAGCGAGCACGGCATCGCCCTGATCGGCTCCGGCGCGCTGGCGCTGGTCGCGTTCGTGTTCCTGGCGCTCAAGCCGCTGTACGCCTGGCTGCTGCGGCGCGAGCGCGACGCGGACGGTGCGCCGTCGCGCGGCATGCTGATGGCGATCCTGCTGGGCCTGATCGGCTGCGCGGCGTTCGCGGAGTTCATCGGCCTGCACGCGGTGTTCGGCGCGTTCGTGTTCGGCGTCTGCCTGCCGCGCGACGACCGCCTGGTCGCGCACCTGGCCCGCGCGTTCGAGCCGGTGTCGATGCTGCTGCTGATGCCGATCGTGTTCGCGCTGGCCGGCCTGAACACCACGCCGGACGCGTTCGTCGGCGCCGGCCTGGGCGCGTTCGCGCTGATCCTGGCGGTCGCGATCGCCGGCAAGGTGCTCGGCGGCGCCGCCGGCGCCCGCCTGTCCGGCTACGGCTGGCGCGAGAGCCTGTCGGTCGGCTCGCTGATCAACGCGCGCGGCCTGATGGAGCTGATCGTGCTGAAGATCGGGCTCGACGCCGGGCTGATCGGCCCGGCGCTGTTCACGATGCTGTTCGGCATGGCGATCGTCACCACCCTGATGACCTCGCCGCTGCTCTCGCTGTGGACCCGGCGCGAGCGCGCCGAGGCCGCCGCCGTGCGCGGCCGCGCGCACTGAGCGCGCGGCCCGGCCGGCTCAGCGCGCCGGCTGCGGCTGCGGCTGCGGCTGCACCGGCGGCGGGTTGGCCACCCAGATCGCCACGCCGCTGCCGTACTGCTGGCTGGGGCTGACGTTCACCCCGACCCCCGCGCTGCTGAAGCCGCGCCCGCCGAAGCGGCCGCCGCCAGCGCCGACGCTGACGCCGCCGCCCCCGCCGCCGTCCGCGGCGATGCCCTGCAGCAGGACGCCGTTGGCGCCCAGGCTGGCCGCCTCGTCGCGAAGCTTGCGCAGCACGGCGTCGGTCTTGTTTTGCTCGCCGTAGGTGAACGCGCCGGACGCGGTGCGCAGCACGGCAATCTCCTCGTAGCCGCCCGGCGGCGGGCCGTGGTAGATGCGCACCTGCGCCGGATCGATGGGCGCGCGCGGGGTGCCGGTGAGGATGTGGGAAGTGGCGCAGGCCGACAGCAGCAGGGCGGTCGACAGCAGGCAGGCGGAACGCATCGCGCGCATGGCGGCAATCCTCGGTTGGACCGCCGGATCATGCGCCGGGGCGGCTGAATTGTGCGTGCAGGCGCGGCCGCCGGGCACCGGGGCGAGCGCCCGGCGCCGGAACCGTTCAGCCGGCCCTAGCCCATGCCGCCGTTGACCCCGATCACCTGGCCGTTGACGTAGCCGGCCTCGTCGCGGCACAGGAACGCGACCAGGGCCGCGACCTCCTCCGGCGCGCCGGCGCGCGCGGCCGGCACGATCTGGCGGATCGCCTCGGCCGGAAAGGCCTCAGCGGCCATCGCCCCGGCGATGACGCCCGGCGCCACCACGTTCGCGGTGATGCCGCGGCTGGCCATCTCGCGCGCCAGCGATTTCGTGGCGCCGTGCAGCGCGGCCTTGGCCGCGGCGTAGTTGGCCTGGCCGCGGTTGCCGAGCACGGCGGCGACGCTGGACACGCTGACGATGCGCCCCCAGCGCGTGCGCGCCATCGGCAGCAGCAGCGGCTGGGTGACGTGGAAGAAGCCGTGCAGGGACACGTCAATCACCCGCTTCCACTGCGCCTCGCGCATGCCCGCCAGCGGCGCGTCGTCGTGGATGCCGGCGTTGTTGACCACCACCTGCACCGGGCCGTCGGCGAGCACGGCCTCGAGCGCGGCGCGCGAGGCCTCGCCGTCGGCGACGTCGAACGCGATCGCCCGCGCCTGCCCGCCCGCCTCGACGATCGCGGCCGCGACGGCCTCGGCCCGGTCGAGTCGGCTGTTGGCGTGCACGAGCACGTGCAGGCCGTCGGCGGCGAGGCGGCGGCAGATCGCGCCGCCGATGTCGCCGCTGCCGCCGGTGACCAGGGCGCGGCGCGGGGAAGGCGTGGACGTCGTCATCCGCGCATTCTAGCCGCGGGCCCGGTAGGAGCGCGCTGGCGCGCGATGCTCCTTTGCGGGCGGAAGAAGCGGTGCCGGCCGCTGTCTACCCACGTCCGCGCGTGGGGACGCGTTCTGCTTCTGACGTAGGTCCGGTGACACCTTGCCCGGCCCCGCGCTTCTGCGGATGCGTTTCGTGCACGGAAAGGCCACGGCCGTGGGGAGCCCCCGTAGGAGCGCGCTGGCGCGCGACAGGGTTCGCGACGAAAGCCCGGTCGCGCGCGAGCGCGCTCCTACACGGCGTCCAGCTTGACCGTGGCGCGGCCCTCGGCGAGCAGCGCGCCGGCGTGCAGGATGCGGAAGGCGTACTGCTGGCTGTCGGCGGTCTCGGCCAGCGCCTCGGCCTCGCCGACCAGTTCGCCCGGCAGGGTGTCGATGCGGTCCACCCGCAGGCGCACGCCGCGCAGCGCCACTAGCATGCCGGCGCGCACCGGCGCGCCGGCGGCGCGGCCGCGCAGGCCGCCGTGCACGGCCATCGCCTGCGCGCCGTACTCGCACAGGTGCAGCGCGCGCAGGCGGCCGTCGCTGCGCAGCGGGTGCGCAGGATCGCGGTGGCCGTCGCTCGCCAGGCGGATGCGGGCCGCGTCCCAGTCCAGCACGCGGTCCCACAGGCACATCGTGCCTTGGTGCGGCACCAGCGCCTGGAGCGCCTCGCGCCCGATCACGCGGCCGCCTCCCCGCCCTCGCCGGCGTGGCCGGCCAGCAGCACCGCCAGCACGAAGTTGGCGACCACGCCGATCGCCACCGTCAGCCCGATCGCGCGCAGCACCGGGATCGACGACAGCGCCAGCAGGCCGAACACCAGCGCGGTCATCGACGAGCACACCAGCACCGCGTGCAGCGTGCGCAGGTGCTCGGCGCGCTCGCCGGCGGCGCGCTCGAAGAACAGCGCGTAGTCCAGCCCGAGCCCGGCGGCGAGGATCAGCGACACCAGGTGGAACAGCGTCAGCTCGATGCCGAACGCGCGCAGCAGGCCCAGCGTGAGCAGCAGGGTCAGGCCCATCGGCAGCAGCACCCGCCACACCCGCCGGGGCCGCCGCAGCGCCGCCCACACGGTGGCGGCGAGCAGCAGCGCGGCCAGTCCCAGCGAGGCCAGCACGCCGCCGCGCCAGGCCGAGACCAGCGATTCGGAGGTCTCCTTGAGGTCGACCAGCTGCGCGCCGTGCGCCGCGGCGGCCGCCGCGACCCGCGCCGGATCCTCGATGCCGCCCAGCGAGACCAGCGCGGTGACGCGGCCGTCGCCGGGCAGCAGCAGGCCGGACACGCTGGCGTCGAGTGGAGTGCCGGCGAGGTCGCGCGCGACCAGCGGCGCGGCGGTGCGCGCGGTCTCGACGTCGGCGAGGAAGGGCGCGAACGCGCCGGGACGGAACGGGGTGCCCGCCAGGGCGTCGTCGAGCGCAGCGCGCAGCGCGTCGGGCGCCGGCAGCCGCGCCTGCCGCGCGCGCTGGGTGGCGGCGCTGGGCAGGTAGCGCGCGGCGAGGTCGTAGCTGCCCAGCGCGCCCTCCGCCAACAGCGCGTCGAGCGCCGGCAGCAATCGCTCGGAGGCGGCCAGCGCCGCGTCCTCGGACGGCGCTTCGAGCGTCATCAGGTAGCGCACGTCGGGCGCGCCCAGCGCGGCGCGCAGGCGCGCGTCGTCGCGCATGCCCTGCTCCGGCACCGGCGTCAGCTTCGACAGGTCGTTCTCCCAGAACGGCCCGGGTGCGAACGCGGACACCGCCACCGCCGCCAGCGCCAGCGCCGCCAGCAGCCAGGGCCGCGGGCGCGGCACGCGGTCGAACGCGCGCGCGCAGGCGCCCACCCACGGCGCCTGGCCGACGTCGCCGGCGCGCGGCTCCAGCAGCGACGGCAGCAGGAAGCGGGTGGACGCGGCGGCCGCCAGCAGGCCGACGATGGTGAACACCGCCAGCTGGCGCAGGCCGTCCACGCCGGAGACGAAGAAGGTCAGGTAGGCGATGCAGGTCGACACCACGCCGGTCAGCAGCGTCGGCCACAGCGCGCGTACCATGTCCAGCGGCCGGTTGCGGCCGTGCAGGTGGCTGAAGACGTGCACCGGGTAGTCCTGGGCCACGCCGATCAGGGTGAAACCGAACGCCAGGGTGATGCCGTGGATGCCGTCGAACAGCGCCGCCACCGCGGCGAGGCCGGCCAGGCCCGCGGTGGCCAGCGGCAGCACGCCGAGCAGCAGCAGGCGCGCGCTGCGGTAGGCGAACGCGAACAGCAGCACCAGGCCCAGGGTGCCGATGGCGCCGATGCGGCCGGCCTCGGCGGCGGTGCGGTCGCCGATCTCGACCGAGAACGCGCCCGGACCGGTCAGCGTCATCCGGCTGCCGCTGCCGGCCGAGACCTCGGCGAACGCACGCCGGATCGCGGCCACCGTGCCGGCCTGGCCGGTCGGGTCGAAGCCGGCCGCCTCGGTGCGCACCACCAGCAGCGCCTCGGTTCCGGCGGCGTCGAACCACGCGCCGTCGCGCCGCGGCGGCGCGCCCTCCGGCTCCCAGCGCTCGGCCAGGCGCAGGATCTCCAGCGTCGGGTCCGAGGGCAGCAGCGGCTCGACCAGGGCGGCGGCCGGCGAGCCGAGGTCCTGCAGGCGCGCGTCCAGCGCGTCGCGCAGCGCGCCGGCGTCCAGCGGCGCGGCGTCGAAGGCGTCGGTGAGCAGGTAGCGGTAGGGCAGCAGGCGCGCCGGGATGGCGTCGAGGTTGTCGTCGCCGCCGTTGGCGACGAACTCGATCAGCGGCTCCTCGGCCAGCCGCGCGCGCAGCCCGGCCGACTGCGCGGCGAGCGTTTCGGCCGGCGCGCCGGACAGGCCGAGCAGCAGCAGCCGCGCGCCGGGGCCGTCGCCCATCTCCTCGATCAGCAGCCGCTGCGCCGGGGTCTCGGGCGCCGGCATGAAGGCGCGCAGGTCGCCGGAGACCTGCAGGCGCTGCGCCGCCCACACGCCGACCGCGGCCAGCAGCGCCGCCCACAGCAGCGCCAGCGCCCACTGGGACGCCGGCTTCATTCCGCGGCGGCGCCGCGGCAGAGCCGCTCCAGCGCGGCGGCGTCGAGGTCGGGCGCGGCGTCGCGCGCGGCGCCGGCCAGCAGCGTGCGCTGCACGGCGCCCTCGGCCGGCACGGTCTCGATGCAGCGCAGCTCGGCGCCGCGGCCGTGCAGCACGATGTCGCGCACGCGCCGGGCCAGCGTCGCGTCCTTCGGCGTCATGGTCAGCGTCCAGCGCTCGCGCGCGCCCCCGGTGCGCAGCGCGTAGTGGCGCGCCAGCGCGTCGTGGTCGCCGTCGAGCAGGGCGCCGAAGCTGGCCTGCAGGGCCTGCAGTTCCGGCGCGCGCGAGAGCTGGAAGCGGCGCGGCGAGCGCCCTTCTCTAGCGATGGTGGCCTCGGTGCCGCGGATGGTGGTGGTCTCGCGGTACGGGGCGCGCACTTCGCGCACCAGGGTCTGCCCGTCCGGCCGCACGTACTCGCCGCTCACCCGCAGCGGCGCGTCGAGCATCGCCGACTCGCGCACTTCCAGGAACGAGGTGCGCACCGGCGCCGGGCGCGCCAGGCGCTGCAGGATCCAGGCGCTGTCGACGCCCGCGGCGTCAGTCGCGGCCGGCTGCGCCGCCGCCCAGCACGGCAGCAGCGCGCACAGCGCCATCGCCAGGCGGCGCGCCGCGCGGCGCGGGCTCGGATCGTTCGACGCTGTCATCGCCATGCTCCCAGAAGTCGTAGAAGTTGAACCAGTTGTAGGGCGCGCTGCGCACGCGATGCTCCAGACGCGCGGCGTAACGGCGGATGAGCGCCGGCAGCGCGGCGGCGCGCTCGCGGCGCGGCAGGTCGATGCCGTCGCTGAAGGGCTCGAACACCAGGTCGTAGCGGTTGCCGCCGCGGTACAGGCCGAAGGCCAGCATCACCGGGATCTTCAGCACCGAGGCCACCAGCCAGGGCGCGGTCGGGAAGCGCGCCGGCGCGCCCAGGAAGGACGCGGTGCCGAAGGGATCGCCGGGCTGGGTGCGGTCGACCAGCAGCGCGATCATCGCGCCCTGCGCCGCGGCGTCCTGGATCGCCAGCATGATCGAGGGGCCGTCCTGGCCGGCGTCGATGACCGTGGCCGCGATCTCCGGGTTGAGCGCATCGAGCAGCGAGGTCAGGCTGGCGCTGTGGCCCCTGTCCAGCAGCACGCGGATCGGCACGTCCGGGCGCTGGCGCGACAGCACCCGCAGCACCTCGAAGCTGCCGAGGTGGGAGCCGAACAGCAGCACGCCGCGGCCGCGGTCGATCTGCCGGTGCAGCGCGTCCAGGCCCTCGATGCGCACGTCGAAGCGGCGCATGTCCTCGCTCAGCAGGAACACCCGGTCCAGGATCGTCTGCGAGAAGGTGTGGATGTGGCGGAACACCTCGCGCCAGCCCGCCGGCCGGCCCAGCACGCGGGTCAGGTAGGCGCGCGAGTCGCGGCGCTCCTCGCGGCGGCGGAGCACGAAGTACAGCGAAGCGGGATAGAGCACCGCGCGCGCGACCGCCCGCCCGCCATGTCGGCCGATCCAGCAGATGGCGGCGATCGCCCAGCGCGCACCGGCCTCGCGGCGCTGCTTCCACTGCGCGCTCATGCCGCGTCCGCCCCGTCGTCGTCGTCGCGCACCGCCTCGCCGCTGGCCAGCAGCGCGCCGTCGCGCGTCACCCGGAAGCGCCAGCGTCCTTCGCCCGCCGGCTCCAGCGCGACCTCGGCCGCCTGCCCGGGCAGCAGCGGCTGCAGGAACTTGACCTGGGGCAGGCGCAGCGCGCGCAGCGGCCCGGCCTCGGCCTCGATGGCGGCCAGCACCCGGTCCAGGACGACCACGCCGGGCACCACCGGCCGTCCGGGGAAGTGCCCGGGCAGGCTCGGGTGGTCGTGGGGAATGCGGATCGGCATCGGGCTCGGTCGCGCCCCTCGGCGGACATGCCGGCCGACAGGGTCGGCCGAAACTTGGGGGGGCCAGAGGATACCGGGATCGCCGCGCGGGCGCCGTCGCCGGCGTTCAGCCGCGGCGGGCGAGCAGCGCCAGCACCTGCTCGCGCGCCTCGCCCGCCAGCGCCTGGCGGTCGCGGCCGGCGGTGGCGATCGGCATGCCGATGCGCACGCGGATGGTGCCGGGCCGCACCCGGAACAGGCCGTCGGGGGGCAGCACCGCGCCGGCGCCTTCCAGCGCCACCGGCAGCACGTCGGCGCCGGCCGCCAGCGCGGTCTGGAAGGCGCCCGGCCTGAACGCCGCGACGCCGCCGTCGCGGCTGCGCGTGCCCTCGGGGAAGATGCACAGGATCGCGCCGCCGCGCACCAGTTCCGCCGAGCGCCGCAGGCTGGCGGCGGCGGCGCGCCGGTTCTCGCGCGGGATGAACACCATGCCCATCGCGCGCGCGTACCAGCCCACGAACGGCACCCGCGCCATCTCCTGCTTGAGCAGGAAGTGCAGCGGCGCCGGCACCGCGCGGAACAGCGCGCAGATGTCGATCACCGACTCGTGGTTGGCCACCAGCACGTAGGGCCTGGACCAGTCCACGCGCTCCGCGCCCTCGACCTCGCAGCGCGCGCCGGCGCCCCACAGCAGTCCCGGCGCCCAGCAGCGCGAGGCCATGCGCAGCGGCACACGGCGGCGCCCGCCGCCCAGCGCCCACACCGCCAGCGCCACGCAGATCCAGCCCGCGGTCCAGGCCAGGGTGAAGGCGAACTGCACCGCGTTGGCGGCCGCCCACGCCAGGCGCTGGATGCGGCCGGGGTCGAGCGCGAGGGAGTCGGTATGCGGGTTCACGGTCCCAGCATAGCGCGGCGGCGCGGGGAGGCCGCGGGCGCGCGGCCGCGGCCGGCGCGCAGCTCCGGGCCCACGGTCAGCGCAGCAGGTCGCGCCAGAACGCGGGGCCGAGCGCGCCCATGCGGCGCAGGAAGTCGCCGAAGCCGGCGTAGCGGCCGGGGAAGCGGCGCGCGCGATAGGCGTACTCGCCGGCGAACATGCCCAGCACCACGCCGTAGTTGAGCAGGTTGGCGAACCACGACCACTGGGTGCGGGTGATCGACACCGGCGGCGCCACCCCCAGCGAGGCCAGCAGGCCGTCCGGCACGGCGATCGTGGCCAGGAACAGGTTGAACAGCGCCAGCAGGCCCAGCAGCCAGGCCCAGGCCGCGGTCAGCGCGCGCGTGTAGGCCGCCAGCTCCGGCGCGAGCGGTTCGCCGGGCCGGCCTTCCAGCGCGCCCACGATGCGGCCGATCAGCGGCTGCCGGCCGGCGCGCAGGGTGCGCCCGAAGACCCAGGCGATCAGGCCGATGAAGGCCACCGGCACCAGCAGCAGGGGGATGCCGGCGTGCCCGGCGGCGTACAGCCAGCAGGCGGCGGCCACCAGCGGCGCCAGCGACAGCCACGCCCAGCCGCGGCGGGCGGCCAGCGGCGCGGCGAGCAGCAGCGCCACCAGCGACAGCAGCGCCGCCAGCGACAGCGCGTCGCTGCGCCAGGCCGCGGCCAGGTGCGCCAGCAGGCCGTAGGCGACCGCCAGCACGATCTCGACGATCAGGACCATGGCGTGCGCGGCCGGCGCGGGCGACCCGGCGCAGGCGCCGACCTCACGCCGCGCGGTGCTGTTCGACGTGCGCCGACAGCGCGCGCAGCGAGGCGAAGATGCGGCGGTTCTCGTCGTTGTCCGATCGCAGCTGGAAGCCGTAGCGCTTGCTGATCGCGAGCGCCAGTTCCAGCGCGTCGATCGAGTCCAGGCCGAGGCCGGCGTTGAACAGCGGCGCCTCCGGGTCGATGTCGGCCGCCGCGACGTCCTCGAGGTTCAGGGTCTCGACCAGGAGTTCGGCGAGTTCGCGTTCGGCGGGGGTCTGGCTGGACATTCGGGCTTCCGGGGATGAACGGGTGCGGGCGCGAGGCGCGCTCGGCGCCGCGCTATGATGCGCGCCCGGAATGATGGCACGGGGCGCAAGCCACCGCGAGATGAGCACCTCCAGCGAGACCGAACCCGGGCAGGCCGTGCCCGTCGACACCGACGTGCTCGTGATCGGCGGCGGTCCCGCCGGCACCACCGCCGCGACCCTGCTGGCCCGCCGCGGCTGGCGGGTCGTGCTGCTGGAGAAGGACGCCCACCCGCGCTTCCACATCGGCGAGTCGCTGCTGCCGATGAACCTGCCGATCCTGGAGCGGCTGGGCGTGCTGGAGCAGGTGCGCGCGATCGGGGTTCACAAGGCCGGCGCCGACTTCCCGGTCGGCAGCGAGGACGGCCGCACCAACGTGTTCCGCTTCGAGCGCGCGATCGCGCCCCGCTTCGGCTACGCGTTCCAGGTCCGGCGCTCGGAGTTCGACCAGCTGCTGTTCGGGCACGCCCGCGCCAACGGCGTGGACGCGCGCGAGCGGGTGCGGGTGGAGCGCGTCGAGGCCGGCCGCGACGGGCGCCCGCACACCGTGCACGCGCGCGACGCCGGGGGCGGCGCGCTGGCCTTCCGCATCCGCTACCTGGTCGACGCCAGCGGCCGCGACACCTTCCTGGGCGCCAGGCTGAAGCTCAAGCGCAAGAGCCGCGCGCACCAGTCGGCGGCGATCTTCAGCCATTTCCGCGGCGTCGAGCGGCGCCCCGGCGAGGACGCCGGCAACATCACCGTCGACCGCTTCGAGCACGGCTGGTACTGGCTGATCCCGCTGCGCGACGGCGTGATGAGCGTGGGCGCGGTCTGCTCGCCGGCCTACCTCAAGCAGCGCCGCGGCGACAACGAAGGCTTCCTGATGCAGACCCTCGCCGCGCGGCCCTCGGTCTGGTCGCGCATGCGGGGCGCCGAGCGCGTGGCGCCGGTGCACGCCACCGGCAACTACTCCTACCGCTGCGCGCGCATGGCCGGCCCCGGCTGGGTGATGGCCGGCGACGCCTACGCCTTCATCGACCCGGTGTTCTCCTCCGGCGTGTACCTGGCGATGAACAGCGCCGAGCACGCGGCCGCGGTGGTCGACGGCGCGCTGCGCGAGCCCGCGCGCGAGGCCGCGCTGCAGCGCGCGATGACGCGCCGGCTGGCGCGCGGGCTGAAGCACTTCTCGTGGTTCATCCACCGCTTCACCACCCCGGTGATGCAGCGCCTGTTCGTCGCCCCGCGCAACGACTTCCAGCTGGAACAGGCGGTGATCTCGATGCTGGCCGGCGACGTGTTCGACAACCGCGCGGTGCTGCGCCGGCTGTACCTGTTCCGGCTGGTGTACCTGTGCAACGCGGTGGCCATCGCCCCGCAGGCGCTGCGCGGCTGGTGGCGGCGCCGGCGCCGGGTCGGCGAGTCCTTCAGCGGCGACACCCTGCACGAGGGCAACCCGTGAGCCGGCCGCTGCCCGCGATCGCCGACGCCGCGCGGCTGGACGTGGACTACGTCGAGGCGGCGCCGGACGCGGTGCTGGGCGACGCGACGCTGGCGGTGTTCGCGTTCGGGCCCGACGCCCCGCCCCACGACGACCCGCGGGTGCTGCGCGTGCCGCTGGCCCCGTTCGGCGCCGCGCCGCTGGAGGTCTGGCGCGCGACCGGGCCGGTGCGCCACGGCCGCGACGGCGACATCCGCTGGGCCAGCGACGGCCGCCTGAGCTTCGGCGCGATCGAGGTGGCCGAGGCCGGCGACGACATCCGCGAGGCCGCCCGCCGCGCCTACGCCGAGCTGATCCGCCACGTCGGCGCCGGCCCCACCCCGCACCTGCTGCGGATCTGGAACTACCTCGACGCGATCACCCAGGGCGAGGGCGACGCCGAGCGCTACCGGCAGTTCTGCGTCGGCCGCGCCGACGGCCTGGGCGCGGTGGACCTGGGCCGCCTGCCCGCCGCCACCGCGATCGGCCGCTGCGACGGCGAGCGCGTGCTGCAGGTCTACTGGCTGAGCGCCCGCGAGCCGGGCACGCCGGTCGAGAACCCGCGCCAGGTCAGCGCCTACCGCTACCCGCGCCGCTACGGCCCGCAGGCGCCGACCTTCGCCCGCGCGATGCTGGCGGCCGACGGCCACGCCATGCCGCTGCTGCTGTCGGGCACCGCCGCGGTGGTCGGGCACGCCTCGCAGCACGCCGGCGAGCTGCTGGCGCAGCTGGAGGAGACCTTCGCCAACTTCGACAGCCTGCTCGCCTCCGCGCGCCAGCACCGGCCCGACCTGCCGCCGCAGTTCGGCACCGGCACCCGCCTCAAGGTCTACGTGCGCGACCGCGCCGACCTGCCGCTGGTGGCCGACGCCCTGCAGGCCCGCTTCGGCGACCGCATCCCGCGGGTGATCCTGCACGCGGCGGTCTGCCGCCACGAGCTGGCGGTCGAGATCGACGGCGTTCACGGCTGAGCGCCGCCGCGGGCGGGCCGGCCCAGGCCGACCGCCGGCTGTACGGATCGGGACGAGGCATTGCATCGAGTCCCGATCGGGACTAGGGTGTCCGACAAGGCCCCCTGGAGACCCGCCATGTCCTCCGCCCCCGCCCCCCGCCGCCCTGAGCCGGCGCGCTCCGAGCCGGTGCGCCGCGACCCGGTCGGCGCCGCCCTGCGCACCTTCTTCCGCCTGAGCGCGGCCTGGGGCCTGGACACCCGGCAGGAGATGGCCCTGCTCGGCCAGCCCGGGCGCTCGACCTTCTTCCGCTGGAAGCGCGGCGACGCCCGGGTGGTGCCGGGCGACGTGCTGGAGCGGATCAGCTACCTGCTGGGCATCTACAAGGCGCTGCACATCCTGTTCCCCGATCCCGCGCAGGCCGACGCCTGGGTCAGGCGGCCCAACGCCGCGCCGGCCTTCGGCGGCGCCAGCGCGCTGGAGCGCATGCTGGCCGGGCAGGTCTCCGACCTGTACGTGGTACGGCAGTACCTGGATGCCCAGCGCGGATGGGGCTGACGCCGCCGGTCCGGCGCATCGACTGGGACCCGACCTACCGCATCGTCCCCAGCCGCTTCCCGTCGGTCGGGCCGTTCGACGCCATCGCCGATCCCGAGGACCTGGAGGCGGTCATCGCGCTGGAGTGCCTGACCAACCCGCGCCTGCGGCAGGAGGCCGGGCGGATCGAGCTGGTGCCGCGGGCGCGGCGCGTCTGCGGGCCGGGCACCACGCCGGTCATGGCCGCCTTCACCCACCTCAACCCCGAGGGCTCGCGCTTCTCCGACGGCGCCTACGGCGTCTACTACGCCGCCCGCGACCGCGCCACCGCGATCGCCGAGACCATGCACCACAAGGCCCACTTCCTGCGCGCCACCGCGGAGCCGGCCTGCGTGCTGGAGATGCGCACCTACTGCGCGCGGGTGGCCGGCGCCTTCCACGACCTGCGCGGCGGCTGGCCGGAGCTGCACGATCCCGACGCCTACGCGCACAGCCGCGCCGCCGCCCGCGCGCTGCGCGAGGCCGGCAGCGACGGCCTGCTGTTCGACAGCGTCCGCCGCCGCGGCGGCGAATGCGTCGCCGCCTTCCACCCCGACCGCGTCTCGCCGGTGCGGCAGGAAGCGCACCTGTACTACCACTGGGACGGCCGCGCCTTCACCCACGCGGTGGTCGCCGGCGAGGTGATCTCCATCCCCTTGTAGGAGCGCGCTCGCGCGCGACGCTTTTCGCTCTTGGCTCCGGATGGGAAAAGCGTCGCGCGCAAGCGCGCTCCTGCGGAAGCCCGGAGGCGGGCCGGGGCGTAGAATGCGCGCCATGAACCGACTGCCGATCCGCCCGCGGCGCATGCGCCGCGACGACTTCTCGCGCCGGCTGATGCGCGAGCACGTGCTGACCGCCGACGACCTGATCTGGCCGGTGTTCGTCCACGAGCCGGACGGGCGCGCCGCGGTGGCGTCGATGCCGGGCGTGGAGCGGGTGTCGGTGGACGAGCTGCTGCGCCTGGGCGAGGAGGCCTGCGCGCTGCGCATCCCGGCGCTGGCGCTGTTCCCGGTGACCGCGCCCGAGGCGAAGTCGCTCGACGCCGCCGCGGCCTGGGACGCCGACGGCCTGGTGCCGCGCGCGGTGCGGGCGCTGAAGGCGCGCTTCCCGGAACTGGGCGTGATCACCGACGTCGCCCTCGACCCCTACACCGTGCACGGCCAGGACGGCCTGCTCGACGCCCGAGGCTACGTGCTCAACGACGAGACCGTCGCCGCGCTGGTCAGGCAGGCGCTGTCGCACGCCGAGGCCGGCGCCGACGTGGTCGCGCCCAGCGACATGATGGACGGGCGCATCGGCGCGATCCGCGAGGCCTTCGAGGACGCCGGCCACGTCCACGCCCGCATCCTCGCCTACGCCGCCAAGTACGCCTCGGCGTTCTACGGCCCGTTCCGCGACGCCGTCGGCTCGGCCGCGGCGCTGGGCAAGGCCGACAAGGCCACCTACCAGATGGACCCGGCCAACGGCGACGAGGCGCTGCGCGAGGTCGCGCTCGACCTCGAGCAGGGCGCGGACATGGTGATGGTCAAGCCCGGCCTGCCCTACCTGGACATCGTGCGGCGGGTAAAGGATGCCTTCGGCGTGCCCACCTTCGCCTACCAGGTCAGCGGCGAGTACGCGATGCTCAAGGCCGCCGCCGCGCAGGGCTGGCTGGACGAGCGCAAGTGCGCGCTGGAAGCGCTGGTCGCCTTCAAGCGCGCCGGCGCCGACGGCGTGCTGACCTACTTCGCGCCGCAGGCCGCGCGCTGGCTGCAGGAACCGTAGCAGCGCGCTCGCGCGCGATGCGTGTCCATCCGCATCGCGGACGAAACATCGCCGCGGGCGCGCCCCCGCGCACCGGGCCCCGCCCGGGACGATTGACATACACTCGTGCGCCGGGCCCGCGCCCGGCCCGCCCTGCCCGAGGACCCGATGAGCCCCGCCGACGCCGACGCCTTCCCCGTGCCGCGCTACGCCGTGTTCGGCCAGCCGGTGTCCCACTCGCTCTCCCCCGCCATCCACGCGGCCTTCGCCCGCCAGCACGCGATCGCCCTGCACTACGAGGCGATCGAGGCCGCGCCCGAGGCCTTCGCCGCCGCGCTGGCGCGCTTCGCCGAGGGCGGCGGCCGCGGCGCCAACGTCACCCTGCCGCTGAAGCAGGCCGCCGTCGACCTGTGCGCCGCGCTCGGCGACAGCGCGCGCCGCGCCGGCGCGGTCAACACGCTGGTGCGCGAGGGCGCGGGCTGGCGCGGCGAGAACACCGACGGCCGCGGGCTGGTGCGCCACCTGACCGAGCGCGCCGGGCTCGACCTGCGCGCCCGCCGCACCCTGCTGATCGGCGCCGGCGGCGCCGCGCGCGGCGTGGCCCCGGCGCTGCTCGACGCCGGCATCGGCGACCTCTACATCGTCAACCGCACCGGCGCGCGCGCCGACGCGCTGGCTGACGCGCTCGGCGAGCCCGGCCGCGTGCACCCGCGCTACCTCGACGACATCGCCGCGCTGGGCGAGTTCGAACTGGTGGTCCACGCCACCTCGGCCGGCCGCGGCGCGCCGCCGCCGGCGCTGCCGCGCGCGCTGCTGGCCCCGCGCGCGGCGGTGGTCGACCTCAACTACGGCGAGGCGGCGGTGCCGTTCCTGGCCTGGGCGCGCGCCGCCGGCGCGCACGACGCGGTCGACGGCCTGGGAATGCTGGTCGAGCAGGCCGCGGAGAGCTTCGCGCTCTGGCACGGCGTGCGCCCTGAGACCGACGCCGTCTACCGCGAACTGCGCGCGCGCCAGAACGTGCTGGTCACCGCCGATTGAGCCGCGCCGACTGAGCGCGCCCGTGCCCGGCGCGGGTGGCCTGCCCTGCCGCGACGGCTGCGGCGCCTGCTGCATCGCGCCGTCGATCAGCTCGCCGATCCCGGGCATGCCGCACGGCAAGCCGGCCGGCGTGCCTTGCGTGCAGCTCGACGCGCAGCGGCGCTGCCGGCTGTTCGGCCGCCCGGAGCGGCCGGCGGTGTGCGCCTCGCTGCGGCCTTCTCCAGCGATGTGCGGCGCCGACCGCGATCACGCGCTGCACATGCTGGATATGCTCGAAAGGGCGACCACACCCTGACCGCGCCCCATGCTGGACCTGCACTGCCACCTGCTGCCTGCCATCGACGACGGCGCCGCCGACCTGGACATGGCGCTGGAGATGGCGCGCATGGCGGTGGCCGACGGCATCGGCACCGTGGCCTGCACCCCGCACATTTACCCCGGCCTGTACGAGAACGCCGGCGAGGGCATCCGCGCCGCGATCGCCGCGCTGCAGGCGCGCCTGGACGAGGCGGGCATCGCGCTGCGGCTGGTGGAGGGCGCCGACGTGCACCTGGTGCCCGGGCTGCTGCCCGCCATCCGCGCCGGCACGGTGCCCACCCTGGCCGGCTCGCGCTACCTGCTGCTGGAGCCGCCGCACCACGTCGCCCCGCCCGGCTTCGAGGACGCGGTGTTCGGCTTCATGGCCGCCGGCCTGGTGCCGGTGATTACCCACCCCGAGCGGCTGAGCTGGGTGGAAGACCACTACGCCACCTTCCTGCGCCTGAGCCGGCGCGGGGCGTGGATGCAGGTCACCGCCGGCGCGCTCACCGGCCGCTTCGGCCGCCGGCCGCAGTACTGGGCGCAGCGCTTCGTCGGCGAAGGCCACTGCATGCTGCTCGCCACCGACGCCCACCACCCGCGGCGGCGCCCGCCGCTGCTGGCCGAGGCGCGCGAGGCTGCGGCGCGGCTGGTGGGTGCGGAGGAAGCCGCGCTGATGGTCGCCGGGCGCCCGCAGGGCATCGTCGGCGACCGCCCGCCGGGCGAGCTGCCGGAAGCGCTGGCGCTGCGCGATGCGACCGCGGTCGCATCCGGCGAAGGCGCCTGGCCGCGCCTGCGGCGCCTGTTCAGTGGCCGTCGCTGAACGTCTCGGGGAAGCGTGCCGCGCGCCGCTGGAGCGCGCGCGGGCAGCGGTTACACTGACGCCGGTTTCTGACTGGGAAGGCGGCGCGCAGGGGCGCGGCCGACGCGCCCGGAGCCGAGCGCCTTCCCGCGTGCCCCGCGCCGACCGGAGTGTCCCGATGCGATCCTGGATCTCTCTCGCCACGACGCTGCTGCTCGCGCTGGCGCTGGCCGCCTGCGGCGGCGCGCCCAAGCGCGGCTACCTCGACGGCGCCTCGCTGCCCGCCCCCGACACCACCACCGCCTCCGGCGCCTACGAGGGCGGCACCGACTACCGCATCGGCGCGCAGGACCTGCTGGAGATCAGCGTGTTCGGCGTGGACGAGCTCAACCGCACCGCGCGGGTGAACTCCAACGGCCAGATCTCGCTGCCGCTGGTGGGCGGCATCATGGCCGGCGGGCGCACCATCCCCGAGCTGGAGCAGGAGCTCGCCGCGCGCTACGCCGACGGCTTCCTGCAGAACCCGCAGGTCAGCGTGTTCGTCAAGGAGTTCACCAGCCAGCGGGTGACGCTGGAGGGCGCGGTCAAGAAGCCGGGCATCTACCCGCTGACCGGCCGCACCTCGCTGCTGCAGGCCATCGCCATGGCCGAGGGCCTGGAAGAGCTGGCCGACCTGCAGGGCGTGGTGCTGTTCCGCCAGGTCAACGGCCAGCGCATGGCCGCGGCCTTCGACATGGTGGCGGTGCGCAACGGCACGGCGCCCGACCCGCAGGTCTACGGCGACGACATCATCGTGGTCGAGCGCTCGGGTAGCAAATCCACGCTGCGCGAGTTCCTGCGCTCGGTGCCCGCCTTCGCGCTGTTCCTGGCGATCTGACGCCGCCGCTTCCGGAGCCCGATGCGCCCATGACCGGCGACCAGCTGCCCACAGGCCCGTCCGACGGCCGCGACGACCGCCTGCCGGCCCGGCGCGGCGCGGACGCGCTGCCGGCGCACGCCGGCACCCGCGCGCTGGCGCTGGAGATCCCGGACGAGCGGCGGCCCGAGGACGGCGAGATCGACCTGCTCGCCTACTGGCGGATCCTGGTCAAGCGGCGCTGGCTGGTGCTGGGCGTGCTCGGCGCGGTGGTCGCGCTGGCGCTGCTGGCCACGCTGATGATGCCGCCGCTGTACCGCGCCACCGCCACCCTGCAGATCGATCGCGACCTGGTGCAGGTGATGCAGGTGGAGGGCATGGCGAACGCCGAGGCCGCCTCGCCCGACTTCCTGACCACCCAGTACGAGCTGCTGCGCAGCCGTGCGCTGGCCGAGCGCGTGGCCAACGAGTTGCAGATCGACGACGCCACCGCCCGGCGGCTGCGCTCGGCGACCTGGTGGCAGCGCGCGCTCGCGGCGCTGCGCCCGCAGGCCGACACCGCGGCGCAGGCCGGGGCCGACGCGGAGTCCGGCGCCGACGCGATGGCGTCGCTGCGCAGCGCCACCGCGCTGGTGCGCGACGGCCTGACGGTGGACCCGGTGCGCAACTCGCGCCTGGTGCGCCTCCACTTCGACAGCACGCTGCCGGCGTTCTCCGCGCGCGTGGCCAACGCGGTGGCCGACGGCTTCATCGCCTCGGCGATCGAGCGCAAGTTCGACGCCTCGTCCTACGCCACCCGCTACCTGGAGGAACAGCTGCGGCTGATGAAGGGCCGGCTGGAGGAATCCGAGCGCGCGCTGGTCGAGTTCGCCACCCGCGAGAACATCGTCGCCACCGACGAGACCGGCGTGTCGCTGGAAGGGCGCAACCTCGGCGCGCTCAACGCCGCGCTGGCCGCCGCGCAGGACGACCGCATCCGCGCGCAGGCGGCCTGGCGTCAGGTCGGCGGCGGCGGCGCGCTGCCCGCGGCCGCCATCGCCAACTCCATCCTCAATTCGCTCCAGCAGCAGCGCGCCGGGCTGCAGGCGCAGTACCAGCAGCAGCTGCAGGTCTACAAGCCGGACTACCCCTCGATGCAGCAGCTGCGCGGGCAGATCGAGGAGCTGGACCGGCAGATCGAGCAGGAGCGCGCCGCCGTGCGCGGCTCGATCCGCGCCGAGTACGAGGCCGCGCAGGCGCGCGAGACCATGCTGATGCAGCAGCTGGCCCAGCTGCGCACCCAGACGCTCGACGTCGACAAGCGCGCGATCGACTACAACATCCTGCGCCGCGAGGTGGACACCAACCGCCAGCTCTACGACGGCCTGCTGCAGCGCTACAAGGAGATCGGCGTGGCCGGCGGCGTGGGCAGCAACAACATCTCCATCGTCGACCGCGCGATCGCCCCGAGCGGGCGCTTCAAGCCCAACCTGCCGCTCAACCTCGCCATCGGCCTGGCCCTGGGCCTGGCGCTGGGCGCGCTGGCGGCGTTCGCGGTGGAGTTCCTGGACGACACCCTCAAGAGCCCGGAGGACGTCGAGCAGCACCTGCGGCTGGCGGTGCTCGGGGTGATCCCGCACCTGCGCAAGCAGAGCGTGGACGACGCGCTGGCCGACCCGCGCTCGGCGTTCTCGGAGAGCTACCGCTCGGTGCGCACCGCGCTGCAGTTCTCCACCGACCGCGGCGTGCCGCGCACGCTGCTGGTGACCAGCCCCAGCGCGGCCGAGGGCAAGTCGACCTCGGCGCTCACCCTGGCGCGCAACTTCGCCCAGCTCGGCAAGCGCGTGCTGCTGATCGAGGCCGACCTGCGCAACCCCTCGCTGCACCGCACGATCGGCGTGCGCGCCGAGACCGGGCTGTCGAGCGTGCTCGCCGGCGCCGCCGGCATCGAGCAGGCCGTGGTCGCCACCGACGACGAGCGGCTGAAGGTGGTGCTGGCCGGGCCGCTGCCGCCGAACCCCGCCGAGCTGCTGTCGGGCAGCCGCATGCTGTCGATGCTGTCGGCGGCGGCGGAGAAGTACGACCAGGTCATCATCGACGGCCCGCCCGTGCTCGGCATCGCCGACGCGCCGATCCTGTCGAACCTGGTCGGCGGCACGCTGCTGGTGGTGCAGTCGGGCAAGACCCGGATCAAGCCGGCGCAGACCGCGCTGAAGCGGCTCGCCGCCTCGCGCGCGCACGTGATCGGCGGCCTGCTCACCCACCACGACGCCAAGGTCGCCGGCTACGGCTACGACTACGAGTCCTACTACGCCTACGGCACCGCGCCGAGGATCGGCAAGGGCTAGGGCCTGTCGACGCCGATGGCCATGCCCGCCCCGACGACCGCCCGCGACCGCGGGCCGGCGCCGCCGGCCCGGCGGACGGGGCGCGCATGACGGGCGACGGCGACGCGCTGGAGCTCGCGCTCGGCCTGCTGCGCGCACCGGCGCGGCGCGAGGCGCTGCGCGCGCGGCCGCTGCCGCCGGGCGTCGCCGAACTGCTCGCCGTGGCCGCAGGCTCCGCGGCCGCGACCGACGCCGCGGCCGAGCGCACCGGCGCCCGGGCGGGGGAACTGACCGAGGCCGCCCGCTTCTTCGCCCAGCAGGTGCTGCTGGCCGCCGACGCCGACGCCTACCGCGTGCTGGGGGTGGCGCCCGACGCGCCCGAGGCGCGCATCCGCGAGCACCACCGGCTGCTGATGCGCTGGCTGCACCCCGACCGCGGCGGCGGCGAGCGCTGGGATGCCGCGTTCTCCGCGCGGGTCAACTGGGCGTGGACGCGGCTGCGCAGCGACGCGGCGCGCCGCGCCTACGACGCCGAACTGGCCGGTCGCGGTCCGGCCGCGCCACCCG
>NZ_JAIWPR010000043.1 GCF_021191635.1 Alterluteimonas quercicellularis
AGCGCGCTCGCGCGCGACGCTTCTATGTGTCGCGCGCGAGCGCGCTCCTACAGGTGCGTGGTGGGGCGCGGCGGCTCAGCCGTCGACCAGGGCGCCCGCGGGCAGGAACTGCCAGGTGCGGGTGACGTGGAGGATGTCGATGTCGTCGTCGGTGCGCGGCAGCGGCGGGTAGGGCTCGGCGAGGCGTGCGATGCGCAGCGCGGCGTCGTCGAGCAGCGGGACGCCGCTGGAGCGGATCACGCGCGCGCCCTCCACCGAGCCGTCGCGGCGGATCGCGATGCTGATCACCAGCTCGCCGGCCAGGCCGCGCCGGCGCGCCTCGTCGGGATAGTTGAGGTTGCCGACCCGCTCGACCCGGTCCACCCAGGCGCGCAGGTAGCTGGCGTAGGCGTACTCCTGGGTGCTGGCGGAGACGAACTTGCGCTTGGGCCGCCGCGCGTAGGCTTCCGAGCGCAGGTGGATCTCGGCGGCCAGGCGGGCCATCTCCATGTCGCGCTCGATGCGGTCCTGGCCGCGCGGCAGCAGGCTCGGGTCGGCCTGCGGCGTGGGGTCGGGCGCGGCCGTGGCCTGCTCGCTGCGGCGGCTGGCGACGACCCGCGCCTGCGGCGGCGGGTTGGCGTCGGGCGACTGCGCGCGCAGCGCTTCCGGCGCCACGCCCGGGGCCTCCTGCGGCGCCACCCCGAGCTGGGACTCGCGCGGGCGCCGCGGCGCGTCGTGCTCGCCGCCGCCCTGGTTGCTCGCCTGGGCCAGGAAGTCGGCCTGCGCCTGGGTCAGCGGGCTGGTGGTCTCGGTGAGCACCACGTCCAGCGTCGGCATCACCGGCGCGGCCTCGTCCAGGGTGAAGCCGATCCCGAGCAGCAGCAGCGCGTGCAGCAGCAGCGACAGCGCCATCGTCGCGCCGAGGCGTTCGCGCTCGCCGAAGCGGGGCGGGGCGAGCGCGAGGCTCATCGCCGCGCCCGGCGCGGGCCGGCCGCGCGGCCGGGGGCGCCGGACCCGGTGGCCTGGTCGCCGCGCACCGCGGTCAGGCCGCGGACCCGGCCAGGCGGCGCTCGACGGCGTCGAACATCAGCCCGGCGATGTTGAGGCCGAACTGCGCGTCCAGCTCGCGGATGCAGGTGGGGCTGGTGACGTTGACCTCGGTCAGCCAGTCGCCGATGACGTCCAGGCCGACGAACAGCATGCCCCGGCGCTTCAGCTCGGGCCCGACCTGGGCGGCGATCCAGCGGTCGCGTTCGGTCAGCGGCCGGCCTTCGCCGCGGCCGCCGGCGGCCAGGTTGCCGCGGAACTCGTCGCCCTGCGGGATGCGCGCCAGGCAGTAGTCCACCGGCTCGCCGTCGACCAGCAGGATGCGCTTGTCGCCGTCGACGATCTCGGGCAGGTAGCGCTGCGCCACCACCAGGCGGCGGCCGCCGTCGAGCAGCGTCTCCAGGATCACGTTGAGGTTGGCGTCGCCGGTGCGGGTGCGGAAGATCGAGCGGCCGCCCATGCCGTCCAGCGGCTTGACCACCGCGTCGCCGTGCTCGCCGACGAAGGCCTTGAGCGCGGCGGCGTCGCGGCTGACCAGGGTCGGCGGGCAGCACTGCGGGAATTCCAGCGAGGCCAGCTTCTCGTTCATGTCGCGCAGGCCCTGCGGGTCGTTCACCACCAGCGCGCCGGCGTGCTGGGCGAGCCCGAGGATCTGGGTGTCGTGGACGTACTCCTCGTCCACCGGCGGGTCCTTGCGCATCAGCACGACGTCGCCCGGCCCCAGCGCGCGCTGTGACTGCGGTCCCAGTTCGAACCAGTCCGCGGGGTCGTCGCGCACCGTCAGCGGCGCCAGCCGCGCGCGCGCCTCGCCGCCGGCGACCGACAGCCCGCCGGGCACGACGTAGGACAGGGCGAAGCCGCGGCGCTGCGCTTCGAGCAGCATCGCGAAGGTCGAGTCCTTGGCGATCTTGATCGACCCGATCGGGTCCATCACGACGACGACGTGCAGGGTCATGGCGGGAGGCGGCGGCAGCGACCGCGCGATGTTAGCAGGGCGCCCGCGGCCGCCGCGCGGGGCCGGCGCGTTTCGTGCGCGCGGCCGGGAGAACGGGGCCGGCGCGCTTGACACTGCGGCCGCCAACCGGAGTATAAAGCCGGTTCGCGCGGTGCCGCCGGCTCGGCTTATCGCATCGCGCCCAGGGGATCGACCAGTCATGACGCAGGACGAAAAACGCGCGGGCAGCCTCGATGGCCTGCGGGTGATGGTGATCGACGATTCGAAGACCATCCGCCGGACCGCCGAGACCCTGCTCAAGCGCGAGGGCGCCGAGGTGGTGACCGCCGTCGACGGGTTCGAGGCGCTGGCCAAGATCGCCGACCAGAAGCCGCAGATCATCTTCGTCGACATCATGATGCCGCGCCTGGACGGCTACCAGACCTGCGCGCTGATCAAGAACAACCAGGTGTTCCGGCACACGCCGGTCATCATGCTCTCGTCCAAGGACGGGCTGTTCGACAAGGCGCGCGGCCGCATCGTCGGTTCCGAGCGCTACGTCACCAAGCCGTTCACGCGCGAGGAGCTCCTCGACGCGATCCGCCAGCACGTCAACGCCTGACCGGGGGGCAGGCAGCCTATGGCACGCATCCTGTTGATCGAGGATTCGCCGACCGACATCGCGGTCCTCACCCAGCTGCTCGAGCGCCACGGCCACCAGGTGCTGGCCGCGTCCAGCGCCGAGGAAGGGCTGGAGACGGCGCGCCGCGAGCGCCCGGACGTGGTGCTGATGGACGTGGTGCTGCCGGGCATGAACGGCTTCCAGGCCACCCGCGCGCTGTCGCGCGACCCGGACACCGGCGCGATCCCGGTGCTGATCGTGAGCACCAAGGGTATGGAGACCGACAAGGCCTGGGGGCTGCGGCAGGGCGCCAAGGGCTACATCGTCAAGCCGCCGGAGGAGCGCGAGCTGATCGCCCGCATCGACGAGCTGCTCGGCGCCGGCGCATGAGCGAGGCGGCGCGCCAGGGAGCCGGCGACGCGTTCGCCCTGCTGCTCGACTACGAGCGGCGCAGCCTCGCGCACGCGCCGGGCCTGCCCGAGCAGCTCGAGGCGCCGGGCCTGTGGCGCGGCGTGGGCTACCGCATCGGCGCGCGCCGGCTGGCCTCGGAGTTCGACGCCGTGGTCGAGATCCTGCCGCTGCCGCAGATCACCCCGGTGCCCGGCGCGCAGGCCTGGATGCTGGGGGTGGCCAACGTGCGCGGCAACCTGCTGCCGATCGTCGACCTCAAGCAGTTCCTGGAAGGCGAGCGCACGGTGCTGCACGAGGGCCAGCGCATGCTGGTGGTGCGGCAGCCCGGCGGCGACGTCGCCGTGACCATCGACGAGCTGTTCGGGCAGCGCAGCTTCCACGAGGCGAACGAGGTGCCGGCGCAGGCGCTGGCGCAGGGCCGCTACGCGCACTTCGTGGAGCGCGCGTTCCGCCTGGGCGAACACGAATGGGGCATCTTCAGCCTCGACCGGCTGGCGCGCACGCCGGAGTTCAGACAAGCCGCGGCCTGAGCGCCGCCACGCAACGACCAGGGGTCAATCCATGAGTACTGCAATGGACAACGTCGCCGGCAAGGGCCGCAGGTTCGGCACCAATTTCTGGCTCGCGTTGCTCGCCGTGGCGCTGCTGATCGTGGTCGCCAACACCGGCTTCGCGATCTGGAAGGCCTCGCGCCTGGGCGGCGCCAGCACCGCGGCCTCGAGCCTGCAGGTGAACTCGCAGCGGCTGGCGATCCAGGGCCGCGAGGCGGTGGCCGGCGACGCCGAGGCCTACGCCGCGTTCAAGGCCACCAAGGCGCGGATCGACCAGGACATCGCCCGCCTCAACGCCGACTTCGGCGACACCACCGGCGTGTCCGGCCCGATCGCCACGGTCAGCCAGACCTGGGCGCCGCTCGCCGCGCAGGCCGAGCAGGTGGTGGCCGGCGAGCAGGCGGTGCTGGCCTTCGCCGGCAACGCCGGCAGCTTCAGCGGCCAGGTGCCGCAGCTGCAGGCGCAGCTCGACGAACTGGTGCGGGCGATGTCCACCAGCGGCTCGCCGGCCTCGCAGATCTACATCGCGCTGCGCCAGGTGGTGCTGGCCTCGACCATGGCCCGCCGCGTGGCCGAGATCCAGGCCGGCGGCGCGGGCGCGCAGGTGGCCGGCGAGGCGCTGGCGCGCGACGCGGGCGTGTTCGAGCAGGTGCTGGAAGGCCTGCGCGCCGGCGACGAGGCGATGAACGTGCAGGCCCTGTCCAACGCCGGCGCGCTGGCCGCGCTGGGCCAGTCGGCCGAGCTGTGGACGCGGATGAAGCAGGACCTGGACGCGATCCTGGCCGCCGCGCCCGGCGTGTTCGGCGCGCAGTCGGCCGCGGGCGCGCTGACCGCCGGCTCCGACCGCCTGCTGTCCGACAGCGAGGCGCTGTTCCAGGCCTTCACCGCGTTCGGCTCGCTGGCCGACCGCAGCTTCCTCGGCAACATCTGGATCAGCATCGGCTTCGGCCTGCTGACCATCTTCGCCATCGTCGGCCTGCTCTACGAGCTCAACCGCGCCCAGCGCGAGCGCTACGCCAACTCGCTGGAGCTCAACAACCGCAACCAGGAGGCGATCATGCGCCTGCTGGACGAGATGGGCTCGCTGGCCGAAGGCGACCTGACGGTGAAGGCGACGGTGACCGAGGACATGACCGGCGCGATCGCCGACTCGATCAACTTCGCCGTCGAGCAGCTGCGCAACCTGGTGCAGACGATCAACGACACCTCGGTGCAGGTCTCCTCCAGCGCGCAGGAGACCCAGGCCACCGCGATGCACCTGGCCGAGGCCGCCGAGCACCAGGCGCGCGAGATCACCTCGGCCTCGAGCCGCATCAACGAGATCGCGGCCAGCATCGACCAGGTCTCGAAGAACTCCGCCGAGTCGGCCGACGTGGCGCAGCGCTCGGTGCGGATCGCGACCAAGGGCGCGGGCGTGGTGCGGCAGACGATCCAGGGCATGGACTCGATCCGCGACCAGATCCAGGAGACCTCCAAGCGCATCAAGCGGCTGGGCGAGAGCTCGCAGGAGATCGGCTCGATCGTTGAACTGATCAACGACATCTCCGAGCAGACCAACATCCTGGCGCTGAACGCCGCGATCCAGGCGGCGTCCGCCGGCGAGGCGGGGCGCGGCTTCGCGGTGGTGGCCGACGAGGTGCAGCGGCTGGCCGAGCGCGCCTCCAACGCCACCAAGCGCATCGAGACGCTGGTGCAGACGATCCAGTCCGACACCAACGAGGCGGTCAGCTCGATGGAGCAGACCACCTCGGAAGTGGTGGCCGGCGCGCGCCTGGCCGAGGACGCCGGCACCGCGCTGGGCGAGATCGAGAGCGTGTCGACCAGCCTGGCCGACCTCATCCAGGGCATCTCCAGCGCGGCGCAGCAGCAGTCCGCGGCGGCGTCGAACATCACCCAGACCATGGGCACGATCCAGTCGATCACCGCGCAGACCTCGCAGGGCGCGAACCAGACCGCCGAGTCGATCGGCAACCTGGCGCAGCTGGCGGCGGACCTGCGCCGCTCGGTCGCCGACTTCAAGCTGCCGGCTTGAGGCGAGGGGGCGGGGACCCGGGGTGCGGAGGATCGCAGGCGAGATGAGGATCGTGGCTAGAACGACGACAGCGGCATCCCCCGGGCGTGCGCGCGTCCGCGCGCGCCGCGCCCTCGCGGCGCGTCCCCGGCCCCCGGCGCCTGGGCCCCTGCGTTGCTTCGGAGCGCCGCGATGACCACCGCGCTGCGCGAGGCGATCGACCATTCCGCGCTGGGCTGGATCAAACCCGAGCTCGACGAGACCCTGCGCCAGGCGCGGCTGGAGATCGAGTCCTTCGTCGACGATCCGTCCGACACCAGCCACATGCGCTTCTGCGCCGGCTACCTGCACCAGGTGCAGGGCACGCTGCGGATGGTGGAGCTGTACGCGCCGGCCATGGTGGCCGAGGAGATGGAGCAGCTCGCCGAGGCGCTGGTCCGCGAGGAGACCGCCGACCGCGACACCGCCTGCGCGACGCTGATGCGCGCGGTGGTGCTGCTGCCCGACTACCTGGAGCGCCTGCAGGGCGGCCACAAGGACATTCCCATCGTCCTGCTGCCGCTGTTGAACGAGCTGCGCGCCGCGCGCGGCCTGTCCGGCCTCAACGAGAGCGTGCTGTTCGCGCCCGACCTGCAGGCGCCGCTGCCGGTGGACCTGCCGGCCGCCGCCGCGGTGCCGGAGGCCGAGCGCAAGGGCGCCGCCGGCGCCCAGGCGGCCGACGTCGCCGCGCACCTGGGCGCCTGGCCCGAGGACGGCGCGCCGCGCGATGCCGGCGCCTTCGCGCGGGCGCTCGAATCGCTGCTGCCGCTGACCGCCGAGGCGCCGGTGCGGCGCATGCTGTGGGTCGCCGCGCGCGTGCTGGACGCGCTGCAGGCCGGCGCCATCGAGGCCACCCCGGTGCTGCGGCACGGCTTCGTCGGCGTGGTCCGCGAGATCCGCCGCCAGTTCCACGACGACGGCTTCGGCACGCCCAGCGCCGAGACCGCGCTGGAGCCGACGCGGCAGCTGCTGTACGCCGTCTCCGCCGCCGGCGAGCATCCCGCCCTGCGCGAGCTGCGCGACGCCTTCGGGCTGGACGCGCAGCGCGCCAGCGAGGCCGAGATCGACCACGCCCGCGGCAGCCTGAGCGGCCGCAACCGCGCGCTGCTCGACACCGTCGCGGGCGCGGTCAAGGAGGACCTGCTGCGGATCAAGGACGCGCTGGACCTGCACCTGCGCACCGGCGCCGGCGACGCCGCGCTGCTCGCGCCGCAGGTCGGCGCGCTGGCGCAGGTGGCCGACACCCTGGGCATGCTCGGGCTGGGCGTGGCGCGCGGCGTGGTGCAGCAGCAGCGCGAGGCGATGGCCGCCATCGTCGCCGGCGAGCGGCCCGCGGACGAGGACGCGCTGCTCGACATCGCGGGCTCCCTGCTCTACGTGGACGCCTCGCTGGACGACCAGGTCGCGCGGCTGGGCGGCGCCGACGGCGCCGGCGACGAGGACCCGCTGGCCGGCGAATCGCGCAAGGCGCTCGAGGTGATCGTGCGCGAGGCGATCGCCAACTTCGCCGATGCGCGCCAGGCCTTCGTCGCCTTCGTCGAGACCGGCTGGGAGCACGACGAACTGGCGGAGGTGCCGCGCCTGCTGCAGGAAGTGGCCGGCGCGCTGCGCATGCTGGAGCTCGACGAGCCGGTCGAGTACCTGGCCGGCATCCGCCGCTACATCGAGACCGAGCTGCTGGCGCGCCGCCGCGTGCCGAGCGGGCGCCAGCTCGACACCTTCGCCGATGCGCTGGCGAGCCTGGAATACGCGCTGGAGGCCCTGCGCGAGCGGCGCGCGAACTTCGACGAGATCCTGGCGATCGCGCGCAACAGCCTGGAAGCCCTGGGCTACTGGCCGGTGCCGGAGGCCGATGCTGAGGCGCCGGCGCCCGCCGTGTCCTCCCCGCTCGACGAGGAGACCCTGGAGGCCGCCGCCTCGGTCATCGACCGCGGACTGTCCCGGCCCGGGCCGTCGCGCGTGCCGGAGCCGCCGGCCCCCACGCCGCCGCCGGCCGCGCCCGTCGCACCCGCGGTCCCGCCGACGCCCGTGCCGGTCTCGGCCGGCGCCAGCGGCTTCGAGGCCGCCGGCGACGACATCGACGACGAGATCCGCGAAGTCTTCCTCGAGGAGTTCGCCGAGGAGATCGACAACCTCGGCCGCCTGCTGCCGCCGTGGCGCGAGCGCCCGGACGAGCTGGAGCGGCTGCGGCCGATCCGCCGCGTGTTCCACACCCTCAAGGGCAGCGGCCGCCTGGTCGGCGCCCGGGCGCTCGGCGAGTTCAGCTGGAAGATCGAGAGCCTGCTCAACCGCGTGCTCGAAGGCAGCCGCGCGCCGAGCCCGGCCGTCGTCGCGACGGTCGAGCGCGCCTTCGCGGTGCTGCCCGCGCTGCGCGACGCGCTGCGCGGCGAGGCGGCCGCGCTTCCCGCGCTCGCCGGCCTGCAGGCCGATGCCGAGCGCATCGCCGCCGGCGACGAAGCGATGCCGGCCGATGCACCCGCCGTGGCGGACGCGTCGTCGCCGCGCGCGGACGCCGCGCCGCCGCCGCAGCCGCAGGACGCGCTGGCGGAGGCGGACGACGCCGATGCGCCGGTCGCCGAGCCGGCCGCCGACGCCGCGCCGCCCGCACCGGCCGTCGACGAAGCGCCTGCCGAGCGCGTGCCTGCCGCGGTGGACGCCCTGTTGCTGGAGATCCTCGACGCCGAGGTGACCGGCCACCTGGCCACGCTCGACGCCTGGACCGCGCGCGCCGCGCACGCGCCCACCGGCGCCGACAACGCGCTGCTGCGCGCCGTGCACACCATGAACGGCGCTTTCGCCATGGCCGAGGTGCCGGTGGTGAACGCCGCGCTCGGTCCCGCGGAAGCCTACGTGCGCCGGTTGCTGGCAGCCGAGGCCGCGGCGAGCGGCGAGGGTGTCCAGGCCGTCGCCGCGCTGGCCGCCCTGGTCCGCGCGACCCTGGCCGGTCTGCACGACGCGCGCAGCTACGTGCCGCGCTGCGACGCCCTGGCCGCGCGCCTGGCCGTCCTGCGCGACAGCCTGCCGGAACCGGCGCAGGCCGAGCCCGCGTTCGACGACACCGGCTTCGGCGACTTGCCGATGCCCGCGGGGATCGAGCCGCTGGACGGCGAGCTGAGCGCGCTCGACCTGTCCGCCTACGGCGACCTCGCCGACGCACCGGATGCCGAGGCCGAAGCCGAGGCGGCGCTGCGCGAGCTCGAAGCGGACCTGCTGGATGCCGAGCGACGCGACGCGGAGCGCTTCGAGACCCGGCGGCTCGCCGCGGAACGGGCGGAGGCCGAGCGCCTTGCGGCGGAGCGCGCCGAGGCCGAGCGCCTGGCAGCGGAGCGTCTTGCCACGGAGCAAGCGGAAGCCGAGCGCCTTACGGCGGAGCGTGCTGAGGCCGAGCGCCTGGAGGCGGAACACCTGGCCGCCGAACAGGCGGAAGCCGAACGTCTCGCGGCGGAACGTGCCGAAGCCGAGCGCCTGGAGTTGGAGCGCCTGGCCGCAGAGCAGGCCAAGGCCGAGCTTCTGGAGGCGGAGCGTGCCGAGGCCGAACGTCTCGCGGCGGAACGTACCGAAGCCGAACGTCTGGAAGCCGAACGCCTGGAGGCCGAGCGCGTCGAAGCCGAGCGCCTGGAACTGGAGCGCCTGGCTGCGGAGCAGGCGGACGCAGAGCGTCTGGCAGCGGATCGTGCCGAGGCTGAGCGTCTGGCCGTCGAACAGGCGGATGCCGAACGTCTCGCGGTGGAACGCGCCGAAGCCGAGCGCCTGGAACTGGAGCGCCTGGCCGCGGAGCAGGCGGAGGCCGAGCGCCAGGAGGCGGAGCGTTTGGCGGCCGAACAGGCAGAGGCCGAACGTCTCGCGGCGGAACGTGCCGAAGCCGAGCGCCTGGCGAAGGAGGCGCAGGCCGACCGCGAGCTTACCGACTACGTCGAGACCGAGCTGCTGGAGGCCGAACGCCTGGCGTCCGAGCGTTTCGAGGCAGAGCGGCTGGAACTCGGCCGGGCGGAGGACGCCCGGCGAGCGGCCGCACGTGCGGCGGAGCAGGCCGAGACCGAACGCCTCGCCGAAGCAGTGCACGCCGAACCCGAGAGCGATCCCGCGGAGTCGGCGCAGGCGGAGACCGAGCGTCTGGAAGCGGCGGACACCGGCATCGAGACCGTCGAGGCGGAGCATCCGCACGACGAGCGCACCACGGAAGACGCGGAGCCGGTGCCGCCCGCCCATGCGGACGCGCCGGAAGTCCCGGACCCTTCGGCAATGCCGGAAGTGCCGGAAGTGCCGGAAGTCCCGGAAGTGCCGGAAGTCCCGGAAGCTCCTGCGCCGCCCGAAGCCGTGGACGCGGACGCCGTCGTCGACGCGCCCGAGCCCGCCGCGGCCGCACGCGGGGCCGCGGAAGACCCGGACCCCGAGCAGCCGCTGGACATGGAGGCGCTCGACGCGGAGCTGCTCGACATCTTCGTCGAGGAGAGCGTGGACCTGCTCGACCACGCCGACCGCCTGCTCGCCCAGCTGCGCGACGCGCCGGGCGAGCGCGAGCCGCTGATCGGCCTGCAGCGCGACCTGCACACCATCAAGGGCGGCGCGCGGATGGCCGGCATCATGGCCATCGGCGAGCTGGGCCACGCGATGGAGACCCTGCTGGAAGCGGTGGTGGAGCTGCGCTGCGAGCTGGGCGACGACGGCATCCCGCTGCTGGAGCGCGGTTTCGACCGGTTGCACACCATGGTCACCCGCGTCGGCGACCGGCGCGCGGTGTCGGTGCCCGAGCGCCTGGTCGCCGCATTCGACGCGCGCGCCCGCGGCGAAGCGATGGCGCAGACGGCCGACCCCGGCACGCCGGCGGCCGCAGCGGCGCCGCGCGTGCAGCTGGCGCCGCTGTCGGCGCCGATCGGCGAAGGCCACGGCTTCGACGACGACCCGCAGGTGCCCGCGCCGCAGGAGCAGGTGCGCATCCGCGCCGACCTGCTCGACCGCCTGGTCAACTACGCCGGCGAGGTCGCCATCTACCGCGCCCGCCTGGAGCAGCAGCTTGGCGCGTTCCGCGGCGCGATGGGCGAGATGGAGCAGACCAACGCGCGTCTGCGCGACCAGCTGCGCCGCCTCGACATCGAGACCGAGGCGCAGATCATCGCCCGCTACCAGCGCGAGGGCGACACCGCCGACGCCGCCTTCGACCCGCTGGAGCTGGACCGCTTCTCGACCCTGCAGCAGCTCTCGCGCGCGCTGGCCGAATCGGCCAACGACCTCGCCAGCCTGCAGGGCACGCTCGACGACCTGACCCGGCAGTACGAGACCCTGCTGCTGCAGCAGTCGCGGGTGAGCTCGGAACTGCAGGAAGGCCTCATGCGCACGCGCATGGTGCCCTTCGACACCCTGGTGCCGCGGCTGCGGCGGGTGGTGCGGCAGGCCGCGGCGGAGACCGGCAAGCAGGTCGCGCTGAAGCTGGACGGCGCCCACGGCGAGCTCGACCGCAACGTGCTCGCGCGCATCACCGCGCCGCTGGAGCACATGCTCCGCAACGCGGTGGCGCACGGCCTGGAGACGCCGGAGCAGCGGCGCCGCGCGAACAAGCCCGAGGAGGGCACGGTGCGCGTGGCGGTGCGCCGCGAGGGCTCCGAAGTGGTGCTGGAGGTGGGCGACGACGGCCGCGGCCTGGACCGCGCCGCGATCCGCCGGCGCGGCGAGGCGCGCGGGCTGCTCCGGCCCGGCGCCAAGCTGGCCGACAGCGCGCTGGACGCGCTGATCTTCGAGCCCGGCTTCTCCACCGCCGACGAGGTCAGCCGCCTGGCCGGGCGCGGCGTGGGCATGGACGTGGTGGTGAGCGAGGTGCGCCAGCTCGGCGGCAGCCTCGACATCGCGACCCGCGCCGATGCCGGCACCACCTTCACCCTGCGCCTGCCGCAGACCCTCGCGGTCACCCAGGCGGTGTTCGTGCGCATCGGCGAGACCAGCTTCGCCGTGCCGATCGCCTCGGTGCGCGGCGTCGGCCGCATCGCCCGCGAGGACCTGGCCGCGGCGGGCGCCGTCTACCGCTACGGCGGCGAGGACTACGCGCTGCACGACCTCGGGCAGCTGGTCGGCCAGCCGCCGGCGCGCGCCGACGGCCAGTTGCAGGTGCCGCTGCTGCTGGTGGGCGCCGGCGAGCTGCGCGCGGCGGTGGCCGTGGACCAGATCGTGGGCAACCGCGAGATCGTGGTGAAGCCGGTCGGGCCGCAGGTCGCCTCGATCCCGGGCATCTTCGGTGCGACCATCATGGGCGACGGCAGCGTGCGGGTGATCCTGGACGTCGCGCCGCTGGTGCGCCGCCGCGCCGCGCAGGCGGCGCAGGACGAGGCGCAGGCGCCCGCCGCGGAGCGCCGGCAGGTGCCGCTGGTGATGGTGGTCGACGACTCGGTCACCATGCGCAAGGTCACCGGCCGCGTGCTCGAACGGCACAACCTCGAGGTGGTCACCGCGAAGGACGGCGTGGACGCGCTGGAGCGGCTGGAGGAGCGCGTGCCGGACCTGATGCTGCTCGACATCGAGATGCCGCGCATGGACGGCTACGAGCTGGCCGCGCAGATGAAGTCCGATCCGCGCCTGCGCGGCGTGCCGATCATGATGATCACCTCGCGCACCGGCGAGAAGCACCGCCAGCGCGCCTTCGACCTGGGCGTGGCGCGCTACCTGGGCAAGCCGTACCAGGAGGGCGAGCTGATGCGCAACGTCCACGAGATGCTCGGGCCGGAGCGCGGCGGTGAGTGAGGCGCCGACCCAGGTGGTGGTGCTCGCGCGGCCGGGCGAGGCCAGCGTGCGGCTGCAGGAGGCCGTGCGCGGCGCCGGCGCGGAGCTGCTGGGCGCCTTCGACCCTGCCGCCACCACCGCCGAGGCGGTCGCGGCGCTGTCGCCGCAGGCGGTGCTGGTCGCGCTGGAGCCCGCGCTCGAGGACGCGCTGGAGGGCTTCGAGGCGCTGCTGGCGCGCCCCGGCGTCACCGTGATCTTCGACGAGGCCGAACTGGCCGCGCAGCGCGCCGGCTGGGACGCGCAGCGCTGGATGCGGCACCTGGCCGCGAAGCTGCATCGCCACGACGACGTGCTGCCGCCGGGACGGGCGATCGTCGACGCTGCGGCCATCGCGCCCGCCGACGCGGCGCCGGACCTGGCGGAGCCCGCGGTCGCGCAGGCATCCGGGTCGGAGCATGGGCCGGAGACCGTCGAGGCCCGTGACGTCGTGGACGAGTCGGTCTTCGAGATCTCCGTGGCGGACGACGCCGGCGCGGCGGACGGCTTCGCCGGCGAAGCGGCCTTCGGGACCGCCGCCGCGGACGGCAGCGACGCGGAGGAGGGCGCGGCCGACGGGCTCGCCGTCGAGGAACTCGTACTGGCCGCCGACGGCGCCGCCGCGACCTGGTCCCTGGACGAGATCGCCCTGGGCGGCGTGCGCCTGGACGACATCGCGCTGCCGGACCCGTCGGACGACGAGGACGCACCGGCCGGCTCCGACGGCGGCCTGGCAGAACTGCTGCAGGCAGGCGCCTCGCTCGACGACCTGGTGCTCGATGCCGCGGCCGAGGACGACGGCCTGCGGCTGCCGGACGACGCGCGCGAGCATCTGGCGCCGGTGGCGCTGCGCTGGGACGACGAAGACATCGCGGCCGGGCCGGCCGCCGCCGACGCCGACGACGCCGCGGACCCGCCGCAGCCAGGGTCCGGCTTCGACGGGCTGTCGCTGGCCGAGCCCGACGCCGGTCCGCTCGATGCCGCGCCCGCCGCCGCCGACGCGCGGCTCGCCGACCTCGACCGCCGCATCGGCGAACTGTCGCTGGCCGACGTCGACAGCTACGGCTTCGGCGCGCTGCAGGGCGCGGTGCTGATCGAGGCCGGCCTGGGCGGACCGGACCCGGTGCGGCGGCTGCTGGCGGCCATGCCCGAGGCCTTCGGCCGCCCGCTGCTGGTGCGCCTGCGCCTGGACGGCGGACGCTACGAGCGCCTGGTGGCGCAGATGGCGCGCGCCACCACGCTGCCGGTGAGCCTGGCCGAGCCTGGCGCCTGTGTCGAGCGCGGCACGGTCTACTTCCTGCCGCCCGGCCTCGGCCTGGAGCAGGAGCGTGCGCGGCTGCGCTTCGTCGCCGAGCCGGGCGCCGCCGCCCGCCTGCCCGCGGCGCTGCCGGCAGGCGACAGCGCGCTGGTCTTCCTCAGCGGCGCCGACGCGACCCTGGTGGAGGCCGCCACCGGCGAGGCCTGGGCCGGCGCGCTGCTCGTCGCGCAGTCCCCCGACGGCTGCTACGACGCCGCGGCGCCCGCGGCGCTGGCCGAGCGCGGCGGCGCCACCGCGGCGCCCGCCGACATCGCCGCGCTGCTGGTGCAGCGCTGGACCCCGGGCGCCGCCGCGACCGGCATCGAACTCGAGACCGCCGATGAATGACGCGTCCGCCGTGCCCGGCGAAATCCGCGGCGTGCTGATCCAGATCGCCCAGGCGCGCCTGCTGCTGCCCAACGCCACCATCTCCGAGGTGCTGTCCTACGCCGATCCCGAGCCGGTGGACGGCGCCCCGGACTGGCTGCTCGGGCGCATCCTGTGGCGCGGCTGGTCGCTGCCGCTGATCGCGTTCTCGCGCATGGCCGGGCTGGCGGCCGACGAGCGCGGCGGCCTGGGCAGCAAGGTCGCGGTGATGAAGAACCTGCGCGCCGGCGACCGCCTGCCCTACATCGCGCTGCTGACCCAGGGCTTCCCGCGGCTGGTCAACGTGTCGCCGCTGACCCTGCAGGCCGAGGCCGGCGGGGGCGACGCCCTGCCGCCGGCGGTGAGCGCGCGCGTGCGCATCCAGGACGACGCGGCCCTGGTCCCCGACCTGGAAGCCATCGCCGGCCGCGTGGACGATGCGTTGCGCGCATAGGAGCGCGTTCTTGCGCGGATGCGTCTGGCTCTTGTAGGAGCGCGCTCGCGCGCGATGCTTTTTTCTCCGATCCGGCAAGAAGAGCAAAAGCATCGCGCGCAAGCGCGCTCCTACGACAGGTCGCCGAAGCGCGCCTGCAGCGCCGCGATCGCGGCCAGCCCGGCGGTCTCGGTGCGCAGCACCCGCGGACCCAGGCGGATGCCTTCGAAGCCGCAGGCCGCCAGCGTCTCGCGGTCGCGCGGCGACCAGCCGCCCTCGGGGCCGACCGCCAGCACGAGGCCGCCGTCCCGCGGCGCCGCCAGCGCGGCCGCGGTGCGCGCCGCGAACGGATCGAGCAGCAGCCGCGGGCCGTCGCCGGCCAGCGCCGCGGCGGCCTCGTGCAGCGGCCGCGGCGGCGCCACCGCCGGCAGCCGCGCGCGGCCGCTCTGCTCGCAGGCCGAGACCACCACGCTGGTCCAGTGCGCGAGCCGCTTGTCGGCGCGGGCGCCGTCCAGCTTCACCTCGCTGCGCTCGCTGTGCACCGGCACCACCGCGGCCACGCCCAGTTCGGTGGCCTTCTGCAGGATCCAGTCCATCTTCTCGCCGCGCGCGATGCCCTGCAGCAGCACGATGCGCAGCGGCGATTCGTTGTCCACCGGGCGCCGCGCCAGGACCTCGGCCTCGCCGTCGCGCTTGCCGGCGGACGCGATGCGGGCGTCGTAGTCGTGCCCGTCGCCGTTGAACAGCACGCAGGCGTCGCCCTCGCGCAGGCGCAGCACCCGCAGCAGGTGGGCCGCGGCCGCCTCGGGCAGGGCGACGCGCGCGCCGGGCGCGAGGTCGAGATCGACGTGGGCGCGGATCACGCGCATGCGGCGGGCCCCGGGCGTCGGCGCGGCCGCGGGCTCATGCGGTCGCCGCGTCGATGGCGGTGCGGGTGACGTCGGCCAGCAGCGCGAGCTGATGCGCATCGATGCAGTAGGGCGGCATCCAGTACAGCACGTCGCCCAGCGGGCGCAGCAGCACGCCGCGCCCGAGCGCGTGGCGGTAGGCGCGCAGGCCGGCGCGGCGGGCCGGGTCGAGCGGCGCGCCGCGCCGGCCGCCCTCGGCCAGCTCGAAGGCCACGATCATGCCGGCCTGGCGCACGTCGGCCACGTGCGGGTGCTCGCGCAGCGGTGCGGCCAGCTCGGCCATGCGCGCGGCGGTGGCCCGGTTGCGCGCGATCGTGTCGTCGGCCTCGAAGATGTCGAGCGTGGCCAGGGCCGCGGCGCAGGCCAGCGGGTTGCCGGTGTAGCTGTGCGAGTGCAGGAAGGCGCGCTCGCGCGAGTCGTCGAGGAAGCCGTCGTACAGCACCTGCGTGGCCAGTACCGCCGACAGCGGCAGGAAGCCGCCGGTCAGGCCCTTCGACAGGCACAGCAGGTCCGGCGCGATGCCGGCCTGCTCGCAGGCGAACATGGTGCCGGTGCGGCCGAAGCCGACCGCGATCTCGTCGGCGATCAGGAACACGCCGTGCACGTCGCACAGCTCGCGCGCGCGCCGCAGGTAGACCGGATCGTGCATGCGCATGCCGCCCGCGCACTGCACGCGCGGCTCCAGCACCAGGGCGCAGACCTCGCCGGCGTGCTCGTCGAGCAGGCGCGCGAGCGCGTCGGCGGCGTCCTCCGCGTGTCCCGCGGCGCTCTGCCCGTCGCGGGCCAGGTAGGCGTCGGGCGAGGGCGCGAACAGCGCCTCGGCCAGCAGCGGCGCGTACACGCGCCGGTACAGCGGGATGTCGCCGACCGCCAGCGCGCCCAGGGTCTCGCCGTGGTAGCCGTTCTCCAGCGCCACGAACTTGGTGCGGCGCGGCTCGTCGCCGCGGTTGGCGTACCACTGGAAGGCCATCTTCAGCGCCGCCTCGACCCCGGCCGAGCCGTTGTCGGCGTAGAACACCCGCGCCAGCGGCGCGCGGCCGGGCTGCCGCGGCGCCAGCGCCAGCAGCCGCTCGGCCAGTTCCACCGCCGGCAGGTGCGAGCAGCCGGCCAGGATCACCTGCTCCAGCGTGCGCGCCTGGCGGGCGATGGCCTCGGCGATGCGCGGCTCGGCGTGGCCGAACAGGTTCACCCACCAGCTGGACACCGCGTCCAGGGTGCGGCGGCCGTCCGGGCCCACCAGCCAGGCGCCGTCGCCGCGCGCCACCTGCAGCAGCGGCAGGGTGTCGGGGTGCTCGCGCATCTGCGTGCACGGGTGCCAGAGCACGGCCAGGTCGCGGGAACGCCAGGCGTCGGCCTCGGCTAGAATGGCGGGATCGTGGAACTGCTCGGTCATCCCCGCATTATCGCCCCGACCGCCGCCGGATGCCGGCGATGACGCGTCGCCTGCCGATCGTCCACGGGATCACCGAGCACGACGCCGGTCCCTACCGCATGGAGCGGCTCGACCTCGAGTTCTCCAACGGCGAGCGCCGCCGCTACGAGCGCCTGCACGGGCGCGGGCACGGCGCGGTGGCGGTGGTGCCGATGCTCGACGAGGAGACCGTGCTGCTGGTGCGCGAGTACGCCGCCGGCGTGCACCGCTACGAGCTGGGCCTGGTGAAGGGCCGCATGGACGCCGGCGAGACCCCCGAGCAGGCCGCCGACCGCGAGCTGAAGGAGGAGGCCGGCTACGGCGCGCGCCGGATCGAGGTGCTGCGCGCGCTGTCGCTGGCGCCCACCTACATGAGCCACCAGACCTGGGTGGTGCTGGCGCGCGACCTCTATCCCGAGCGCCTGCCCGGCGACGAGCCGGAGGAACTGGAGGTGGTGCCCTGGCGGCTCGACGCGCTGCACGAGCTGGTGCTGCGCGAGGACTGCTCGGAAGGCCGCTCGATCGCCGCGCTGTTCATCGCCCGCGAGCACCTGCGCCGGCATGCGCGTGGATGAGGCGCTGCGCGAGGGGCTCATCGCCATCGCGCGCGACGCCGCCGACGCCATCCTGGCCGTGTACGCCGGCGCGTTCGAGGTCGAGCGCAAGGCCGACGCCTCGCCGGTCACCGCCGCCGACCTCGCCGCGCACCACCGCATCGTCGACGGGCTCGCGGCGCTGACGCCGGACATCCCGGTGCTGTCGGAGGAGTCCGCCGACGAGGTGCCGTGGTCGCGCCGGCGCGGCTGGACCCGCTACTGGCTGGTCGACCCGCTCGACGGCACCCGCGAGTTCGTCAAGCGCAACGGCGAGTTCACCGTGAACATCGCCCTGGTCGACGCCGGCGAGGCGGTGTTCGGCCTGATCCAGCAGCCGGTGGGCGGCGCGGTCTGGTACGGCGCGCCGGGCGAGGGCGCGTGGGTGCGCGAGGGTGCGCAGCAGCGCCCGCTGCAGGTCCGCCGCCCCGCGCATGCGCCGCTGCGGGTGGCCGCCAGCCGCTCCCACCCCGACCCGCGCGCGCGCGCGCTGCTGGCGCGCCTGGGCGAGACCGAGCCGGTCGCGCTGGGCTCCTCGCTGAAGTTCTGCCGGCTGGCCGAGGGCCGGATGGACGTGTACCCGCGCTTCGGCCCGACCAGCGAGTGGGACACCGCCGCCGGCCAGGCGATCCTGGAGGGCGCGGGCGGCCGCGTGCTCGACCCGCAGGGGCGCCCCTTCCGCTACAACCGGCGCGATACGCTGCTCAACGGCGACTTCCTCGCCCTCGGCGACCCGGACCTGCCCTGGCGGTCGTGGCTGCGCGATTGAGCGCGCGCGGGCGCCGCATCCGCCCGTGCACCCCACTTCCCACCAGGAGCCCGACCCCGTGACCGAATCCCCGCGCGACATCCAGGCGCTGATCGCGATCATGGCCCGCCTGCGCGATCCCCAGGGCGGCTGCCCCTGGGACCTGAAGCAGGACTTCGCCAGCATCGCGCCCTACACGATCGAGGAGGCCTACGAGGTCGCGGACGCCATCGACCGTGGCGACCTCGCCGACCTGCGCGACGAACTGGGCGACCTGCTGCTGCAGGTCGTGTTCCACGCGCGCATGGCCGAGGAAGCGGGCGCCTTCGGCTTCGGCGACGTGGTCGGCGCGATCTGCGACAAGATGGTCCGCCGCCACCCGCACGTCTTCGGCGATGCCGATGCGGAGGACGCCGAGGCGGTGAAGCGCAGCTGGGAGGCGATCAAGCGCGAGGAGCGCCGCGCCCGCGGCGAGGCCGACGCCTCGGCGCTGGCGGGCGTGTCGCGCGGGCTGCCGGAGTGGCAGCGCGCGGCCAGGCTGCAGCAGCGCGCGGCCCGCACCGGCTTCGACTGGCCGGGCCCGGCGCCGGTCATCGCCAAGCTGCGCGAGGAACTGGACGAGGTGGAGGAGGAATTCGCCGCTGTCGCCGCCGCGCCCGGCGACGCCGGCGCGCAGGCGCGGCTGGAGGCCGAGCTGGGCGACCTGCTGTTCGTCGCCGCCAACCTGGCCCGCCACGCCGGGGTGGACGTCGGTCGCGCCCTGCGCGGCGCCAACCACAAGTTCGAGCGCCGCTTCCGCGCCATGGAGGCGCTGGCCGCCGCCGAGGGCGTGCCGCTGGAGGCGCGGCCGCTCGACGCCCAGGAGGCGCTGTGGGCACGGGTGAAGCGCGCGGAGGGCGGGGCGTGCTGAAGACCCTGGCGCTGTTCGTGGCCACCGCGCTGGCCGAGATCGTGGGCTGCTACCTGCCCTGGCTGTGGCTGCGCCGCGACGGCAGCCCCTGGCTGCTGCTGCCGGCGGCCGCGGCGCTGGCGCTGTTCGTCTGGCTGCTGACCCTGCACCCGACCGCCAGCGGACGCGTCTACGCGGCCTACGGCGGCGTCTACGTGACCGTCGCCCTGGGCTGGCTGTGGTGGGTGAACGCGGTGCGGCCGACCCGCTGGGACCTGGCCGGCGCCGGTTTGTGCCTGGCCGGGATGGCGGTCATCATGCTGGGGTCGCGCACCGCCTGACGGCCGGGAGGGGAGATGGCCCGTTCTCGCAGCAGTTTCTCGAGCTTCCGCGAGTTCTACCCGTACTACCTCAGCGAGCACGCCCACCCGGTCTCGCGCCGCCTGCACTTCATCGGCAGCTGGGGCGTGCTGGCGCTGGTCGCCGTGGCGGCCTGGCGCCGCGAGCCCGGCTGGCTGCTGGCGGCGCTGGCCTGCGGCTACGGCTTCGCCTGGGTCGGGCACTTCTTCTTCGAGAAGAACCGCCCGGCCACCTTCCGCCACCCGCTGTACTCGTTCATCGGCGACTGGGTGATGTTCAAGGACATCCTGACCGGGCGCATTCCCCTGTAACCGAAACCGGGGTCAGAGTCGCTTTCCTCCGGAGCGATCGCAGCAGACCTGGCAGCAGGCGGCGAGGAAAGCGACTCCGACCCCAGTTTCTCCCGCTCGCGGGAGCAGGGGACCGGCATGGCGTGTCCGGCTCAGGTCTCCAGGAAGATCAGCCAGGCGGCCACCGCGATCAGCGCGAAGCCGGCCCAGTGGTTCCACTTCAGCGGCTGCCCCAGGTACCAGCTCGAGAACCAGGCGAACACCAGCAGGGTGATCACCTCCTGCATGCCCTTGAGCTGAGGCGCGGAGTAGACCGCGTAGCCGATCCGGTTGGCCGGCACCATCAGCGCGTACTCGAAGAAGGCGATGCCCCAGCTGGCCACGATGGCCAGCAGCAGCGGGGCGCTGCGGTACTTCAGATGGCCGTACCAGGCGAAGGTCATGAAGACGTTGGAGGCGAGCAGGAGCAGGATCGGCAGGACGCGTTCGAAGCCGGGCATGGGCGGGGTCGTGTTCCGGGGGCGGGGACGCCAAGCGTAAGCGCGCCGGCAGCCTTCACGACCTCTCCACCCCCGGATCGGATAGCTTCACAAAGCTGAAGCTCACTGAGCTGAACCGATTTCCCATATCCCTGGAGTGCATATGCGCGCAACCCAAGAGCCGGGCGGCCTGGTCCTCATCGTCGAAGACAACCGCAACATCTCCGAGATGATCGGCGAGTACCTGGAGGGCAAGGGGTTCGAGGTCGACTACGCGTCCGACGGCCTGGACGGCTACCGCCTCGCTTCCGAGAACAGCTACGACGTGATCGTGCTCGACCTGATGCTGCCGCGCCTGGACGGCATCGAGGTCTGCAAGCGCCTGCGCGAGGAGGCGCGCAAGTCGACGCCGGTGCTGATGCTGACCGCGCGCGACACCCTGGACGAGAAGCTCACCGGCCTGGGCTCGGGCGCCGACGATTACCTCACCAAGCCGTTCGCGATCCAGGAGCTGGAGGCGCGACTGCGCGCGCTGATCCGCCGCGAGCGCCGGCAGGTGGGCTCCGAGGTGCTGAAGGTGGCCGACCTGGTGCTCGACCCGGCCAGCCTGCGCGCCACCCGCGCCGGCCAGGAGCTGCAGCTCTCGCCGATCGGCCTCAAGCTGCTGACGATCCTGATGCGCGAATCGCCGCGCGTGGTCAGCCGCCAGGAGATCGAGCGCGAGATCTGGGGCAACAGCCTGCCCGACTCGGACACGCTGCGCAGCCATCTCTACAACCTGCGCAAGACGATCGACAAGCCGTTCGACAAGCCGCTGCTGCACACGGTGCAGAGCGCGGGGTACCGGATCGCCGACATCGAGCAGTCCCCGGCCTGACGGTCGCCTGCCGCGATGCCGCAGGGCCTTCCGAAGAAGCTCCGTCGTGCGTTCAGTCTCCAGGCGGCCCTCGGCAGCCTGGCGATCGTGCTCGGCGTGGCGATCGCCTTTTCCGTCGCGCTGCGCGTGCTGGTGAACGCCCGGATGGAGGCGCAGGCGGCGCAGTACTGGTCGATGCTCGAGCGCAACGCCGACTACCTGCTGCCGCGCACCGAGGCGGTGGAGGCGTACTTCGTGCCGCTGGGCGGGGAGGCCGCGCTGCCGGAGCGGCTGCGCGGGCTCGAGCCGGGCCGGCACTTCGTGCGCGATCACCGCCGCGACGTGCTGGTGGAGCGCCGCGGCGGCGGCACGCTGTACCTGAGCATGCAGTTCGACCATGCGCGCAAGGTGCTGTGGACCGTGGCGGTGCTGCTGATGCTGGGCGGCATCGGCGTGATCCAGCTGGTCAGCTGGCTCACCCACCGCATGACCCGGCGCCTGGTGGCGCCGGTGAGCTGGCTGGCCGAGCAGGTCTCGCGCTGGGACCCCGGCGACCTCGACGACGCCGCGCTCGTGCGCGAGCGCATCCCCGGCGTGGTCGGGCGCGAGGTCGACCAGCTCAGCGGCGCGCTGCGCGTGCTGTCCTCGCGGGTGCAGGCCTTCGTGCAGCGCGAGCGCGACTTCACCCGCGACGCCAGCCACGAGCTGCGCACGCCGCTGACGGTGATCCGGGTGGCCAGCGACGTGCTGCTGGCCGACCCCGACACGCCCGAGCGCTCGCAGCGCTCGCTGCAGCGCATCCAGCGCGCCAGCCGCGACATGGAGGCGGTGATCGACGCCTTCCTGATCCTGGCCCGCGAGCACGACACCGCGCCGCAGGGCGAGGACTTCGACGTGCGCGAGCTGGTGCTGGAAGAGGTGGAGAAGGCGCGGCCGCTGCTGCAGGGCAAGCCGGTGACGCTCAAGGTGGTCGGCGACGCCTCGCCGCGGCTGGACGCGCCCTCGCGGGTGCTCGGGGTGATGCTCGGCAACCTGCTCAACAACGCCTGCATCTTCACCGAGGAGGGCGAGGTCGAGGTCGCGGTCCACGACGACCGCATCGAGGTGCGCGACTCGGGCATCGGCATGACCCCGGAGGTCCTGCAGCGCGTTTACGATCCGTTCTACCGGGTCGATCCCTTCCGTGCCGGCGGCAAGGGCATGGGGCTGTCGATCGTGCGCCGGCTCGGCGAGCGCTTCGGCTGGCCGGTGAGCCTGGAAAGCAAGCCCGGCCAGGGCACGGTGGCGACGATCCATCTGGCCTAGCCGCGGTGGCGGCGGGTTCGTGATCGGCCCGCCGACCGCTTACGATCGGCGACGCCGCCGTCCCGGGCGATGTCAACGCCACCGGAGCTGGCGCGTTATCGCCTTCGTCCTCCTCCCGCCCGGTCCCGAATGAGCCAGCCAGCCCCCCCGCCAGCCCGCAGTCCCCGTTCGCGTCGGCGCCCTGCGCGCTGGCCCCGCATCGCCGCGGCGCTGGTCGCGCTCGCGCTGGTGGCCGGCGGCGCGTGGTGGTGGCAGCAGCGCCGCGCCGCGTCCGACGAGGGCCAGTGGCGCACCGCCGCGGTGGAGCGCGGCGACATCCGCGTGGCGATCTCGGCCACCGGCACGCTGAGCGCGATCAGCACGGTGATCGTGGGCTCGCAGATCTCCGGCCAGGTCACCGAGGTGCTGGTCGACTTCAACGATCCCGTCGAGAAGGACCAGGTGATCGCGCGCATCGACCCCAGCACCTACCAGGCGCAGATCGAGCAGGGCAACGCGCAGATCGCCGCCGCGCGCGCCTCGCTGGCGCAGGCCGAGGCGACGCTGGTCAACGCCGAGCTGGACTACCGCCGCAAGGCCGATCTCGGCCAGCGCCAGCTGGTCGCCCGCGCCGACGTCGACCTGGCCCGCGCCGCGCTCGACCAGGCGCGCGCGCAGCGCGACTCGGCGCGCGCGCAGATCACCCAGCAGACCGCCGCCACCCGCACCACCCAGGTCAACCTGGAGCGCACGGTGATCCGCTCGCCCGTCGACGGCGTGGTGCTGGTGCGCAACATCGAGTCCGGCCAGACCGTGGCCGCCAGCCTGCAGGCGCCGGAGCTGTTCACCATCGCCGAGGACCTCGGCCAGATGCAGATCGAGCTGGAGGTCGACGAGGCCGACATCGGCCAGGTCGAGGTCGGGCAGCGGGTCTCCTTCACCGTCGACGCCTTCCCCGACCGCCAGTTCCGCGGCGAGGTGCGGCAGGTGCGGCTGTCGGCGACCAACACCAACAACGTGATCACCTACCCGGTCGTGGTGGCGGTGGACAACAGCGACGGCACCCTGCTGCCGGGCCTGACCGTCAACGCCGAGATCGAGGTGAGCCGCCGCGACGGCGTGCTCAAGGTCTCCAACGCCGCGCTGCGCTACCGCCCCGCCGACACCCAGGCGAGCGGCGCGACGGGCGCGGCCGCCGGCGCGCGCGGCGGCGGCGACCTGTCCGCCGACTTCGCCCGCGCCGCGGAGCCGCTGGCGCTGACGCCGGCGCAGCGCGCCGAGCTGGACGCGGCGCTCGCCGCCATCCGCGAGCGCACCGCCGCCCGCCAGCAGGCCACCGCGCAGCCGCAAGCGCAGGGCGCGGCGCCTGCGGGCATGTTCGGCCCAGGGCCGGGCATGCGCGCCCCGGGCGGCGCCGCGGCCGACAGCGGGCAGATGCGCCAGCGCATGCTGCAGCGCTTCCAGCAGGACTTCGCCGCCTTCCGCGACAGCCTCGACGAGGCCCAGCGCGCGCAGTGGGACGCCGCGCTCAACGCCATCGCCGGCGCGCGCCGCGCCCCCGTCTACAAGCTGGTCGACGGCCGCCCGCAGATGACGATGGTGCGCATCGGCGCCAGCGACGGCAGCAGCACCGAGATCGCCGGCGACGTGGCCGAGGGCGAGCTGCTGGTGACCGGCGAGCGCGCGGCGCCATGAACCCCGCGAACGCCACGGTGCCGGTGATCGAGACGCACGGGCTGGGCAAGGTGTACTCGCCCGGTTCCGAGGCCGAGGTGGTGGCGCTCAAGGACGTGGACCTGCGCATCGCGCACGGCGACTTCGTCGCGATCATGGGCCCGTCGGGTTCGGGCAAGTCCACGCTGATGAACCTGATCGGCTGCCTGGACACCCCCAGCAGCGGCGCCTACCTGTGCGACGGCGTCGACGTCTCGACGCTGGACGCAGAGGCGCTGGCCGAACTGCGCCGGGACAAGATCGGCTTCGTGTTCCAGGGCTTCCACCTGCTGCCGCGGATGACCGCGCTGGAGAACGTGGCCATGCCGCTGGGCTATGCGCGCATCCCGCCCGCCGAGCGCACCGAGCGCGCGCAGCAGGCGCTGGAGGCGGTGGGGCTGGGCGCGCGCGCCTCGCACCGGCCCAACGAGCTGTCCGGCGGCCAGCAGCAGCGCGTGGCGATCGCGCGCGCGCTGATCAACCGGCCGCCGGTGCTGCTCGCCGACGAGCCCACCGGCGCGCTGGACTCCAAGACCGGCGAGGAGATCCTGGCCCTGTTCAAGCGCCTGCGCGACGACGGGCATACGGTGGTGCTGATCACCCACGACGCCGAGGTCGCCGCGCACGCCGACCGCACCTTCGTCATGCGCGACGGCGAGTTGCATGAGGAGCTGGGAATCGGGAATCGGGAATCGGGATTGGAGCCGCTCCCGTCATGACCAGTCCCTTCCCCCTCTGCAGGCAGCGTACTGCCTTGCCGATTCCCGATTCCCGATTCCCCATTCCCGAATCCCCATGAACTTCTCCGACATCCTCAGAACCGCCTCCCACGCGCTGCGCGGCAACTGGATGCGCAGCACGCTGACCTCGCTGGGCGTGATCATCGGCATCGCGGCGGTCATCGTGATGGTCTCGGTCGGCCAGGGCACCCAGGCCGAGCTGGACAAGCTGGTCTCGGGCCTGGGCTCGCAGCGGCTGGACATCTCGCCCGGCTCGCGCCGCGGCCCGGGCGGTGCGCGCGGGGCGTCGTCGAGCTTCTTCACCCTGACCGAGGGCGACGTCGACGCGATCCGCGACGAGATCCCGGAGGTCCAGTACATCTCCGGCTCCTTGAACGGCAGCACGCAGGCGGTGTTCGCGGAGAACAACTGGCCGGCCAGCTGGCGCGGCGTGCAGCCGGACTTCTTCGTCATCAACGGCTGGACGCTGGCCGAGGGCGAGGGCTTCCAGCCGCAGGACTACACCGGCGCCGGCAAGGTCGCGGTGCTCGGCGAGACGGTGCGGCGGGAACTGTTCGGCGAGGGCAGCGGCGTGGGCGAGACGATCCGCCTCGGCCGGGTGCCCTTCACCGTGGTGGGCACGCTGGTGGCGAAGGGCCAGGGCGGGTTCGGCCAGGACCAGGACGACGTGGTGATGGTGCCCATGGCCACCGGCCGGCGCAGCCTGCTGGGCGCGATGGGCCTGCCGCCGAAGGCGGTGATGCAGATCGCGCTGACCACCGGCAGCGCCGACGACCTGGGCTACGTGCAGGGGCAGATCGAGGCGCTGCTGCGCCAGCGCCACCGCATCGGCCCCGGCGACGAGGACGACTTCAGCGTGCGCAACATGTCCGAGATCATCGCCACCCGCACCGCGACCACCCGGCTGATGTCGCTGCTGCTGGGCGCGGTGGCCACGATCTCGCTGATCGTCGGCGGCATCGGGATCATGAACATCATGCTGGTGTCGGTGACCGAGCGCATCCGCGAGATCGGCCTGCGCATGGCCGTGGGCGCGGGCCCGTCCGACGTGCGCCGGCAGTTCCTGGCCGAGGCCATGCTGATCTCGCTGATCGGCGGCGCGATCGGCATCGCGATCGGCATCGCCGGCGCGCTGCTGGTCGGGAAGATGGGCTCGCTGCCGGTCGCGCTCAACGGCAACGTGATCGGGCTGGCGGCCGGCTTCTCGGTCGCGACCGGCCTGTTCTTCGGCTACTACCCGGCGCGCAAGGCCTCCCAGCTCGACCCGATCGAGGCGCTGCGGCAGTAGGGCCTGCCGGCTGCTCAGAGGGTCTTGAGCAGGCGGTCCGGCGAACCGGGGCCGGCGCCGGTCAGCACGCCGGGCGTGGCGTTGGCGTCGAGCCAGCCGCGCACGACCGGCGGCGGGGCCGTCGGGTTCGCCTCCAGGTACAGGGCCGCGGCGCCGGCGACGTGGGCGGCCGCCATCGAGGTGCCGCTGAGCGTCTGCGTCGCGGTGGGGCCGGTGTGCCAGGCGGAGGTGATGTCGACGCCCGGTGCGAACAGGTTCACGCAGCTGCCGTAGTTGGAGAACGGGGCGACCGCGTCGGCCGGCGTGGTCGCCCCGACGGTGACCGCGCTAGGTGCGCGGGCGGGCGAGTAGTTGCAGGCGTTGGCGGCGTTGTTGCCGGCCGGCACCACGGTGGTCACCCCGCTGTTGACCAGGCTGGTGGTGGCCGCGTCGATCACCGTCGAGGCGGCGCCGGTCAGGCCGATGAGGGCCACCGCGGGCTTCGCGTGGTTCAGGCGCACCCAGTCGATGCCGGAGATCAGGGCGGAGGTCGTGGTGGTGCCGTTGCAGCCGATCACGCGCACGGGGACCAGCAGCACCCGCTTCGCCACGCCCCAGGTGGTGCCGCCGACGGTGCCGGCCAGGTGGGTGCCGTGGCCCAGGCAGTCGGCGGTGCCGTTGCCGTCGGTGATCACGGTGTAGCCTGGCAGCACCCGGCCGCCGAACTCGACGTGCCCGGCGCGGATGCCGCTGTCGATCACGTAGGCGCGCACGTTGGTGCCGGTGTAGTGGTAGGTGTACAGGCCGTCGAGCGGCAGATGGGACTGGTCGATGCGGTCGAGGTTCCAGGGGGCGTTGGTCTGGGTGGCCGACGGCACGACGAGCCCGTCCTCCTCCACGTAGGCCACGCGCGGGTCGGCGAGCAGCCGCTGCACCGCCTCGGGCCCGGCGCGCACCGCCATGCCGCGCACGGCGTGAGCGTAGACATGGGAGACGGCGAGATCGTGGTGCGCGGCGATGTCGACCGCCGCGTCCTCGACCGCCGCGGCGACGGCGGCGTCGCCGCCGGCCCGGCCGTCCGGTGCGCGGGCCCGGTCGTCGATGGCGTCGTCCTGGAACACCACGATGTAGTGCCCGGGCACTGGACGCTCCACCCGGCGCAGCTCGGCGGCGAGCGCCGGGGCGGACAGGGCGGCGGACACTGCGAGGGCGAGCAGGCGTCTGGCGAACATGGGCGCGATCCTCCAGTCGGAGCGTGGAGCGCATGACGTGCGTGGCCGGCGCGGTGCCGTCGGGCGATGCGCGGCGACGCGGTCGCGCCGCGGGCGCAAAAGGCCGGAGCAGCCGGAGGGGAGGCCGGCCGCTCCGGAGACCGGTCAGCGGGTGTAGAGCAGGCGGTTCGGGGAACCGGTGCCGATGCCGGTCAGCACGCCGGTGGTGGCGTTGGTGTACAGCCAGTTGCGCACGGTGGCGGGCGTGGCCGTGGGGTTGGTCTCCAGGTACAGCGCCGCGGCGCCGGCCACGTGCGGCGCGGCCATCGAGGTGCCGTTGAGGACGGCCGAGGCCGAGGTGCTGGTGTGCCAGGCCGAGGTGATCGAGCTGCCCGGCGCGAAGATGTTCACGCAGGTGCCCCAGTTGGAGAACGAGGAGCGCGCGTCGCTGCTGGTGGTCGAGCCCACCGTCACCGCGTTGGCCACCCGCGCGGGCGAGTAGTTGCAGGCGTTGGCGTTGTTGTTGCCGGCCGCGACCACCGCGGTCACGCCGGCGTTGTTGAGGTTGTTGATGGCGCCGTCCAGCACGGTCGAGGCGCCGCCGCCCAGGCTCAGGTTGGCCACTGCCGGCTTGACGTGGTTGAGGCGCACCCAGTCGATGCCGGCGACGATGGCGTCGGTGGTGGTGGTGTTGCCGCAGCCGAACACGCGCACGGGCACCACGCGCGCCGCCTTGGCCACGCCCCAGGTGGTGCCGGCCACGGTGCCGGCCACGTGGGTGCCGTGCCCGTTGCAGTCGTTGGTGCCGTTGCCGTCGCTGATCGAGGTATAGCCGGACAGCAGCCGGGTGCCGAACTGGGTGTGCCCGGTGCGGATGCCGGTGTCGATGATGTAGGCGCGGACGTTCGGCGCGGTGTAGTCGTAGATGTAGGTGGTGTTGAGCGGCAGGTTGCGCTGGTCGACGCGGTCCAGGCCCCAGGTGGCGTTGGTCTGCGTGGCGGACGTGGTGAAGACAGCGTTCTCCTCCACGTAGGCCACGCGCGGATCGTTGAGCAGCTTCTCGATCGCCGCCGGCTCGGCGGTAACCGCCGCACCCTGCAGCACGTGCGAGAACACCCGGCCGACGCTGAGGTCGTGGGCCGCGGCGACGTCGACCACCGTGTTCTCGACTTCGGCGACCAGCGCGGCGCGCTCGGCGGCGGCGTCGGCGCGGCCGGCCCGCGCGGCCAGCGCGTCCTGCACCTGGCTGCGGATGGCGTCTTCCTGGAACACCACGATGTACTGTCCGGGGACGGGATTCTCGACCTTGCGCAGTTCGGCGGCCAACACCGAACCGGACAGGGCGGTCGTCACAGCGAGGACGAGCAGGCGCTTCTTGAACATGACTTCCTCCGATGAAGTGAACAAGGGGATCGCGGGTGCCCGCGGGCGGACGCTCGACGGGTCCGCCCGCCCATACACCGTGCGGGCCCCGGGTGTGTCAAATGAAGATTCGGCCAGCTTTCCGAAGCGCGAGAATCGCCGACTATGAACTGTGCGGGATCGCACTGTGGCGGCTTCACGCCGCGCGCCGGAGGGTGTAGGCACGTGCGCCGGTGCGGCGGCGCGGCACGGGGTGCGCACGTCCCGGACGCGCTGCTAAGCTCGCCGTCTCGCCCTTCGCGCGGCCCCGTCATGCCCTGTTTCCGAGCCATCGTCCTGGCCTGCCTGCTGCCGGTGGCCGCCGCGTCCGCCGCCGACCGCCCCGCACCGCGGCCGACCGCGCTGGCGATCCATGGCGGCGCCGGCGTGATCGCGCGCGATGCCCTGTCCGCCGAGGACGAGCACGAGATCCGCGCCGCTCTCGACGCCGCGCTCGATGCCGGCCACGCGGTGCTGGCGGCGGGCGGCGCCGCGCTGGACGCGGTCGAGGCCAGCGTACGCGTGCTGGAGGAGTCCCCGCGCTTCAACGCCGGCAAGGGCGCGGTGTTCAACGCCGAGGGCGGGCACGAGCTCGACGCCTCGGTGATGGAGGGGCATACCCGCCGCGCCGGTGCGGTGGCGGCGGTGACCACCGTGCGCAACCCGGTCCGGCTGGCGCGGCGGGTGATGGAGGGCTCGCCGCACGTCATGCTGATCGGCCACGGCGCCGAGCGCTTCGCCGACGAGCATCCCGACCTCGAGCGCGTGCCCAACGCCTGGTTCGACATCCCGCACCGCCGCGAGCAGCTGGAACGCGCCCGCGAGCGGGAGCGCGCGCAGCGCGACGCAGGCATCGCCGCGCCCGCCGAGGCCTACTTCGGCACGGTGGGCGCGGTGGCGCTCGACGCCCACGGCCACCTCGCCGCGGCCACGTCCACCGGCGGCATGACCAACAAGCGCTGGGGGCGGGTGGGCGATTCCCCGCTGATCGGCGCCGGCACCTGGGCCGATGCGCGCTGCGCGGTGTCGGCCACCGGCTGGGGCGAGTTCTTCATCCGCAATGCCGTCGCCCACGACATCTGCGCCCGCGTGGCCTATCGCGGCGACAGCCTGCAGGCGGCGGCGGACGAGGTCGTGGGCCGGGTGATCCCGGAGCAGGGCGGCGACGGCGGCGTGATCGCGCTCGATGCGGACGGGCGGATCGCGCTGCCGTTCAACACCCCGGGCATGTACCGGGCCTGGGTCGGGCCCGACGGCCGCCGCGGCACCGCGATCTTCGCCGGGGAGTGAAGCGCGTGCCCGCATCCCTGGATGCGGCCGCCCTCTCGATCCCCGGGCCACACGCCCCGAGCCTGCATCGGCCGCCAGGCGCGCCGCGGCGGCCGCGTCCCGCTGGACCCAACGGTCCGCGCACCTGGGGTCGACCCCATCGGGGTCGGCCCCGGCTTGTCGCGGCACAAGGGCCTGCGGAGACTGGGATCGTCCAGTCGACGCACACCGCGGGAGGGAACGCCATGACGGCGATCGGGAGCTACGCCATCGCATTCGGAGACACCCTGTCGCAGCTCGCGCAGCGCTTCGGCAGTTCGGTGGACGCGCTGATGGCGCTCAACCCGCAGATCCGCAACCCGGACCTGATCTACGCCGGCGACACCCTGCGCCTGGGCGGCGACGCGCCCCCGGGCGGCGGCACGTCCGGGGCGGGCGGCGGCGTGCAGGGCGTCGACGGCGTGCGCGACGTCTCCGCCAGCGGCGACAACGCCGCGGCGATCGCGCAGCAGTTCATCGGCCGCAACGCCGGCGAGCTCAAGCACAGCGACGAGCTGCCCATGCAGTCCTGGGTGCCCAACAACGTCAACTGCGCCAACTTCGTCTCCGCCTGCCTGCAGAAGGCCGGGCTCATCGACGCCGGCCAGGCCAGCGCCTCGGTCGACCAGCTCGCGGGCAACCTCAAGGGCGACGGCTGGCAGACCGTGTCGCTGCAGGACGCGCGCCCCGGCGACGTGGTGCTGATGCAGCGCGACGGGCAGTCGCACGTGGTGCTGTTCGCCGGCTTCGAGGGCGGGAAGCCGCAGTTCATCGGCTCCAACAACGTCAACCCGGACGGTTCCCAGCGCATCAGCTGGGGCGGCGCCTCGGGCCGCTACGAGATCATCACCCCGCCGCGCTAGGCATCGCCGGCCCGTCGGCCGCGTTCTCGCCGGAGCGCGCGCGCGACCGCGCTCCGGAGGATGTTCCGGTTCCGCCGCGGCCGCGCCCGCTAGAACCCGAACAGCTGCCGCGGCGCCGCGTGCTCGTCGGGCCAGGCCAGCCAGACCACGTCGCCCGGGCCGATCGCGTGGTCGACCAGGGTCCAGTCGTCGCCGTCGCGGCGCAGCAGCGCCACGTAGAGATCGGACATGCCGCCCTGCGCGGCGCGCTCGGCATACGCGGTGCCGGCGTAGTCCGGGCGCCCGCCGGCCGGCGCCTGCAGCTGGCCCTGCACGAAGGCCCAGGGCCCGAGCACGTCCAGCCGTTCGATGCGGGCCCCGACCGCGTCGCCGAACGCCTCGCGCACCGGCGCCAGGGCCGCCTGCGACACGGCGGGATAGCCCGGATCGGCGGGCAGCAGGGCGACGGGGGCGGACTGCGCGAACGAGGTCGTCATGGCGGCTCCGGAGGCGAGGATCAGTGCGGCGAGCAGGGTCCTGTGCATGGGCGTCGGGTCCGGCGCGGCGGCGCGGGCGGTCCAGGGTGCGTCGCCGCGCATGCCCGCCGGGTGAACGGCGCGCTTCTGCCGCCCTAGGGCGCGGGCGGCCGTTCGAGGTAGTCGCCGACGATCCGGCGCCAGATCGCGTAGCCCTGCGCGTTCATGTGCAGGCGGTCGGCGATGAACAGTTCCTCGCGCGGCCGGCCCCCGGCGTCGAGCATGGGCGTGAACACGTCGATGTAGTCCACCCGCGGCGTGCGCTCGGCCCAGGCCGCGACCAGGGCGTTGGCCTCGCGCTGCACCGGCATCAGCTGCGCGCGCGACGGGCTGGGCTTGATCGAGAGATAGGCCACCGGGGTGCCGGGCAGGTCGCGGTGGATGCGCGCGACGAAGCGCTGGAAGTCCGCCAGCACCTGCGCCGGGCTGCGGCCGTCCATGGTGTCGTTGTCGCCGGCGTAGATCAGGATGCGGCTGGGCCGGTAGCGGATCGCGATCTCGTCGGCGTAGTGCACCGAGTCGCGCACGTGCGAGCCGCCGAAGCCGCGGTTGAGCACCTGGTACTGCGGGAAGTCCTGCGCCAGGGTCTCCCACATGCGCACCGACGAACTGCCGGTGAACACCACCGGGCGCGGCGGCGGCGGGCGGGCCGCGTCCTCGGCGGCGAAGCGGGCCATGTCCTGCACCCAGTCCGGGGAGGACGCCGGGTCCAGGCCGCCGGCGGCCTCGGCGGCGGGCGCCGGGGTGGCGGCGCAGGCGGCGGCGCCGAAGGCGGCGGCGAGGAGGAGGGCGAGCAGCGACGGCAAACGGGGCATGGCGGACGGCGGGAGCGGGAACGCGGGCCAATCTAGCACGCGCGATCCGCGCGTCCCGGCGGCGGGCGGGGCGGGCCGTGTGGCAGAATGCACCGCTTCCGACCCCGTCGACAGCGTTCGCGCCGGCCCGATGCCACGTTCCGAGGTACCCCCGCCTTTCCGCGCGCGCTGCGTCCGCCCGCCGCGGGCCGCCGCCGCGGCGACGGCCCCGCGCCGTCGGCGGGGCTGAGCGCCGTGGACGGGTTCGGCCACCTGCCGCGCCGGCCGGCGCGGATGTGGAAGGCGACGCTGTGGTCGATCCAGGGCCTGCGCGCCGCCTGGCTGTACGAGTCGTCGTTCCGGCTCGAGGTGTACCTGCTCGCAGTGATGGCGCCGCTGGCGCTGTGGCTGGGCGACAGCGGGCTGGAGCGGGCGGTGCTGCTGGGCAGCTGCCTGCTGGTGCTGGCGGTGGAACTGCTGAACTCCGCGATCGAGGCGGTGATCGAGCGGTTCGGCGCGGAATGGCACGAACTGGCGGGCCGCGCCAAGGACATGGGCTCGGCCGCGGTCTTCGTGACCCTGGTGAACGTGGTGGTGACGTGGGGGCTGATCCTGCTCCCGCGCTGGCTCTGACCGGCATCGGCCGGTCCCGACGAGGACAACGAACGCAATGATGGAACTGCTGACCGATCCGCAGGTGTGGATCCTCCTGGTGACGCTGGCCGCGATCGAGATCGTGCTCGGCATCGACAACCTGGTGTTCATCTCGATCGCCGTGGGCAAGCTGCCGGTGGAGCGGCGCGAGTTCGCGCGCAAGTTCGGCATCGCGGTGGCGTGCATCACCCGCATCGCGCTGCTGCTCACCCTGGCCTGGCTGGCGCGGCTGACCACGCCGCTGTTCGAGCTGTTCGGCCGCGGCATCTCGGTGCGCGACCTGATCCTGATCCTGGGCGGACTGTTCCTGATCGTGAAGGGCGCGATGGAGATCCGCGAGCAGCTCAAGGGCGACGCCCACGAGGACGCCGGCGTGGCCGGCGCGGCGACGGCGTCGTTCGGCTCGGTGATCGCCCAGATCGCGGTCATCGACATCGTGTTCTCGCTCGACTCGGTGATCGCCGCGGTCGGCATGGCCGGCGACTACGTGCCGGTGATGGTGGCCGCGATCCTGATCGCGGTGGCGGTGATGCTGCTGGCCGCGCAGCCGCTGGGCCGCTTCATCGACGCCAACCCCACGGTGAAGATGCTGGCGCTGGCCTTCATCGTGCTGATCGGCGTGTACCTGACCTTCGACGGCTTCGGCCTGCACATCCCGAAGGGCTACATCTACGGCGCGATGGGCTTCTCCGCCCTCGTCGAGATCCTGAACCTCTGGGCCAAGCGCAACACCATGCGCGCCCAGGGGGTCACGCCGCCGCCGGTGGACGAGCCGCGCCGCCCGCTGCCGCGCTGACGCCGACCGCGCGCCGGGCCGCGGGCGGGCCCGGCGCGCTCCGCGAAACCCCAAGGAGCCGCCGTCCCGATGACGATCCTGCACCAGATCGATCCCATCGCCTTCTCGCTGCCGGCCTTCGAGCTGTTCGGCCGGCAGTTCCACCCGCAGGTGCACTGGTACGGGATCATGTACCTGGTCGCCTTCGCCAGCGCGTGGTGGCTGGGGCGGCGCCGGATCGCCGCCGGCCGGCTGCCCGGCGTGGACCGGACCGCGTTCGGCGACCTGCTGTTCTACTGCATGTTCGGCGTCATCCTCGGCGGGCGCATCGGCTACGTGCTGTTCTACGCATTCGGCGACCTGGTCGCCGACCCGACCATGGTGTTCCGCCCCTGGGAGGGCGGCATGAGCTTCCACGGCGGGCTGCTGGGCGTGCTGGTCGCGGCCTGGCTGTGGGCGCGCAGGCAGGGGCTGCACTTCTTCGACGTGATGGACTTCGGCGCGCCGCTGGTGCCGCTGGGGCTGGGCTTCGGCCGCATCGGCAACTGGATCGGCGGCGAGCTGTGGGGCCGCACCACCGACGTGCCCTGGGCGGTGGTGTTCCCGAAGTCGCTGCCGCAGCAGTTCTGGGCGCTGGACGAGACCTCGCTGCGCGCGCTGCACGAGACCGGCGCGCTGGACGCCTTCGCCCGCCATCCCTCGCAGCTCTACCAGGCCTTCCTGGAGGGCGTGGCGCTGTTCGCGCTGGTGTGGATCTACTCGATGAAGCCGCGGCCGCGCTACGCGGTGTCGGGCCTGTTCGCGCTCGGCTACGGCGCGTTCCGCTTCCTGGTCGAGTTCGTGCGCGAGCCCGATCCCCAGCTCGGCTACCTGGCCTTCGGCTGGCTGACCATGGGCCAGCTGCTGAGCGTGCCGCTGGTCCTGCTGGGCCTGTTCCTGCTGTGGAAGTCGCGCGGCGCGCCGGTGCTGGCGCCGCAGCCGCCGGCGCCCGCGAAGGCAGGCTGATGCGCGCCTACCTCGACCTGCTGCGCCACGTGCTCGAGCACGGCGCGATCAAGGCCGACCGCACCGGCACCGGCACGCGCAGCGTGTTCGGCTGGCAGATGCGCTTCGACCTCAACGCGGGCTTCCCGCTGGTCACCACCAAGAAGCTGCACCTGCGCTCGATCGTGCACGAGCTGCTGTGGTTCCTGAAGGGCGAGACCAACATCGCCTACCTGCGCGAGCACAAGGTCTCGATCTGGGACGAGTGGGCCGACGCCGACGGCGAGCTGGGCCCCGTCTACGGCAAGCAGTGGCGGCGCTGGGCCGGCGCCGGCGGCGGCGAGATCGACCAGATCCGCTGGGTCGTCGACGAGATCCGCCGCAACCCCGATTCGCGCCGGCTGCTGGTCAGCGCCTGGAACGTGGCCGAGCTGCTCGACATGGCGCTGATGCCCTGCCACGCGCTGTTCCAGTTCTACGTCGCCGACGGCAGGCTGAGCTGCCAGCTCTACCAGCGCAGCGGCGACATCTTCCTGGGCGTGCCGTTCAACATCGCCAGCTACGCGCTGCTGACCCACATGGTCGCGCAGGTGACCGGGCTGGGCGTGGGCGACTTCGTCCACACGCTGGGCGACGCCCACCTGTACGCCAACCACGAGGCCCAGGCCCGCGAGCAGCTCGCCCGCACGCCGCGCCCGCTGCCGACCCTGCGCCTGAATCCCGCGGTCGACGACCTGTTCGCCTTCGGCTACGACGACATCGAGTTCGTCGGCTACGACCCGCTGCCGGCGATCAAGGCGCCGGTGGCGGTGTGATGTCCGGGATTCGGGATTCGGGATTCGGGATTCGGGCCGAGCCCGCGGTGATGCTGATCGCGGCGCTGGACCGCGACCGCGCGATCGGGCGCGACAACGCGCTGCTGTGGCACCTGCCCGACGACCTGAGGCGCTTCAAGGCCCTGACGCTCGGCCGGCCGGTGCTGATGGGCAGGAAGACTGCAGAGTCGATCGGGCGCGCGCTGCCCGGCCGGCGCAACCTGGTGCTGACCCGCTCGGGCCGCGTGCCGTTCGAGGGCATGGAGGCGGTCGATTCGCTCGATGCCGCGCTCGCGCGGGCGGCGGCCGACGGCGCCGACGCGCTGTGCGTGATCGGCGGCGGCGAGGTCTACGCGCTGGCGCTGCCGCGGGCCGACGCGCTGCACCTGACCCATGTCGACACCGCGGTCGCGGACGCCGATGCCTTCTTCCCGGCCTGGGACGATGGGGCCTGGGAGGCGGTGGCCAGGACCCCGCACGCGGCCGACGGCCGCCACGCCTTCGCCTTCGAGTTCGTCGACTACGTCCGCCGCGTCCGGTAGGGGCGCCGGCCGCCGGCCGCCAGGACCCGGGCCAGCCAGTACAGCATCAGCAGCAGGACCAGGACCACCGGGGCGGCCAGCAGCAGCGGCTGCCGCAGCGGCGGCGGGAAGACCTGCGCCTGGCCCAGGAAGAAGGACGCCGCGGCGATGAAGAGCGCGAAGCACATCCGCCAGAGGTGGCGGGCGATGCGATGCCGTCCGTCCAGACGCCGCGCCAGCAGCATCCTCAGGTCCAGCAGGCCGGCGAACGCGGCCACGCCGCCGAATGCGATCGCCACCTGGGCCGGGTTGCCGTCGATCGTCCCGCCGCGGTGCGCGATCGCATCGATGCCGGCGTGGATCCCGAACGCGCCGGTGGCCAGGGCGGCGAGCGCCAGCGCGGCATGCAGCCAGACGGTCTCGTCGGGGCGGCGGCGCACGGTCAGGAGCGCGGTCGCGACCAGGTAGCCGGTCAGCGCGCCGGCGACGACGCTGAGCGTCTGCGCGTGCAGCGCGGCGATCGCCGCGCCGGTGGCGGCCATCAGCAGCATGGCGGCGACGAAGAGCATCCCGCTGCGCCGGTGGAGCCGGGCGCCCTTGCGCGAGAACAGGGCGAGCGCGCCGGCCGCCAGCGCGACGGCGCCGGCGGCGATGTGCGTCGACATCAGGATCATGGCCGTCCCGCGCTGGCTGCCCCGTTGCCCCGACTGTCCGCCTCGCCGGCGCCGGGCGAGCCTGCCGGAAGTCACGCGGACGCAGGCCGCCGACGTGCGGCGCCAAGCGACGCTAGTCCCGTCCCGCGGCCTCGCCGGGCGACAGCTCGCGCCCCGGTACCTGCACGATGCGCAGCTCGTCGGTGTCGAGCTGCAGGGCGGTCAGCCGGCCGCCCCAGACCGCGCCGGTGTCGATGGCGTGCACGCCGTGGCCGACGAACAGGCCGAGCGTGGACCAGTGCCCGCAGACGATCTTCAGGTCGCGCTCGGCGCGGCCGGGCACCTCGTACCAGGGGTACAGGCCGGCGGCCTGGGTGCCGGGCGCGCCCTTCTCCTCGAAGGCGATGCGCCCGCGCGGGGTGCAGTAGCGCATGCGGCTGAAGATGTTGATGATCGCGCGCTCGCGGTCCACGCCCTTCAGGCCGGGCGACCACGCCGGGCGGTCGCCGTACATGTTCTTCAGCAGCTTGCGGTAGCCGCTCCCGCGCAGCCGGCGCTCCACCTCCTGCGCGTGCTGCTCCGCCAGCTGCGTGGTCCAGCGCGGGGCCAGCCCGGCGTGGATCATCATCCAGCCCAGCGCGCGGTCGGCGTGCAGCAGCGGGCAGCCGCGCAGCCAGTCGATCAGTGCGTCGCGGTCGGGCGCGAACAGCACCCGCTGCAGGTCGGGGTTCACCCGGCGCTGCTGCGCCTCCTCGCGCTCGGCGATGGCCAGCAGCGAGAGGTCGTGGTTGCCGAGCACCACGTGCGCGCTCTCGCGCAGCGAGTGCACCAGCCGCAGCGTCTCCAGCGACTCGCCGCCGCGGTTGACGAGGTCGCCGCAGAACCACAGCCGGTCGGCGGCGGGATCGAAGCGGATCTTCTCGAGCAGGCGCTGCGTCGGTGCATAGCATCCCTGCAGGTCGCCGATGGCCCAGACCGTCATGGTCGCTCCTTCGCGGGCCTAGTGAAGCGTGCGCGGTACGGACAGCGTGAACGGCGGGATCGGCGCGTCGAAGCAGGTGCCGTCCTCGCCGACCATGTCGTAGCGGCCCTGCATGCTGCCCACCGCGGTCTCCAGCACCGCGCCGGAGGTGTACTCGAACTGGTCGCCCGGGGCGATCGTGGGCTGCTCGCCGACCACGCCCTCGCCGTGCACCTCGTCGACCTTGCCGTTGCCGTCGGTGATGATCCAGTGCCGCGACATCAGCTGCGCGGCGCGCCGACCGAGGTTGCGGATGCGGATGGTGTAGGCGAACACGTAGCGGTCGCGGTCGGGCTCCGATTCCTCGTCGAGGAAGCGGGTCGCGATCTGGATCTCGAGGGTGTAGTCGGGAGTCTCGTCCATGCGCACAGTGTAGGGCCAGTCGCCTGGAGCGGGGCGCTCCATGGAACAGCATCGCGCAGGCGTCGTGTTGGCGGCGTCGCGGTGCGCTCAGTCCTGCGGGGCGGGCTGGTCGGCCAGGGCGACGAAGTCGGCGACCGCGAGCTGCTCGGCGCGCGCGCCGGGATCGAGCCCGGCGCGCCGGATGCCCTCCGCGTCCAGCACTCCGGACAGCGCGTTGCGCAGGGTCTTGCGGCGCTGGCCGAACGCCGCGCGCACGACCAGGGCGAAGCGCGCGGGATCGGCGATGGCGACCGTCCCGCGCGGCCGCGGCACCAGCCGCACCACCGCCGAGTCCACCTTCGGCGGCGGGCGGAAGGCGCCGGGCGCCACGGTGAACAGCGGCGTCACCTCGCACCATGCCTGCAGCATCACGCTGAGCCGCCCGTAGACCTTGCTGCCGGGCGCGGCGGCCATGCGGTCCACCACCTCCTTCTGCAGCATGAAGTGCATGTCGCGCACGGCGTCGGCGTGCGCGAGGGCGTGGAACAGGATCGGCGACGAGATGTTGTAGGGCAGGTTGCCGACCAGCCGCAGCGGAGCGCCCGCGGCCAGCGCGGTGAAGTCCACCTGCAGCACGTCGCGGTGCACGATCTCCAGCCGGCCCAGCGGCGCCGCGGCGGCGGTCAGCGGCGCGATCAGGTCGCGGTCGAACTCGATCACGGTGAGCTCGCCGTGGGCGCGCAGCAGCGGGAAGGTCAGCGCGCCCTGGCCGGGGCCGATCTCGACGATGCGCTCGCCCGGCCGCGGGTCGAGCGCGTGCAGGATGCGGTCGATGACGCCGCGCTCGTGCAGGAAGTGCTGGCCGAGCGCCTTCTTGGCGCGGCCGAAGCCGGTCTCGGGCGGCGCGGCGCTCACAGCAGGCGGGTCCCGGGCGGCACGTCCGCGTCCGGCACGCACAGGGCCACCCGGCCCTGCGCGTCGTGGAAGCCGGTGACCAGGCACTGCGACATCAGCGGGCCGATCTGCTTGGGCGGGAAGTTGATCACCGCCACCACCAGCCGCCCCGCCAGGCTCTCCGGGGTATACAGCTCGGTGATCTGCGCGCTGGACCGGCGCGTGCCGATCTCCGGGCCGAAATCGATCTCCAGCACGTAGGCCGGCTTGCGCGCCTCGGGGAACGCGCGCGCCGACAGCACGCGGCCCACGCGCAGCTCCACCCGCTCGAAGTCGGCCCAGGCGATCTCGTTCACGCCGCGGTCCTCGCGGCGGCGTCCATGCGCCCGCGCGCCAGCCGCGTGCAGGTGGCGATGGCGGCGAACAGGCTGGACGGGTCGGCCAGCCCGTGGCCGGCCAGGTCGAGCGCGGTGCCGTGGTCGACCGCGACGCGCGGATAGGGCAGGCCGAGGGTCAGGTTGACCGCCTGCTCGAAGCCGCTGTACTTGAGCACCGGCAGGCCCTGGTCGTGGTACATCGCCAGCACCGCGTCGACCCGCTCCAGCGCGCGCGGCAGGAACGCGGTGTCGGCCGGCAGCGGGCCGTGCAGGTCGAAGCCGTCGCGCTCGCGCAGGGCCGCCAGGACGGGTTCGATCACCTCGATCTCCTCGCGGCCCAGGTGCCCGGACTCGCCGGCGTGCGGGTTGAGGCCCAGCACCGCGATGGCGGGGCGTGCGATTCCGAAGTCGCGCACCAGCGCGCCGTGGAGGATGCGCAGGGTGCGTTCCAGGCCGCGCGCGTCGATCGCGTCGGCGACCGCGCGCAGCGGCAAATGGGTGGTCGCCAGCGCCACCCGGACGACGTCGTTGGCCAGCATCATCACCACCTCGCAGCCGGCCTGGCGGGCCAGCAGTTCGGTGGTGCCGGTGTAGGCGATGCCGCCCGCGTTGATCGCGGCCTTGTGCACCGGGCCGGTGACCAGGCCGTCGCAGCGGCCGGCCAGGCAGTCGGCGCCGGCGGCGGTCAGCGCGTCGATCACCGCGCGCGCGTTGGCGGGGTCGGGCCGGCCGAAGCCGGGTGCCGTGGCGTTGGGGATCTCCACCCAGCGCACGTCGGGCGCAGGCGCGGGCACGCCGGGCATCGCCGCGGCGGCGCGGTGCAGGGTATCGGGATCGCCGTAGACGACGAGGTCGGCGTCCCAGTCGCGGCACAGCGCCGCGACGCACAGCTCGGGCCCGACGCCGGCCGGCTCTCCCGGCACCAGCGCGAGCCGGGGGCGGCGCATGCCAGGCCCTAGCCGCCGGAGGCCGGCGCCGCCGCCGCCGCGTTGCGCACGTCGACGAAGGCCTCGCCGCGGATCTCGCGCAGGAACCGGTTCCACTCGTCTTCCAGCTTGCGCTGGCCGATCGCCTCGCGGATCTGGGCGCGGCGGTTGTCGTCGCTGGCGGCGGTCTGGCGGCTGCCGACGCGCTGCACGACGTGCCAGCCGGCCTGGGTCTTGAACGGCTCGGAGACAGCGCCGTCCTGGAGCCCGGCCACCTGGGCGCCGAAGTCGGGGCCGAACTGGTCGACGGTGAACCAGCCGAGGTCGCCGCCGTTCTCGCGCGAGGTGGTGTCGTCGGAATTCTCGCGGGCCAGCTCGGCGAAGTCGGCGCCGCCCTCGACCCGGGCGCGCAGGGTCGTGGCGCGCGCGCGCGCCTGGTCGTCGCTGACGTCGCCGCCGCTGCGGATCAGGATGTGGCGCGCCTGGTACTGGGTCACCGTGCCGGGGCCCTCGGCGTCGCGCACGTCGACCAGCTGCAGCAGCTGGAAGCCGCTCGGGCCGCGCATCGGACCGATGATCTGGCCGGGCTGCAGGGACTGGATCGCGCCGGCGAAGGCGGTCGGGATCTCGTCGAGCGAGCGCCAGCCGAGGCTGCCGCCCTCGAGCGCGTTGGGGCTGTCGGAGTAGCGCACCGCCGCCGCCGGGAAGGCCATCTCGCCGCGGTCGATCAGGCCCTTCACGCCCTCGATCTTCTGCTCGGCGGTGGCGATCTGCTCGGGGGTGGCGCCGTCGGGCAGCGCGACCAGGATGTGCGCGAGCTGGTACTGGCGGCCGCTGGCCTGGTTCTCCAGGGCCGCGTCCACCTCGGCGTCGCTGACCACGATGCGGGTCTGGGCGAAGCGCTGGCGCAGGCGCTGGATCATCAGTTCCTCGCGCAGCGAGTTGCGGAACTCGTCGAACGACAGGCCGTCGGCGGCGAGCTGCTGGCGCAACTGGTCGGGGCTGAAGCCGTTCTGCTGCGCGATCATGCCGACCGCGCCGTCGACCTCGGCGTCGCTCACGCGTACGCCCATCTGGCCGGCGCGGGCGGTCTGCAGGCGCACCAGCACCAGCCGCTCCAGCACCTGGCGCTCGAGGATGTCGCGCGGCGGCAGCTGGTCGGAACGGCCCTCGTACTGCGCCAGCACGTTGGCCACGGCGCGGTCGAGCTCGCTCTGCAGGATGACGTCCTCGTCGACCACCGCCGCGATGCGCTCCAGCGGCTGCACCTCTTGCGCATGGACGTGGGCGCCGAACAGCAGCAGCGCCGCCAGCAGGGACAGGAAGGATGTCTTCATTATTGGATGGGGTCGATTTGGACGGGTTCGCCGCGCAGATCCGACGGCGGGACGAGATAGAGGTCGTCTCGGTAGTAGCCGAGAATAGCACGGCGCAGGCGGTCCTCCGTGTCGGCGCCGAGCGAGCTCAGGCCCTTCAGCTCGACCTCGAGCTGGATGGCGTCGTTCATCTCGCCGATGCGGTTGCGCACGTAGCGGCGGCCGACCAGGCGCACGGTCACGCAGCAGCTGTCCCACTGCACGCCGGCGATGCTCTCCAGCAGCGAGGAGTCCTTCAGCGAGTAGTAGTAGCGCCCGACCAGGCTCCAGGCCGGGGACAGCGGGTACAGGAAGGAGAAGTCCACCTGTTCCAGCAGTTCGCGGCGGTAGCGGTAGCTGAGGTTGGCGATGCCGTCGTCGCCGATCAGGTAGCGGGTGCGCATGCTGATCAGGTCGTCGCGGCGGATCTTCGGGTCCCACTGGTAGCCAGCGTTCAGGCTCCAGCGGTCGTTGATCGCGTAGGCGGCCTCGGCCACCCAGGAGGACTCGCCGGACTCGACCGGCGGCGTGTTGGGCCTCAGGCCGACCCGGGAATCGTCGAAGTAGCGGATCTGGCCGATGCTGGCCGACAGCTTCTCCAGGCCGTCGGACTCGCGGATCAGGCGCGTGGTCAACGCCACGGTCATCTGGTTGGCGTCGGCCTGGCGGTCGCCGCCGGAGAAGCGGTTGTCGCGGAACAGCTGGCCCCAGCTGAACGTCAGCGCGCGGGTGTCGAACAGCGGCAGGTTGTCCTGGTTCCGGTACGGCGAGTTGAGATAGAAGATGCGCGGCTCGAGCGTGTGCAGGTAGCTGTCGCCGCGGAAGACGGTGTCGCGGTCGAAGAACAGCCCGGCGTCGACGCTGGCGATCGGCTGGTTGCGGGTCGGCGAGCGATCGGGCTCGGTGCCCGCGGCGGCGGCCAGCTGCTGCGCCAGTTCCTCGTCCAGCTGGTAGGCGGTGCTGCGCCAGGCCAGGGTCGGCCGCACGAACCAGGCCGCGCCCTCGAACGGGAAGGAGACGTAGGGCTTGGCGTCGAAGCGGCTGCCGCCGTAGCGCACGTCGTCGGTGGCCGAGAAGCGGGTGAGGTCCACGTCCACGCCCGCCACCAGCCAGGGCCGGAACGGCTGCTCCCAGGAGCCGAACAGCCGCGGCAGGCGGTTGTAGGGCAGGTTCTGCTCCGACAGCGTGTAGTCGGCGAGCTGGTTGTAGTCGGCGACCAGGCCCGCCTCCCAGTAGCGCCCGCGGCCGTACAGGCCGGCGTTGCTGACGATGGAGATCGGCGAGCCGGCGGTCAGGTTGCTGCTCATGTCCTCCAGGTAGCGCGGGTCGCTGATCCAGTTGAGGTTGCTGCGCGCCTGCCAGATGCGGTTGAACCGGTGCGAGCCCGAGAACTGGAACATGCCGCGGTCCTCCTCGCGCCAGTTCTCCTCCGGGATGCCGAGGTCGATCTCCTCCTGGCGCTCGCGCGGCGTGAGGTCGTCGGAGGGCAGGTACTCGAAGTACAGCGTGGCGCCGCCGCGGTTGGACAGGTAGCGGGCCTCGGTGCCGAGCGCCAGGCCGCGGTCGGTCATGATCCGGGGCTCGAGCGTCATGTCGTAGTTCGGCGCCAGGTTCAGGTAGATCGGCTGCCGGTAGTCGAAGCCGTTGCGGCTGCTGTAGTCGATGCCCGGGTACAGCAGGCCGGTCTTGCGGCGGTCGTCGACCGGGAAGCGGAAGTAGGGCATGTACAGGATCGGGAACCGCCCCAGCCGCAGCGACGCGCCGCGCGCGGTGCCCCAGCCGCTCTCCGTGTCGACGTCGATCTGCCGCGCGCGCAGTTCCCAGTGGCGGGCCTCGGGCGGGCAGGTGGAGTAGGTCGAGCCGTACATCGAGCCGAGGTCGCCCACCATCTCGGCGCGATCGGCGCGGCCGTTGCCGCGGCGCTCGATGAGCTGGTACTGGACGTTCTCGATCTCGTGGGTGTCCTGGTCGGGGTTGCCGCGCAGGCGCTCGGCCACGATGCGCATGCCCGAGTCCTGGTAGCGCACGCTGCCGTCGGCGACGTAGTTGCCGGTGTCCTCGTTGTAGTCGAGGTTGTCGGTGGCCAGGAACTGGTCGCCGCGGCGCAGGGTGACGTTGCCGTCGAAGTTGATGACCTCGTCGCGCACGCCGGACACGCTGTCGCCGTCGATGTCGGTGGGCTGCTGCTGGCGGTCGGCGGAAGTGCCGACCGGCTGCGGCGCGTCCGGGAACACCGGCACCGCGTCCTCCAGCGGGCACAGCCGCCAGTCCTCCGGCGGCTCGCGATCCCAGTCCCATTCCTGCGCCTGGGCCGTGGCGCCGAGCGAGAACGCGATGCACAACGGCAGGGGCAGCAGTCGGAGAGCAGGGCGCACGCGGGAATCCGTGGGGGCAAACGGCCGCCAGAATGCCCCATCCCTTGCGATGCGGCAATGCAGCCCAACCTAGGGGGCATCCCCGTTCCCGGAGCGCATCATGGCCGCTGTTCCTCCAGGCAAAACCGAGGCTGAATGGCGCGAGCAGCTCACCCCCGAGCAGTTCGCGGTCTGCCGCTGCTCGGCCACCGAGCCGCCGTTCACCGGCCGCTACTGGGACCACAAGGCGGAAGGGTGCTACCTCTGCGTCGCCTGCGGGGCGCCGCTGTTCGACTCGGCCGCCAAGTACGACTCCGGCAGCGGCTGGCCCAGCTTCCATGCACCGGCCTCGGCCGGGGCGGTGAGCGAGCACGCCGACGGCAGCCACGGCATGCGCCGGGTCGAGGTCAGGTGCGCGCAGTGCGCCTCGCACCTGGGCCACGTGTTCCCCGACGGCCCGCCGCCGACCGGCCTGCGCTACTGCATCAATTCCGCTGCGCTGGACTTCGCGCCGGCCGACGCCGCCGGCTGAACGCTGCGGGCCGGGCGGCGCCCGGCCGGCTTCAGGCGGGCAGCAGGGCGCGCACGTGGGCGACGCTGCACTCGCGCAGCGCCTGCAGGTCGTAGCCGCCCTCCAGCAGCGATACCGTGCGCCCGGCCGCGTGCTGGCCGGCGATCGCGCACAGCTCGCCGGTCAGCCAGGCGAAGTCGGCGGCGTCGAGCTGCATCTGCGCCAGCGGGTCGCGCCAGTGCGCGTCGAACCCGGCCGAGATCAGCACCAGCTGCGGCCGGAACGCCTCCAGCTCGGGCAGCAGGCGCTCGACCCAGGCCTCCTGGAACATGCGGCTGCCGGTGCCGGGCGGCAGCGGCAGGTTCATGATGTTGCCCAGCCCGCGCTCGCGGCGCGAGCCGCTGTGCGGGAACAGCCCCTGCTGGTGCGAGCTGAGATACAGCACCCGCGGTTCGGCCTCGAAGATCGCCTGGGTGCCGTTGCCGTGGTGCACGTCGAAGTCGACCACGGCCACGCGCGAGAGCCCGTGCTTGTCCAGGGCGTGGGCCGCGGCCACGGCCGCGTTGTTGAACAGGCAGAAGCCCATCGCCTGGCCGCCGGTCGCGTGGTGGCCGGGCGGGCGGACCGCGCAGAAGGCGCGCTCGGCGTCGCCGTGCATGACCGCGTCCACCGCGGCGACGCCGGCGCCGGCCGCGCGCAGCGCCGCCTCGCCGGAGGAGGGCGACAGCACGGTGTCCGGGTCGAGCTGGGTGCGCGCGGCCGGCGCGTGTTCCAGGACGGCCTCGAGCAGGTGCTCGTCGTGCACCCGCAGCAGCTGGCCGCGCGTGGCGCGCGGCGCCTCGCGCCAGTCCAGCCCGGGCAGGTGCTCGTGCAGGGCCTGGATCACCGCGGCCAGCCGCTGGGACGATTCGGGATGGCCCGGGCCGGTGTCGTGGCCCAGGCAGGCGGAATGGGTGTAGACCGGCAGGCTCATCCGCCGCGGCGTTCGTGGCGCCACAGCGTTTCGCCGTGGCCGCCGGCGCGCGCCAGCACCCGCGACAGCACGAACAGCAGGTCGGACAGGCGGTTGAGGTAGCGCACCGCCTGCGGCCGCACCCGTTCCAGGCGCGAGAGCGCGACCGTCTCGCGCTCGGCGCGGCGCACCACCGTGCGCGCGACGTGGCAGCGCGCGGCCGCCTCGCCGCCGCCGGGCAGGATGAAGTCCTTCAGCGCGGGCAGGTCGGCGTTGTAGCGGTCCAGGTGCCGTTCCAGGCGTTCGATGTCGGCGTCGTCGATCGCGGCATGACCCGGGATGCACAGCTCGCCGCCGAGGTCGAACAGCTGGTGCTGGAGCGCGGTGAGCAGGTCGCGCAGGTCGTCGGGCAGCTCGCAGGCCAGCAGCAGGCCCAGGCAGGCGTTGGCCTCGTCGACGGTGCCGTAGGCCGCCACCCGCGCCGAATCCTTCGCCACCCGGCTGCCGTCGCCGAGGCCCGTCGTGCCGTCGTCGCCGGTGCGGGTGTAGATGCGGGAAAGGCGGTGGCCCATCAGCCGAGTTCCGTCCGGAGCCCGCAGGCACGGCGTTCCGGGCAGGATGCCCGGTCGCGGGCGCCGGCAGGCGCCCGGCGGCGAGCGGCCGGACGCCGTCGTCCGGCCGTTCGCGACGACGGGCGCACAGGACGTGCGCGTGTCGTCATCGGGCGATGCCCGCCGTCGTCGCCGGTGCGGGTGTAGATGCGGGAAAGGCGGTGGCCCACGCGCGGGCGGCCGGTCAGGCGGTGCGGTCGCGGCGCTGGGCGGTCGCCGCCGTCAGCTGCAGCGCGGCGGCGTGCACCGCCGCGGCCAGCGCGACGTACAGCGCCATCGTGCCCAGGTAGGCCGGCAGCCAGTCGGTGTAGTTCTTCCACCAGCCGGCCACGGTCGGTTCGGCGACGCTGGCGCTGATCCAGTAGAAGCTGCCCTGGGCCACCAGCTGGCAGGCCGCGGCGGACACGACCACGGCCAGTGCGAGCCGGCCCAGGGTGCGCAGGTCGAGCGCCAGCGGCCGGCGCGCCACCCAGGCGCCGCCCGCCCACAGCAGCAGGTAGGCGCCGATCAGGCACCAGTAGGCCGGCGAGACGCAGTAGTGCTGCCAGAAGCTCAGGCCCTGGCTGCGGATCACCGCCCAGTCGACCAGCACCGCCAGCGCCATCAGCGCCGGGAACGCGCGGCGCGCGTGCCGGTGCAGGTAGAGGCCGCCGAGGAAGAACACCGCCCAGGAGGCGTCGGGGATCGCCGCGAAGTGGTGGACCCGGGTCGCCGCCAGCAACACGGCGAGCGCGAAGACCAGCGGGGCGGCCGGGAGGGCGGACGGGACGGAGCGGTCGGCGGGGTTCATCGGGCGGCTCCCGGAAGTGTCTTGGCCGCCATTCTAGGCCGTGCGCGCGCGAAAGGCGCGAAGGGCACGTGCCCGGGCGGCGGCTGGCCCGGCGCATCGGGCCGGTATCATCGGCGCCATGGACCCTATCCACGACGTGCTGATCGTCGGCGGCGGCCTGGTCGGCGCCAGCCTCGCCATCGCGCTGGCGCGGCTCGACCTCGACGTCGGCCTGGTCGAGGCGAGCCCGCCCGGCGCGCTGCCGGCGGTGTTCGACCAGCGCAACCTGAGCTTCGCCGACGCCACCGTGAACGCGCTGGGCGCGCTCGGCGTGCTGCAGCGCCTGCGCGCGCCCGGCGGCGAGATCGCCGAGATCCATGTCAGCCGCGCCGGCGACTTCGGCCGGCTGCGCCTGCGCGCGGCCGACTACGGGCGCGCCGCGTTCGGCCGGGTGGTGGTGGCGCGCGACTTCGGCCAGGCGCTGGAAGCGCGCCTGGGCGAGCTGCCGCGGCTGGCCCGCTACCGGCCGGCGCGCTACCTGGGCAGCGCGGTCGAGGGCGATGCGCGGCGGGTGCGGTTGCAGGCCGACGGCGGGCCGGACTCGCTGCGCGCGCGCCTGCTGGTGGGTGCCGACGGCACGGAAAGCGCGGTACGCGTCGACCTCGGCATCGATGCTATCGGTCACGACTACCGGCAGACCCTGCTGGTGGCGCGGGTGCGCGCGGCGCGGCCCCCGCACGGCGTCGCCTGGGAGCGGCTGACCGACAGCGGGCCGACCGCGCTGCTGCCGCGCGGCGACGGCCACTACGGACTCGTGCACGGCGTGCCGGCCGACGAGGCGGCCGCCGTCGAAGCGCTGGACGATGCCGCCTTCCTGGCGCGGGTGCAGGCCGCGTTCGGCTGGCGCGCCGGCCGCCTGCTGGAGGTGGGGCCGCGCAGCGCGTACCCGCTGCACCGGCGGGTCGCCGAGCGCACCACCGCGCCGCGCGCGGTGCTGGTGGGCAACGCCGCGCAGACCCTGCACCCGATCGGCGCGCAGGGCTTCAACCTGGGCCTGCGCGACGCGCTGGTGCTGGCGGAGGCGATCGCCGCCCGCGGGCCGGGCGACGACGCCCTGCACGACTACGCGCGGCGCCGCCGCGAGGACCGCGAGCGCACGCTCGCCTTCTCCGACGGGCTCGCGCGGCTGACCGCGAACCCGAGCGGGCTGCTGCGGCCGCTGCGCAGCCTGGGCCTGCTGGCGCTGGACGGCGACCACGGCGGCCTGCAGGCGCGCCTGGCCGGCGGCGCCATGGGCTACCGCGGCGACGTGCCGGCGCTGTGCCGGCGGGGCGCGGCATGAGCCGGCGCCCCCGCCACGATGCGGTGGTGGTCGGCGGCGGCGTGGTGGGCGCGGCCTGCGCGCTGGCGCTGGCGCGCGAGGGCCTGGACGTGGCGCTGGTGGAACGGCAGCGCCCGGCCGCCTGGTCGGCCGATGCGCCCGACCTGCGCGTGTACGCGCTGGCCGCCGACGGCATCGCGCTGCTGGATCGCCTCGGCGTCTGGGCCGAGGTGCGCGCCGCCCGCGTGCAGCCCTACCGCCGCATGCAGGTCCGCGACGCCGGCGGCGGCGGCGAGCTGCGCTTCGACGCCGACGCCTACGGACGCGAGGCGCTGGGCTGGATCGTCGAGCAGGCCCTGCTGACCGACCGGCTGTGGGCCGCGCTGCCCGCGGCCGGGGTCGCCCTGCGCTGCCCGGCCGGGGTGGAGGCGCTGGAGGCGTCCGACGACGCCGTGGCCCTGCGGCTGGACGACGGCGGCCGCGTGGCCGCGCGGGTGGCGATCGCCGCCGATGGCGCCGAATCCACCCTGCGCCGGCTCGCCGGCATCGGCATCACCCGGCAGGCCTACGGGCAGCGCGGCGTGGTCGCCTACGTCGGCACCGAGCGGCCGCACGAGGCCAGCGCGCGGCAGCGCTTCCTGGTCGGCGGGCCGCTGGCCTTCCTGCCCTGCGCGGACGGCAGCAGCTCCATCGTGTGGAGCCTGCCGGACGAGGAGGCCGAGCGCGTGCTCGGCCTCGACGACGCGGCCTTCGGCCAGGCGCTGACGCGCGCCTTCGACGGCTGGCTGGGCGAGGCGCGGCCGCTGTCGCGGCGGGCTGCGTTCCCGCTGCGCCGGCAGCTCGCCGACCGGCTGCTCGCCGGGCGGGTGCTGGTGCTGGGCGACGCCGCGCACGTGGTGCATCCGCTCGCGGGCCAGGGCGTGAACCTGGGCCTGCGCGACGTCGCCGGGCTGGCCGAGGCGGTGGCCGGATCGAAGCGGCGCGGCGCCGACTGGACGCGCCCCCACGCGCTGGCGCGCTGGGCGCGCCGGCGCCGCAGCGAGAACGCGGTGGCCGCCTGGACCTTCGACGGCATCCAGCGCGTCTACGCCAGCGACGACCCGCTGCTGACGCTCGCGCGCGGGCCCGCGCTCGGCCTGGCCGGGCGCCTGCCGCCGCTGGCGCAGGCGCTGTGGCGGCGCGCGTCCGGGCTGGCGCCCTGACGACGCCGCGCCGGCCGCGTTTCGCGACGCAGGGCCGGTCCCGAAGGCCGTCCCGGCAGGGCGGGCCCGGAACGATCAGCCCAGGAACGGGAACGCCACCCGCAGCACGCTTCGCACGCCGCCTTCCAGGCCGCCGGCGACGGCGCGCGCGCCCAGCGCGTTCAGCGCATTGCGCACGTCCTCCCAGCGCAGCTGGTCCAGGTCCTTGCGCAGCAGGTCGGCGACTTCCTGCGCCGCCGGCGCCAGCTTGCGCAGCTCGCGCGCCACCGCCTGCGGGTCCGGTTGCAGGTGGCCGCCGCGCTCGGCCAGGCGCAGCAGGGTGTCGAAGCGCACCGCCACCACCTCGCGGTTGCGCTCGTAGACCGGCAATGCGCCGACGTCGAGGATGGCCTGCTCGAAGCGGGCGAGGTCGTCCGGGTGCTCGACGCGCACCGCCAGGAAACCCTCCTTGCGGCTGCGCTCGCTGACGTGGCGCGCGCCCGCGCGCAGGTTCTCCGCGGTCAGCACCGTGGCCAGGATGCGCGGCAGCGCCGCCTCCGGCGGTTCGGCGGCCAGCTGGCGCCAGCGCGCGTAGCCGTCGCGGCGCAGCGCCTTGAGCTTGGCGGGGGTGACCCGCAGCTGCGCGGCGGCGGCGTGGTTGGAGGCGGCGCGGTCGATCGCGCCGTCGCGTTCCAGCAGCACGAAGATCAGCAGTTCGAGATCGCGCTTGGTCAGCGAGCCGAATCCCTGGAGCTGCGTCTGGCGCATGAATTCCTGGCCGAAGGCGGCCGGATCGTTGAGTGCGAGCGCTTGCATGGCCGTCCCTCCTGGCAGGCCGACAGCATGCCACCGGCCGTTTGCAGGAGCTGAGACCCCGTCGACGATGGGCGAGCCCTAGCCGGGCCCGGCCGAGGCGAACACCGTGATCTCCTCGCGGTCGTGGTAGAGCTGGCGGGCGCGCACGTCCAGCGGCACGCCGGCCTCGTCGGCCAGCAGGTCCAGGCACAGCCGGGTCTCGTGCCAGCGCTTCTTCATCGGCAGCTTGAGGTTGAACACGGCGTGCCGGCACCAGCCCTCGCGGAACCAGGTCGCCATCCGCGCGGCGACCCGGCGCGGCTGCTCGACCATGTCGCAGACCATCCAGTCCAGCGTGCGCTCGGGTTGCCAGCGGAAGCCGTCGGCGCGCAGGTGCTCGACCAGGCCGGTGTCGTGCAGCGCCGGCTGCAGCGGGCCGTTGTCGACCGCGGTCACGTACAGGTGGCGCCGGGTCAGCACCCAGGTCCAGCCGCCGGGCGCGGCGCCGAGATCGGCCGCGCGCATGCCGGGCTTGATCAGGGTCTCGCGCTCGCGCGCGGTGAGCAGCGACAGCAGCGCTTCCTCCAGCTTCAGCGCCGACCGCGACGGCGCGTCGGCGTGCAGGCGCAGGCGCGGGATGCCCTGCGGCCACGGCGCGCCGTCGCCCGGCTCGCAGCGCGACAGCAGCAGGCGGTCGCCGGCCAGCAGGCACACGTGCAGGCGCGGGCGCGCGGGGTCGTCGTGCGGGGTCAGGAAGCCGCGCTGGCGCAGCGCCGGGCGCAGCGCGTTGCCGAAGGCGCGGGCCAGCCCGGACAGCGGCCGCCCGGCCTCGGAGTCCGGGTGCTCGACCCACAGTTCGCCGTAGCGGCCGCGGCCTTCCAGCGCCGACATCACCGGGCCCACCCGGTCGCGCGGATCGAGCCCGTCCAGCTCGGCGATCAGCAGCGTCTTCTGGCGGGCGAACACCAGTTCGCGCCAGGGCAGGGCGCGCCCGGGGCGGTCGTCGGGATCGGCGGCATGGAAGAGCGCGTAGCCGTCGTCGCGGACAGCGCGCGCGTAGCCGCCGATGCCGGCAAGCGCCGCGCGCTCGGTCAGCTCGGCGGCCAGCTCGGGCTCGAAGCCGGCCCGGCAGAGGCACAGCAGCGCCTGCGGCGCGGAGGCGTCCATCAGTAGCGCGCGCCGCCGCCGGCGCCGTAGGCGCGCAGCACCTCGCGCGCCTCGTCGCGGCGCAGGTCCGCGACGACCTCGATGCCGCGGCGCGCCAGCTCGCCGCGCCAGTCGGCCGGCAGCGGACCCTCGTCGAACTCGGTCAGCGCCTCCACGTCCTCGGCGCGGGCGCCGATCAGCAGGCGGTCGATGCCGGCCCACACGGTGGCGCCGAAGCACTGGCAGCAGGGCTGCGCCGAGGTGGCCAGCACCACCGGGCCGCCGGCCTCGTTGAGGCGGGGGGTCTGCAGCCGCTGCTGGGCGAGCATGTAGGCCATGGTCTCGGCGTGGGCGACCGAGCAGCTGGCCGGCAGCACCCGGTTGACGCCGACCGCGAGCAGCCGGTCGCCCGGCCCGAACACCGCGGCGCCGAAGGGGCCGCCGGTGCCGGCCTCGACGTTGCGCCGCGACAGCGCGATGGCCAGCTCGACCTTGGCGTCGTCGCCGGGGTAGGCGCGCCCGGCGTCCACCGCCTCGTGGACCCAGGCGGGCAGGGTGAGGTGGACCTGGGCGTAGAGCATCAGCGCTCGACCGGCGTCGAGGCGTCCGCCGCCTCGCAGCGGTTCTGCACGCAGGCGCAGGCCTGGATCTCGCGGAAGCCGCAGACCGACGCCATGCCGCTGCGCCGGCACTCGGCCATCACCGCCTGCGGGTCGGCGGGGCTGTCGCGATGCACGCAGGCGGGATAGGTGCCGCAGCAGTTGCCGACGTCCTTGACCACGCAGTCGCCGTCGACCGCGCAGGCGGTCCGCAGTTCGGGCACGCCCGGTGCGGACGGCTCGCCGTCGGGATCGGCGATCGGCTCGGCGGGCGCCGGCGGGGCGGCCGGGGCCGCCGGGGCGGACGGGGCCGCCGGCTCGGGGGCGGCGCTACCGGGCGGCTGCGGCGCGGCGCAGGCCGCCAGCAGCAGCGCCAGGACGAGCCAGGCGAGCGGCAGGCACCGGCGGAACGGGCGCGGGATCGGGAAGGCGGGCATGGGCGGATCTCCGGTCAGGCGCGCGCGGCCCAGGTGTCGCGCAGAGTCACGCTGCGGTTGAACACCGGCGCGTCGGCGCGGTGGTCGCGGCGGTCGGCCACGAAGTAGCCGAGCCGCTCGAACTGGAACGACTGCTCCGGCGCGGCCTGCGCCGCCGCCGGTTCCACCCAGCCGCGCACGCTGCGCCGCGAATCGGGGTTGAGGTGGTCGCGGTAGCCGCGTCCGTCGGACTCGTCGTCGGGCTTCTCGACCGAGAACAGGCGGTCGTAGAGGCGGATCTCGGCGGCCACCGCGTGCGCGGCGCTCAGCCAGTGGATGGTGCCCTTGACCTTGCGGTTGGCGCCCTCCATGCCGGGGCGGGACTCGGGGTCGAGCCGGCCGCGCAGTTCGACCACGCGGCCGTCGGCGTCCTTCACCACCTCGTCCACGCGCGCGATGCCGGCCCCGCGCAGCCGCACCTCGCCACCGGGCACCAGCCGCTTCCAGCCCTTGGGCGGCACCTCGGCGAAGTCCTCGCGCTCGATCCACAGCTCGCGCGAGAACGGCACCTCGCGGCTGCCGAAGCCCTCGTCCTTGGGATGGTTGGCGAAGGCCAGCCGTTCCTCGTGCCCTTCGGCCAAGTTGGTCAGCACCAGCTTCAGCGGGTCGATCACCGCCATGCGCCGCGGCGCGTGCGCGTCCAGGTCCTCGCGCAGGCAGCCTTCCAGCACCGAGAAGTCGATGACCGAGTTCTGCTTGCTGACGCCCACGCGGTCCACCAGCAGGCGCAGCGCGGCGGGGGTGTAGCCGCGCCGGCGCAGCCCCTGCAGGGTGTACATGCGCGGGTCGTCCCAGCCGTCGACCAGGCCGTCGGCGACCAGCTGGGTCAGCTTGCGCTTGCTCATCACCGTGTAGTTGATGTTGAGCCGGGAGAACTCGATCTGGCGCGGGGCGCCGGCCTCGTCGGGCAGGCCGCGCGCGCGCAGCGGCCGCAGCAGCTCGGGATCGCCGGCCAGGTCCACTTGCGCCACGCACCAGTCGTACAGCGGGCGGTGGTCCTCGAACTCCAGCGTGCACAGCGAGTGGGTGATGCCCTCGATGGCATCGCCGAGCGCGTGGGCGAAGTCGTACATCGGGTAGATCGGCCAGGCGTCGCCGGTGTTCTGGTGCTCGACGTGCTTGATCCGGTACAGCGCCGGGTCGCGCAGGTTGATGTTGCCGCTGGCCATGTCGATCTTCGCGCGCAGGGTGCGCGCGCCGTCCGGGAACTCGCCGGCGCGCATGCGCCGGAACAGGTCCAGGTTCTCGTCCACGCCGCGGTCGCGGAAGGGCGAGTTGCGGCCCGGCTCGGTCAGGCTGCCTCGGTAGGCGCGGACCTCCTCGGCCGACAGGTCGCAGACGAAGGCCTGGCCGTTGCGGATCAGCTTCTCCGCGGCCAGGTAGTAGACCTCGAAGTAGTCGGAGGCGTGGCGCAGCTCGGCCCAGTCGAAGCCCAGCCAGCGCACGTCGTCCTGGATCGCGGCGACGAACTCCGGGTCCTCCCTGGCGGGATTGGTGTCGTCGAAGCGCAGGTTGCAGCGGCCGCCGAACTCGGCGGCGATGCCGAAGTCCAGGCAGATCGCCTTGGCGTGGCCGATGTGCAGGTAGCCGTTGGGCTCGGGCGGGAAGCGGGTGCGGACCGCGGCGTGCTTCCCGCTGGCGAGGTCGTCGCGGACGATCTGGCGGATGAAGTCGCGCTTCTCGGGCGTGGCGTCGGCGGCGGAGGTCGGTTCGGGCGGGGCGCTGGTCATCGGCGATCGGCGGGGAGCACGGGAGCTGAGGGAGTCGGGAGGCCTCCGGCGGGCGTCGCGCCGGCCGGAGCCGCACAGTGTAGGCGACCGGGCGCCGCGGCCGATGCCGCCGCAGGCGCGGCGCCGGGCCGGGTGGGGGCTGGACATCGTGGCAGGGTGTGGCGGAAAACGTGACGGTGTACCATTTTTGCCGGGACGGGGGGCTGGGGCCTGTCGGCGCGAACGGCAGGCCTCGCACCGGTCCTGCGGGCGTGTGCGGCGAGGAAGCGCGACGGCGCGTATGTCGATACGCAACGGAGCGATGACGCCGCCGCGCGCGCCCGCAGGGCCTGCCCTCCGGGTGGCGTCTCCGCGTCCGCCATGCGGCGTTGCGCGGCTCGGCCCGACCGCCGGTCGGGCGCTCGCCGTGCAACACCACCAGACGGCCGCGGGGACACCATGCGAGGTATGCCATCCGCGTCGACAGGCCCCGGCCGGGACGCAGGCGACCGAGGGGAACACTGCATGCGGATCGACGATCCGGGAATGCCAGTCCACGCCGACCGCGCGGGGACGTCTCGATGAGCCCATCGGCCGTGGCCCGGAGCGGTCCCGGGCTCGTGTTCGCGATCGGTACGCTCGCCCTGGCGTTGCTGCTGTGGGCAGCGCTGCAGGGGCTGGGCGCCGGCCGCATCCAGGTCTGGTCGCCGGCCGAGACCGAAACCGCCGCGGGAGCGACACCGGTGCGCGGCGGGCTGCGCCTGGACGGCGGCGCCGGCGAGGTGCGCGCGACGCTGCGCTGGCGGGTGCCGGCCTCCGCCGACGGCGGCGCGCGCTGGGTGCTGTGGGTGCCGCGCGCGCCCGTCGACCGGATGCGGTTCTCCACCCCCGGCTGGACCGGCCCGGTGCACGACTTCTTCGACCCGCGCGTGGAGCACGCCCTGCCCGGCGGCTTCAGCACGCCGCTGCCGGCCGGCGCGGCCGACGCGCCGTTCTCGCTCGAAGCCGGGAGCGGCGGCCCGGTCGGCGTCTATCCGCTGCTGGTGCGCGAGAACGACACCATCGTGCTCGAGCAGCGCGCCGCGGCCGCCGCCTCCGGCATCTACGCCGCGCTGTTCATGCTGTCGTTCCTGGCCCTGGCGCTGTACGCGGCCGCGCGCGATCCCGCCTACCTGATGTACTTCGCCTGCGCGCTGACCGCGCTGCTGATGCTGGCGGCGATCAACGGCCACCTGTACCGGGTGGCGGGGCTGTCGTGGTTCGGGCGCTGGCGCATGGCCGGCATCGACGCGCTGATCCTGGGCTTCCTGGCCGCCTGGTCGCGGATGCTGCCGCTGTACGCGGGCGCCGGGGTGCTGCCGCGCGCGGCGGAGCGGGTGGCGTGCGCGATCGCCGCGGGCCTGCTCGCGCTCGCGGCGCTGTGCCTGCTCGACGTGCCGCTGCTGCAGCCGTGGCTGCGCGCGCTCGCGTCCGGCGCCTGGGTGCTGGTCGGCGCGGGCAGCCTCGCCTGGCTGGCGCTGGCGGTGCGCGGCGGCGCGCCGATGGCGTGGCCGCTGCTCGGCCTGCTCGCGCTGACCCTGCTGCTGGCGGCGCTGTACCGCTTCCTGCCGCTGTTCGGAACGCTGGACCCGCTGGCCGGGCGCTACGGCTTCCAGGCGGGCATCGTGATGCTGTTCACCGTGCTCGCGGTGGGTCTGGTGTCGCGCGTGGCCGAGTACCGCACCCAGCGCGACCACGACCGCCTCGCGCGCGCGGACACCGAGCGCAGGATGGCGCGCGAGACCGCGCGCAACGACCTCGCCCACGCGCTGCAGTCGCAGCTGCGCACGCTCGCGCCCGGCGACATCGAGCACACCGCGTTCGCGCTGCTGTTCGAGCACCTGCTGCCGCTGTTGCCGGTGGAGTCGGCGGTGGCGGTGGCCGAGGGATTCCACGGCCGCCGGCTGCTGGTGGTGCGGCCGGAGGCCCGCCACGACGCCGCGGCCGAGGAGATCGCACGGCGTGCGGTGCCGCTGCGCCGCACCGCGTCGGCGGGCATGGCGCTTCAGTACCTGCTGGGCGAGGGCGGCCGCGCGCTGACCGAAGCGCTGGTTCCGCTGAAGGTGCACGCCCCGGGCTGGGGCGGGGTGCTGCTGCGGCGCGAGGGCACCGAGGGCCTGACCCCGGAGGAACTGGCGCTGGCCACGGAGTTCACCCGCCTGACGCTGCTGCACGTCGAGCACGCGGTGACCGCGGTGCAGCTGCGCCGCTCGGCCGAGCTCGACGCGCTGACCGGCTCGCTCAACCGGCGCTCGATCGACCAGTGGCTGGCGCGCGCCTTCGCCGAGGCCGAGCGCGACCGCCAGCCGCTGTCGGTGGTGTTCATCGACATCGACCACTTCAAGTCGGTCAACGACCGCCACGGCCACGCCGCCGGCGACCACTGCCTGCGGCGCGTGGCCACCGCGCTGCGCGCCGCGCTCGGCGAGAGCGGCCTGTTCGGCCGCTACGGCGGCGAGGAGTTCATCGCCATCCTGCCCGGGCAGGGCGAGCCGCTGGCGCGCGCCACCGGCGAACGCATCCGCGCCGCGGTCGAGCGCCTGGACGCGCGCTGGGAGGACCGCCCGCTGCGGCTGACGGTGAGCGTGGGGGTGGCTGCGCGGCGCGAGGGCGAGCGCACCCCGGAGGCGACCCTGGAGCGCGCCGACAAGGCGCTCTACGCCGCCAAGCGCAACGGCCGCAACCGGGTGCAGGTGGCGCCGGCGGTGTTCGACTGAGGCCGGCGGCGGTCGCCGGCGGCCGGCCGCCGTGCGCAGGCCGCGCGCGCACCCCGGGGCGTGCTTCGGCGTGCACGACACGCTCTACACTGCGCGCCTGTCCCGAATCGGACCTCGCCGGCGATGGCGGATTCCCCTGCGCGCCAGCGCGCGCTGGCGCAGATGCTGTGCGGCGCCGCGCTGATCGGCACCAACGGCCTGATGGTGCGCCTGGCCGATACGGCACCCACGGTCTCGGCCTTCCACCGCATGCTGCTGGGCGGGGTGCTGCTGGCCCTCGTGCTGCGGCTGCGCGGCGCCTGGCGGCCGCTGCCCCCGCGGCTGTGGGCCTGGGCGGCGCTGCCGGCGGTGGCATTCGCCGCCGACCTCTGGCTGTGGCATCGCAGCATCCACCTGGTCGGGCCGGGGCTCGCCACCGTGCTGGCCAACGCGCAGGTGTTCTTCATGGCGCTGGCGGGCATGGCCTTCTACCGCGAGCGCATCGGCGCGCGCTTCGCCGCCGGCCTGCTGCTGGCCTTCGGCGGGCTGTGGCTGATGCTGGGCGGCGAGTGGGGGCGGCTGCCGGCGGAGTACCGCTGGGGGGTGTGGCTGGGGCTGGCCACCGGCCTTTGCTACGCGGCCTACAACCTGGCGCTCAAGCGCGCCCAGCAGGCGGCGTACCGCGCCTCCGCCGGCCACGCGCCGGTCGGCCAGCTGCTGGCGATGATGTCGCTGCTGTGCGCCGCGCTGCTCGGCCTGGCCGCGCTCGGCGAGGGCGCGTCGCTGCGGATCCCGGACCTCGCCACCCTGGGCTGGCTGCTGGCGCTGGCGGCGCTCGGGCACTGCCTGAGCTGGGTGCTGATCTCGCGCGCGCTGCCGTACCTGAGCGTGGCCATAGGGCCTGTTAACGCCAGTGGCATGCCTCGCATGGCGTCTCCGTGGCCGCCAGGTGGTGTTGCGCAGCGCAGTGCCTGACTGGCCGTCAGGTCACGCTGCGCGGCGCC
>NZ_JAIWPR010000044.1 GCF_021191635.1 Alterluteimonas quercicellularis
GCGGCGGCCCCACGAAGCGGGCGGCCCCTGTAGGAGCGCGCTCGCGCGCGACCGGGCCAGATGCCGCCAGACTCGCGACAGAAGACGAACGCGTCCCCACGCGCGAAAGGCGGCGAACGAGGGGCGCACGGCGTTCACCGACGTGGGGAAGAGCTGTCGCGCGCGAGCGCGCTCCTACGGTGCGGGTTCTGCTCGCCCGCTAGTCCTCCGGCGCCCGGCCGTCGCCCGCCGCGACGGCCAGCGGCCGCACGTGCTGGACCAGGGTGAGGAGCGTGCGGCCGGGTTCCTCGAGCGGGGCGAAGTGCGCGGAATGCTCGAACCAGGCGCCGTGCTTGTAGGGGGCCTCGACCGCGGCGAGCCAGTCGGCGACGGGCTCGGACGGCGTGGTGTAGTCGTGGCGGCCCATCAGCATCACCACGGGCGCGCCGACGCGGCGCACGCGGGTGAAGTCGAGGCCGGGCCACTGGCCGAGGACGCGGTCCAGGGTCAGCGCGCTGCCGGCGGCGATGGCGTGGCGGTCGTCGGCGTCGTAGTCCGGCGACAGACGCTGGGCGCGGAAGTAGTAGCCGGAGTCGTCGCGGTAGGCGCTGTGCCCGCCGTAGTGGATGACCCACTTGCGCTGCGCGTCGATGCGGCCGTTGCGCAGGTCGTCGCCGGGGTAGGGCGCCAGCGCTTCCAGCTCGGCGATCGCTTCGCGGTGTCCTTCGGCGCGGGCCCGCTCCAGCGCGTAGCGGTAGCCGATCGCCTCGTCGGCCTGCGGATGGATGATCTGGCCCAGCCCGACGTAGGCGTGCAGCAGGTCGGGGCGCTCCACCAGGACCCGCATTCCGATCACCGTGCCCCAGCTGTGGCCCAGCAGCACCACCTTGCGCTTGCCGTAGGTGGCGCGCAGCCAGTCGATCAGCTCGATCGCGTCGGCGACGTAGCGGTCGATGGCGAGGGTGGGCGCGACCGCGTCCGGGTCGTTCTCCCGATAGGTGCGCCCCGCGCCGCGCTGGTCCCACTGCACGACGGTGAAGTAGTCCTCCCACGGCCGCTGGAAGGTCCAGCTGGCCGGCATCATCGGCGCGGCCGGGCCGCCGTGCAGGTACAGCAGGATCGGGTTGTCGCGATCGGCGCCGCGCACGCTGATCCACTGGCGCACGCCGCCGAGCTCGACCAGGTGCTGCGCCTGCACGCTGCCGGGCGCGACCAGGGCCTGGGCGTCGCCGACGATGCGCCGCGCCTCGGCATACGGGGCCTGCGCGGCGGGCGGTGCGGCCTGCAGCAGCGCCGAGGCGGCGAGCGCGGCGAGGGGCAGCAGGCGGGCGGCGCGGCGGCGGGCGTGGCGTGGCGGCATGGCGGGGCGTTTCGTTGGGGCGACGGCCCGGATTCTGCGCGCCGGGGCGCGGCCCGGCAGTGCCATCGGTCACCGTGACGATGCGCGCGGGTCGCGCGATGCACCGCATAATGCGGGCATGGACGCTCCCGCCGCCCCGACCCTGACCATCGCCATCACCTCGCGCGCGCTGTTCGATCTCGAGGACAGCCATGCGCTGTTCGAGCGCGAGGGCATCGACGCCTTTTCCGACTACCAGCGCGAACGCGAGGACGACGTGCTGTCGCCGGGGATCGCCTTTCCGCTGGTGCGCAAGCTGCTGGCGCTCAACGAGGGCGCGCCGGCCGAAGCGCCGCGGGTGGAGGTGATCCTGCTGTCGCGCAACTCGGCCGATACCGGCCTGCGCATCTTCAACTCGATCCAGCACCACGGGCTGTCGATCTCGCGCGCCACCTTCACCTCCGGCGAGCCGACCTGGCCGTACATCCGGCCCTTCGGCGCGCAGCTGTTCCTGTCCGCCAACCCGGACTCGGTGCGCCGCGCCCTGGCCGGCGGGATCGCCGCCGCCACCATCCTGCCCACCGCCGCGGACCCGCCGCCGTCGCGGCAGTCGCGCAGCGCCGCCGACACCCGTTCGCAGATCCGCATCGCCTTCGACGGCGACGCGGTGATCTTCGGCGACGAGGGCGAGCGGGTCTCGCAGGAGGGCGGCATCGAGGCCTTCCACCGCCACGAGCGCGAGCGCGCGCGAGAGGCGCTGTCGGGCGGGCCGTTCCGCGGCTTCCTGTCGGCGCTGCACGACCTGCAGGCGGCGTTCCCCGCCGGCAAGGAGGCGCCGATCCGCACCGCGCTGGTCACCGCCCGCTCCGCGCCCGCGCACGAGCGCGTCATCCGCACCCTGCGCGAGTGGGGCGTGCGCCTGGACGAGGCGCTGTTCCTGGGCGGCCGCGCCAAGGGGCCGTTCCTGGAGGCCTTCGGCGCCGACATCTTCTTCGACGACTCGCGCCACAACATCGATTCCGCGCGCCAGCACGTGGCGGCCGGCCACGTGCCGCACGGGGTGTCGAACCCGGAGGACCTGCCGTCGTCGTCGTAGGAGCGCGCTCGCGCGCGATGTCTTTTCGCGGCGCCCGATGGAAAGAGCATCGCGCGCGAGCGCGCTCCTACGGGCCCGGCGAGACCCGGACGTCGGACAGGCGCCAGTGCAGGCCGCGCCGGGTCAGCACGAACACCATCGGCTGTCCGCGCTCGTCGGCGATGGTGACGGTGAAGCGCGACAGCGATTCGTAGCGGTAGTCGGCGTCGCGGAAGGGTTCCGGCCGCTGTTCCACCGGCACGCTGTGCAGCGGCGGGCTGCCGTCGACCCGCGACCATACCCGGCGGCCTTCCATCAGTGCGGCCAGGCCGATCGGCGTGGCCATGGCGTCGACCGCGCCGCCGGCCACGCCGCGGGCGACCTGCAGGCCCAGGCGTCCCAGCACGCTGCCGCCGGCCTGCTCGCCGTACTCGCGGGCCAGCCAGTCCTCCGCCTGCGCCTTGAGGTTGGCGCGAAGGGTGGGAAAGTCCACCTGCCGCGCCAGGGCGCGGCTGTCGTCGGCGCGCACCGCCTGCTGGATCGCGCGCACGGTCAGGAACGGGCCGGCGACCACGTAGACGGCCAGCGCCAGCGCCAGTGCGGCGAGCGCCCAGGGCAGCCAGCGGCGGGCGGGGAGGGCCATCGGCTCAGAACCTGTTCAAAGTCTGTCGCGAGCGCAGCCGGCGGGCGTGCGGGAGGAGCGCAGGAAGCGCAGTGTACAAGCAGTACATGAGCATTCCGAGCACCGCCCGCGCGCCCGCCGGCAAGCGCAGCAAGACCTTGGGCAGGTTCTCAGAACTCCAGGTCCAGCGCCGCGCAGAGATAGTCCATGAACGGCGCGGTCGCCTGCAGGTCGCGCTCCAGCGTCCTGCGCAGGCGCGGGCCGGTCATCAGCCCGTCGTCGAGCGCGCGCACGACGATGAAGTTGCGCCGCCGCAGGTCGTCGAGGAACGGGAAGTCCTCGGGGAAGCCGCGCGGCGGGCGGACCAGCATCTCGCCGTCGGACAGCGGGTAGCGGCGCGCGAAGGCCGGCGCGTGGGCGGCGCGGCGCCAGCCGTCGGGGTTGTCGACGATGAACTGGCGGATCCTGCGCACCACCGGGGTGTCGGGATGCCAGATGCCGGCGGCGAAGAAGTGCTCGCCCGGCTGCAGGTGCAAGTACCAGGAGGGCGCGGGTACCTCGCGGCGGCGCTCGTGGAACAGCCGCGCGCCCTGCCAGGGCTTGTAGGGGCTCTTGTCGTGCGCATAGCGGGTGTCGCGCTGGATGCGGAACAGCGAGCCGCCGAGCGGCCGGGGATCGGCGCGGAAATGCGGGCTGAGCGCGGCCAGCGCGGGCTGCAGGTCGCCCAGCAGGCGCTGGAAGGGCTCGCGCACGTGGGCCTCGTAGTCGGCCTTGTGGGCGTGGAACCACTCGCGCTCGTTGTGCCGCGCGAGCCCGCGCAGGAAGCGGAAGGAGCGTTCGCTGAAGTAGGCGGTCATGGCGGGATTGTAGGCGGGCGCGGTGACGCCGGTCGCGGGGCCGGCGGCGGCGTTCAGGCCAGCGAGGCGGCGATCTCCCGGCCCCAGGCCTCGAGCTGGTCGAGCAGCGCCTGCACCTGGCCGTCGCCGGCGCGATCGGCGCGCAGCGCCGCGATCTCGGCGAAGAACGCCGGCAGCGACAGCTCGGTCGTCTCGCTGCCCTCGGCCAGGCGCCGGCGGCGGTAGTCGTCCCAGCGCCCGCGTTCCTCGGCCGACAGCAGCTCCGGCCAGTTGCGCGCCCGGTAGCGGAACAGCAGCTCGGCCAGCCGCGGGTCCTGGAAGCCGAAGTCGCGCGCGCCCAGCTGCGGAGGCGGGGTGGCGCGGACCTCGGCGCAGCGGCGGCGGTCGGCGTCGCCGACGAAGCCGTCGTAGAGCGAGGCGTCGGCGTCCGCGGCGGCGCGGTCCTCGCGCGCGGCGTAGACCTGTCGCACCTTCTCGGCCAGCGCGGGGCCGGCGTCGCGCAGCCGCTCGGCGCGCGCCTGCACGGTCGCCGGGTCCAGCCGCAGGCGCTCGATGTCGGCGCCGGTGAGGTGGTGCCAGGCCACCAGCGCGGGGCAGCGGTTGAGGTGGACCTCCTTCAGCGCGATGCGGGTCTCGCCCTCGGGCAGGTCGCGGGTCGGGGTGTACAGGCGGTCGGCGATCTCGTCGGGCGCCAGGTCCAGCAGCCGCTGCGGGTCGTCGGCCAGGTCGAACACGATCACCCGGCTGTCGATGCGCGGGTGGCGGGTCAGCGGCAGCACCGCCGCCGCGCACAGCTGCGCGGCGGGATAGCGCTGGGAGACGTGCAGCACCGGTTCCATCCGCGCCACGTCCAGCAGGGTCGCGGCGTGGCGCTTGTCGCGCAGGCGCAGCGCGTAGTCCCACAGCCGCGGCTGCGCCTGCCGCAGCCGACGCGCCATGCCGATCAGCGCGCGCACGTCCGATACCGCCTCGTGCGCCTCGCCGATGCGCACGCCATTGGCGGCCGCCAGGTGCTCGAGCCGGAACGAGGGCGCGCCGTCCTCGCGCTTCGGCCACACGATCCCCTCCGGGCGCAGCGCGTGCGCCAGCCGCATCACGTCGAGCAGGTCCCAGCGCGAGTTGCCGCTGCGCCATTCGCGCTCGTAGGGATCGTGGAAGTTGCGGAACAGGCCGTAGCGCACGAACTCGTCGTCGAAGCGCAGCGAGTTGTAGCCGACGGTGCAGGTGCGCGGCTGCGACATCGCCTCCTGCACGACGGCCAGCGCCTCGGCCTCGTTCACGCCCTCGCGCAGCGCGCGCTGCGGGGCGATGCCGGTGACCAGGGTCGCGACGGGCGAGGGCAGCAGGTCGTCGGCGGGCCGGACCGTCACGTCCAGCGGCGCCTCGATCTCGTTGAGCGCCTCGTCGGTGCGGATCGCGGCGAACTGGGCGATGCGGGTGCGGCGCGGGTCGGCGCCGAAGGTCTCGAGGTCGTAGAACAGGAAGCTCGCGGCCATCAGGCGTCCGGCTCCAGGGGATCGAGTCGGGCCAGCACGGCGGCGTCCAGCGCCGCGCGGTCGACCTGGTCGAGTCGGGCGAGGCCGGCCGTGGCCTCGCGCAGCAGCTCGCGCTGGATCTCGCTGCGCTCCAGCGCGACGCGGTAGGGGATGCGCATGAAGGTCACCATGGCGTAGTGGGGCACGAAGCGATCCGGGTGCCGCGCCTGCAGCTCCAGCTCCAGCGCGCGCTGCAGCAGGTAGTCGGCGTCGTCCACGCGGTCGCGCATCTCGTGGTAGTTCTCCAGCGCCATGTGCTGGATGGCGGCGGCGTTGGGGCGGCGCTCGGCCTCGAAGGCGGCGAAGGCGGGGGCGAAACCGTCGTGGGCGTCGAGGTGGGCGGCCAGGGCCACACAGTCCTCGAAGGCGCAGTTCATGCCCTGGCCGTGGAACGGCACCATGGCGTGGGCGGCGTCGCCCAGCAGCACCGCACGGTCGCCGAGCGACCAGCGGTCCAGGTACAGCGTGGCCAGCTGGCCGACCGGGTTGGCGGCCCAGTCCGCTTCCAGGTCCGGGATCAGCGCCAGCGCGTCGGCGAAGTCGCGCGCGAACAGCGCGCGGGCCTGCGCCGGGGTGCGCACGGTGTCGAAGCCGGGGTCGCCGCGGTGGGGCATGAACAGCGTCACCGTGAAGGTGCGCTCGTCGTTGGGCAGCGCGATGCACATATAGTCGCCGCGCGGCCAGATGTGCAGGGCGTTCGGCTCGATGCGGAAGCCGCCGTCCGGCGCCGGCGGGATCTCCAGCTCGCGATAGGCATGATCCAGCGGCTCGATGCGCTCGCCGAGGTCGGCGACCGCGGACATCGCCTGCCGCAGCGCCGAGCCGGCGCCGTCGGCGCCGACCAGGGCGTCGAAGGCCACCGCGTGCGATGCGCCGTCGCGGTCGTCGACGAAGTGCGCGGTGCGCGCGTCGAAGTCCGCGCGCGCCAGCCGGCGGTCGAAGTGCACGCGCGCGCCGGCGCGCTCGGCGATGTCGAGCAGGGTCAGGTTGAGGTCGCCGCGGTGGACCGACCAGATCGCCTCGGAATCGTCGCGGCCGTAGCGCTGCAGCTGCTGGCTGCCGTCGAGGAAGTGCACCATGCGCCCGCGCATCAGCACCGCCTGCCGCATCACCGCGTCCTCGGCCCCGGCCTGGCGCAGCGCATGGCGGCCGCGCTCGGCCAGCGCGAGGTTGATCGAGCGCCCGCCCGCGTAGCCCCGCCGGCGCGGATCGCCGCGCTTCTCGTACAGGTCCACCTGCCAGCCGCGCTGCGCCAGCAGCGTGCCCAGCAGGGCGCCGGCCAGGCCGGCGCCCACGATCGCGATCCGCCGCGCCCGGGCGTTCATGCCCATCGCCTCACTGTCCCTCGCGCCAGCGCAGCGCGCTGCGGGCGAAGCGCAGCACGTCGGCGTGGTGGTTGTAGAGCGGCGCCGGGGAGATGCGGATCACGTCGGGTTCCCGCCAGTCGCCGAGCACCCCGTCGGCCGCCAGGTGCTCGAACAGCGCGCGCCCGGCCTCGCGCCCGGCGCGCACGCGCAGCGAGAGCTGGCAGCCGCGTTCGGCCGGGGTGAGGATCTCCAGCACATCGTCCAGGTGCCCGCGTACCAGCGCCTCCAGGTAGCCGGTGAGCCGTTCCGAGCGCGCGCGCAGCGCCGCCATGCCGGCGCGGCCGAACAGCTCCAGGGAGGCGCGCAGCGGCGCCAGGCCGAGGATTGGCGGGTTGCTGAGCTGCCAGCCCTCGGCGCCCGGCGTGGGCGCGAAACGCGGGCCCATGCGAAAGCGGGTGGCCGCCTCGTGGCCCCACCAGCCGGCGAAGCGGGGCCGATCGGTGTGCGCATGGCGGGCGTGGACGAAGGCGCCGGCGACCGCGCCGGGCCCCGCGTTGAGGTACTTGTAGTGGCACCACACCGCGAAATCGGCGCCCGCGTCGTGCAGGCGCAGCGGCAGGTTGCCCACCGCGTGGGCGAGATCGAAACCGGCGACGGCGCCCGCCGCGTGCGCGAGCCGGGCGATCCCGGCCACGTCGAAGGCCTGTCCGGTGCGGTACTGCACGCCCGGCCAGAGCACCAGCGCCAGCCGCGGGCCGTGGCGCTCGATGGCCTGCTCGATCGCCGCCATCGACACCGTGCCGCCCGGCGCGTCGGGCGCCAGCTCGATCAGGTCGGTGGCCGGGTCGAAGCCGTGGAAGCGGATCTGCGATTCCACCGCGTAGCGGTCGGAAGGGAACGCGCCGGCCTCGATCAGGATCGCCGGGCGCTCGGCGGTGGGCCGGTAGAAGCTCACCATCAGGAAATGCAGGTTGGCGGTGAGCGAATTCATCGCCACCACCTCTTCGCGCTCGGCGCCCACCACGTCCGCCAGCGGCGCGGCGACCAGCTCGTGGTAGGGCATCCACTGCGCCTGGCCGCGGAAGTGGCCCTCCACCGCCTCGTGCGCCCACTTCTCCAGCACTTCCTCCACGTGCGCGCGGGCGTCGCGCGGCTGCAGCCCCAGCGAGTTGCCGCAGAAGTAGGCCTGTTCCCGCCCCTCGTGCAGCGGCACGTGGAACCCGGCGCGCAGCGCGGCCAGCGGATCGCCGGCGTCCAGGGCGCGGGCGTGGTCTTCGGACAGCGGGACGGTCAAGGCGTGGACGCTCTCATGGCTTGGCGGCGGCCGGGGTGGGGTGCGGGCGCGGGCTGGGCCGGGATGTTGGGCCGGATGCGGCCATCATGCAAACCGGGCGCCCGGCAGGCCCAGCCATTCCAGCGCGGTGCCGTGGTACAGGCGCGCCTCGCCGGCCGCATCCAGTCCCAGCTCCGCGATGCCCGCGCCCGGCGTCTGCTCGCCCAGCGGGAAGGGGTAGTCGGTGCCCAGCATCACCCGCTCGATGCCGCAGGTCTCGATCAGGTAGCGCAGCGCGCGCGCGTCGGCCACCCAGGAATCGAAGTACAGCCGCTGCAGGTAGCCGCGCGGGTTGTGCGGGTTGTCGGTGGCGACCAGGTCCGGGCGCATGTTGAAGCCGTGCTCGATGCGGCCGATGGTGTAGGGGAAGCTGCCGCCGCCGTGGGCCAGGCACACCTTGAGCCTGGGCAGCCGCTCCAGCACGCCGCCGAAGACCAGGCAGCAGGCCGCGCGCGACTGCTCGGCGGGCATGCCGACCAGCCACGGCAGCCAGTACCTGGGCATGCTCTCGGCGCCCATCATGTCCCAGGGATGCACCAGGACCGCCGCGCCGAGGTCGGCGGCGGCCTCGAAGAACGGGAACAGTTCCGGCGCATCGAGGTTCCACGCGCCCACGTGCGAGCCGATCTGCACGCCCTGCAGGCCGAGCTGGTCGATGCAGCGCTCCAGTTCCTGTACCGCCAGCCGCGGCGACTGCAGCGGCACGGTGCCGATCCCGGCGTAGTGGCGCGGATGCGCGGCCACGGTCTCGGCCATGTGGTCGTTGAGCGCGGCGTGCAGTTCCAGCGCGTGCTGCGGTTTCGCCCAGTAGCTGAACATCACCGGCACCGTGCTGATGACCTGCACCTGCACGCCGAAGCGCGCGTAGTCGTCGATGCGCTCGCGCGCGTCCCAGGTCTTGGACCAGATCTCGCGGAAGAAGCGCCCGTCCTTGTAGATGCGGTGGCGGCCGTCGGCGGTGTGGTGGATCACCGGGAAGCGCGCATCGCCGTACTTCGCGGCCAGGTCGGGCCAGTCGCGCGGGAGGTAGTGGGCGTGGATGTCGATCTTCAGCATGACGTCACTCGCGGCCGGGGGCCTCGTCGTCGCCGCGCGGCGCGCAGCCGCGGGCGTCCGGCCCGCACGAAGTGCGGATGATGCCATCCTTCATCACGAAGACCACCTCGCGCAGCGCTTCGGGGCGCTCGATCGGCGAACGCTCGACGGCGATCAGGTCGGCCAGGTAACCCGGGCTCACCCGCCCGAGCACGTCGCCCAGGCCCAGCGCCTCGGCGCCGTTGGCGGTGGCCGCGCGGATCGCCTCGGACGCCGGCACGCCCGCCTCCACGTAGTGCCCCACCTCGCGCGCGGTGGCATCGGTGGGAAAGCTGGGGCCGCCGTCGGTGCCCAGGGCGAGGCGGATGCCGGCGCGCCAGGCCCGCCCGGGCGTCTGCGCGGCGGCGTCGCTCCAGGCCCGCAGATCCTCGGCGTCGCGACCGTCCGTGCCGCCGGCGAAGAAGTCGAGCCGCGTGCGCACGAAGTGCGCGACGTAGGCCGTCGGCACCAGAAAGGCACCGGTGCGCCGGAACAGCGCGGCGGTCTCGTCGTCGAAGTAGGTCCCGTGCTCGATCGTCCTGGCGCCGGAGGCGAGCGCGAGGCGGATCGCAGCGGGGCTGTAGGCGTGGGCGGCCACCGGGCGCTGCGCCTGCGAAGCGGCTGCGGACGCCGCCGCCACTTCGTCCTCGAACATGATCGGCGCCGCGTCGGCGCGTCCGCCGGACTCGCGTCCCGATCCGGAGACGGTGAGCTTGATCCAGTCGACGCCCTGCTCGACGTTCTCGCGCACGGCCCGGCGACAGGACTCGGGACCATCGCAGGCGGCCGGGGCGTAAGGCACTTCGTTCTGCCGCGGCCGCCGGGCGCCGTGGCCGCCGCTGCGCGAGACGACGCGGCCCGCGGCGAACACGCGCGGCCCGGGCAGCACGTTGCGCGCGAAGGCGTCGCGCAGCGCGAGCGTCACCCCGCTGTTGTCGCCGACGTCGCGCACCGTGGTCACCCCGGCGTGGAGCAGCCGGGCGGCGTAGCCGGCTGCGGACAGCGCCAGCCGTTCCGGAGAGTGCGAAGTCGCGGCGTCGGCGTTGGCGTCGATCGCCAGGTGCACGTGCAGATCGATCAGGCCCGGGAGCAGGAAGGCGCGGGACAGATCGACCTTGCGCGTATCGGGGCCGAACTCGGTCGCCGGGCGGAAGCCGGGATGCAGCGCCTCGATCCGGTCGCCGCGCACGACGATCGTCTGCGGGCCCAGCGGCGGCTCGCCGGGCGACGCCAGCACCGCGCCGGCGTGCAGCACGGTCACGGGCTCCTGGCCGCCGGGCGCCTGCGACGCGGCGACGGCGGCCGGGATCGCCGCTGCCGCTACCGCCGCGAGCAGCCGATGCCGCATGCGGTCAGGTGATGTCGGCCAGCGAATCCGGCGCGGCGTCGTAGCGGGCCGGGCGCGGGTTGAGGTGGCCGCAGGCGGTGCAGGTGCGCAGGTCGGTCGAGCCGAAGAAGCGGTCGAACACCGGCGGGAAGTCCTGCTCGATGTCGCGCAGGTGGAAGTACTCCTCGTAGAGCTTGTCGTTGCAGCGTTCGCAGAACCACAGCAGGCCGTCGTCCTCGTGCGGCAGGCGCCGGCGCTCGATCACCAGCCCGACCGAATCGGGCCCGCGCTGCGGCGAGTGCGGCACCCTGGGCGGCAGCAGGAAGGTCTGGCCGGCGCGGATCGGGATGTCGCGCGGCCGGCCGTCCTCCTGGATGCGCAGCACCATCTCGCCCTCCAGCTGGTAGAACCACTCCGGGCCCTCGTCGTAGTGGTAGTCGGTGCGCGCGTTGGGGCCGCCGACCACCATGACGATGAACTCGCCGTCGTAGATGCACTTGTTGCCGACCGGCGGCTTCAGCAGGTGGCGGTGCGTGTCGATCCAGGCCTGGAAATCGATCGGTTCGGGCAGCATGGCGTGCCTCCTTCGGTGTGCTGGAGCGGGTCCCGTGCTGGGCTGCGGCGTCTATGCGGGGCCGGCGGTCCCCCCCTCTCCCGCGGGGCGGGCGAGGGGCGTCGGCGGGCGGCCTTCGGCCGCTGGTGCCTCGATCCGGGCGATGCACTTCAACTCTATCGCGATGGGGGTCGGCAGGGCGGTGATGCCCAGGGTGGTCCGGCACGGCGCGGCGGCGGGATCGGGGAAGGCCTCGGCCCAGGCCGCGTTGTAGGCGGCGAAGTCGCCGGCCATGTCGGTGAGGTAGACGGTCACGTCCACCAGGTCCTCCCAGCGCGCCCCGGCGGCCTCCAGCACCGTGCGCACGTTGGCGAGCACGGCCCGGGTCTGCGCCGCGATGTCGTGCGCCACCAGCCGGCCCTCGGCGTCGTGGACGTTGCCGGGCACGGCGTCGCCGGCCGGGTCGCGCGGGCCGATGCCGGACAGGAACAGCAGCTCGCCGACGCGGCGCGCGTGCGGGTAGCGGCCGACCGGCCTCGGCGCGGCGGCGGCGTGGACCGCGTCAGTCATCGCGGCGGCCCCGGGCCGCGACCGCCGCCACCTCCGCCACCGCGGTCCGGTAGGCCTCGGCGATCTGCCCGGGCGCGGTGACGTCCATCGACAGCTCGCGCACGCGGCCGTCGCCCAGCGCGTACACCCAGCCGTGCACGGCGAGCTTCTGCCCGCGCGCCCAGGCATCGCGAACCACCGTGGTCTGGCACACGTTGAGCGCCTGCTCGATGGCGTTCAGCTCGCACATGCGCGCATGGCGCAGTGTCTCGTCCTCGATCGAGCCGAGCAGGTCCGCGTGCTTGTGCGCGAGGTCGGAGACGTGGCGCAGCCAGTTGTCGGCCAGGCCGACCCGGGTGCCGGTCATGGCCGCGTGCACGCCGCCGCAGCCGTAGTGGCCGACCAGCAGGATGTGCTCGACCTTGAGGATGTCCACCGCGAACTGGATCACCGACAGCGCGTTGAGGTCGCCGTGCGAGAGCACGTTGGCGACGTTGCGGTGCACGAACACCTCGCCCGGGTCCAGCCCCAGGATCTGGTTGGCCGGCACGCGCGAGTCGGAGCAGCCGATCCACAGGTAGCGCGGCGTCTGCTGGCGCGAGAGCCGGTCGAAGAAGCCCGGGTCTTCGCGCGAGACGCTTTCGGCCCAGTCGCGGTTGCGTCGCAGGAGGTCGTCGAGTTCGCCCATGCCGCCCATTATTCCAGAGACGGGCCCAGGGACAGGCCCACGTTCTTCGGTTCGGTGAAGAAGCGCATCGCTTCCATCCCGCCCTCGCGGCCCAGGCCGGAGCCGCCGGTGCCGCCGAACGGCGTGCGCAGGTCGCGCAGCAGCCAGGCGTTGATCCACACCATGCCCACCCGCAGCCGCGCGGCCAGCCGGTGGGCGCGGTCGAGGTCGCGTGTCCACACGCTGGCCGACAGGCCGTAGTCGGAGGCATCGGCCAGGGCCAGCGCTTGCGCCTCGTCGTCGAAGGGCTGCAGGGTGGCGACCGGCCCGAAGATCTCCTCGCGGTTGGTCGCCGCGTCCGGCCCCAGCCCCTCCAGCAGCGTCGGCGCGACGAACCAGCCCGGGCGCTCCAGCGCGCCGCCGCCGCACAGCACCGTCGCGCCCTCGGCGCGGGCGCGCGCCAGCGCCGCGGTCACCTTGTCGAAGTGCGCCCGCGAGACCAGCGGCCCGATGCGCACGGCGGGGTCCATCGGGTCGCCGATCGGCAGTGCGCGCACGCGCTCGACCAGCGCCTCGCGGAAGCGGTGCCAGATGCCGCGCTCGACCAGGATGCGCGAGCCGCACAGGCAGATCTGGCCGCTGTTCTGGAACGCCGAGCGCACCAGCGTGTCGAGGTGGCGCTCCCAGTCGGCGTCGGCGAACACCAGCGTCGGGTTCTTGCCGCCCAGCTCCAGCGAGAGCTTCTTCAGCATCGGCGCGGCGATGCCGGCGATGCGGCGGCCGACCGCGGTGCTGCCGGTGAAGGAGATCGCGCGCACCCGCGGATGCGCCACCAGGGCCTCGCCGACGACCGCGCCGCGGCCGTGGACGATGCCGAGCGCACCGTCGGGAAAGCCGGCCTCCGCCGCCAGGGCGCCCAGCAGCGTGGCGGTGGCCGGGGTGAGCTCGGACGGCTTGGCGACCACCGCGTTGCCGGCGGCCAGCGCCGGCGCGATCTTCCAGGTGAACAGGTACAGCGGCAGGTTCCACGGCGAGATCGTGCCGACCACGCCCAGCGGCCGGCGCAGGGTGTAGTGCAGGCCTGCCTGGCCGTGGTGGCACTCGCTGGCGAACTGGGTGGCGGCGTGGGCGAAGAAGCGCAGGTTGGCGATCGCGCGCGGGATCTCCGCCTCGCGGGCCAGCGCGTAGGGCTTGCCGGCGTCGCGCGACTCGGCGTGGGCGAAGTCGTCGGCGCGCGCCTCCAGCAGGTCGGCCAGCCGTACCAGGCAGCGCGCGCGGCGCTCGGCGGGCCAGTCGCTCCACGCGGGGAAGGCGGCTTCCCCGGCGGCCACGGCGGCCTCCACGTCGTCGGCGCTGCCGTCGGCCACCTGGGCGTAGGGCTGCGCCCGCGCGGGATCGAACACGTCCAGCCACGCCGCGGCCGGCGCGTCGTGGCGCCCGCCGATGAGATGACCGTAGCGCAGCATCCGCGCAGCTTACCCGGCCGTCTCCGCATCCGCCCGCGTACGGGCGCGGCGCGTCAGCGCTGGCAGTGCGGGCACCAGTACAGCCGCCGCTGCGCCAGCCGTTCCTGCCGGACCGGGCCGCCGCAGCGCGGGCAGGGGCGGTCGTCGCGCTCGAACACCCGGAAGCGGAAGCTCGCCGGCACGTCGGCCAGGTAGGCCTTGGGATGGCCGTCGAAGCCCTTCAGCCGCGCCCGGTAGGCGCGGCGCGGCACCGCCACCAGCGCCTCGCCCAGCGCCGCGGCCTCGCCCTCGTCGAGATCGGCGGCGGTGCGGTGCGGGGACAGGCGCGCGGCGAACAGCGCCTCGGAGCGCAGGTAGTTGCCCATGCCGGCGGCGTAGGCCTGGTCGAGCAGCAGCGCGGCCAGGGTGCGGCGCGCGAACTTCGGCAGGCGCAGGCGCTGCGCCAGCAGGTCCGCCGTCGTGGCCGGGTCGAGCACGTCCGGCCCCAGCCCGGCGAGGTAGGGGATCGCCTCCACCGCGCCTTCGTCGACGACGCGCACCGAGGGCGCGGCGAACAGCCGGACGCAGGTGTCGCGCGTGCGCAGCAGCACCCGCGGCGGCGCGCGCGCGGGTCGCTCGTCGCCGGCGGGCTCGATCCGCCAGAACCCGAACAGGTGGCTGTGCGTGTACAGCACCAGACCGTTGCCGAAGCGTGTCAGCAGCGCCTTGCCGCGCGCCTCCACCCGGCGCACGCGCTGGCCCGCCAGCGCCGCCTCGCAGGGTTTCAGCGCCGGGGCGATGAAGCGCGCCTCGACCAGCTTGCGCCGCGCGAGGGCGGCCTGCAGGCGGTCGGCGAGGGCATGGGTCTCGGGGCCTTCGGGCATCGCCGGATCGGACCAGGGACGGCGTGTCCGGCGGGTGAGCGCCGGGTCGCGTGCCGGCTCGCCGCGTAGGAGCGCGCTCGCGCGCGACAGCGCTCCGCGCCCGGGAAACGCTCAGATCGAGGCCATGCGGCCGCCGTCCACCGCCAGGCTGACGCCGGTCACGTAGGCGGCGGCCGGGGAACACAGGAACGCGATCGCGGCGGCCGTTTCCTCCGCCCGCGCGAAGCGGCGCGCCGGCACGCCCGCCTGCATGTCGGCGCGCACCGCGTCCTCGTCGCGGCCCTCGCGCGCGGCGCGGTCGCGCACGATCTGCGCCAGCCGCCCGGTCTCGGTGTAGCCGGGCAGCACGTTGTTGACAGTGATGCCGTCTGGCCCGAGCTCGCGCGAGAGCGTCTTCGCCCAGCCGGCCACCGCGCCGCGCACGGTGTTGGACACGCCCAGGCCGGGGATCGGCTCGCGCACCGACGTCGAGACCACGTTGACGATGCGCCCCCAGCGGCGGGCGCGCATGTGCGGCAGCACCGCCTGCACCAGGGTCTGGCCCGCGATCAGGTGGCGGCCGAAGGCGTCCAGGTAGTCCTCCGCGCCGGCCGCGTGCGCGCTGCCGCCGGGCGGGCCGCCGGTGTTGTTGACCAGGATGTCGACCGGGCGCGCCGCGACCAGGGCCTCCAGGGTCGCGCGCAGCGCGGCGGTGTCGGCGAGGTCGGCCGCGCGCCAGTCGTGCCGCTGGCCGTGGGCCGCGGGCAGGGCGGCGGCGACTTCGCGCAGCGCCGCCTCGCGGCGCGCCAGCACGGTGACGCCGGCGCCGAGCAGGGCCAGCTCGTGAGCCGCGGCGCGGCCGATGCCTTCCGAGGCGCCGCACACGAGCGCGTGCCGGCCGGTGAGGTCGAGGTCCATGCGGGTCTCCTGTCAGGCGCCGGGCGGCGCGTCTTCGCCGCGCATCATCGCCGCGACCGCGCGCGCCTGCGCGTCGCCGCCGGCCAGCGCCGCGGCCACCGCGGCCCGGTTGCCGGCGGGATGGTTCTGGCTCAGCTTGTGCTTGACCTCGATGCGCGACGGCGCGAAGCGGAAGCCGACGATGCCGGCGAGCTGGCGGCGGAACCTCGGCTCGAACGGGTCGAATCCCCAGTCGCCGCCCGCGCGCGCCTCGAAGGCGGCGCTGGTGCGGACCAGCAGGTCGGCCAGGGCCGCCTCGTCGTCGAAGCGCTCGAGCATGCCGTGCAGGTGCGCGGTGGCGTAGTTCCAGGTCGGCACCCGCGCGGCAGCCTCCTTGTCCGGGTACCAGCCGGGCGAGACGTAGGCCTGCGGGCCGTGCACGATCAGCAGCGCCGGGCCGGCGTGGCCGCACTGCGGGTTCGGCCGCGCCCAGTGGCCCTCGACGCGCACGGCGTCGCCGTCGCGGCGGTACAGCACCGGCAGCTGGGTCGCGCAGGGCGCGCCGTCGGCGCCGACGGTGACCAGGGTGGCGAAGGGCGCGGCCGCGAACAGCGCGTCCAGCGCGGCGGGATCGGTGACGGCGAACGCGGCCGGGACGTGCATGCCCGCGGGCCGCGGCTCAGGCGTGGCCGCCGGCGAGCTGGCGGACCATCAGCGGGCGCAGGCGTTCCTCGTCCCGCGCCTGCGGCGGCGCCAGTTCGGCGAGCGAGAAGCCGCGCGCCAGCGCGTCGTCCTCGTCCAGCCCGTCGTAGCCCACGTACTCGGCGTCCAGCAGTGCCGCGCGGGCGCTGTCCTCGCTGTCGTAGGACAGCGTGTTGCCGTCGCTGTCGAACACCTCCGCGGTGCCGCCTTCGCGCACGCGCAGACGCGCCCACACCACGGTGCGGCCGAGCGTGGCCAGCCACCACTCGTCGTAGGTGCGGGCGTCGGCGGGATCGCGGGTCGGTTTCATGCGCCTACTTTAGCGCCGATCCGTCAGCCCGACGCGCATCGCGCCGCCGGCGGCCGCGAGCGGAGGGCACGAGACCCGGTCCGGCGCCTGCCAGTCCTGCAGCGCGACCTCGCGGGCGACGCGCCAGGCGCGGTCGCGGCGCGTTCCGATCTCTTCCACGCGCGGCGGCACGTCGCAGTGCGGCCGTACGCCGCGGCCGGCGGGCAACCCGGACCAGTCGAAGCGGAACCGCAGCAGCGGAACGCCCAGCGCCACGCCGCTGTGCGGCAGGGTCACGCGCCAGACGTAGCCGCTGGTATTGCCTTCGTGGGCGCCGCCGACCTCCTCGCCGACGAACGCGCCGCGTCCGACATGATGGAGCATCGACGCCAGCTCGGCGGCGCCGGAGAAGGTGCGCCCGCCGGCCAGGACGACCAGCTTGCCGGAGAACACCGGCGCCGACGGCACCCAGTGGCTCATCAGCCCTTCGGGCGGGACGTCGAGCCGCGCCAGGCGGCCGTCCGGCGTGCGGCGCTGGAAGTGGATCTCGTCCTCGTCGTAGACCTCCTGCTCGAAGACCTGCCCGGACGCGGACGCCACCGAGACCCGTTGCCCCCGGGCCTCGACGGCGCGGTACTTGCGCAGCGGGGCTTCGACCAGGAAGGAGAACAGGATGCTCTCGTTCGGCTCCGAGCCGCCGCCGTTCTCGCGCAGGTCGAGGATCAGGCGCCCGGCGCGGCCGCGATGCAGTTCTTCGAACAGGCGGCGCATCTCGTCGCGGAAGGTCGTCCCAGCGTCGCGATACACGCGGTTGGAGAAGGAGGGCACCTCCAGATAGGCGAGTCCCGGCGCCAGCCATTCGAGCGAGGCGCGCCTTCGTTCCCGCTCGGGCGCGCGCGTGCGCTGGGCCATCGGATGCGGGGCGACGATCCTGGCCACGACCCCGCCGGCGGGCGGCGCGTACTCCAGCGCGAAGGCGGACTCTGCGCCCCGGCGCCTGTGACGCAGCACGGCATAGCAGCTGCCGGGGCACTCGCGCATCGCCCCGGTCGCGATCCGGCCGTCGTGCTCGACCAGCGCCATCAGTTCCCGCAGGAGTTCGCCCTCGCGCTCGCCGTCGATCGACAGCAGCCGGCTGCCGGCCGGGACGTCGGCCGCGTCGCCGTGGCCCGCGCTCACGAAGATGCCTTCCGTGCTCCAGTGCAGGTCGAGCGGGAGCAGCGACGCGGTGCGCCGCTGATGCGCCGCGACCGCGGCGGCGGGGCGGACGGTCAGGTGGCCTTCGCCGATCCCGTTCATCAGTTCGGCCACCGCGACGTACACCGACATCGGGTCGCGGGCGCGTTCGGCCGTCGCCAGGGCCCGGGCCTTGGCCGAGGCCCAGTCCCCGGGCGACTGGTGCCAGTGGATGTCGGGAAGTCCCGCCTCGGCGACGCCGATCGCCAGCAGCACGTCCTCGCGCGCCTGTGCCGGGGTCAGGAGGCGAGGCGGCGCGTCGGCGCCCGCCGCCGGCGCCGCCACGCCCGCGAGCACGCACGCGGCGAGCACCGCCGCCCGGACCGAGCGAGTTGGCGACATGAGAGGAACCCGCTATAAGCAAAATATCGCCGACATCCTATGAGGCAGTATTTTGCCTAGTCAAGTCGCCCCCTCGTTCATGGAGTTCGTGGCGAAGAACGTCCGCGACCGGCGGCAGGCCGCCGGCCTGAGCCAGAAGGCGCTGGCCGCGCGTTCGGGCGTGAGCCAGCGGATGATCGGGGCGATCGAGGCCGGCGCCAGCAGCGCCAGCACCGCGACCCTGGACCGGATCGGGATGGCGCTCGACGCCACGCTGGCCGAACTGGTGACCGACCCGTCCGCGCCGCGGAGCGCGGTCGTCGACCGGCTGGGCTGGACCGGGGCGCACGGCGGACGCGGCGTCCTGCGCTGGAGCGTGGACTGCGTGCGCGAAGTCGACGCCTGGGCGTGGCATCTGCAGCCGGGCGATCGCTACCAGGCGGCCGCCGATCCCCGCGGCTGGCACGTGATGCTGTTCGTGCTGCAGGGGCGGCTGACGCTCGAACTCGGCGACGAGGCGATCGAGATCGAGGCGGACGCGCACCTGTTCGACAGCGCCAGGACGCACGCCTACGCGAACCGGACCGGGGCGCCGGTGCGCTTCTACCGCTGCACGGTCTGGTAGCGGATGCGCTTCGCGGTGATCAGACCAGCGCCCACAGGGCCATGGCGGCGGCCAGCGCGAGGCCGCACAGGGTGACCGCCAGCGCGATGCGCGCGGGCGTCGCCAGGCCGGTGAAGCTGCGGTCGGGCACTTCGCGGTAGCCGCCGGACAGCAGCCAGCGCAGCGCGGCGGGGCTCAGGAAGGCGTGCTCGCCCAGCCGTGCGCGCAGCGCCGGGTCGCGCTCGCGCAGGTGCACCAGCGACAGCGGCCAGAAGATCGCGAAGGCGCAGCCGCCGCCGATGGCGACGCCGACGAAGACCAGGGCGAGGAACAGGGTCATTGGAAGGCCGGGATTCGGGATTGGGGATTGGGGATTCGGGAAGCCGAATGGTGGTGCGGCTCACTTCGTTTTGTCGAATCCCCGATCCCGGCCCTTCAGAACTCCGCCAGCCCCGGCGCGCGCGGGTAGGGGATCGCGTCGCGGATGTTGGACAGGCCGCAGACGTAGACCACCAGGCGCTCGAAGCCGAGGCCGAAGCCGGCGTGCGGCACGCTGCCGTAGCGGCGGAAGTCGCGGTACCAGCCGTAGTGCTCGCGGTCGAGGCCGAACTGGTCCATGCGCGCGTCGAGCACGTCCAGCCGCTCCTCGCGCTGCGAGCCGCCGATGATCTCGCCGATGCCCGGCGCCAGCACGTCCATCGCCGCGACCGTGCGGCCGTCGTCGTTGAGGCGCATGTAGAAGGCCTTGATGTGCTCGGGGTAGTTGGTCACCACCACCGGCCGGCCCACGTGCTGCTCGGTCAGCCAGCGCTCGTGCTCGGTCTGCAGGTCCAGGCCCCATTCGGCCGGGAACTCGAACTTCTGCCCGGAGTTGCGCAGCAGCTCGACCGCCTCGGTGTACTCGATGCGCTCGAACGGCGCGTTGACGAACTTCTCCAGCCGCTCGACCGCGTCCTTCTGCACGCGCTCGGCGATGAAGGCCATGTCGTCGGCGCGCTCGTCGAGCACCGCGCGGAACAGGTACTTCAGGAAGTCCTCGGCCACCCGCGCGTCCTCGGCCAGGTCGGCGAACGCGATCTCCGGCTCGATCATCCAGAACTCGGCCAGGTGGCGCGTGGTGTGGCTGTTCTCGGCGCGGAAGGTCGGGCCGAAGGTGTAGACCTTCGACAGCGCCAGGCAGTAGCCCTCGACGTTGAGCTGGCCGGACACGGTCAGGAAGGTCTCGCGGCCGAAGAAGTCGCGCGAGAAGTCGACCCCGCCGTCGTCGCCGCGCGGCAGGTTGGCCAGGTCCAGGGTGGAGACCCGGAACATCTGCCCGGCGCCCTCGGCGTCGGAGGTGGTGATGATCGGGGTGCTGATCCAGTAGTAGCCGTGGTTGTGGAAGTAGCGGTGCACGGCCTTGGCCAGGCAGTCGCGGATGCGGGTGACGGCGCCGAACAGGTTGGTGCGCGGGCGCAGGTGGGCCACCTCGCGCAGGAACTCCAGCGAGTGCGCCTTGGGCTGGATCGGGTAGGTCTCCGGGTCCTCGACCCAGCCCACCACCTCGACCGCCGCGGCCTGGATCTCGAACTGCTGGCCCTGGCCCTGCGAGCGCACCAGCGTGCCGCGCGCGACCACCGCGCAGCCGGCGGTCAGGCGCTTCACCTCGCTGTCGTAGTTGGGCAGGGCGGCGGGTGCGACCACCTGGATCGGGTGGAAGCCGGAGCCGTCGCTGACGTTGACGAAGCTCAGGCCCGCCTTGGAATCGCGCCGGGTGCGCACCCAGCCGCGGACCGTCACCTCGCCGCCCTCGGGGATCTTCCCCGCCAGCGCCTGCGCCACGCTCACCGTCGTCATGCCTTGAATTCCGTGCAGGGGAAACCGATATCGGAACGCAGCAGTCTACCGGAGTCGGCCGTTCCGGCGTCCTCTTCGCCTCCCTTTCCGCGCACCGGCGCTACAATCCCCGCATGGCCATCCACCTCGCTCCCGCCGCCCTCGAACGCGCCCGCCGCTTCGTCGCCTCGACCCCGGGCGCGCTGGGCATCCGCTTTGGCGTGACCCGCACCGGCTGCTCCGGCTGGGGCTACGTGGTCGACCTCGCCCACGAGGAGCGGCCGGGCGACGCGGTCACCGAGCAGGCCGGCATCCGCGTCTACGTCGACGCGGTGAGCCAGCCGATGGTCGACGGCACCGAGATCGACTTCGCGCCGAAGGGCCTGAACCACGAGTTCGTGTTCCGCAACCCGAACGCGGCCGCCGAATGCGGCTGCGGCGAGAGCTTCACCGTCGACGACGCGCACCGCTGACGGCGGCGCGGGATCCGGACGATCGCCGAGCTGCCGGACGAACCGCTACAGGCCGAAATCGTCCCGTAGGCGATCGATCTGGTGCATCCGCTCGCGCAGGATCGTCACGATGCCGATATCGCCGTTCGAGAGCCGGCGCCAGTAGACGACGTGCCGTTCATGGCGGAAGAAGTAGCCCTCGATACCGAACTCGGCCGGGATGGGGCGCGACGGGGTCTCGTGGGTTTCGAGCCCGTCGAATGCCTCGAACAGGCCGACGATGTAGCGCTCGGCTTGCTGCGCCCCCCAGCGATCTCGCGTGTACCGATAGATCTCGTCGAGCCGGTAGGACGCCGAGTCCTGGACCCGGATGCGTGCCCTGGCCATGCCGTCAGGTCCGGTTGCGCGCAATCACGTCGGCTGCCGTCAACGGCCGGTACGAGGACTTCGGGGCTGCGTAGGCATGGGCCAGCTCGGCTTTCAGCCGGGCGAACGCTGCTTCTTCGACGCGCTCCTTGTCGCGACGGATCAGATCGCGGACGTACTCGCTGACGTTTTCGTAGGCGCCATGTTCGCCGACGTTCGCGGCGACGAAATCGCTGAGGGGGCCGCTGAGGCGAACCGTCATGGTCGTCGTGCTCGTCTTGGACATGGCAGCTCTCCTGTCGCGAGGTGTATTCAATATACTCAAGATTGAATACGCCAGGAAGCGCGTTCTCCACACGGGAGAACGCCATGCGTCCAGATGTCATCGAGCGCTCACCCCGCCAGGAACGGATGCGGCCGCCGCGCGGCCGCGTCGAGCAGGGCGCGCAGGCGCCACAGCGAATAGCCGAACAGCGGCAGCCAGGCGGCTCCCAGCCAGGCGAGCACGGCCAGCGGCGGCGGCGAGACGATGGCGGCGACAGCGCAGGCGAAGGCAAGCAGCAGGCTCGCGGCCAGCAGCGCCATCGGACCGAAGCGGTAGACGCTGCCGCCGGCCAGCGAGCGCGCGCCGGCCAGCAGCACCGCGATGGCGATGCCGGCCCAGCCGAACAGCGCCGCCACCACCGATACGGCCGGCAGGCCGGCGGCGATCGCCAGTCCGAGCTGCACCGCCAGCACGATCAGCGAGGCGCGCGCCAGCCAGCCGAGCGTCGCCCGCCTGAGCAGCATCGTCGCCCCGGCGTCGCCGCCGAGGCCGGGCAGCAGCGCGAGTTCTGCGAACTCGCCCGAGCGCGCGACGCGCAGGACTTCCATGCGCTGAATCACCACGAAGGCCAGGATCATGTGCATCAGCGCCATGCCGGTCAGCGCGCCGCCCAGCATCGCCGGCGGCAGCCAGGCGAGCGTGGCCAGCATCGCGGCGGCCGCCAGCGCCTGTAGCAGCCGGCCGAGCCGGCTCATCGGCTGGAACGGCGGGCCGAGCAGCGCGCGCAGCCCCGGCTCGCTGCCGGGCGCGAGCGTCGCCAGCCGGGCGCTGCCGATGGTGCCGTTCGACCAGTCCGCGACGTCGCCGCCGGTCTCGCGGCTCATCGGGTCGGACTGCGCCAGCACGATGGCCCGCGCGAACCGCGCCATGCCCTGCAGCGTGTCGGCGCGCAGGACGCCCCGCCAGCACCAGGCGGCCGCCGCGGCCAGGCCGAGCGCGAGCAGCCGCCAGCGCGTGTCCGGGCCGGCGTCCGACCACGGCCACTGCAGCCCGGCCAGCCACAGCGCGCCGCTGGCCGCCAGCCAGGCGAGGTAGGCCCAGCCCAGGGTCTGCCAGGAGGCCAGCACGAACAGGCTGCCGCCGGCCGCGCCCGCCACGACGACCGCCGCGGCGGTGGCCGGGGCGACGCCACCGGCCGCCAGCGCCAGCGCCGGCAGCAGCAGGCTGGCGCCGCCCGCCGCCAGCAGCGCGCGTGCCACCGCTCGGCCCATGCCGGGCAGGCAGGCCTGGCGTGCGTGGCGCGCGAGCAGGATGCCGCGCACCAGCCAGCCGCCCCAGAGCACGGCGAGCGCGAACGCCAGCACGATCTCCGCGACCCGCGCGAGGTCCGGGCCGCCCTGCAGGCGCATCGCCAGGCCGAGCGCGCCGAGCGGGAGAGCGCAGAGCAGCGCGAGCACCGCCCGCCAGGCCACGGTCGCGGTCAGCAGCGCGTCCAGCCACGCCGGCAGCCGGCGCCGCAGCGCTGGGGTCGTCGTCGCGGCGTTCATCCGGCCACCTCGATGAACAGGTCCTCCAGCGACAGCGGCTCGCCGCGCACGCCCGGCACGTCGACCAGGTCCGGCCACGGCCGCTCCTCGTCGCGGACCACGGTCAGCAGCAGGCCGCCCCAGGGATCGGGCCGCCGCGACACCTCGCCCGGCACGTCCTCGCGCAGTTGCGCGGCGACCTCGGCCGGCACCCGCAGGCGCAGGTTGCGCTCCTTCAGGCTGTCCAGCTCGCTGGCCAGCAGCAGCCGGCCTGCGTGCAGGAACGCCACGTGCGAGGCGACCCGCTCCAGGTCGGAGACGATGTGGGTGGAGAACAGCACCGTGGTGCCCGATTCCCCCGCGCGCGAGGCGATCTCGCGCAGCAGGTCGCGGCGGCCGACCGGGTCGAGCGCCGCGGCCGGCTCGTCGAGCACCAGCAGCTGCGGCCGCGGCGCCAGCGCGCGCACGATCGCCACCCGCTGTCGCTCGCCCGGCGACAGCTTGGCCATCGTGCGGTTGCGCGGGATCTGCCAGCGCGCCAGGGTCTCGTCGACGAAGGCGCGGTCCCAGCGCGGGTAGAAGCGGCCGGTGAAGTCCAGCAGGTCGCCGACCCGCAGCCAGGCCATGGCGCTGGGCTGCTGCGGCACGTAGCCCAGGCGCGCCTTGACGGCGTCGTCGATGCGCAGCGCCGGGCGGCCCCAGATGCGCGCGTGCCCGGCATCGGGCTCGATCAGGCCGAGCATGGCCTGGATCAGCGTGCTCTTGCCGGCGCCGTTGCGGCCGATCAGGCCGAGCACGCTGCCGGTGTCCAGCGCGAGCGAGACGCCGTCGAGCGCGGCATGGCCGTCGTAGTGCTTGAACAGCCGCTCCGCCGCCAGCGGCACGCCGTCGTGGGCGGCCGCCGGCGACGGGGCGTGGGCTTCCATCGTGATCGCGTTCATGGGGAATCCTCCTGTTGGAGTCGTTGCGCCAGCCGGGCGAGCAGTTCGTCGGCCGGCAGTTCGAGTTCGCGGGCCTGGCGCGCGACCGCGTCGAGCGCGGGGTCGATCAGCGCCCAGCGGCGGGGCGACGGGTCGGCCGCCGCGGCCTCGGCCACGACCATGCCCTTGCCGCGCAGGCGGACCAGCACGCCCTCGGCCTCGAGCTGGCTGTAGGCGCGCGAGACCGTCATCGGGTTGATCGCATGGGCGGCGGCGACCTCGCGCACGGAGGGCAGGGCGTCGCCCGGGCGCAGCTGCCCGCCGGCGGCCAGGCGCCGGATCTGGCCGGTGATCTGCCGGTAGATCGGCTCGGCGGAGGTCGGCTGGATCGAGAGCAGGTACGCGTCCATGTGTATCAATACAACAATACACATGGGCGATGTCAAGTGCCCGGCGATCCGGGCGCGCCGCGCTGGCGCCGACGCCGACGTGGAAGAGGGCCAGCCTTGCCGCGCCCGACCGCCTCTGCCAGAATGCCCGGCTCCCTGCGCTACGGCGTCGGGAGCCCTTGCCCCACCGCGCCGGCCCCGGCCGCCGTCGGGGGGCTATCCGGGCCGCCGGCCGGCGGCCGATAACCGAAAGGACAACCCATGCGTCACTACGAAATCGTGTTCCTGGTCCATCCGGACCAGAGCGAGCAGGTGCCCGCCATGATCGAGCGCTACACCTCGATCGTCGAGGGCGGCAACGGCAAGGTGCACCGTCTCGAGGACTGGGGCCGCCGCCAGCTGGCCTATCCGATCAACAACCTGGTCAAGGCCCACTACGTCATGTTCAACGTCGAGGCCGACCAGGCGGTGCTCAACGAGCTGGTCGAGACCTTCCGCTTCAACGACGCGATCCTGCGCCACCTGGTGATCCGCCGCGACGAGGCGATCACCGAGCAGTCGCTGATCATGAAGAACAAGGACGAGAAGCCGGAGCGCAGCGAGCGTCGCCGCCGCGACGACGAAGGGACCGGCGACGACGCCGGCAAGGCCGACAAGGCCGACGACGACACCGCCGAAGCCGCCTGAGGAGACCGTCCATGTCCAAGTTCTTCCGTCGCCGCAAGTACTGCAAGTTCACCGCCGAGGGCGTGAAGGAGATCGACTACAAGGATCTCAACACCCTGCGCCAGAACGTCACCGAGAACGGCAAGATCGTGCCCAGCCGCATCACCGGGACCAAGTCGCGCTACCAGCGCCAGCTGGCCACCGCGGTGAAGCGTGCGCGTTTCCTGGCGCTGATCCCGTACACCGACAACCACAACGTGTGATCCCGCGCCCGGTGCGCGCGAGCGCGCGCCGGGCGTCGGACGCGAGTCCTATTCGGACAGCCACCGTTGCGGCGCCGCCGGCGCCGCTAACGAATACGGAGAGATTCCCATGCAGCTGATCCTTCTTCAGAAGGTGACCAACCTCGGCAACCTCGGCGACAAGGTCAACGTCAAGCCGGGCTACGGCCGCAACTACCTCGTGCCGCAGGGCAAGGCCGCGCCGGCCACCGCCGCCAACCTGGCCGAGTTCGAGGCCAAGCGCGCCGAGTACGAGGCCAAGGCCAAGGCCCAGTTCGACGAGGCCGGCGAGCGCCTGGCCAAGATCCAGGACTTCACCGTCTCGCTCAAGGCCAACGCCTCCAGCGAAGGCAAGCTCTACGGCTCGGTCGGCCCGCGCGACATCGCCGAGGCGCTGTCGGCCCAGGCCGGCGTGGAGATCCACAAGTCGGAGGTGGTGATGGGCGAGGGCCCGTTCCGCCACGTGGGCGAGTACGAGGTCACCGTGCACCTGTACGCCGACGTCGAGACCCCGGTGAAGGTGGTCATCGAGCCGGAGGCCGTCGCGGTCTGATCCGCGCCTGCCGGGCCGTTATCGAGACGGGCGCCCCTGGGCGCCCGTTTCGTTTCCGGACGAACGGTCGCTCCCGCACGGCCGCGGGTCTCAGCCGGTGAGAGCCGGGTGGGCTAGAGCGTGTCCTGCGCCCCGGCGCGCGTCATGCGATCCACGTTATCCACAGCTTGTTCCGTCGCGTACCCACAGGCGCCGGCCCTAGCATGGCGCGAACGCCCGCCGCCCGCCGCATCCGGAGACCCCCACCAAGATGTCCGTCCGCCAACGCTTCGGCCACAACGCCGCCCAGGATCCGCGCGGCGATGCGCGCATCGAACAGCTCCGGGTGCCGCCGCAGTCGGTCGAGGCCGAGCAGGCGGTGCTGGGCGGGCTGATGCTCGCGCCCGAGGCCTTCGACCGCATCGCCGACATGCTGGTCGAGCCGGACTTCTACCGCCGCGACCACCAGCTGATCTACCGCGCGATCCGCGAGCTGGCCGAGCGCAACCGGCCGTTCGACGCGGTGACGCTGGGAGAATGGTTCGAGTCGCAGGGCCTGGCCGAGCAGGTCGCCGGCGGCGCCTACCTGGTGGAGCTGGCCAGCACCACGCCCTCGGCCGCCAACATCCGCGCCTACGCCGAGATCGTGCGCGACAAGGCGGTGCTGCGGCAGCTCATCGAGGTCGGCACCGGGATCGTCAACGACGGCTTCCAGCCCGAGGGCCGCGAGTCCGGCGAGATCCTGGCCAAGGCCGAGCAGGAGGTCTTCGCCATCGCCGAGGCCGGCGCGCGCGGGCGCACCGACTTCACCGCGATCAACAAGGCCATGGCCGAGGCCTTCGACATCCTGCAGACGCGCTTCGCCAACGGCGAGGGCATCACCGGCCTGCCGACCGGCTACGACGCCTTCGACGAGATGACCTCGGGCCTGCAGCCGACCGACCTGCTGATCCTGGCCGCGCGTCCGGCGATGGGCAAGACCACCCTCGCGCTCAACATCGCCGAGTACGCGGCGCTGAAGTCGAAGAAGGCGGTGGCGGTGTTCTCGATGGAGATGTCGGCCAGCCAGCTCGCGCTGCGCCTGATCTCCTCCAACGGCCGCATCAACGCCACCCGCCTGCGCACCGGCCAGCTGGAGGACGAGGACTGGAGCCGCGTCACCAGCGCGATCCGGATGCTGAAGGAGTCCAAGATCTTCATCGACGACACCCCCGGCCTGTCGCCGGAGGTGCTGCGGGCCAAGGCGCGCCGGCTCAAGCGCGAGTACGACCTCGGGCTGGTGGTGATCGACTACCTGCAGCTGATGCAGGTGCCGGGCAACAACGAGAACCGCGCCACCGAGATCTCGGAGATCTCGCGCTCGCTCAAGGGCCTGGCCAAGGAGCTCAACGTCCCGGTGATCGCGCTGTCGCAGCTCAACCGCTCGCTGGAGTCGCGCACCGACAAGCGCCCGGTGATGGCCGACCTGCGCGAGTCCGGCGCGATCGAGCAGGACGCGGACATGATCGTCTTCATCTACCGCGACGAGTACTACAACAAGGAGAGCTCGGCCGACAAGGGACTGGCCGAGATCATCATCGGCAAGCACCGAAACGGCCCCACCGGCTCCTTCAAGCTGCGCTTCTTCGGCGAGTACACCCGCTTCGACAACCTCGCCAACGACATGATGGGCAGCTTCGAGTAGCGCGCCGCGCGCCCTACAATGCCCGGCCATGAGCCGTCCCGTGCCCCCGTTCCGTCCCCTTCGCGCGACGCCGCGCCGATGACCGTCGCCTCCGCGCAGCGCCCCACCCGGATCCTGGTCGACCTCGACCGCCTGGCCGGCAACCTGGAGGCGATCCGCGCCCACGTGCGCGTGCCGGTGATGGGCATCGTCAAGGCCAACGCCTACGGGCACGGGCTGGTGCCGGTGGCGCGGCGGCTGGAGGCCTGCGGCGTGGACCGGCTCGGCGTGGCCTTCCTGGAGGAGGGCATCGCCCTGCGCCGGGCCGGCGTGCGCACCCCGATCCTGGTGATGGGCGGCATCTTCGGGCCGCAGGCGACCCAGTTCCTCGCCCACGACCTCGAGATCACCGTGTCCTCGCTCGACAAGCTGCGGCAGGTGGAGGCCGCCGCGGAGTCGGCCGGGCGGCGCGCCGCGGTGCACCTGAAGATCGACACCGGCATGGAGCGGATCGGCGTGCACGACTACTCCGCCGGCCCGTTCGTCGAGGCCGCGGTCGCCTCGCGCTGGTGCGAGGTGAAGGGCATCTACTCGCACCTGGCCTGCGCTGACGACCCGGACTCGCCGATGACCGGCGTGCAGCTGGCGCGCTTCCTCGACGCCTGCGCGCACTTCGACCGCCTCGGCGCGCCGATGCCGCTGCGGCACCTGGCCAATTCCGGCGGCGTGCTGCACTTTCCCGAGACCCACCTGGACCTGGTGCGCCCCGGCATCGTGCTCTACGGGGTGCTGCCCGATCCGGCCTCGCGGCCGGCGATCCCGGTGCGCCCGGCGCTGTCGCTGGTCTCGCGCGTGGTGTACTTCAAGGTCGTGCGCGCCGGGCGGCCGGTCAGCTACGGCGCGACCTGGGCGCCGGCCGCCGACACCCGCGTGGTGACCGTGCCGATCGGCTACGGCGACGGCTACCCGCGCGCGCTGTCCTCGCGCGGGCGGGTGCTGATCGGCGGGCGCGACTACCCGATCGTGGGCCGGGTGTGCATGGACCAGTTCATGGTCGACATCGGCGGCGGCAGCGCCTGGAACGAGGACGAGGTGGTGCTGGTCGGCCGCCAGGGCGGGGCGGAGATCCGGGTGGAATCGCTGGCCGAGGCGGCGGGCCTGATCCCCTACGAGATCCTGGTCGGCCTCAACGAGCGCATCCCGCGCGAGTACTAGGGCTTGACGCGGCGACGGCGGCGGATGTCCATACTCCGCCATGGCCATCGCGCTCGTCTGGTTCCGCAACGACCTCCGCCTCGACGACAACCCGGCGCTGCGCGCCGCGGTCGAGGGCGGCTACGTCCCGCTGATGGTCTACGTGCACGCGCCGGCGGAGGAGGGCGACTGGCGCCCCGGCGCCGCCTCGGACGCCTGGCGGCACCATGCGCTGGCCTCGCTGGACGCCCGGCTGCGCGAGCGCGGCGCGCGGCTGCGCTGCTTCCACGGCCCGACGCTCGCCACGCTGCAGACCCTGGCCACGGCGGTGGATGCCGAGGCCGTGTTCTGGAACCGCCGCTACGAGCCGGCGGTCGAGGCGCGCGACGCCGGCATCAAGCGCGCGCTGCGCGAGGGCGGCCTGCGCGCGGAGAGCTACAACGGCTCGCTGCTGTTCGAGCCCTGGGAGGTCGAGACCGGGCAGGGCGACCCGTACCGGGTGTTCACCCCGTTCTGGCGCAAGGCGCGCAGCCAGTGGCGGGCGCCACGGCTGTGGGAGGCGCCCGCGCAGTTCGCGACGGTCGCGGACGAGGACGCGGTGCCGCACGGGGTGACCCTCGAAGGCCTGCACCTGCGGCCCGAGCGGCGCTGGGACCGCGGCTGCTGGCAGCGCTTCGAGCCGGGCGAGCCGGGCGCGCGCGCCGCGCTGGACCGCTTCCTGGCCGAGGGCCTGGCCGATTACCCCGAAGCGCGCAATCGGCCCGCCGGGCGCGGCACCTCGCGGCTGTCGCCGCACCTGCACTTCGGCGAGATCGCGGTCGCGCGGGTGGCCGCCGCCGTACAGGCCGCCGCACCGCCCGAGGTCGCCGACCCCTTCCTCGCCCAGCTCGGCTGGCGCGAGTTCGCGCACCACCTGCTGCACCACTACCCGCACACGCCCGACGACAGCCTCGACCCGCGCTTCCGGGACTTCCCGTGGGCCCGAGCAGAAGCGCGCACGCTCGACGCCTGGCAGCGCGGGCGCACCGGCGTGCCGATCGTCGACGCCGGCATGCGCGAGCTGTGGCGCACGGGCTGGATGCACAACCGCGTGCGCATGATCGTCGCCAGCTTCCTGACCAAGCACCTGCGCCTGCACTGGCGGCACGGTGCGCGCTGGTTCTGGGACACGCTGGTCGATGCCGACCTCGCCAACAACACCCTGGGCTGGCAGTGGACCGCCGGCACCGGCGCCGACGCGGCGCCGTACTTCCGCGTCTTCAACCCGGTGCTGCAGGCGCGGCGGTTCGATCCCGACGCGGCCTACCTGCTGCGCTGGCTGCCGCAGCTGGAAGCGCTGCCGCCCGAGCACCGCCACGCGCCGTGGGAAGCGCCGAAGGCGACGCTGCGACGGTTGGAGCGCTATCCGCACGCACCGGTGGTGGACCTGGCCGAAGGCCGGCAGGCCGCGCTCGACGCCTATGCCCGGGTCTCCGGCAAGGCGCGGAAGTCGCGGTAGGCGCGCGTGAGCGCGCGACCGAACTCGCGGGGAAGGCGCTGTCGCGCGCGAGCGCGCTCCTACGAAAGCCGGGGAGGCGCGATCGGATCGAGCCGCCCCGGTTGTGCCTCACACCTCGCCCCGACCTCGCCCCGAAAGCAACGTCCCTGTAGGAGCGCGCTCGCGCGCGACCGCGCGAGATGCCATCGGAGACTTGCGGCAGAGGGGGAGCGCGTCCCCACGCACCGCCGACGGAACACGGCGACCGGCGCTGCGCCATCCGGCAGTCGCGCGCCAGCGCGCTCCTGCCGACGCTATGCGGACGCGGCAGGAAGATGAATGGGTTCTATCCGGGCCGCGATGCCATCACCCTTCCGCCACCCGGGCGTGACTAGGATGCGGGCGTCCATCACCAGCCGGTTCCTCCGGCGCGAACCAGAAAAAGGGAGACGACTTATGCGCAAGTCCGTGACCGCCGGCTTGACCGCCGCCCTCGCAGGCGCCCTGCTGATGACCGGCTGTGCCAGCTACACCGGCCAGACCTCGGATCCGAACGACCCGAACCGCACCCGGACCGGCGCGCTGGTGGGCGCGGGCATCGGTGCGGTCGCCGGCCTGCTCAGCGGCGACAGCGCCACCGAGCGCCGCCAGCACGCGATGATCGGCGCCGGCGTGGGCGCGCTGGCCGGCGGTGCGGTCGGCACCTACCAGGACCGCCAGGAAGCCGAGCTGCGCCGCCAGATGGCCGGCACCGGCGTCGACGTGGTCCGCCAGGGCGACAACATCACCCTCAACATGCCCGGCAACGTGACCTTCGGCTTCGACCAGGCCAACATCCAGTCGCAGTTCTACCCGGTGCTCAACAACGTCGCCGGCACGCTGAAGCAGTACGAGCAGACCGTGATCGAGGTGGCCGGCCACACCGACAACGTCGGCAGCGCCAGCTACAACCAGCAGCTGTCGGAGCGCCGCGCGCAGGCGGTGGCGTCCTACCTGACCGCCCAGGGCGTGGCCCAGCAGCGCATCATCACCGTCGGCGCCGGCTTCACCCGCCCGATCGCCGACAACAGCACCGAGGCCGGCCGGGCGCAGAACCGCCGCGTCGAGATCACCCTGGTGCCGATCCAGCAGTAGGCCGCGGCGCGGGCGCGCAGGCGTCCACCGCACCGAAAAGGGCCGCTTCGCGGCCCTTTTCTTTTGTGCGCCGCGGCAGGCCACCCTGGGGCGTCTCCAGTCGAGAGCCTGGCGGCTGGCCAATGAGGTGTTCGCGCGACATGGGCCCCGACTCGGCGCGGCGAGGGTGTTTCGCGTGCATGGCGGGCGTCCGGAATGGGGTCCACGGTGCCTGCGATGGATGCCGATGCCGCCGCCTCGTAGGAGCGCGCTCGCGCGCGACATGGACCGCAAGGACCCCGCGCGGGCCACGGCTCCGGTGCGCGTGGCGTCGCGGCCGTGGCGTACCGGGTCGGATCGTGGCGGCCGCGGTCGCGCGCGAGCGCGCTCCTACAGGACCGCGGGCCGTGCCCGATTGTCCGGGCGCCATGCGCCCGGGCCGGGCTTCCGCTCGTGCGGAAACGGTCAGGCGGTTTGCTTCGCGGCGAGCTGGCGCAGGACGTCGTGCAGCAGGCCGCCGTTGTGGGTGAGGGGGCGCGCTTGCGAAGCATCGCTTCGCGCGTTCCCGAACGCCCGGGCGCTGTGCGCCCGGGCCGGGCTTCCGCTCGTGCGGAAACGGTCAGGCGGTTTGCTTCGCGGCGAGCTGGCGCAGGACGTAGTGCAACAGGCCTCCATTGCGGAAGTACTCCACTTCCTTCGGCGTCAGCAGCAGCACGTCGACCTCGAAGCTGACGGTGCTGCCGTCCTGGCGCCTGGCGCTCACGGTGGCGGTCCGCGCCTTGCCGTCGTCGAGGCCGGTGATCTCGACCACCTCGGAGCCGTCGAGGCCGTGGGTCTGCGCGTTCTCGCCCTTGCGGAACTGCAGCGGCAGCACGCCCATGCCGACCAGGTTGGAGCGGTGGATGCGCTCGAAGCTCTGCGCGACCACGGCCTTGACCCCGAGCAGGTTGGTGCCCTTGGCGGCCCAGTCGCGCGAGGAGCCGGTGCCGTACTCCTCGCCGGCGAAGACCACCAGCGGCACGCCGTCGGCCTTGTACTTCATCGCCGCGTCGTAGATCGCCAGCTTCTCCGGCTCGCCGCCGCCCTCGGGGAAGTACAGGGTGTTGCCGCCTTCCTCGCCGCTGAACATCAGGTTCTTGATGCGGATGTTGGCGAAGGTGCCGCGTACCATGACATCGTCGTTGCCGCGGCGGCTGCCGTAGCTGTTGAAGTCGGCCGGCTGCACGCCGCGCGACTGCAGGAAGCGGCCGGCGGGCGAGTCCTTCTTGATGTTGCCGGCAGGCGAGATGTGGTCGGTGGTGATCGAGTCGCCGAACAGGCCCATGACGCGGGCGCCGCGGATGTCGGCGATGTGGCCGACCTCCATGGTCATGCCGTCGAAGTAGGGCGGGTTCTTGATGTAGGTGGAGGCCTCGTCCCACACGTAGAGCTCGCCGTCGGGCGACTCGATGGTGTTCCAGCGGTTGTCGCCCTTGAACACGTCGGCGTAGTTCTGCTTGAACATCTCCGGCCCCACGGTGGCGGCGATGACGTCGCCGATCTCCTTGTTGCTGGGCCAGATGTCGCGCAGGTACACCGGCTGGCCGTCGGCGCCCTTGCCCAGCGGCTCGGTGGTCAGGTCGATGTCCACGGTGCCGGCGATCGCGTAGGCGACCACCAGCGGCGGCGAGGCGAGGTAGTTCATCTTCACCTCGGCGTGGATGCGGCCCTCGAAGTTGCGGTTGCCCGACAGCACCGAGGCGACCGCGAGGTCGTTCTGGGCGATGCCCCTGGACACCGCATCGGGCAGCGGGCCGGAGTTGCCGATGCAGGTGGTGCAGCCGTAGCCGACCACGTAGAAGCCGAGCTTCTCCAGGTCGGCGGTCACGCCGGCCTTCTCCAGGTAGTCGGTCACCACCCGCGAGCCCGGGCCGAGCGAGGTCTTCACCCACGGCGCGGCCTTGAGGCCCTTGGCCACCGCGTTGCGGGCCAGCAGGCCGGCGCCGAGCATCACCGCCGGGTTGGAGGTGTTGGTGCAGGAGGTGATCGCGGCGATGACCACCGAGCCGTCGGTCAGCTCGTGCTCGCCGTCGGCCAGGGTGATGCGCGAGATCGGCTTCGCCGCCAGGCGCTCGGCCTGCGGCTGGTTGCCGCCTTCCTCCTTGAACTCGCGGACCTCCTGGCCTTCGGCCGGGACGCGGTTCTTGATCAGCGGGCCCAGGTTGTCGCGGAAGTTGCCCTGCACGTCCTGCAGCAGCACGCGGTCCTGCGGGCGCTTGGGACCGGCCAGGGAAGGCTGGACCTCGCCCATGTCCAGGCGCAGGGTGGCGCTGTACCGGGCGTGCGGCGTCGCCGCGTCGTGCCACAGGCCCTGCGCCTTGGCGTAGGCCTCCACCAGCGCGATCTGCTCCTCGCTGCGGCCGGACAGGCGCAGGTAGGTCAGCGACTCGGCGTCGATCGGGAAGATGCCGCAGGTGGCGCCGTACTCCGGGGCCATGTTGCCGATGGTGGCGCGGTCGGCCAGCGGCAGGTGCTGCAGGCCTTCGCCGTAGAACTCGACGAACTTGCCGACCACGCCCTGGCGGCGCAGCATCTGGGTGACGGTGAGCACCAGGTCGGTGGCGGTGGCGCCCTCGGGCAGCCGGCCGGTCAGCTCGAAGCCGACCACCTGCGGGATCAGCATCGAGGACGGCTGCCCCAGCATCGCGGCCTCGGCCTCGATGCCGCCCACGCCCCAGCCCAGCACGCCGATGCCGTTGATCATGGTGGTGTGGGAATCGGTGCCGAACACGGTGTCGGGGAAGGCCCACGACTCGCCGTCCACCTCGCGCTCCATCACCACCCGCGCCAGGTTCTCCAGGTTCACCTGGTGGACGATGCCGGTGTTGGGCGGCACCACCTTGAAGTTCTCGAACGCCTTCTGCCCCCAGCGCAGGAAGGCGTAGCGCTCCTTGTTGCGCTCGAACTCGATCTTGCCGTTGAGGTCGAGCGCGTCGGGGCGGCCGAACACGTCGACCTGCACCGAGTGGTCGATCACCAGCTCGGAGGGGATCTGCGGGTTGATCTGCTCGGGCCGGCCGCCCAGCCGCTTGACCGCGTCGCGCATCGCCGCCAGGTCGACCACGCAGGGCACGCCGGTGAAGTCCTGCAGCACCACGCGCGCCGGCATGAACGCGATCTCGGTGTCGGGCTCGGCCGCCGGGTCCCACCTGGCCACGGCCTCGATGTGGCCGGCCTCGACCGTCACCCCGTCCTCGTGCCGGAGCAGGTTCTCCAGCAGGATCTTCATCGAGTAGGGCAGGGCGGAGATGTCGAAGCGCTCGCCCAGCTTGGCCAGGCTGGCGTAGGCGTAGCGGCGGCCGGAGACGTCCAGGTCGGCGCGGGTGGAGAAGGAATCGATCATGCAGGTACTCCTGTCGCAGGTTGCTGGCGGTGACGCGGCCGGGGCCGGTCATGGCGTGCGGTGCAAGGGCCGGTCCGGATGGCGCGGGACCGGCGGGGACGATGCGCATCGGCGTCCCGGTCCGTCCAGTCTAGGCCGTCCGTCGTGGCGAGCGCGTCATCGACGGCCGTCGTGGGCCGGGGCCTGCCAGGTGCTCTTGAGCATCTGCAGGAACCGTTCGGCCGCCGGCGACGGCATCGCGCCGCGCCGCCTCACGATGCCGATGGTACGTGACACCACGGGCGGGGCGATCTCCCGGGTCACCAGAATGGAGTGTTGCTGCTGCGGCGTGGCCATCCGCGGCAGCACCGAGATGCCGACGCCGGCCTCGACCAGGCCGAGCGAGGTCGACAGGTGGGTGACCTCGTAGAACCAGCTCAGCTTCAGGTTCTCGCGGGCCAGCGCGCCGTCGAGCAGGGTGCGGTTGCCGCTGGTGCGGTGCACGGTGATCAGCGGGTGCTGGGCGATGTCGTGCCAGGTCACGCGGCGCTTCTTCGCCAGCGGGTGGTCGCGGCGGCAGGCGAGCACGAACGGATCCTCGACCAGCACGTCGAACTCCAGGTCGGGGTCCGACGCGCCCATGAAGTTGATCCCGAACTCCACCTCGCCGCGCTCGACCGCCTGCAGGCCTTCGGTGGCGGGGATGTCGAGGATGCGGAAGCGGACGTTGGGATGGTCTTCGTGGAAGCGCGCGATGACGCTGGGCAGGAAGTAGAACGCGGCGGTCGGCAGGCAGGCGATCGTGACCTGGCTGCCGCGCCCGTCGTCGACGCCGCGCGAGGCGAACAGCGAGCCGTCGAACTCCTCGATCATCCGCCGCACCAGCGGCAGCAGGTCGCGGCCGAGCGCGGTGGGGGCCACGCTGCGCGTGGTGCGCTCGAGCAGCGGCGCGCCGACCGCGTTCTCGAGCTTCTGGATGCGCCGGCTCAGCGCGGGCTGCGAGACGTGCAGCGCCTCGGCGGCGCGATGGAAGCTGCGGGTGTCGGCCACGAGCAGCAGGGCGCGCAGGTCGAGGATTTCGCAATTGATGCTCATATCGGATCAATCCTGGATAAAAAAGCATTTCACAGATCAATTCCGTCCATGACAAGATCGGAACGAATCGAACCATTGATTCGATATAGATATCAATCTGCCGCGATCATGTCCAACGATCTCTACAGTCTTCCCTGCGTCCTGATGCGAGGCGGAAGCTCGAAAGGGCCCTTCTTCCTCGCCTCGGACCTGCCGGGCGATCCCGCCGCGCGGGACCGGCTTCTGCTCGACCTGATGGGCGCCGGCCACCCCTTGCAGATCGACGGCATCGGCGGCGGCAACGCGCTCAGCAGCAAGGTCGCCATCGTCGGGCCGCCCAGCCGCGAGGACGCGGACATCGACTACCTGTTCGCGCAGATCCGGCTGGACCGGCGTATGGTCGACACCACGCCGAACTGCGGCAACATGCTGGCCGCGGTCGGCCCGTTCGCGATCGAATCGGGCATGGTCGCCGCATCGGACCCGCAGACCGAGGTGCGCATCCACAACGTCAACACCGGCAAGGTGGTGCTGGCGACGGTGCAGACGCCGCAGGGCAGGGTCAGCTACCGGGGCGACACCCGGATCGCCGGTACGCCGGGCACCGCGGCGCCGATCTCGCTGACCTTCCTCGATGCGGCCGGCGCGCGGACCGGCAAGCTGTTGCCGACGGGTCAGGCCAGCGAATGGATCGACGGCGTCGAGGTCAGCTGCATCGACTGCGCCATGCCGATGGTGATGATGGCCGCGTCGGCGCTGGGCGTGACCGGCGAGGAAAGCGTCGCCGCGCTCAATGCCGACACCGCGATGCTGGCCCGCATGGAACGGATCCGGATCGAGGCGGGGCGCCGGATGGGCATCCCGGACGCGGCCGACCGGGTGATCCCCAAGCCGGTGCTGCTGATGCCGCCGCGCAGCGGCGGGACGCTGGCCGTGCGCTACTTCATGCCGCACCAGTGCCACAGCGCGCTCGCGATCACCGGCGCGGTGGGCATCTCGACCGCCTGCGCGCTGCCGGGCACCCTCGCTCAGCGGACGGCCGGGCAGGTGCCTGTACCGTCCGACGTCAGGATCGAGCATCCCAGCGGCTGCCTGGACGTGGCGCTGCTCAGGCACGGAGAAGACGCCCCGATCGTCGCCAGCGTGGTCAGGACCGCGCGGCGGCTGTTCGAAGGACGCGTGTTTGCCAGCACGGACCCCCGGCGGGACGCCGCGACGCCATGGAGCTCGGCCGCATGACCTGAACCCGCCGGGCGCCGCCCGGTCCGCACCATCACCATCCTGGGAGGGATCGATGTACAAGCGCTTCATTCTCGCCGCGTGCGCGGCGGCCATCGCCTGCCTGGCCGGCTGTTCCGGTCGCGGCGGTGGCGAGGAGACCGTCCGCATCAGCGTCGGCTCCTACAACCTCAACAACCTGCCGTTCTTCATCGCCGACGCCAACGGCTACTTCGAGGAGGTCGGCCTCGACGTGCGCACCGAGAACTTCGCCCAGGGCGGCTCCAAGGTGCTGCAGGCGCTGGTCGCCGGCTCGACCGACGTGGCGGTCGGCTTCTACGACCACACCATCCAGATGCAGGCCAAGCAGAAGAACGTGGTCGGCTTCGTGCTGCTGTCGCGCAACTCCGGCCTGGTGCTGGCGGGGCGGCCCGACAGCACGTTCGACCCGGCGGCCCCGGCGTCGATCCGCGGCATGAAGGTGGGCATCACCGCGCCGGGATCGTCCTCGGACTTCTTCGTGCGGCACTTCCTCGCCCAGCACGACATCCCGGTCGACGACGTCTCCATCATCGGCGTGGGCTCGGGCGCCGCGGCGGTGGCGGCGCTCGACCAGGGCAAGGTCGACCTGCTGGTCAACTACGACCCGGCGGCCACCCTGATCGCGGCGCGCGGCGTGGGCAGGATCATCATCGACGCCCGCAGCGACGAGGGCGCCCGCGCCGTCTACGGCGGCATCTACCCGACCTCGGTGATGTACGCCGAGCAGTCGTTCCTCGACGAACGCCCGGAGGCGGCCGAGAAGATCGTGCGCGCGCAGCTGAAGGCGCTGGCGTTCATCGCCGACCATTCGGCCGAGGAGATCGTCGCCGCGCTGCCGGACCGGTACGTGTCGGGCGATCGCGAGATCTACGCCCAGGCGGTCGAGGCCGCGCGCGCGATCTTCACCCGCGACGGCCGCTTCGAGCCGGCGGACCTGGAGACGCCGCTGATGGTGCTGCGGGAGTTCAACGCCGATATCGCGAGCGCCGAGATCGACCTCGGCAAGACCTACACCAACGCGTTCGTCGACCGCGCCAGCGCGGGCGCGGGCCGCTGACGCCAGGAGGTTCCATGGCTATCGCCAACGTCGCCAGACTGCGGGACGCCGGTCCCGTGCCGCTCCAGACCCGCCCGATGGTGTCGATCGAAGGGGTCACCATGTCCTTCGGCGATTTCACCGCCGTCCGCGACGTCGACATCCAGGCGGGCGACGGCGAGTTCGTCGCCATCGTCGGCCCCACCGGTTGCGGCAAGAGCACCATCCTCAACGCCGTCGCCGGCCTGCTGGCGCCGTCGGAGGGCCGCATCCGCATCGACGGCAAGCCGGTCGACGGCGTGCAGCGGAACGTGGGCTACCTGTTCCAGCAGGACGCGCTGCTGCCGTGGAAGACCGCGCTGCAGAACGTCGAGCTCGGCCTGCGCTTCCGCGGCGTCGGCCAGGCCGAGCGCGAGGAGCAGGCGCGGGCCTGGCTGGCCAAGGTCGGCCTGGCCGGATTCGAGCACCGCTACCCGTACCAGCTCTCCGGCGGCCAGCGCAAGCGCGTGCAGATGGCGCAGGCGCTGATCGTCGAGCCGAAGGTGATGCTGATGGACGAGCCGTTCTCGGCGCTCGACATCCATACCCGGCACCTGATGCAGAACGAGCTGCTGCGCCTGTGGCAGGAGGACCGGCGCGCGGTGATGCTGATCACCCACGACCTGGAAGAGGCGATCGCGCTGGGCGACCGCGTGGTGGTGCTGTCCTCGGGACCGTCGAGCCGCGTGGTCGAGAGCTTCCCGGTGCGCCTGGCGCGCCCGCGCAACGTGGCCGAGATCAAGCTCGACCAGCATTTCATCGACCTGTACCGCGACATCTGGGCCTGCCTGCGCGGCGAAGTGGAGAAGAGCTATGCACGCCAGGACTGACCGCGTGATCCAGGCGATGCTGGTCGTCGTCGTGTTCGGCGGCTGGCAGGCCGGGGTGTCGGCCGGGATCGTCGACCCGTTCTTCTTCCCGGCACCGCTGGACATCGTCCGCCAGATGTTCGCCTGGCTGGCGGACGCCGGCTTCTACACCCACGTCTACATCACCCTGACCGAGACCGTGCTGGGCTACGTCATCGGCACCGCGCTGGGCGTGGCCTGCGGCGTCTGGCTGGGGCTGAGCCGGCGCGCGGCGCGGATCCTGGACCCCTTCATCAAGGGCTTCAATGCGATCCCGCGCGTGGTGCTGGCGCCGATCTTCGTGCTCTGGCTGGGGCTGGGGCTGTGGTCGAAGGTCGCGCTGGCGGTGACGCTGGTGTTCTTCATCACCTTCTTCAACGCGATGCAGGGCGTACGCGAGGTCAACCCGGTGGTGCTGGCCAACGCCCGGATCCTGGGCGCCAACGGCCGCGCACTGCTGCGGCACGTGTACTTCCCGGCGGCCGCGAGCTGGATCCTGTCGTCGCTGCGCACCTCGGTGGGCTTCGCGGTGGTCGGCGCGATCATCGGCGAGTACCTCGGCGCCTCGGCCGGCCTGGGCTACCTGATCGCGCAGGCCGAAGGCAACTTCAACGCCGTCGGCGTGTTCGCGGGCATCATCCTGCTCGCGGCCTTCGTGCTGATCATCGATGCGGCGCTGGATGTCGTCGAACACCGCCTGATCACCTGGCGCCCGAACGCGTCGCGCGAAGCGACGAGCTGAGCGTCGCCGCCCGGCGCGGCGCGCCGGGCGGCCTTCCGACACCCGTTCCCCCACGTCCGGGTGCGTCGCGCCGGATGCCGCAGCGGCGGTACCGGCGCCCCTTCCTTCCGTCATGCCTGCCCGTCGCGGCAGGCCAGCCTGCGGCCGCCCGCCGAGGGTGCGCCGTGCCCGGAGATCGCACGATGCCCATGTTGCCCCGTCCCCGTCCCGCCGCACTGGCGGCCGCGATCGGCCTGCTGCTCGCCACCTCCGCCGCCGCGGCCCAGTCGACGCCGGCCGCCCTGGAGGACCTCGTCCGCCAGCAGGCCGAACAGATCCGGCGGCTCGAAGCGCGCCTGTCGGCGCTGGAGGCCGGCCAGGCGCCGGCAGGCGCCGCAATGCCGCCGGCCACGACAGCGGCGCCCGCGCCCGACGCCGCGCTGCTCGAGCGGGTCGCGAAGATCGAAGCGGCGCAGGCCGAGGCGCCGACCGTGAACTGGTCGAAGGGCGCGCCGCAGTTCGCCAGCGCCGACGGCGAGATCACCTTCCGGCCCCGCGGCCGCGTCTTCGTCGACAGTTCCAGCACCCACGGCTCGGACTTCGACGCCCGCAACATCACCGGGACCGAGATCCGCTCGGTGCGCCTGGGCTTCGAGGGCAGCTACGGCATGCTCGGCTATGCGGTCGAGGGCGACTTCGCCGACAACGGCGTGGTCTGGAAATCGGCCTACGCGACCATCGGCCACAGGCTGTCCGGCCGCGAGGCCGAGCTGACGATCGGCAACCGCCTCAACGACCGCGGCATCGACGGCAGCAGCGGGACCGGCAATACCCCGTTCCAGGACCGCAACGTCGTCGGCACCCAGATCCTGCCGCAGCGCGGGCTGTTCGGCGTCGGCCTGACCGAACGGATCTACGGCGAGGACTGGCACGCCAGCGTCTCGATCGCCGGCAACGACCTCAACAACGTCGGCGACAGCGACGATTCGATGACGCTCGCCGGCCGGGCGCACTGGAACCCGCTGAAGGGCGAGGGCGGGCTGCTGCACCTGGGCGCCTGGGGCTTCTACGAGGACATCGCGCCGGGCAGCAGCGGGGTGTTCCGCAGCGCGGCGATCTCGGGGCACCTCAACGACCTGGTCAGGATCGCGCCCGGCGCGCTGGCCGGCGCCGACCGCGGCAGCGGCTACGGCGTCGAGCTGCTCGGGGTGCGCGGCCCGTTCTGGGGCTACGGCGAGTGGGGCCGGCGCGAGGTCGAAGGCCTCGGCGGCACCGGACGCTACGACGTCGCGCACGATGCCTGGGCGCTGTCGGCCGGCTGGTTCCTGTCCGGGGCCACGCCGTCGTTCGCCGCGAAGACCGGCACCTGGGGCCGGGTCAAGGTCGTCAGGCCGGTGACGGCCGGTGGGCCGGGGGCCTGGGAACTCAAGGCGCGCTACGAGGACGTCGACTACGGCGACCTGCCGACCGGCGGCACCGGCGACGCGCTGACGCTGGGCGTCAACTGGTACCTCAACGATTTCAGCCGGGTCATGCTCGACGCGATCCGCTGGCGGACCGACAACCGCAGCGGCGAGTACCAGGGCGAGGATCGCGGCACCACGCTCAACGCCCGCTTCCAGCTGGCCTTCTAGCCGCCTTTAGGTATGCGGGCGAAAGTATGTATAATACGTGCATACTTTTCGGGAGAGGCCCGATGGAAGCCACCGTCGCCGAGCGCGGCCAGATCACCCTGCCCAAGCCGGTGCGCGACGCGCTGGGGCTGAGCAAGGGCACGATCCTGAAGGTCGAGCTGGAGGGCAGCCGGATCGTGCTGCGCAAGAGCGTCGACGACGCGGTCTCGCGGGCGCGGGGCCGGTTCCGCCTCGAAGGCTTCGAGGACACCGACACGGCGATGCGCGCCGTCCGTGGCCAGGCGGCCGATGCCGGCGACGGAGACGGCTCGCGGTGATCGCCGTGGACGCCCCGGTGCTGGTGGACCTGCTGGCCGACGGCCCGCAGGCCGATGCCGCCGAGGCGTGCCTGCGCCAGTACCTGAGCGCGGGCCCGGTCGTGGTCTGCGACGTGGCGCTGGCCGAGATCTGCGGCTCGCTGCACGACGGCGCCGAGACGATGGCCGTGCTCGAGGACATGGGCGTGCGCTTCTCGGCGATCGAGGCCAAGTCCGCGTTGCGCGCCGGCGAGATGCAGCGCCGGTCGTGGCAGCGCGGCGACGTCGCCGGCCGCTCGGCGCGCGACTTCCTGGTCGGCGCGCATGCGCTGTTGCAGTGCAACGGCCTGATCACGCGCGACGACGCGTTCTTCCGCACCTATTTCAAGGGTCTCAAGCTGATCGTACCGTCGGCCTGAGACGCACCGTCCACCGGTACGCGACACCCCGGAGTTTCCATGCTCGCAGCCTATCGCCAACATGCCGCCGAACGCGCCGCGCTCGGCATTCCCCCGCTGCCGCTGTCCGCGCAGCAGACCGCCGACCTGATCGAGCTGATCAAGCAGCCGCCGGCGGACGAGGAGGAACGCGCGTTCCTGGTCGAGCTGCTCAGCCATCGCGTGCCGGCGGGCGTCGACGACGCCGCCAAGGTCAAGGCCTCGTACCTGGCCGCGGTCGCCCTGGGCGCCGAGGCCACGCCGCTGGTCTCGCCGCGCCGCGCGACCGAGCTGCTGGGCACCATGCTCGGTGGCTACAACATCCACCCGCTGATCGAGCTGCTCGACCACGCCGAGCTGGGCGCGGTGGCGGCCGAGGGCCTGAAGCACACCCTGCTGGTGTTCGACGCCTTCCACGATGTGCAGGAGAAGGCCGAGGCCGGCAACGCCAACGCGCAGGCCGTGCTGCGGAGCTGGGCCGAGGCCGAGTGGTTCACCAGCCGGCCGGAAGTGCCGCAGAGCCTGACCGTCACCGTGTTCAAGGTGCCGGGCGAGACCAACACCGACGACCTGTCGCCGGCGCCGGACGCGACCACCCGCCCGGACATCCCGATGCATGCGCTGGCGATGCTGAAGAACAAGCGCCCCGACGCCCCGTTCGTGCCCGAGGAGGACGGCAAGCGCGGGCCGATCGGCGAGATCCTGAAGCTGAAGGATGCAGGCCACCTGGTCGCCTACGTGGGCGACGTGGTCGGCACCGGCTCCAGCCGCAAGTCGGCGACCAACTCGGTGCTGTGGTGGACCGGCGAGGACATCCCCTACATTCCCAACAAGCGCTTCGGCGGCGTGTGCCTGGGCGGCAAGATCGCGCCGATCTTCTACAACACGATGGAGGACGCCGGTGCGCTGCCGATCGAGCTGGACGTGTCGGGGATGGAGCACGGCGACGTCGTCGAGCTGCGCCCCTACGAGGGCCGGGCGATCAAGGACGGCGAGACGATCGCCGAGTTCCAGGTCAAGTCCGAGGTGCTGTTCGACGAGGTGCGCGCCGGCGGCCGCATCCCGCTGATCGTCGGCCGCGGCCTGACCGCCAAGGCGCGCGAGGCGCTGGGCCTGCCGGCCACCGACCTGTTCCGCCAGCCGCAGCAGCCGGCCGACAGCGGCCGCGGCTACTCGCTGGCGCAGAAGATGGTCGGCCGCGCCTGCGGCCTGCCGGAAGGCGAGGGCGTGCGCCCGGGCACCTACTGCGAGCCTAAGATGACCTCGGTCGGCTCCCAGGACACCACCGGCCCAATGACCCGCGACGAGCTGAAGGACCTGGCCTGCCTGGGCTTCTCGGCGGACCTGGTGATGCAGTCGTTCTGCCACACCGCGGCCTACCCGAAGCCGGTCGACGTCAAGACCCACCACACCTTGCCGGAGTTCATCTCCACCCGCGGCGGCATCTCCCTGCGCCCGGGCGACGGCGTGATCCACAGCTGGCTCAACCGCATGCTGCTGCCCGACACCGTCGGCACCGGCGGCGACTCGCACACGCGCTTCCCGGTGGGCATCTCGTTCCCGGCGGGCTCGGGCCTGGTCGCGTTCGCCGCGGCCACCGGGGTGATGCCGCTGGACATGCCCGAGTCGGTGCTGGTGCGCTTCAGGGGCGAGCTGCAGCCCGGCGTGACCCTGCGCGACCTGGTCAATGCGATCCCGTACTACGCGATCAAGCAGGGCCTGCTGACGGTGGCCAAGGCCGGCAAGAAGAACGTCTTCTCCGGCCGCATCCTCGAGATCGAGGGCCTGCCGCAGCTGAAGGTGGAGCAGGCGTTCGAGCTGTCCGACGCCTCGGCCGAGCGTTCCGCGGCCGGCTGCACCGTGCGCCTGGACAAGGAACCGATCGTCGAATACCTCAACAGCAACATCACCCTGCTGAAGTGGATGATCGCGGAAGGCTATGAGGACGCCCGCTCGCTGGCGCGCCGGATCAGGAAGATGGAAGCCTGGCTGGCCGACCCGCAGCTGCTGCAGCCCGACGCCGACGCCGAGTACGCCGCGGTCATCGAGATCGACCTGGCGGACGTGCACGAGCCGCTGCTGGCCTGCCCGAACGACCCGGACGACGTGAAGACGCTGTCCGACGTGGCCGGGACGACGATCGACGAGGTGTTCATCGGCTCGTGCATGACCAACATCGGCCACTTCCGCGCCGCCGCCCGGCTGCTGGAGGGCAAGCGCGACATCCCCACGCGCCTGTGGGTGGCCCCGCCGACCAAGATGGACGCCAGCGAGCTGACCAAGGAAGGCCACTACGGCACCTTCGGCGCCGCCGGCGCGCGCATGGAGATGCCCGGCTGCTCGCTGTGCATGGGCAACCAGGCGCAGGTGCGCGAGGGCGCGACGGTGTTCTCCACCAGCACCCGCAACTTCCCGAACCGGCTGGGCCGCAACTCCAACGTGTACCTGGGCTCGGCGGAACTGGCCGCGATCTGCTCGCGCCTGGGCCGCATCCCGACCAAGGCCGAGTACATGGCGGACATCGGCGTCGTCAACGACCGGGGCGCCGAGATCTACCGCTACATGAACTTCGACCAGATCGAGGAGTACCGCGACGTCGCGGCGTCGGTAGCGGCGTGACCGCCGCGTAGGAGCGCGCTGGCGCGCGAATCGGGTCGCGGGGACGGCCCGGCCGCGCGCGAGCGCGCTCCTACGGCGGTGGCTCGTCGGTCGCAGCTGCATCCCGCGCCAGGTGGGCGGCGAGCGCGCGGGCGCTGGCGTCGAGTTGCGCCCGGTCCGCCCGGCGGCCGAACAGGCCGGCGGTGCGGGCCAGCAGGCGCAGGCCGAAGGCGACGGTGTCGCCGCGCCTGCGCGGGATGCAGTGCAGGTGCAGGTGGGGGATGTGCTGGTTGGCGGCGATGCCGTCGTTGAGCAGCAGATTGCCGCCGCCGGCGGCCAGTCCCTCGGCTTCCTGCGCGCGCAGCACGGCGTCGGCGAGCGCGAACAGCCTGCGCTGCGCGGCGGGTTCGAGCTCCGCGATGCGGGCGACGTGCCGGCTGGGGACGATCAGCACGTGGCCCGCGCGGATCGGATGGATGTCCATCGCCGCGATCCAGTGCGCGTCCCGGTGCACGATGCTGGCGGGCAGGCGGCCGCCGGCGATGTCGCAGAAGATGCAGCGCGCCTGCGCGGCGTCGGCGCTCACCCGGGCCGCTCCGGCGCGCCGGCCGCTTCGCCGCGCCGCCGGCGCGGCGCCTGCGCCGCGGCCGCGCGCAGCGCGGCCAGCGTCGTGTGGTCGACCTTGCCGTTGGCGTTGAGCGGCAGGGCGTCGAGCGGGTGCAGCTCGGCGGGGACCATGTAGGGCGGCAGCCGCGACTTCATCGCCGCCAGCGCCGCGCGGGCATCGAGGCGCGCGCCGGCGACGAAGGCGGCGAGGCCGACGGGCGCGTCGTCGCCGGGCGCTGCGATCGCGATCACCGCCACCTCGGCGGGCCCGCCCGCGCCCGCGCAGACCTCGCGCAGGTGCGCCTCGACCTCCTGCAGCTCGACGCGGTAGCCGCGCAGCTTGACCTGCCGGTCGGCGCGGCCGCGGAAGTGGGCGATGCCCTCGCGGTCGATCGCGGCGAGGTCGCCGGTGCGGTACCAGCGCGAAGCGGCGAGGCCGTCGAAGCGCGCATCGACGAAGCGCTCGGCGGTCTGCGCGGGGTCGCGCCAGTAGCCGAAGGCGAGCTGGGCGCCGCCCAGCCACAGTTCGCCGACCTCGCCGGGCGCGCAGCGCGTGCCGTCGTCGCCCACCACGGCGAGTTCCATGCCGGGCAGCGGGGCGCCGATCGGGACCACGGCGCGCTCGGGGTCGTCGGCCCGGAAGCGATGCGCGGTGCAGGCGATCGTGGCCTCGGTCGGCCCGTAGAGGTTCTCGCAGCGCGCGTGCGGCGCGGCCGCCGCCCAGGCGCGGGCCAGCGGACCGGGCAGGGCCTCGCCGCAGAACAGGGCCAGCGCGAGGTCCGGCAGCGCGCCGGCCGCGAGCAGGCCGTAGCGCTGCAGCGTGGCGGCCAGCGACGGCACCGAGAACCAGACGGTCAGCCGGTGCGCCCGCACGAACTCGGTGGGCATCAGCAGCGCCGGGCGCGGGATGCAGTACAGGCACGCGCCGGCGGCCCAGGTCACGAACATGTCGTGCATCGACAGGTCGAAGGTCGGCTCGAAGAACTGCGTGCAGCGCTGCCGCTCGTCGAGCTCGGGATAGCGCGCGAGGGTCGCGTCGACGTAGGCGCTCAGCGCGTCGTGGCCCACGGCGACGCCCTTGGGCCGCCCGGTGCTGCCCGAGGTGAACAGCACGTAGGCGATGTCGCGGTCGGGCACGCCCAGGCCCGAGGCGCCGTCGCCGTCGCCGTGGTCCGGCCGCGGCGCGGGGACGGCCGGCTCGCCGGTCTCCGCCGCCTGGTCCGGCGCCGGCGAAAGCACGCGCAACGGGAAGTCGAGCCGGTCCAGCAGGCCCGGCAGCCGGGGGCGGCCGGTCGCGTCGCAGATCAGCGCGGCGGGCCGTGTGCGCTGCAGGATGTCGGCCATGCGCGCCTCCGGCAGGCTGGCGCCGAGTGGGACGTGGATCCGTCCGGCGAGCATGCAGGCGAGCGGCGCGCAGTACGCGGTGAGGCTGCGCTCGCCCAGGGTGGCGCAGACCGGACCGTCGATGGCGCGCAGCCTGGCGGCCAGGCGCTGCGCATGCGCCGCCAGCTGGCGGTAGGAATGGCTGCTTCCGTCGACCCAGAGCGCGGGCCGCTCCGGGAAGCGTGCCGCCGAGGCGAGGAAGCGGTCGATGGCGCGGGGCATGGCGGCGTCCTAGGCGGCGTTCTGCTGGTCGGGCACGAGGTGGCGGCGCACCAGGTCCGCGACGCGCTGGTCGTAGTAGTGGGCGAAGTGGTCGCCCTCGGCGTCCCGGTGCAGCTCGCCCCGGCGCAGGCCGTCGCACAGGGCCCGGCCGACGTCGGGATGGGTGACGACGTCGCGGTCGCCGACGTAGACCAGCACCGGCTGCGCCACGTCGGCGGTCCAGGCGTCCGGCCGCTCGGCGAACAGGGTGCGCATCATGTTGGCGTAGCGGAACAGCGACTGCGGCGTGCGGAAGGGCAGGCTGGTCATGTACAGCAGGTAGGGGTCGGTGCTGGTCAGGATGTTGCTGAGCATGCGGCTGTCGCCGGCGTCGGAGGCGGCGGCGCCGTAGATCAGCTCGCAGTACTTCTCCGCCATGCGGTAGCTGCCCGCGATCTTGTCGAACAGCGTGCGGATGCCGGTCTCGAAGCGGGTGGTGCGGACGGTGTCCGAGGGCGGGATCGAGACGCCCGGGTTGAGCAGCACGGCGGCGCGCACGCGCTCGGGGAACGCGGCCATGGCGCGCAGCGAGACCTGCGCGCCGCTGCTCCAGCCGACCACGCTGGCCGACGCCAGGCCCAGCGACTTCTGGATGTCGACCAGGTCCTGCGCGTGCGCGAGCGAGCCGCAGTCGCCGGGATCGAAGGCGTCCTCGGCGCCCGGCACCCAGCGGCATTCCCAGGTGACGACGTGGAAGTCGCGCTGCAGGCGCTGCGCCAGCGGCCACATGAACTCCGCGGGCATGCCGTAGGCGTTGGCCAGGAACAGCGGCGGCTGCTTGGGGCTGCCGCAGGCGAAGACCTTCAGCGCGGCGCCGTCGCGGGCGAACACGAGCTGCGGGCGGAAGCCCACGCCGCCGGCTTCCTCCTGCTGCAGCTCCTGCACGAACGAGGTCAGGTAGCGGTCGACGTCGTCCCAGTCCAGCTGCGGCTGCGGCGGCGCGCTGCGCAGGAACCGCTTCTCGGCGCCGTAGTAGCCGGCATAGAAGCGGGTGCGCTCGTCGAACAGCTCCTGCAGCGGGCCGGCGTCGCCGCTGCGCTCGGTGACGAACGCCAGCCGGTCGGCGCCGGTCTTGCGGTCGATCATGGCGACCAGCTCCCCCATGTTCACGCCCTCGGGGTTGCTGAGGTGGAAGTAGCGCCGATCGTCGAAGCCCAGCGCCGACAGCCGCAGCATGTCGTAGACGCACTCGTCGACCGGGGTCAGGTTGGCGGTGGCGCGCTCGGCGCCGAGCAGTTCCAGCGGATGCTTCAGCTTGGCCAGGGTCTCGCGCAGCCGGTGGACCTCCTTCGCGAAGCCGTACACGCCGAAGCGGGTGGTGCCGCTGTGGTGGCTCGCGCGCGGCCCCATGACGACGGTCGGCCGCAGGATGCGGTAGCTCAGCCGGTGCGCCTCGCAGAAGTCGGCGACGAGGTGCTCGGCGGCGTGCTTGCTCTCCTCGTAGGCGTTGTTGTATTCGCGATCGGCCGAATGCCGCGCCTCCTCGATCTCGCCCTGCGCCTTGCCGGCGGTGTAGGCGGTGGAGACGTAGAGGAACTCCGCCGGCGCTGCGGCGGGGCCGGGCGGGCACAGCCTGCGGAACAGTTCGAGCATGTGGCGGGTGCCGTCGACGTTGTGCTCGAAGATCTCGCGGCGGTGCCGGTCCTCGAACTTCAGGCTGGCCGCGCAGTGCCAGACCTCCCGCGGCGCGGCCGCGCGCAGGCGGGCGAGCGCGTCCGCGTCCAGCCCGCAGTCGGGCCGGGCGATGTCGCCGGTGAGCACGTGCAGCCGCTCGTCGAGCAGGGCCCTGGGCAGCGGCCGCCGGTACGAGGCCGCGCACTCGGCCAGGTGCGCGTACAGCCGGGCGCGCGCCTGCCGCTCGGTGTCGCCGCGCACGATCGCGTAGACCGGGCCCGGCCACTCGATCCGGTGCAGCAGGAAGTGGCCGCCGAGGAAGCCTGTGGCGCCGGTGAGCAGGATCGGCGGGACGGCGCGCTCGGGCACGAGGGCGCTCGGATCTCGGGTGTCGGGACGCTGCACGGTGAACTCTCCTTGTCGGTCGGCATGGCGCCGCGGGCGCCGGTGGATCGGGAGCTCTAGGCTCCGGCGAGGAAGTTGTCGCGGACGCGGCCCAGGGTGGCCGTCCTCGGGACCAGGTCCGGGGTGACGGGGATCTCGCGGTCGATCAGCTCCTCGATGATCAGGATGTACTCGACGAAGTTGATCGAGTCGATCAGCTTCTGCTCGAACAGATCGGTGTCGTCGTCGATGTGCGCGATGTCCGGGTGGCGCTCGAGCAGCCATTCGCGCAGTGTCTCGATGCCGGAGGCCTGGAGGCTCACGCGGGGTTCGCCTGCAGGCGGATGCCCAGCCCTTCCATGAACTTCAGCGGCCGCTTCAGCAGCGCCGTGGCGTGGTGCGCGCGGCGGGCGGGATGCTGCAGCAGCCGGCGGCGCAGCGCGACGCCGCCCTCGATGCCGCTGTCGCGGTACATGGCCGGCTGGTAGAGGGCCTCGATCGAGACCTGGACGAAGCGCTGCAGGTGGGCGACGGCGGCCTCGCGCTCGGCCGCGCCGCTGGCGGCGAAGGCGATCTCCTTGCTCTGCGACAGCACCGCACGGCCGAAGGTGATGTGCCGCGCCTCGTCGGCGTGGTGGATCTGGTGGATCGAGCGGACGAAGGGGGCGACGCGCTCGTCGCCGCCGGCCACGACGTTGTAGTAGCCGCCGATCTCCTCGAAGATGAAGATGCGAGCGAACAGCAGGAAGAAGGCCATCTCGTGGCCGAAGCGCTCGTCGGCGACGCCGGTCTTCTTGCTTGAGTAGATCTTGCCGCCGTAGCGGCGGCAGAACTCGCCGAAGAACCAGAGGTGCTTGTTCTCCTCGTCGATGAAGTGGTGGATGTAGGCCTCGATGTCGGGCAGGTCGGGCGCGTACAGCCGGGCCGAGAGCAGGGCGATCAGCTCGCGCTCGCCCTCGACGTTGAGGCTGAAGGCGTTGATGCACTCCCACTTCGACAGCAGCTTCAGCTGTCGCTCGGGCAGTGCGTCCGCGTACTCGGTGCCGTGCACGCTCAGCAGCTCGGGCGACAGCCACCAGGCGTCGTCGGGCACGGTGTCGGGCCATTCGATCTTCGCGAAGCTGTTGACGTGGCGGTCCCGCGACAGCCGGATCAGCTGCTCGACCCGGGAGGCGAACACCGGGTCTTCGTCGATCTGCGCGAGTGCGGCCGCCGCGGTGGCGGCGGTGGTGGCGTTCGGAGACATCCTGACTCCCTGTCTGCAGGACGGGCGAAAGCGATGCCCGTCGTGGCTCTTCCTGAGGCGAAACGTCCGGCCCGCGAACGATGCCGCGAGTGGCCCGGAATATCGTCAAACATGCGCCGGTTCAAGCCGCGCCGCACGATCGGGCCGGCGGCCGGCGCGAACATCGAACGCCGTCACGCTGCAAACTGCACGGCCGGCGCAGGATTGGTGCGCCGCCGCACGGCGCAGCGCGAAGCGAACCTAGGCGGCGGCCTGCTCGCGCAGTTCCCGGCGCAGGATCTTGCCCACGTTGCTCTTCGGCAGCTCGGCACGGAACTCGACGTGCTTCGGCTGCTTGTAGCCGGTGAGGTTCTCGCGCGCGTGCGCCCGGACCTGTTCCGCGGTGAGCGCGGGGTCCTTCTTCACGATCACGACCTTCACCGCCTCGCCGGACTTCTCGTCCGGCACGCCGACCGCGGCGACCTCGAGCACGCCGGGCATCATCGCCACGACGTCCTCGACCTCGTTCGGGTACACGTTGAAGCCCGAGACCAGGATCATGTCCTTCTTGCGGTCGACGACGTAGAAGAAGCCCTGCGCGTCCATCCGCGCCATGTCGCCGGTGTGCAGCCAGCCGTCGGCGTCGATGATCCTCGCAGTCTCCTCGGGATGCTGCCAGTAGCCCTTCATCACCTGCGGGCCGCGGATGCACAGCTCGCCGATCTCGCCCACGGGCAGCGGCTGGCCGTCTTCGCCCAGGATGCAGGCGTCGGTGGAGGAGATCGGCAGGCCGATCGAGCCGTTGTACTCGCCCAGGTCCATCGGGTTGATGCAGGCCGCGGGCGAGGTCTCGGTGAGCCCGTAGGCCTCGATCAGGGTGCAGCCGGTGACCTGCTTCCAGCGATCGGCGACGGCGCGCTGCACCGCCGTGCCGCCGCCCAGCGAGAGGTTGAGGCGCGAGAAGTCGAGCTTGTCGAAGCCCGGCGTGTTGAGCAGGCCGTTGAACAGGGTGTTGACGCCGGTGATGGCGGTGAAGGGCACCTTGCCCAGTTCCTTGACGAAGCCCGGCATGTCGCGCGGGTTGGTGATCAGGTGGTTGTGGCCGCCGAACTTCATGAAGACCAGGCAGTTCGCGGTCAGCGCGAAGATGTGGTACAGCGGCAGCGCGGTGATGATGACTTCCTCGCCCAGGCGCGCGTTGGTCCCGATCCAGGTCGAGGCCTGCTGCATGTTGGCCACGAGATTGCGGTGGGTGAGCATGGCGCCCTTGGACACGCCGGTGGTGCCGCCGGTGTACTGCAGGAAGGCGATGTCGGCCGGCGCGATGTCCACGCTCTGCAGCGTGTGCCGCTGCCCGGCGGCGAGCGCCTCGCGGAAGCGGACGGCGCCCGGGATGTCGTAGTCGGGCACCATCTTCTTCACGTGCTTGAGCACGAAGTTGACGAGGGCGCCCTTGGGGAAGGGCAGCAGGTCGCCGAGGCCGGTGGTGACGACCTGGCGGACCTGGGTGTCGGCGAGCACCTCCTGCACGGTCCTGCCGAAGTTGTCCAGGACCAGGATCGCGCTGGCGCCGGAATCGACGAGCTGGTGCCTGAGCTCGCGCGCGGTGTACATCGGGTTGGTGTTGACCACCGTCAGGCCCGCGCGCAGGATGCCGAAGGTGGCGATCGGGTACTGCAGGCAGTTGGGCATCATGATCGCGACGCGATCGCCCTTCTTGAGCCTGAGCTCCCCCAGCAGGTAGGCCGCGAACTGCCGGCTGTAGGCGTCGACCTGGGCGTAGGTGATCGAACGCCCCATGTGGGAGAAGGCCGGGCGGTCGCGGTACTTCTCCAGCGACGACTGCAGGACCGAGACGATCGAGGGATATTCCTCGGGGTCGATCTGTTGCGGTACACCGGCGGGATAGCTCGCCAACCACGGACGCTCGAGGATCATCCTGTTCCCTCCACCTGGTTTTTGCGGTTGCTGAAGTGCAACTCTGCGTTGTTGCCCGGATTGGAGCATAGGCTCCGGGCGACCGCAAGGCGGGCCGGCAGCGTGGATCGAGTCGCGTCGCGCGGCGCGCGCGTGCGGCGCGCACGGGCCGCATGCGCAGCGCGTTCGCCTAGCGCGCATCGTGCGTGGGCGGCGGCGGCGTTCGCGGCAGTCCCGCGAGCATCGACTTCGGCAGCTTCGCGACCATGCCGGCGTTGCGCCCGGCCAGCGTCGCGACCCGGTACTCGGCGCCGGCGCCCAGCAGCTGCGCGGCCTCGGACAGGTCCAGCCCGTAGTCCTGCCGCAGCCATTGCACGAGGCCCGCGGTCGCCGCCTTCAGCGCGTCGTCGAGCGAGCCCGCCTGGCCCAGCGCCATCAGGTGCGTGGGCGATTCGATCCGCGGCATGCCGATCTGCGCGCCCTTCAGCACCTCCACGCCGAACTCGACGTCCATCGACGTCTCCAGCGCGTATTGCGTGGTCTCGCCGTCGCCCTGCGCGGCGTGGGCGTCGCCGAGGTAGAGCAGGGCGCCGGGCTGGAACACGGGCAGGTAGACGATGTTGCCCTCGACCACCTCGTTGAAGTCCATGTTGCCGCCGAAGCGGCCGCTGTCGCCGCTGGAGATCGGCGGGAAGCCGAAGCCCGGCGCCACGCCGAGGCCGCCCAGCATCGGGCGCAGCGGGATCTCCAGCCCCTCCAGCCGGCCGCCCCCCGCGTCCGGGCGGGCCACGCCGCGCGCGAGATCCAGCGTCCAGCGCCGCGGCCGGCCCAGCGATGCGGCTTCCGCGACCAGCGGCTGCGCGAGCGCGCGCCCGACGATGGCGTCGAGGCTGTCGGCGTAGGCGCGGTTCGGGCGCAGGCGCTCGATCTTCACCGCGAGCGTGTCGCCCGGCTCGGCGCCGACGACGAAGAACGGCCCGGTCTGCGGGTTGCCGAACAGCGCCCGGGTCGCGCCGCCGGCGTCGACGCCGCCGGAATCCAGCGTGCGCGTGCGGACCGTATCGCCCGGCCAGATCGTCAGCACCGGCGCGCGGTGCGGATCGAAGGCGTTGGCGTAGTCGGTGGGGACGTACTCGTGGCGCTGCGGAACTGCCGCACCGCGCGCCGGCACGCGACGGCCGGCGACGTCGTGCCGCGCGCGCCGCGCGGGATCGTTGGGGTCCGGGAAGTCGGCCTGGCCCGACAGCGCGTCGCCGTCCATGCGGACGCGATAGCGATAGGTCGCGCCGCGGGCGTCGGTGGCCTCGAAGGCCAGGTCGGCGCCATCGCCGCGGCCGTGCAGCGGGTCGCCGCCGAGGGTGCCCGACAGTGCGTCGCCCCGGCGCTCCAGCAGCAGCGACTGGTACTCGGGGCTGCCCCAGTGATCGACGTCCACGACCCAGTGCTCGGCGGAGGATGCGCTGCCAAAGGGCGCCGCCAGGCAGCCGAGCAGCATCAAGAGGTATCGTCGCATCGTCGTTCTCCCGGGGGCGTCCATCCCAGGATGCCGCGAGGCGCGATGGGGTCGCGCCCGCGCCTGGGAGCGTGGGCGGCAGAAGCCGTCCGGGCTGCGCAGGTGGAACAGCACGTCCACCGCCGGGCGGTGACGGTTGACCGGATCGCCGTCGACGACCAGGCAGCGCCAGCCGGCGCCGTCGCGCGCGATGCCGAGGTCGCGGCATCGGTGGCGGCGTGATCGCCGTCCGCGGCCCGAAGAACGAGGCCCGGCGCAGGCCGGGCCCTCTCTGAATCGATCCCTAGATGGGACGCGATCGCGTCCGAATGGAGGACAGGAACGCCTTGGCCGCCTGCCACGCCTGATGACGCGCCCGGGCGTTTCCCTCCGGGGTGCCGCCGAAGTCGAAGGTGATGGTCGTGCCGGGAATGTCGAGCTTGGTGATGCCCGGCCCGCCGCCCATCAGCAGATGACTGGCGTCGTCGAACTGGAGGTTCCGCACGGGCCCGGCGCCCCGGCGGCTGGAGAGCCCCGCGGCGATCTCGTCCGCATAGTCCGCGGCCGGCCACACGGCATCGACCTTGCTGGACACGAGCAGCACCGGTCCCGCGATGTCCTCGACACGGATGCGCGCCGCGTCGACCGCGGGCGCGCGCTCGAACCACTGCCACATCGGCGTCGCCGGGTCCGCCAGCGAAAGTCGAAAGGGCAGCGGTTCGCCGTCGTATGTCCACGCCGCCCGCACCTGGTCCGCGGGCAGGCCGGGAGCGGTCACGCCGTTCCAGACATGGCTGCTGGGCGAGAAGGCGATCACCCCGGCGATGTCCCGCCGGATGGAGGCGAGCAGCAGGGCCAGTTCCGCGCCGCGAGACTGCCCCATCAGCACGATTCGCGAGCGATCGACCTGCGGGCGGTCCTTGAGCCAGTCGATGGCGCTGACGAAGTACTCGAGCGGGATCTCGTTGAGCGACGACGGCACCCCGTCTGGCTGGCCCTGCCAATCCTTGACGTAAGCCAGCGCGAACACGGTGTAGCCCGCGGCGGCCAGGTCGTCGGCATCGCGCGCGGAAGGCAGGCCGCCATCGGAGCCGTTCAACATGATGACGGTCGTCTGGTCCTTGGCATCGGGCAGGAAGTGCAGCCGCCCGACCAGGCCGTCTTCCTGCACAGCGACCCGCCGGACGTCCGTGGCAAGCACAGGAAGGGTCGCCAGCGCAGCGGCGACGGCGACGATGAAGGACAGGAACAAGCGGCGGTCGGGCATCATGGCATCGGCCTGCGTGCAGGCGCGCCTGGTCGTTCGGAGGTTGCGTCGCATCGTCGTGATCCCGGGTGGGTGTCCTGCCTGGGATGCGGCGAGGCGCGAGAGGGTCGCGCTAGGCCCTAGGCGAGCGCCTCGTGGCGCGCGAGGTCCAGCAGGCGGGCGGCGATCTGCGGCAGTGGCACGATCTCGTCCGCCGCGCCCAGCTTCACCGCCGCGCCGGGCATGCCCCACACCACGCTGGTGGCGTCGTCCTGGACCAGGGTGGCGGCGCCGGCCTCGCGCATCGCCAGCAGGCCGCGCGCGCCGTCGTCGCCCATGCCGGTGAGGATCGCGCCGACCGCGCGGGCGCCGGCGTGGCGCGCCACGGCGTGGAACAGCACGTCCACCGCCGGGCGGTGGCGGTTGACCGGGTCGCCGTCGACGACCGCGCAGCGCCAGCCGGCGCCGTCGCGCACGATGCCGAGGTGGCGGTCGGGCGGCGGCAGGTAGGCGTGGCCGGGCAGGACCGGCGCGCCGTCGACGGCCTCCACCACGTGCAGCGCGCTGTGGCGGTCCAGCCGCTCCACGAAGGGGCGGCTGAAGGCGGCGGGGATGTGCTGGGTGAGCAGGACCGGCGGGGCGCCGGCGGGCATCGCCTCGAGCACGTGGCGGATCGCCTCGGTGCCGCCGGCCGAGGCGCCGATCGCGATCAGGCGCGCGCCCCCGGCCGCCGCGGGGACGAACGCGCGCGGCGCGGGCGGCGCCGGCGTCGCGGGCGCGCCGCGGGGCTGCACGCGCG
>NZ_JAIWPR010000045.1 GCF_021191635.1 Alterluteimonas quercicellularis
ATCGGCGGCATGGACGCGTTCGCGCGCGGGCTGGAGGTGGCGCACGCGCTGCTGACCGAGTCGCCGTGGGAGCGGTGGCGCAAGGATCGCTACGCCAGCTTCGACGGCGGCGACGGCCAGGCCTTCGGGCAGGGCGGGCTGTCGCTCGCCGACCTGTGCGGCATCGCGGCCAGGGCCGCCGGCGAGCCCGAGCAGCGCAGCGGCCGCCAGGAGGCCTACGAGAACCTGCTCAACCAGTACCTGCTGCGCTGACGACGGTTGGTCGCGCGCGAGCGCGCTCCTACGGATCGCCGCGCGTCAGCGCTTCTTCCGCGCCTCCGCCGGGGGCGCCACCGAGTCGCGGCGCACCAGTTCGTGCGCGACCACGTGATCCACGATCAGCCGCGTCTCGCGGTCGCCGCGGCGGATGCCGCGCAGCAGGGTGTCGATGGCGGAATCGGCCATCGAGGCGATCGGCTGGCGGATCGTGGTCAGCTCCGGCCACACCGTGGTCGCGGCCGAGCTGTCGTCGAAGCCGACCACCGACAGGTCGCGCGGCACGTCCAGGCCGCGCCGGTGCGCGACCGAGACCGCGGCAGCGGCCATGTCGTCGTTGCTGGCGAAGATCGCGGTCGGCGCGCGTCGCTTCGCCAGCAGGCGCTCGGCCGCGTCCAGGCCCGAGCGGTAGGTGAAGTAGCCCTGCTCGACCAGCTTGGGATCGAAGGCGATGCCGGCGGCGTCGAGCGCCGCGCGGTAACCTTCCAGGCGGCGCGCGCTGGCGGTCTGGTTGGGGTCGCCCTTGATGTAGCCGATGCGCTGGTGGCCCAGCGAGACCAGGTACGCGGTCATCTCGCGGCTGGCGCGGTAGTCGTCGATGCGCACGCAGGAGATCTCGTCGCGGGAGCGGCCCGAGGCGATCGCCACCGTGGGCACGCCGGCGTCGGCCAGCTCCGACACCACGGCTTCCGATTCGCACAGCGGCGGCGGCAGGATCACCCCGGCCACGCTCTTGGCCAGCGCGCGCGCGGCCGTGCGCTCGGCCTCCACGTCGGAAGGATCCCAGGCCTCGACCACCAGCTGCACCGCCGCGCGCGAGGCGCCGCGCAGCGCGCCCACCACCAGCTCGCTCAGGTAGGCCGCGCTGGGGTTGGTGAAGATCAGCGCGATGCGCATGCCCGGCGCCGCCGCCAGCTGCCGTGCGGCGGGATTGGGGGTGTAGTCCAGGTCGCGCACCGCCTGCATGACCAGGTCGCGGGTCGCCGGGCGCACGTTGCTGTTGCCGTTGACCACGCGCGAGACCGTCATCGGCGACACGCCCGCGTGTCGCGCCACCTCGTGGATGGTGGCTGCGCGTCCCCTGCGCCGGACCGATTTCTTCTCGTTCAAGCCGTTCGTCTCCGGTGTGCCGCCACCGCAACGCCTCATCTTAGCCTCGGATCGCGGCATGTGGACGCTGGTCGAGTCGCGATGTTACCGTTACCAAAACGCCGGCGACAGGCGTACCAGCGAACACGGCGGCGCCCCCGGGCGCCGCGAGGGAGGGCGGATGAAGGCAGCAGGCATGCCGGGCCGGGTCGTGCGCGGGCGTCCGCGCGCAGCGGGCCTTGGGTTGCGATGGGCAGCGGCGATCGCGCTGCTCTGCGCGGCGATCGCGCCCGTGGCGGCGGAGGACGGCTACGACCTCTGGCTGCGCTACGCCCAGGCCGGTGCCGAACGGCCGGCGGCGTCGCCGCGCATCGCCCAGCTGGTCGCCGCGGACGCCACCCCGACCCAGGTCTCGACCCGTGACGAACTGCTGCGCGGCCTGCACGGGCTGCAGGGCCAGGCGCCCGAAATCGCCGTGCAGGTCGACCGTGAGGGCGCGCTGCTCGTCGGCACGCCGCGGTCATCGCCCGCGATCGCGCGCCTGCGCCTGGACCTCGGCGAGCTGGGCGAGGAGGGCTATCTGATCCGCAGCCTGCGCATCGACGGCCATCCGGTCACGGTCGTCGCCGCCAACACCGACGTCGGCGCGCTCTACGGCGCCTTCGCCTTCCTGCGCCTGCTGCAGACCGGGCAATCCATCGCCGACCTCGACCTGCGCGACGCGCCGAAGCTGCGCCACCGCGTGCTCAACCACTGGGACAATCTCGACCGCTACGTCGAGCGCGGCTACGCCGGTCAGTCGATCTGGGACTGGCACCGGCTGCCCGGCTGGCTCGACCCGCGCTACACCGACTACGCGCGCGCCAACGCCTCGGTCGGCATCAACGGCACCGTGCTCAACAACGTCAACGCCAGCGCCGACGTGCTGACGCCGATGGTCCTGGAGAAGGTCGCCGCGCTGGCGGACGTCTTCCGCCCCTGGGGCATCCGCGTGTACCTGTCCGCGCGCTTCAGCGCGCCGATCGAGATCGGCGGGCTCGATACCGCCGACCCGCTGGACCCGGCCGTGCAGCGCTGGTGGCGCGCCAAGGCCGACGAGATCTATGCCCTGATCCCGGACTTCGGCGGCTTCCTGGTCAAGGCCAACTCCGAGGGCCAGCCCGGCCCGCAGGACTACGGACGCTCGCACGCCGACGGCGCCAACCTGCTGGCCGATGCGCTGGCCCCGCACGGCGGCATCGTGATGTGGCGCGCCTTCGTTTACTCCCACGAAGAGCCGGACGACCGCCACAAGCAGGCGTACACCGAGTTCGTGCCGCACGACGGCGCGTTCCGCGACAACGTCATCGTGCAGGTGAAGAACGGCGCGATCGACTTCCAGCCGCGCGAGCCCTTCCATCCGCTGTTCGGCGCGATGCCGAAGACCCCGCTGATGATGGAGTTCCAGATCACCAAGGAATACCTCGGCTTCTCGACGCACCTGGCCTACCTCGGGCCGCTGTACGAGGAGGCGCTGCGCGCCGACACGCAGGTGCAGGGCGAAGGCTCGACGGTCGCCCGGGTGCTCGACGGCTCGCTGCACGGGCAGCGGCTCACCGGCATCGCCGGGGTCGCCAATATCGGCAGCGACCGCAACTGGAGCGGCTCGCACTTCGACCAGGCCAACTGGTACGCCTACGGGCGGCTGGCCTGGGACCCCGAACTGTCGGCGCGCGACATCGCCGGGGAATGGGCACGCATGACCTTCTCCAGCGACCCGGCCGTGGTCGAGCCCATCGTCGGCATGATGATGGCCTCGCGCGAGGCGGTGGTCGACTACACCGGCGCGCTCGGCCTGCACCACCTGATGGGCCGCGGCCACCACTACGGCCCCGGCCCCTGGGTCGACGGCGGCCCGCGCGCGGACTGGACCTCGGTCTACTACCACCGCGCCACCCGGGACGGCATCGGCTTCGACCGCAGCCGCCGCGGCAGCGACGCGGTCTCGCAGTACGCGCCGCCGGTGGCCGAGGTGTTCGACGATCCCGACCGCGTGCCGGAAGAACTGTTGCTGTGGTTCCATCACGTGCCCTGGGATCGCCGCATGGCCTCGGGCCGCACGCTGTGGGACGAACTGGTGCACCGCTACGATCGCGGCGTCGCCACCGTGCGCGACATGCGCACGACCTGGGCCGGCCTGGACGGGCGCATCGACGCCGAGCGGCATGCGCAGGTCGCCGCCTTCCTCGCCATCCAGGAACAGGAAGCGCAGTGGTGGCGCGACGCCAGCATCGCCTACTTCCAGTCGATCTCCGGGCGCCCGCTGCCCGCCGGCGTCGCGGCACCGGCGCGTTCGCTGGCGGACTACCAGGCGCTGGAGTTCCCGCATGCGCCGGGGGATACGCAATGAGTGGCGGCCCCCACCCAACCCTCCCCCGCAAGCGCGGGAGGGCCGTTGGTCACCTCTCCCGCCTGCGGGGGAGGTCGGCGCCGCTGGCGCCGGGTGAGGGCAGCGCGCCCGGCGGGGCTCATGCGCCGCTGCTCGCCTTCCTGCTCGCACTCGCGCCGCTCGCACACGGCGCAGATCCCCAGGCAGCGCTGCTGCACCCCCTGTTCCAGGACCACGCCGTCCTCCAGCGCGATCGCCCACTGCGCCTCCACGGCGACGCGCCCGCCGGCGAGACCGTCCACGTCCAACTCGCCGGACATCACGCCACCGCCCGTGCCGACGCATCCGGTCGCTGGCAGGCCGAGCTGCCGCCGCTGCCCGCCGGCGGCCCGCACACGCTGACCGCGCGCGCCGGCGCTTCGATGCAGACCGTCCGCGACCTGCTGGTGGGCGACGTCTGGCTGTGCTCGGGCCAGTCGAACATGGAACTGCAGGTCTGGCGCTCGCTCGATGCGCGCGCCGAGATCGCCAACGGCGACCAGCCCGCGATCCGCCTGTTGACCGTGCCGCAGGCCGGCAGCCCGGTGCCCCAGGCGCGCTTCCCGCAGTCCGCGGCCTGGCAGGTCGCCACGCCCGAGACCGTGCGCGACTTCTCCGCCGCCTGCTTCTACTTCGCCCGCGAGCTGCGCAAGACCGTCGACGTGCCGATGGGGCTGATCAACGCGTCCTGGGGCGGCTCACGTATCCAGGCCTGGACCAGTGGCGAGGCGCTGCGCGCCGGCGGCCACCCGGGCGAGGACCTCGACGTGCTGGCGCTCTACGCCGACGACCCGGTGCAGGCGGCCGCCCGCTGGGGCGAGCGCTGGGGCGCCTGGTGGTTGCAGGCGCCGGGCGTCGCCGCCGGCGACCGGCCCTGGGACGACGCATCGCACGGCGACTGGCGCGAGGCCCCGCGTGGGCTCGGCGCCTGGGAGCGCTGGGGCGTGCCCGAACTCGCCGCGTTCGACGGCATGCTCTGGTACCGCACCACGGCGACCCTGACCGCCGCGCAGGCGGCGCAGGACGCGACCCTCGTGCTCGGGCCCGCCGACGAGATGGACGTCGCCTGGGTCAACGGCATCGCGGTCGGCAGCACCTACGGCGCCGGCACGCCGCGCGAGTACCCGCTGCCGCGCGGCCTGCTGCGCGCCGGCGACAACACCGTGGTCGTCAACGTGCTCGATACCTACCGCGACGGCGGTCTGGCCGGTCCCGCATCCGCGCACAGGCTGCGTTTCGCAGACGGCACCGCCGCAGCGCTCGACGGCGGCTGGCGCTACCGCATCGTCCCGCCGGAGACCGGCACGCCGCCGCGCGCGCCGTGGCAGTCCGCTGCCGGGCTGTCCACGCTGTACAACGGCATGATCGCGCCGCTGGCCGGCACCGCGCTGCGCGGCGTGCTCTGGTACCAGGGCGAGTCCAATACCTTCGAGGCCGACGCCTACGCCGGCCTGCTGCGTGGCCTGCGCGACGACTGGCGCGCGCGCTTCGGCGATCCGCAGCTGCCGTTCCTCGTCGTGCAGCTGGCCAACTACGGCGCTCCGGCGGACGCGCCCGGCGACAGCGGCTGGGCCGCGTTGCGCGAGGCGCAGCGCCGCGTCGCCGCCGAGCCGCACGGCGCGCTCGCGGTGGCCATCGACATCGGCGAGCGCGACGACATCCACCCGCCGAACAAGCAGGCGCTCGGCCGCCGGCTCGCGCGTGCCGCGCGGCACGTCGTCTACGGCGAGGCGCTGTCGCCCAGCGGCCCGGTGCCGCGCAGCGCACGGCGCGAGGGCGGGGCGGTCGTGGTGAGGTTCGACGACGTCGAGGGCGGCCTGGTCGCGCCTGGCGCGTCGGGGCCGGTCGGCTTCGAGCTGTGCGGCACGGAGGCCGGCAGCTGCCGCTGGGCGCAGGCCACGCTGGACGGCAACGCCGTGCGCCTGCACGCGCCGGACGTGCCTGCGCCGGTCCGCGTGCGCCACGCCTGGGCCGACAACCCGCTGGTCAACCTGTTCGACCGCGCCGGCCTGCCGGCAGGGCCGTTCGAGATCGAGGTTCCGTAGCCGTTGCCGTTCCCTTCTCCCGCTCGCGGGAGAAGGTGCCCCGCAGGGGCGGATGAGGGCATCGATCGCGCCTGCGGCGCGCCCCCATCCGCCTTCGGCACCTTCCCCCTCAGGCGGGGGAAGGGGGCCATCGCCACATCCACAACCGCATCCAGAGCCGCCCGCATGTCCACCCCCGCCGAATCCAGCCGCTACAGCAGCCGCAACGATCGCGAGATCGTCGAGGCCAAGGTCATCGTCACCTGCCCCGGCCGCAACTTCGTGACACTGAAGATCGTCACCCGCTCCGGCGTCCACGGCTTGGGCGACGCCACGCTCAACGGCCGCGAGCTGGCGGTCGCGGCCTACCTGCAGGAGCACGTGGTGCCGAACCTGATCGGCCGCGACGCCGGCCGCATCGAGGATCTGTGGCAGTTCCTCTACCGCGGCGCGTACTGGCGGCGCGGCCCGGTCACGATGACCGCGATCGCCGCCGTCGACGTGGCGCTGTGGGACATCCTCGGCAAGATGGCCGGCCTGCCGCTGTACCAGCTGCTCGGCGGCCGCTCGCGCGAGGGCGCGCTGGTCTACGCGCACGCCAACGGCCGCGACATCGCCGAGGCCAGCGACGAGGTCGGCAAGTACATCGAGCAGGGCTTCCTCGCGGTGCGCGCGCAGTGCGGCGTGCCGGGCGTCAAAAAGGCCTACGGCATCTCCACCAGCGGCAAGCCCTACGAGCCGGCCGAGAGCGAACTGCCGGCCGAGACCGTTTGGAACACCCCGCGCTACCTGGAGACCGTGCCGAAGCTGTTCGAGCGGCTGCGTGCCGATCATGGCCAAGACGTCGAACTGCTGCACGACGTCCACCACCGGTTGAGCCCGATCGAGGCCGCGCGGCTGGCGCGCGATGTCGAGCCGTACCGGCTGTTCTGGCTCGAGGACGCGACGCCCGCGGAGAACCAGCAATCCTTCGAGCTGATCCGCCAGCATTCGGTCACCCCGCTCGCGGTCGGCGAGGTGTTCAACTCGATCTGGGACTGCAAGCACCTGATCGAGCGGCAGCTGATCGACTACGTCCGCACCACGATCGTCCACGGCGGCGGCATCACCCACATCCGCCGGCTTGCCGACTTCGCCGGCCTGCACCAGGTGCGCACCGGCTTCCACGGCGCCACCGACCTGTCGCCGCTGACGATGGGCGCCGCGCTGCACTTCGACACCTGGGTGCCGAACTTCGGCATCCAGGAGTACATGTTCCATGGCGAGGAAACGAACGCGGTGTTCCCGCACGACTACGTCTTCCGCGACGGCCGCCTGCACGTCGGCGACACCCCTGGCCACGGCGTCGACCTCGACGAGGCGCTGGCCGCGAAGTACCCGTACGCGCCGAAGCAATTGCCGATCGCCCGCCTGGAAGATGGCGCCATGTGGGACTGGTGACATGGAGATCACCGTAGGAGCGCGCTCGCGCGCGACGCTTTTTTCGCGGAGCCGTGCACGAAGCGCATCGCGCGCGAGCGCGCTCCTACAGGGGCTCCTGCTGATGGCGCCCGCGTTGGCGGCGCCGGCGCCGGTGCTGTTCGACTGGTTCGAGTACACCGGCCGCGACGCGGCGCTCGCGCAACCGATGCCCGACGGCCACTACCGCAACCCCATCCTCGCCGGCTTCTACCCGGACCCGAGCATCGTCCGGGTCGACGACCGGTACTACCTCGTCAACTCCAGCTTCGGCTACTTCCCCGGCATCCCGATCTTCGAGAGCCGCGACCTGGTGCGCTGGACGCAGCTCGGCCACGTCATCGACCGCCCGGAACAGCTCGACGTCGACGGCCTGCGCATCTCGCGCGGCATCTTCGCGCCGGCCATCGAGCATCGCGACGGCATCTTCTACGTCGTCACCACCGCGGTCGATGCCGGCGGCAACTTCGTCGTCACCGCCACCGATCCCGCCGGCCCGTGGTCGAACCCGCACTGGCTGCCCGAGGTCGACGGCATCGACCCGTCGCTGTTCTTCGACGACGACGGCAGCGCCTGGCTGCTCAACAACGGCGCACCCGAGGGCACGCCGCGCTACGACGGCCACCGCGCGATCTGGCTGCAGCGCTTCGACCCGGACACGCTGCGCACCGTGGGCCCGCGCCACGTGCTGGTCGACGGCGGCGCCGACCCGGGCACGAACCCGATCTGGATCGAGGGCCCGCACCTGTACCAGCGCGACGGCTGGTACGTCCTGACCAGCGCCGAGGGCGGCACCGGCCCGCAGCATTCGCAGGTCGTGCTGCGCAGCCGCGACATCCGGGGCCCGTACGAGCCCTACGCGCACAACCCGATCCTGACCCAGCGCGACCTGCCTGCCGATCGCCCCGCGCCGGTCACCAACGCCGGCCACGCCGACCTCGTCGAGGCGCCGGACGGCCGGTGGTGGGCGGTGTTCCTCGCCAGCCGCCCCTACGAGGGCGACCACTACAACACCGGTCGCGAGACCTTCCTGCTGCCGGTCGAATGGCGCGACGGCTGGCCGACGATCCTCGACCGCGGCCAGGCCATCCCGTACGCCGCGCCGGCGCCTGCCGCGATGCCCGGCGCCATCGCGCAGGCGCCGCTGGCCGGCAACTTCAGCTGGCGCGACGACTTCGACGGCCCCGCGCTCGATCCGCTGTGGACCTTCGTGCGCGTGCCCAGGCAGCCATGGGCCGATCTCGCCGCGCATCCCGGCAAGCTCGCCGTGCGCCCGCTGCGCGACGGCCTCGACAGCCTGCACAACCCCGCCTTCCTCGCCCGTCGCCAGCAGCACCTCGCCTTCGAGGCCGGCACCGCGCTCGTCGTGCCCGCCGAGCCCGGCGTCTCCGCCGGCCTCGCGCTGTTCCAGAACGAGCGCCACTGGCTGTTCCTCGGCGCGCGGCGCACGGGGCAGGGCGCCGAACTGTTCCTCGAACGCCAGCACGGCGATGCGCGCGACATCGTCGCCACCGCCGCGATCGACGGCAGCGCGCCGCTGACGCTGAAGGTCGTCGCCGATGGGGCGGACCATGCCTTCGCCTACGACGACGGAAGCGGCTGGCAGTGGCTCGCGCGCGGCGTCGATGGCCGCCTGCTCAGCACCGAGCGCGCCGGCGGCTTCGTCGGCGCCACCCTCGGCCCGCACGCCCGCCTCGATCCGGAGCCTGCCGAATGACCCACCCGCGCCTGTCCGACGCCACCCTCGCCGCGCTGCCGCCCGCGGTCGCACGCCCGGCCTACGAGCGCGCGGCCACCCGCATCGGCGTCGTCCACCTCGGCGCCGGCGCCTTCCACCGCGCCCACCAGGCCGTCTACCTCGACGACGCGCTCGCGCTCGATCCCGACTGGGCCGTCTGCGCCGTCTCGCTGCGCAACCCGGACGTGCGCGACGCACTGCGCCCGCAGGACGGCCTGTACACGCTCGCGATCCTCGGCGACACGCCGCAGCTGCGCGTCGTCGGCGCGCTGCGCGAGGTGCTGTGCGCGCGCGACGAACAGGCCGCCGTACTCGCCCGCCTCGGCGATCCCGCCGTGCGCCTGGTCACGCTGACCGTCACCGAGAAGGGCTACTGCCTCGCCGGCGACGGCCTCGACCTGGCGCATCCCGATATCGTCCACGACCTCGCCACGCCCGACGCCCCGGTCAGCGCCATCGGCCATGTCGTCGCCGGCCTCGCGCGCCGCCGCGCCGCCGGCCTCGCGCCCTACACCGTGCTCAGCTGCGACAACCTCGCCGACAACGGCGGCCGCCTGCGCCGCGCCGCGCTCGACTTCGCCGCGCGCCTCGATCCCGCGCTCGCCCGCTGGATCGAAGCCGAAGCGACCTTTCCGCGCTCGATGGTCGACAGCATCACCCCCGCCACCGACGACGCCCTGCTCGCCCGCGTCGCCGACGCGCTGGGCATGCACGACGCCTGGCCCGTCCAGCGCGAACGCTACGCCCAGTGGGTCGTCGAGGACCGCTTCTGCAACGGCCGGCCGCCGTTGGAACGCGTCGGCGTCACCCTGAGCGACGACATCGCCGGCTTCGACCGCGCCAAGCTCCGCCTGCTCAACGGCCCGCACAGCGCGCTCGCCTATCTCGGCCTGCTGGTGGAACTGGAGACCGTCGCCGACGCCATGCGCCACCCCGGCCTCGCGCGGTACGTCGAGCGCCTGATGCGCGAGGACATCGCCCCGACCCTCGACGTGCCCGCCGGCCTCGACCTCGACGCCTACGTCACAGCCATCCTCGACCGCTTCCGCAACCCCGCGATTCGCCACCGGCTCGCCCAGATCGCCTGGGACGGCAGCCAGAAACTCCCTGTGCGCCTGCTCGGCACGATCCGCGACGCGCTCGCCGCCGGCCGCCGCATCGACCGCCTCTGCCTGCCCATCGCCGCGTGGATGCACTTCGTGCGGCGGCAGGCGCATGACGGCGTTGTGCTGGTCGACCCGATGGCCGACACCCTGGCGCAGCTCGGGCGCGCGGCCACGGGGGAGGCGCGGGGCGACGTGGCGCGGTTCCTCGCGCTGCGCGCGGTGTTCGGGGAGATGGCGCAGCAAGCGATGGTGGTAGAACCCATCATGCAAGCTTATGCGTCCCTTGAGGATGGTTCAGGCATTGCGAGTTTCGCTGAAATGTCATTGCCATTGTGACAGCAATACGTGCCTGCTAGCGTGGCCACATAATTCGCGCAGAGGCCAGCTTGGGGGATGAGTGGATGACGATGGCGGATAATATTCCGGGTCCGAAACGATTGATAATCGGGTCAATTGCTGTATTGGCGGTCTGTCTTGTGGCAGTCTGGCTGTCAAGCCCTGCTAGCCTGTCTGCTGAATGGCTTCCGGAGATTCAAGAAAAGTCGAGAAAAACAGGCATGCTAATGGTGTATATATCCGCACTATTTGCAATTCTCTCTGCGGATTTGCCGTTGCGTTACAAGCTGGAAAGAGAACGGTTGAGAAGGGCGCGCGATGCCTCTAAGGATCGAATTGATTTGCTAGAAGATTTATCCTCTTCGCTCCCCGCCGATAAATTTACTCGTCTGATCGCCCAGGAGAAAAGGAAGTTAATTTGCCTTGACGAGCAGGATATCGCCATGCCCCGCGAAGCTCTGACAAGTCGAGTTGCGAGATGGATATCTATAATGCTGCTCATGTTAGGCACACTTCTGCAGGTCATAACTTAGAGGTCCATAAATGAGTGCACTTTCTTTAATTACGCATCAGGAAAATCATGGTGCATCGGTGAAGAAAGTGCACTCTGAGCCTGGTTTCGCACGAGGGCGCAGATGAGCGAGGAGAAGACGCCAGCCGATGCTTCGGTGCGCCCCCGCAAGGGCTGGCGCCCGCTCCAGGCCTTCACCGCGCGGCCGCGTTTGAGCATTGCGGCGGCGGTGTCCGTGGCGGTCGGCAGTGGCTTGCTGCTGGCCGGCGTCGCGCCGCCCGTGGCCTTGCTGCTGGGCTTCGACGTGGGGGCCCTGGTGTTCCTGGGCGCCGTCTGGTGGCTGTTCGACAGTGCCGGCACCGATCGGATGCGCGAGGTCGCGCGGCGCCAGGATGCGGGGCGCTGGGGCATGCTGTGGAGCACGATCGGCCTGACCGCGATCCTGATGCTGGCGCTCGGCACCGAGCTGGCCGCGGGGAAGTCGGGAGGCGTCGCCTCGATCGCCGTCGCCGGCAGCAGCATCGTGCTGTCATGGCTGTTCATGAACGTCATGTTCGCCCTGCACTACGCGCATGGGTTTTACGGCGACTACGGCGAGGAGCACAAGGGCCTGGACTTCCCCGGCAAGGAAGAGCCCGACTACTGGGACTTCGCCTACTTCGCCCTGGTGATCGGCATGACTTTCCAGGTCTCCGACGTGCAGGTCACCAGCCGCTACCTGCGCCGGATCGCGCTGATGCACAGCGTGATCGCGTTCTTCTTCAACATGTTCGTGATCGCGGTGACGGTGAACATCCTGGGCGGCCAGTTCTGACGACCGGTGAAAACCGGGGTCAGAGAGCACTTTTCCCCGAAAGTACACTCTGACCCCGGTTCCAGCGGCGGGCGGGCGTATCGGGTCATGCCGCCTCGGCCGCCCAGGCCTCGGCATCCGCGCCGGCCAGCAGGCGCAGCGGGCTGGCCGGGTCGTTCGCGGCGCGCCACACGGCCTCGGCCACGTCCTGCGGATGCGTGATCGGCCCGGACGCGTCCATGGCGCCGTAGACCTGTCGCACGAGCCCGGCATAGGCCGGGTGGTCGAGGCCGCTGGTGTGGCTGCGCACGGTCTCGCCGAAGCGGGTGTCGGGTGCGCGGCCCGGCAACACCAGGTGCATGCGCACGCCGAAGGATTCGACCTCCGCGGCGACCGACTCGGTGAACGCGTTCACCGCGGCCTTGCTCGCCCGGTAGGCGGCCGCCAGGGGCACCGGCTTCAGGGTGATGCTCGAACTGACGTTGACGACCACGCCGGCGCCGCGCTGCCGGAACTGCGGCAGCACCGCCTGCGTCAGCGCCATCGTGCCGAAGGTATTGGTCTCGAACAGTTGGCGCACGCTGGCCATCGGCATGCGCTCGAAGGGCGCACCGGCGCCGAAGCCCGCGTTGTTGACCAGCACGTCGATCGGCCCCGCGGCCTCCAGGGCCCGGCGGATGCTCTCCGGCTGCGTGACGTCGAGGGCGAGCACGCGCAGGCGCTCGGACGGCGGCAGGACCTCGGCGCGCGGCGTACGCATCGTGGCGACGACCCGCCAGTCGCGATCGAGGAAGTGACGCGCGGTCTCGAGGCCGAAGCCGGACGAGCAGCCGGTGATCAGGACGGTCTTCATGGACGCTCCTTAGCAGGGGGAGTCCACACGATAGGCGCCCGGCCCCGTACTCCCTAAAATCGAACGTCCATGTTTCGTTCGCAGGAGTCCGGGGTGATCGATCCCCTCGCCGAGGTCGTCATGCTGCTGCAGCCGGGGGCGCGGTTTTCCAAGGTCGTGCTCGGGTCCGGCCCCTGGGCCGTCCGCCGGACGGTCGCCGGGGAGCCGTTCTACTGCGTGGTCCTCGATGGCGCATGCCGGCTGGAGGTCGACGGGCACGCCGCGATCGAACTGCAGCCCGGCGACTTCGTCCTGATCCCCGCCGCGCGCGGCGTCGCCATGTCCAGCCTCGAGCCGCCGCCGGCGGACGTCGGGATGCAGCCGCGCGCCCTGGGCGACGGGCGATTCCGCATCGGCCGCCAGGACGGCCCGATCGACCTCCGCATCCTGTCCGGCCACGCCAGCTTCGGCTCGCCCGATGCGGCGCTGCTGGTGTCGCTGCTGCCGCAACTGGTGCACGTGCGCGGCGAACAGCGCCTGGCGACCCTGGTGCAGCTCGTGGGCGAGGAAACGCGCGAGCAGCGGCCCGCGCGCGAGGTCGTGCTGGCGCGCCTGCTGGAAGTGCTGCTCATCGAGGCCTTGCGGTCGACGGCGGGCACGTCCGCATCCCCCGGCCTCGTGCGCGGGCTGGCCGACGCCCGCCTCGCGGCGGCGATCCGCGCGATGCACGAGCGCCCGGCGCAGCCCTGGACCGTCGCGGCGCTGGCGAAGGAATCCGCGCTGTCCCGCTCCGCGTTCTTCGAGCGCTTCGGCCGTGCCGTCGGCACGACGCCCATGGAGTACCTGCTCGCCTGGCGCATGGCGAGCGCGAAGGACCTGCTGCGCCGCGACGCCGGCAGCGTGGCCGAGATCGCCGAACGCGTCGGCTACAGCTCGGCCAGTACCTTCAGCGTCGCCTTCTCGCGCCACGTCGGCATGTCGCCGGCGCAGTACGCGAAGGCGCACCGGGCCGTGGCCCGGCCTCTCGCTCTCACGTCGCGCCGCCCCCTATGACCGGCCGCTCCCGGCCGCTTCCTGCCGCAGCCACCCGCAGAAGGCCTCCACGGCCGGGCTGGCGCCGCTGCCCCGCCGGCGAACGATCCAGAAGGCGTAGGCGTTGGGCAAAGCGAGATCGAACGGCCTGACCAGGCGGCCGCGCTGCAGGTCTTCCTCGACCAGCGGGGCGACGCCCAGCGCCACGCCGTGCCCGGCGGCGGCCGCCTCCTGAGCCAGGTAGAGGCTCGGGAACACCGGCCCCCGGCGCGCGTCCACCCGCGTCGCACCCGCGGCATCCAGCCAGGCGCGCCAGTCCGGCACGCCGGGGCGGCCGGCCGGGCTGTCGTCGTGCAGCAGCGTGTGGTGCCGCAGGTCGTCGGGCGTCGCCAGCGGCCGGCGCCCGTCGCCGGGCAGCGAGGGCGCACAGACCGGGAACGCCGGCGCGTCCACGAGGCGCTCGGCGCTGACGCCGGTGTAGCCGCCGGGCCCGTAGCGGATCGCGACGTCGATGCCGTCGCGGGCGAAGTCGGCGTGCGCGTCGCCGGTCTCGATGCGCACCTTAAGATCGGGGCGCTCGCGGTGGAACCGGTGCAGCCGCGGCGCGAGCCACTTCGCGGCGAAGGATTCCATCGTGCCGACGCGCAGGTCCGCGCCCGCCGGGGCGACGGCCCGGTCCAGCGCCAGGTCGAGCTGCCCGAACAGTTCGCCCAGCGACGCGGCCAGCGCCTCGCCCTCTGCGGTCAGCGCGACCGCGCGATGGCCGCGCTGGAACAGCGTCACCCCCAGGTACGCCTCCAGCCGCTTCACCTGGTGGCTGACCGCCGCCGGGGTGACGAACAACTGCCCGGCGGCCGCCTGGAAACTCAGGCACCGCGCCGCCGCCTCGAAGGCCCGCAGGGCGTTGAGCGGAACGGAGTGGCGGGGCTTCACGGTCATCTCAAGCGCGCGGGGGCAGGCCGCATCCTATCAAGTTAGTTTTCCTCATGCGGACGCGAAAACATCTCGTTTGTCGCCGCCGCGTGCGCCCGCAATGATCGGCCCATCGAAACGCAGGGCGGTCGCGATGAGAGTCGAAACGCTGGGCCCCGGGGTACTGATGTGCGTCGGCGACGACTTCGAGTCCGTCGCCACCGCCTTCCTCGACGGCGACGACGCGCTGCTGGTCGATGCGCTCGGCAGCGTGGAGGACGCGCACCGGCTGCGCGCGGTCCTGTGCGAGCAGATGGGCAAGACCGTGCGCATCGTCGCCGCCACCCACTTCATGAGCGACCACATCGCCGGCCTGTCGCTGTTCCCGGACGCGCTGACGATCGCGCACCGCCACTATCGCCACACCTTCCTGTCGCAGAACCGGCGGGTCGATGCGTTCTACCGCGAACCGCAGGTGGTGTTCGACAGCGCGCTGCGGATCCGCTGGGGCGACCACGAGCTGCGTTTCCTGCACAACCCCGGCAAGACCGTGGACCACGTCAGCGTCGACGTGCCCACCGCCGACCTGGTCTGCGCCGGCGACAACATCGTCGGCAACATCGTCTACCTCTCCAGGGCCGACCCCGCGCTGATCCGCACCGCGATCGGCCGCATGCGGCAGTTCGGCCGCGGCACCGTGGTCGGCGGGCATATCGGCCGCTTTCCCGCCGGCGTGCTCGACAACGCCCTCCACTACCTCGACCGGCTGCAGGCCCTGGTGGTCGGCATCCGCGCCACCGCGGCGCCGCGGCAGGTCGACGAGCGCATCGCCTCGATCCCGCTCGACGCCTGCCTGGCACCGCAGGTCGAACCGGTGGCGTTCGAACGCGAGTGGCACCGGCGCAACCTGGAGGTCGTCGTCGACCAGTCGATCTTCGCGCTCGACGCCGCGATCGCCTTGCGCGAGGGCCGCGCATGAAGCCCGTGCGCGGGCGCCGGCGATTCCTGTCCGGCTGCGCGGGGCTCGCGGCCGCCGCGCTGCTGCCCGGCGGACGCGCGCTCGCAGCGGCCGGCACGGACGGCCTGCGCATCCAGCGGCTGGCGTGGGCGGGCGTCCGGCTGCAACTGCCGGGCGCGACCTTGTTCATCGACCCGCTGATCGACCCGGGCGCCTGGGGCGCCGCGCTCGCCGACCCGTTGATCCCCGTCGACGACGCCGACGGCGAGACCCACGTGCTGATCACCCACACCCACGGCGACCACTTCGACGCGATGGCGGTCGCGCAGGCGCTGCGCAACGGCGGCACCCTCGCGCATCCGCTCGGCACCCACCTGCTGCCCCTGCCCGACGGCGCGCGGACACGGCCGAGCGCACCGTGGGAGCCGCAGCTGCTCGGCGAGTTCACCGCCACCCCCGTGCCCGCCGCGGACGGCTACGGCGACCCGCAGGCCTCCTGGGTGGTCTCGGCCGGCGGCCGCCGCATCTTCCATGGCGGCGACACGCTCTGGCACGGGCACTGGTGGCGCATCGGCCGCCAGTTCGGCCCCTTCGACGCCGCCTTCCTGCCGGTCAACGGCGCGCGCTTCGGCTTTCGCCAGCCGGTCAGCGGCCAGCCCGGCGTGCTGACCCCGGAACAGGCCGTGGCCGCCGCCACCATCCTGGGTGCGCGCCGCCTGGTGCCCATCCACTACGGCGTCTCCGGCATGGACGCCTACGTGGAGGTCGAGGACCCGATCGGCCGGCTGCGCGAGGCGGCCCGGGGGCGGGAGGTCGCGGTACAGCTGGTGGCGCCTGGGGACTGGGTGGACTGGGCGCGATGAGGGTGGGTGTCGGCGGGCATCGGCCGACCTGCTGCGCCTGGCGCGGTAGGACATGTTCCGTTCGGCGCAGACCTACGATGGGGCCGCTCGTGTCGCTTGGCTTCCACGGCACGAGGGTGCTGTCCGGGTCGGAGTCCGCGTGTCGGGAATGGCTGTAGATTGACCCCGCGCTCCGTTTGACGAGTGCGAGGAAGTTGCGCTTGCGGGCGGGGTCCGCGCTCGATTTCGGCGCTACCCGGAAATCCGGCGCACCACGGGCATCAGCCATGCTTCCAGTTCTGTCACGACGACATCGAGCGTCGGCGTCTCGCGTTCGACGTTTCGGGTGAACGCGAGCCACTGGCGTTCCCGGCCGTCGGCGGCCGCATATGCGGCGGTCAATGCGTCCGGCGTTCCGGTGGGCAACGCGGTGCCGCGGCGCTCGAACGTGGCGGCGATGGCGCTCCGAAGACGCCCTGGGTCCAGTTGCCGCATCGTCAGCAACGCCCACGCATCGTAGTAGTCCTTCAAGCGCGAGTTCGCGAGTCCGAACCTGACCATCGCCTCGAACTTCTCGGCGATCACCGTTTCGGGCGGATAGGCGAGCAGACGCGGCACCGGCATGTCGAGCAGGACCGGCAGATCGATCTCCTGCAATCCCGGTTCGATCGCATCCCCGAAGCCGATATCGACGACGATGGGAATGCGCGCGCCTGCCAGCGCGGCGGTCGTGCGCAGGCGAATGCCGCCGTAGTGGTGATCTTGCCGGATCGGCTCCGCATGCAGCGCGGCGATGTCGTACGCGAGTCCGTCATCGGCCGCAATCGACAGTATCTCCCGGAACCGCGACAGCATGACGTCGATCGACGGATCGCCGAAGCCGAGGAAATCGACGTCGCGGGTCGGCCGATGCGGGCTGTCGAACCAGGTAGCGACGAGCAGCGCGCCCTTGAGGGCGTAGCGGTCGCGATGTCGCGAACGGCTCAGCCGGTGCAGCAGCCGTTCCAGCGCATAGCGCGTGAGCAATTGGTCCAGCGGGCGCCGTGTCCCGCGCGCGAGGTTCAGAAGCCGCGCGCGCACCGAAGCCGCGATATCGCTCGGTGGTCTAGCCATGCGATGTCAGCGCGGTCAGATAGGGACGCATGGCCTTCCAGACGTGCGCCTGCTCGGCGAACCTGGCGATCTCCCCCGGCGTGGCCCTACGCTGGCGCAGGGCTTCGCGCATCGCTTCGACGACGACCGTCTCGCCGACCGTGCGGCGATAGCGGAACAGGTCGGCGATCGTCTTCGCCACGCCGAACACCGGTACCGCGACGTCCTCGATGACCGGGTGCTCGATGCCGCTCGTCAGCAGCCCGGGCGGAAAGCGAACCACGCGGACGGGCGGATAGGCGATGCGAGGCCGCCAGGCTTTCCGGTCCAGCGCCACCCAGACCCGGGCCGGCAACTGGTCGGTCAGGCCATGGAAGGCCAGGGCCGACGTCAGGCAGATCACGCCTTTCGGGATCAGCTTGGCGACTTCCGCCAGCGAATGCTGCGGATCGAGCGGCGCATCGGCAAGCTGATACAGGCCGCGCGCCAGGCGCACGATGACGCCCTCCTGTTCCAGCCGGGAGACGGTCGCGGCCGTGATCTTGGCGTCGCCGAATTCGCGCGCGCGCACCATCCCCCGGCTTCGCAGCAGGGAGAGAGCCTGATCGCGTTGGACCGCGGGCGCGGCGCTCATCGATATGAATCCTAGGATGTTTTTCAGAGTTGCCGAGGATTTATATCACAGGCGGCGATTCACGGAAGCTCCGGCACCCGCCCGCGAGTGGACGACCGGCTCAACATTGAAGTCGGTATGCGAATCGCATACCGTCAGCAACGTCCGATCAGGAGACACCGCCATGGCGAACGTCGAGAAGATGACCATCGCACTCACCGCCGAGCAGGCGGGCTTCGTGCGCCACGCCGTGGATTCGGGCGAGTACGCCTCCACGAGCGAGGCCATCCGGGAAGCCGTGCGCGAATGGAAGGAGCGGCGCGACCTGCTCGGCTACACGGTCGACGAACTGCGCGCGCTGGCGCAGGCCGGGATCGACAGCGGCACCAGCCCCCGGACCCTGGCGGACGTGAAATCCGAAGCGCGTCGGCGCCTGGCCGGCACTGCACGGGACTGACCGTGCCCACGCTCGTCCGCAGCCTGCTTGCCGACGAGGACCTGATCGACATCTGGCTCTGGATCGCGAAGGACGATCCGGCCGCGGCGGACGGGTGCTGAACGCGGTCGCGCTTCGCTGGCAGCAACTCCTGGCGCATCCTCACTCCGGCATGGCGCGCGACGACATCGGCGACGGAATCCGCCACCTCGTCGTCGGTCGTTATCTCACGCTTTATCGCACGACCATCGACGGGATCGAGATCGTCCGCGTGCTGCATGACCGGCGCAGGATCGGTCGCGCAGTCGCTCCGTAACGGCTCGCTCTGCAGCACAGCGAGCGACCAGGGGTAAAATCCCTCGGTCCAAGACCGCCGACCTGCACACAGGGCCACCATGCATCCGACCTCCAGGCGGGATCTTCGTGGGGCGCCGGACGGCACTGCGGCTTCATCCTGCGCCCCGTCCATCGCATCTGCGCAGCATGGCCTCGCATCCGGAGCATTGGCGTTTTCGTCGGCGGCCGATCTGGCGCAACTGATCCAGCAGAAACAGGTCAGCTCGCTCGAACTCACCCGGGACTACATCGAGCGGATCGAACGGTTCGACGAAGCGCTGAATGCCATCGTGGTGCGGGACTTCGAGCGGGCGCTGGAGGGGGCGAAGCTGGCCGATGCCTCGCTTGCCCGCGGACACCGGCTGGGACCGCTGCACGGCGTCCCGATGACGATCAAGGAAACCTTCGACGTGTCCGGGTTGTCCACGACGTGGGGCGTGCCGGAGCAACGGGACCACCTCGCCCCGAGCGACGCAACGGTCGTCGAGCGCCTGAGGGCAGCCGGCGCCCATGTCATGGGGAAGACGAACGTCCCGCTGCGGCTCGGGGACTGGCAGACCTACAACGACATCTACGGAACGACCCGCAACCCCTGGGATACGGAGAGGTCGCCGGGCGGATCCTCCGGCGGATCGGCCGCCGCACTGGCGGCGGGTCTGACCGGCCTGGAGTTCGCCTCCGACATCGGTGGGTCGATCCGGAATCCGTCCCACTTCTGCGGGGTGTATGGGCACAAGCCCACCTATGGCATCGTGCCGACGCATGGTCACAGTCCTCTCGGCGTCGTCTCCGCGCCGGACCTGAACGTCGTCGGACCCATGGCGCGAAGCGCGGAAGACCTGGAACTGGCCCTGGAGGTCGTCGCGGGCCCCGACCGGTTCCGGTCGCCGGGCTGGCGACTGGCGCTTCCACCGCCGAAGGTGCGCACCCTGCGAGACCTGCGCGTCGCGATCTGGCCGATGGAGGATTGCGTTCCCACATCCGCCGAGATATCGGATCGCGTGCAGGCAGTCGGAGAAGCGGTCGCTCGGGCTGGCGCGGTCGTCTCCGATCTGGCGCGCCCCGACATCTCGCCAAAGGACGCGTACAACACCTACCTGAGCCTGTTGGGATCGACAGGGCTCGCCAACCTCCCCGACGCGTACTACGCCGCGACCCAGCGGGCCGCCGCAGCGCTCGACGCGAACGACGCCTCGCCGTTGGCGGTCCTCACGCGCGCCCGCGTGCTGGATCATCGAAGCTGGTCCGATCTCGACGAAGCGCGGACCCGCGACCGGCTACGGTGGCGCGCGTTCTTCGACGACTGGGATGTGGTGATCTGCCCGATTTCCGCAACGACGGCCTACGCACACGACCATCGGCCCAAGCCCGACCGAGTGCTCGCCGTCGACACGGCCATGACGTCGCACTACGAGCACTACTTCTGGGTCGGCCTGGCGACCGTCGCCTACTTGCCGAGCACTGCGTTTCCCAGCGGACTGTCGCGCGATGGGCTTCCGATCGGCCTGCAGATCATCGGACCGGAGTACGGCGACCGGACCACGATCGAAGTCGCCCGGCTGATTGCGCAAGAGCTTGGCGGTTTTCGGGCGCCGGCGGGTTTCGGGGCTTGACCTCCGCGGCCGAGCGGCCTCGTCCAGAGGGCGGGAACTAACCTTCATGGGTTACATGGATGGGCAAATCCCCAATTCATGTAACCCACGCCAGTTGGTTTACAATGTTTAAATGATTTCCGATATGTGTAAACCCGAGTAGGTCATGCTAGGACCCAGGATCAAGCAAGGCCGGATGGCCGCAGGCCTGTCGCTGCGCGACCTCGCACAGGCGGCGGGGGTCAGCGCCATGGCCATCTCCAAGTACGAGCGCGAACAGATCCGGCCCTCGTCGGAGACCTTGCTACGTCTGGCCAAGGTGCTGGGCGTGCGCACCGAGTACTTCTTCCGGCAATCGGACATCGAGCTCTCCGAGGTCGAGTTCCGCAAGCACGCCAAGTTGTCGGCCAAGGACGAGGGCAAGGCGCTGGAGGACGTGCGCGAGCAACTGGAGCGCTGGCTGGAACTGGAGGCCGTCATCCCGGCCTCCTGGCCCAAGGCTTTCGCGCTGCCCCGGGGATTGCCTGCCGGGGTCGCTGCCTACGACGACATCGAAGCGTTGGCCGAGCGTCTGCGCACCGCCTGGCAACTGGGCACCGGCTCCATCCGCAATCTCGTCGACAAGATGGAAGAGGAGGGCATCAAGGTCATCCTCACCCCGCACGACGGCGGCAAGAAGTTCGACGGGCTCGTGGCCAAGGCCAACGGCCACACCGTCATCGTCGTCGGCCAGGGCTGGCCGGGCGACCGCCAGCGCTTCACCCTCGCCCACGAACTCGGCCATCTGGCATTGAACGGGCGGCTGGCCTCCAGCCTGGACGAGGAGCGCGCCTGCAACCGCTTTGCCGGCGCCTTCCTGGTGCCGCGGGAGGAGGCGACCCGCGTCCTGGGCGCATCGCGTACCTGGCTGGAGCCCCGGGAGCTCTACCTGCTCAAGCACGAGTGGGGGCTGAGCATGAACGGCTGGATCCACCGCGCCGAGGACCTGGGCATCCTCAACAAGGCCGCCGCGCGCCGGCACTGGGAGCACTTCGCCCGGCAAGGCTGGCGAGAAAGCGAACCGGGCGATCCCTATCCCAGGGAGCGCCCCTGCCGCTTCGCCCAACTCGTTTACCGCGCCCTGGCCGAAGACCTGATCGGGGAATCCAAGGCCGCCGAACTGCTGGGCATTCCCCTGGCGGAACTGCGGGCCCGCCGACGCATGGATGCGACCGATGCGGCTGATCGTCACTGACGCCAACATCATCATCGACCTTGCGGCCGGTGACCTGCTGGACACGATGTTCCGCCTGCCGCGGGTCGAGTTTTACGTCCCCGACGTGCTGTACGAGGAGGAGTTGGCCGAGCGCCATGGCAGCCTGCCTCGTCTCGGCCTCAAGATTGCCTCCCAGCCCGCCGAAGCCGTCGCCGAGGTCGAGCAACTGCGGCAGCGCTACCGGCGCGCAAGCGTCAACGACCTGTTCGCACTGGTGCTGGCGCGGCGGCTGGGCTGCGCCTTGCTCTCGGGCGACCGCGCCTTGCGCGAAGCGGCCGAGTTGGAGCGGATCGAGGTCCGAGGCACGCTCTGGCTCATCGACGCGCTGCTGCAGGCCCACTTGCTCACGATCGATCGGGCAGAAGCCGCCTACGAAGCCATGCGGCGGGACGGGAGTCGATTGCCTTGGGATGAGGTGAGGGCGCAGGTGGGGCGGTGGCGGGCGGGGTCGGGAGAATATGATGCCCGGTTGGGTGCAAGCAGATGAATCTAAGGATTGGTGGCTGCTTTCGACCCAAAGCGGTCGCTTATGTGGCCGCGACACAGGGAGCAGTACGCGGAGGCAACCCCGCGGAGTTGGGGCGTCTGGCGCGCCCCCCGGACCATCGTAGACAGATTTGCCTTGGCCGATAAAGGTATCGCCCGATGGGCAAATTAAATTTAGGTATCCAAAGCGAACCGCTACTGAAAGTGAGTGGGAGGTCGGAAGCTTCACATACGAGAGCAAAGTTGACGCTTCCTTAGCGCGACAACACGCTCGGCCGAGCCAGATTGCCCTGGATAACTAGCACGCAGATCGACACGGCTCCTTGGGCCTGGGTGCGGATGTCCAGCAATGCCTCGGGCGGCATGGGCGCCGTCTTCTTTTCGCTGCTGTCGAGCACGCACAAGATCGCGGTGCGCTTGGATTTGGCGACGGTATAGCTGGCGGTTTGCGCGAGGAAGGAGGCGCACTGGTCCACTGAACTGATCAGAGTGTCGATGGCTTTGAGCTCGATCGGCATACCGCGCAATGATAGATCGGTGATGCCGCCAGCAGCATGGGCGTGCTCGTCCAGATCCGCGCCGATCAATGGATGACGACGCAACTCTGCACGCACGTACCGTTGAAACGTCGCCTCATCCCATCGTCCCTTGAACTCAGCGTCCTGAACTGCGCGGCCGGCTAGACTGCACAGCGCGGCTAGCACGAGCAGCGCATCGGCGGTTTCCGATTGCGGTACGCCCGGGCGGCGACGCAGCGTGTCACGCAATGTGTACAGCGCTTGATCCAACCCTGGATAGCCGCAGACCTGCAGCTTGGAGGCGTCGGCACCATCCACGATCAGCGTGCGGTGGCCGACGACGGCCACCGGTTGGTCCCCGCGCTCGGGAATGAACTCGGCGGTGTATTTGAACTCGAATGGGCGTGCGTGCATGCCCTGAGGCAGCAGCAACGCGGCGCGGCCGCTCTGTCGCATCGTGTACGGCGCGTCGCCTTCAGGCCTTTGGAATTGAAAGCAGGGGAAATCGTAGGTCGATTTCGGCTCCACGGAGATCGGCGTCAGCCGTAGTTCGCGCTTGTCTTGCGGCCAGCGCGACACGCGTACTTCGATCTCCAGGTCGTGCACTTCCCGAGCTGCCAGCTGATGCACTTCCGCGGCCGGCTGCCCATCGAACTGGAACTTCAAGAATGCCACGGTCAGATCGACTAGCGGTTCCATTTCCGGAGCCGCCAAGTCCGCCTTGACGGCCCAGTCCGGTTTTACCGGCTGCGCGAAGATGCCGATGGGCAGTGGCACGCCGGTGAGCGCCCGGGCGATGTCGGCGACCTGGTCGGTCGATTCCAAGGTTGTTAGGCCTTCCGCAGCCGCGCGCAGATCCGTCGCGGCATCGCTGTGGCGGTAGTCATCCAGCCATAGGCGGTGACGTTCGCGAGCACTGCGCAGAAACCGGTCGGCATCCGGCTCGGCGTCAAGGACGGCCCGGCGCCAATGCGCCAGCATATCGACGATGCGCACGATGCCGCTGAAGGCGTTGTATGCCGTTGCGGCCGCCGCACTCGACAAGTTCACCGACACCGAATCCAATGCCACCGCCAGCAATTTCAGATCGTGTGGCGGCCACTGACCTTGGGCGATCGCCGCCAAGGCCTCCACGGCTTGCAGGCGCGGCTGCAAGGACTCAGAAGAGAGGGACTTTTTCATCGGTCTTCAACAGTTGTGCCAGCTCGTCATCGGCTCGCATCCAGGTCTCACCCAGCGCTAGAGCCTCTTCCAACTGACCTTCGCTGATCAGGTATTCGAAGCGGACACGGCGCTCGAGCTGCTGCGCCTGCATACGGCGCGCGCGCTCGCGCACTGTGTCGGGGAAGGCGGCTACGTGCAATGCGGCCACTTGCGTCGCGCCCAACCAGGCGCGATCTCGCGAGAGTAGTTCCACGAACGTACTGCACAGTTGGCGGTTGGTCGGGTCGGTCGCCACCGCCTGAAGAATCGCAGGGACTTGGGGCGCGCACGCGCCCGGTGGGAGGTCCGCCACCAGTTCCAGCGCGTGCTCGAGTTCGTAGTCTTCTCGGCACTGGCCGACCCAGCCCAGAACCAACGCCGCCCAGCCATCGAGATGCTGAAACTCCCTGAGAAAGAACCGGTGTCCGCTGCGCAAGAGTACCGAGGGCTCCAGTTCCGCTATGAGCGCCAACAGTATCTGGCCTTGGGCCTCGGGCAAGCGGCCTTCACCGCGGTGGGTCGTCACCTTCGCCTCGATGCACTCGAGCAGAAACTCGGGGTCGCTCCCCCCACGGTAGGCGACGATGAGGTTTTCTAGGGCCGCGACCACCACGCGGTGGAAGTGGGCCGGAAGCCGAAGTCGACCCAGCGCTTGTACCGCAGCCTTGTGCACGATGACGTAAGGATCGAAGAGCATCAGTACGAGGCTATCGGCGACCAAGTCGGGCAGATCGGCGAATCGCCGGCTGCCGATATCCTTGAGCGCGTCGGCGGCTGCGGCGCGGCCAGCGACCGAGGCGCCCACCATCGCGCCGTACAGGTAGGGCAGCATGGTCTTCAGCCCGGCGCTGGTCGCGAGCACTGGCGCGATCTCCCGCACGATTGCCGCCTCGAATGTATCGCCGAGCAAGCCGCGCTGACTGAGAAACGCCTCGAAGCGTGCCAGCCCCTCGGCATCAGCCAGTGCGCCGTGGATGGCCAGCTCGAGCAACGCCGCACGCAGATACCACAGATTCGAGCGGCGGTTGGCTTTCTCCATTTCCGCCAACGGATGGGGAGGCGTGAGGATGCTGGGCTCTGGTTCTGGCGCCTGCAGCTTGGAATCGAGTACCGCGGCGGTGCCCAGCAGCACGTCCATCGCAGCCTTCGCGGCCGGTGCGAGCGCGGCACTCGGATGTCGAAACGCACTCAGGACCTGCTGGGTGACCTCGCTGTTGTCCGAGGTCGCCGATAGCGCCGCCAGCCGTCGAATCGCCATGACGAATGCATGGGTGTGGGCCGGCCCCACGACGAGCGAGCTGTCACGAGTGCGATGCGCGAGACGCAGCACGTGCTCGTAGACTCCCGCCACGCGGCCTTCGCCTTCGTTCGAGGCACTCTCGAACTGGCGCATTAGTTCTTCATCGGCCAGGTCGGGCGCGGCCAAGAAAGCACTGGCCAAAGCCACTTGGAGGTCATGGGAGATTTTGCGCAGCTCGGAATCGCGCTCGATCTCAACCAGGAAATCCAGCCGGGACAGGTGCGCCGCCAGCGGACGCAGGAAGGGGCGGACCCAACGCTCGCTTCGAGTGATCAACAGACCCATGGCACGGGCCGTTACGCCCACTCGTAGTTGATCGCGGTGGGTGAGCAAGGCGAGCAGGCCTCGCTCGACGGGCTCGGGAAAGCGATCCGCCAGTTGAGTCAGCGGACTCGGATCGCCCTCGTCGCGGTGCGAGTGGCCGAACTCCGAGCGGGGTGGCGTCGCGACGTACGCCAGGCCGATGACCGCCCCGGGGACGTCGGCTGCATTGATGTGGTCCAGCCGCTGCATCACCGTCGCAGCGGCGAGGTCGAGTGCATACCCCTCTCGCAGGCACTTCATCGCACAGCGGATCAGTCGAGGCTGGTCGGGTGTGTCGGCCAAAAGGGTCAGTCCGGGCGCCTCCAACCAGTGGTCGTCGTCTTCCAGTACCGAGAACAGATATTCGGTAAGCGCTGGCACGAGGATTTCCGGCGCCAGTCGGGCGCTCTCGATCACACGGGTCGCCGCTTGTTCGTCGCGATCGGTATCGAGCCGGTCCAGATCGTCCATGAAGGTCTTGGCCAGGACCGGCAAAATCGTCCGCAGCTCCGCGCGGACGGTCGCGCGAGCCTGCAGGGCCGCCTCCTTGGCGCGTTGCGCTTTCTGCGCACGCGTTTGTGCGTTCTGGCGATCGGCGTCGCGTTGCGCCACCAGCATGGCGAGGTTGGGCAACGCGACCGGCATGCGATGCGAGCAACCCGTGCAATGGGCGTCATGGAAGCGCACCGCGGATTCTTCCAGCAGCCAGGTCGCCATTCCCGAAGCCGGGGCGAAATCGCACACCATGGCGTGGTGTCCGATGGGTAGGCCGGTTTCCATCTCGATCAGGCCCGTGCCGCCGAACTTCTCCACGCGGGCATGACGGCACCAGTTGCGGATCAGCCGTTTGGCGTCCTGGTTACGCTCGCCATCCCGAATCGTGCGTTCGATATCCAGATCCCGACTCACCCACTCGCTCCTGTCACGATTGCCGGTCACCCCCCGGCTGAGTCTACCCGTCGCTTGCCTAGGCCAACTTGGCCCGGGTGGCTTTCAAGGGAGGGGCGGCCGATGCGCTGGCGGTGCCCGCGGGCTCGGCTTACACATCGCCCAGGACTGTGCCCCGTGTTCGCCGCGCCAGCCGGCACAGGATCATAAACGGTGTCATTTCCCGACAACTGCATCTGAAACGGCGGCGCTTCCACACATTGCGTCAAAGGGCGAAGTGCACCACCGCCGGAGAACATAAACGATCTCAATCATCTAACCGTTAATGTCGGGCTGTGCCAAGGTTTAGGTATGGCGACACGGGTTTAGGCGGCGATAGGGGTGTCCGCTACTGGCCGAAAGCGGACAATCTCAGTGCCCGGCCATGGGCCGTTGACCGGCTCAAAAAGTAGTGGCAGGATCAAGCCGCTGCGATAAATCCCGCAGCCGAGTTTGACAGCTCGAACACCGAGGCGCGCCAGCGCCCATCTTCGATGTCGGCGCTTTTTTAGTGCCTGCGCGATGCTGGGCGGCAATGCCTGCTCTACGGCGGGCGGTGCGCGGAGGCCGCAAGGCCTGCCGGTCCTCGGTCCGGTCTGTCAACCGCGTGCCGTCCGCCACCTCGATTGACAGCGATGTGGCGGACTCTATCCAACCGAGGAGTCCAGTATGAGCCGTCCCAAGCGAGCCACTCGTGTTTCTTCCTCCGTGTCCGAACCCACTGCGCGCCGCAAGCGCCCCCTGCGCGATCTGTCGCCGCTGGCGGCCCCGGACTGGTTCTCCGAAACCTTCACGCCCCCGCCCACCGAGGAGGAACGCCGGCGGCTCGCCAACCGCCCGCGCTCCCGCACGCCGGTGCGTTGCACGATGGGCTACCAGTATTACGACGAGTGGCAGGGCGAGCAGATGGTGGGCTGCGCGGTGCCGAAGCTGCGGCTCTCGGGCCGCTGGCTGGCGGAGCATGGGTTCGAGGTGGGCGACGACCTGCAGGTGTCGGTGGGGCAGGGCGTGCTGCTGATCAGCCGGCGGCCGAAGGTGGGTTGAGGTCGGGCCCCGGCGGTTCGGGCCGGTTCCCGGGCACGACCGGTCGAAGGCCGGCCGTGTCCGCTCTCCCGGTACGCCGCCCGGTGTCCGGGCGGCTACACTGCCGCCGACGGGAATGGGGCTTCCCGATAACCGCCGGTCCGGTGCATCGGTCCGGCTGATGGCTCCTGCTGCCAACGGGCGCGTGCGCTCGCTGGGGCGGGGCTGCCCTCGCACCGGCGTGCGTCCGCCGCCTCTCACTGTTCCTGGAGGATGAGATGACGCATTTCCTGCTGGTGTTTCTCGGCGGCGGCCTGGGCGCGGCGCTGCGGCATGGGGTGAACCTGGCGGCGCTGCGCGCCGGCACGACGTTTCCCTACGGCACGCTGTGCATCAACGTGGTCGGCTCGCTGGTGATGGGCATGGTGGTGTCCTGGTTCGCGCTGCGCAGCGGGCTGTCGCCGTCGCTGCGGCTGTTCCTGACCACCGGGGTGCTGGGCGGCTTCACCACGTTCTCGGCGTTCTCGCTGGAGGCGGCGCTGCTCTACGAGCGCGGGCAGCTGGGGTTGATGGCGGTGTACGTGGTGGCGTCGGTGGTGCTGTCGATCGGCGGGCTGTTCGCGGGCATGGGGCTGGTGCGAGCGGTGCTGTAGCGGGTGGCGGGCGCTGCGTGGATTCGCGGGTCTCCGAACTCGATCCGATGCTGAGCCATGGTTCGCTAGTTCTCGCCGCGCACCGCCTCGCCCGCCAACCGCCGCGCCTTCTCGTACAGCACCTTGGCCTTCTCATCGTCGCCCTTGGCCGCATGCGCTTCGGCGAGGCTGTCCCAGGCATTGGCGGAGGCCGGGAAGAGTTCGGTGTTCAGCGCGAAGACGCGGAGCGCGGGTTCGATGCCGAGGTTGTCGCGGATGGCATAGCCGGTGGCGTTGACGGTGCGCTCGAACTCGGCGTCGTCGAGCGGGCTGCCTGCCCGGATGGAGCGCGCCTGCGCGTGTGCGTCGCCGTCGGCCGACGATTGCAGCGCGTAGCCCATCAGCGTTTCGGACAGGGCTTCCCTGGGAAACCGGCCGGGCGCGATCGTGGCGAGGACGCTGTCCACCAGCGTCCGCGACCAGACGTTGCGGGCGCTGCCGTTGGTCAGGTAGGCGATGGTGTAGAGGTCGCCGTCCAGCGTGCCGTCGAACAGCACGCGCACGCGGACGCGGGTGCCGCCGTCGTGGCCGACCTGCCGGTAGGCGCCGCTCTCGCCGTACTCCCAGCCGGCGGCGAACCAGCCGCGCTGGCCGCCGGGCAGGGTGCGCGGCTGCCAGAGCCGCTGCAGGGTCGCCTTGCCGACCAGTTCCCCCGAGGTCATCGCCTGCAGGAAGCGGGCGAGGTCGTCGAGGGTGGTGTACAGCGCGGCGTGGCCGAGGGCGTACTCGGGCCATGCCAGGTCTTGTTCCGTTTCGAGATGACCGTCCTTACCGATGTAGCCGGTCGCGACGCCGTGCTCGGGCAATGCGGCCCGTCCCAGCCAGGTGTGGCGTAGCTCGAGCGGTCGCAGGATGCGTTCGTCGACGAGCTGTGGGTACGGCTTGCCGGCGTGCGCGGCAAGCAGCGCGGCCAGCACGAGGTAGTTGGTCTGCGTGTAGCGGGTCTGGGTACCTGGGGCGAACTGCAATGGCACCTCGGCCAGCGATGCGAAGACGGCTTGCAGGTTGGCCGGGAAGGCGATGTGCGCAGCGGCGCCAGCACCCTGGCGATTGTCGAAGTACTCGGGCAGGCCGGAAGTGTGGTCGAGGAAGTCGCGGATCGGAATGGCCTGCCAGCGCGCGGGCAGGCCGGGCAGCTGTGCGCCGATGGGGGCGTCCAGGTCCAGTGCCTGGCGCTCGACCAGCTGCATGACCAGGGTGCTGGCGAACAGCTTGGCCAGCGAGTAGCCGGCGAACACGGTGGCGTCGGTGACCGGTGCGTGGGTGGCGATGTCGGCCTCGCCGTCCACGCCGCGGAAGAGGACCTGGCCGTCGTGCGCCACCAGCAGGGCCTGGCCGGCGATGCCGTAGCGCTGCCGGTGGGTGTCCAGTTGTCTGGCGAGCGCCTGGGCGAGCGCGTCGTCTGCCGATGCGGCGCACGGGAGGAAGAGGGCGAGTGCGAGCAGCAGGCTCGTGAAGCGCTTCGGGTGCATGGTGTCGTCCTTCCTTGCAGGGTGTTGGTGACGTGTGCAGGTACGGCCGCGCGACGGCCCGGACGTCGGTTCCGATTCTTCCCGCGTCCGTCCGCGCTCGTCAGTGGACGAAGAACGCGGTGCGGGCGACGCCGGCATTGTTGCTCGGTCCCATCCAGGCGCGGATCTCCAGTTCGTACAGGCCGGCGGCGTCGGTGGGGATGTCGGCGCCGAACAGCGCATGTTCCGGGTCGAAGGCGAGCGGATACCGGCGCGGGGCGCCGCCATCGACGCTCAGGTAGGCCTCCACCTCGGTGTCGCCCGCGCGCCAGGGGCCGTCCTCGGAGAGCGGGCAGCCGCACAGCAGGGTGACGCCTGCGCGCAGGGGCACGGTTTCGCCGGCCTTCACCCATTGGTAGGCGACGGGGCTGGCGAGGTCGACGATCAGGCCCGGCAGTTCCATGCGCCAGCCATCGCCCGCGGTGAGGTGGCGGCCCGGCAGGATCCATTGCGTGCTGGTGGCGGTGGTGGCGGCCTGGGGCTGGCTGAGCGGGCCCGTCACGCTCAGGGTCACCCGGCGCGGGCGGTCCAGGTCGAGCGAGGTGCGGAAGGCGGCGGAGGTCGCGTTCGACAGCGCCGCGCCGTGGGTGTCGGCCGCGCCCATGATCGTGCGGGTGTCGCCGGTGGTGCCCGAGATGAGCCCGCGTGCGAGGGTCTCGCCGGTGTCGGCGTCGGTCAGGGTGACGCGGACCGGCGCGGTGTAGCCGCCGATGAACTTGGCGCCGCGTGCCAGCACCCGGACCTCCACGTCCGTCCGTTCGGCCAGGGCCTGGCCGGTCGGGCCGACCAGGGCCGGGAGTGCGCACAGCGCTGCGAGAAGGGAGAGGCGCATGGCGGGATTCCTGAAGATGGGTGAGAGGGGCGCTAGGCGGGGCGGGCGAGCTCGCCGGCGGCGCCATGGCGTCGCCCGGACAAGCCTAGGGGGTTCTGACAGAATGGCCGAATGACATGTTGTGACATCCGCTGACATGCCGATGACGCGAGGCGTCGGGCAGGGCGCGGAGAGGGACACGATGCTGCGCTTCGACGATTTCCGGCTGGACCCGGTGGCCCTCCAGGTCTTCCGGGGCGACCTCCCGCTCGACACCCCGCCCCAGGTGGTGCAGGTGCTGGCCTACCTGATCGGACACGGGGAGCGCGTGGTCGCCCGGCAGGAACTGCTCGACCGGTTCTGGCCGCGCGCCGGCACCGGCGGCGATGCCGCCCTCAACACCTGCATCCGGCGCATCCGCGCGCTGCTGGACGACGACGCAGACGCGCCGCGCTACATCCAGACGCGGCCGCGCGCCGGCTACCGCTTCATCGGCACGCTGGCCGGCGATGCGGCGGTGCGGGTTTCGTCACCGCCGCCGCGCCGCGTCGTGCGGCTCGGGCTGGGCGCCGGCCTGCTCGCCGCCTGCGTGCTCGCGCTCGGCGGCGCGGCCTGGGGATACGGCGCACTGACGGCGCCGCCGCCGCAGCGCATCGCCATCGAGCCGGTGCAGGGCCTGTGCGAGTACGTGCTGTTCCCCCGGTTCAACGCCGGGCTGCGCGAGAGCCTGGTGGCTCAGGTCAGCCAGGCCCTGCCGGCCGGCTACAGCGTGGCCACCGACGGTGCGTCCGCCCGCCTGCACGCGCGGGTCAGCGTGCGGCAGACCCCGCAGCAGACGGTGGCGGTGCTGACGCTGGTCGACGACGCCGAGGATCGCCTGCTGTGGTCGGGCGAGTTCGCGGCTGAGACCGATACCGAGGACTACGTGCCGCTGCAGCGGAGGCTGGCCGGGCAGATGGCGACGGGACTGGTGGGCGCGCTCGAGTGAGGGGTTCGCAGGCGCGGCAGAGCAGGTCGGCCCCGGCCGGCGTCACGATCTTCGCCGCCTCGGCTATGCCCGATCTTCGAGAAGTGGGAAACGAACCAACGTCGTTCAGGTGACAGGCGCGGCGGCCACAGGCCGCGACAGCCCGCCGAACCAGTCCAGCGCCCCGCGCCACAGCGGCTCCGCCGCCGGCCGGAAATAGCCCATGTGGCCGATCGGCGCGCCGAGGGCGCGCGGGTCGATGTCCTGCCGCTCGATCGGCGCGTTGCGGTAGGCGGCGATGAAGGCCTCGCGCGAGCGCGGCGGGGCCCAGCGGTCGTCGAGCGCGTTGACGAAGGCCATCGGCGCGCGGACGGCGGCGTAGCCGCGCTCGATGCCGCGCATCGCCGGGTCGTCGAAGAAGTAGCGCGGAAAGCCGCACCAGCGGCGCCATTGCCGGTACACGCCGACCGGCAGGTCCTCGCCCAGGCCGAGCAGCTTCCAGGGGCAGTAGCCCTTCCACCGGGTAAGCACGGGGAAGCCGACGTGCCACATCGCCAGCACCTTCAGCCGCTCGGACCAGGGCATGTGGCCGTGCCAGCCGGCGCCGGTGCCGAAGACGTAGAAGCCGGCGACCTTGTCGTGGTTGGGCAGCAGGCCGGGCGCGTGGCCGCCGTAGGAGTGGCCGACAACGTAGAGCGGCAGCCCGGGCGCGGCCATGTGCTCGATGGCGGCGGGCAGATCGAGCCGGCCCCAGTCGAGCATCTCGGCGTGGAAGCCGCGCAGCGAGGGCGGTGCGGAGCGGCCGATGCCGCGGTAGTCGAAGGTCAGCACATCAAAGCCGCGGGCGGCGGCGAACCGGGCGAAGCGGCGGTAGAAGCCCTGCGGCACGGCGGTGGCGCCGGACACGACGATGCGCCCGCGCGGCGCGCCGTCGGCGGCGAAATGCAACGCACCGAGCGGGAGGCCGTCGGCGGCGGCAAGCGTCACGGGCGTGGGCTCGGCCTCGGCCTTCGTTGGTTCTATGACGACTGTCATAGTATGCGAGGCTAGACGCTCCACGCCGCCACCGCAAGGCTTCCGCCATGAGTCCCCGCCGTACCGACGCCCGCGCGCGCGTGGTGGCCGCCGCCGCCGAAATGATGGCGCGCCACGGCCTCAACTCGACCAGCATCCGCGAGATGGCGCGGCGTGCGGATGCGCCGCTGGGCTCGACCTACCACCACTTCCCGGGCGGCAAGCAGCAGGTGGTGGTGGAGGCGGTGCGCCATGCCGGTGAGCGCGTGGACGCGGCGATCGCCGAGCACCTGCGCGCGGGGCCGGCGGCGGGGCTGCGCGGGTTCCTGGCGATGTGGCGCGAGCGGCTGGAGCGCTCGGGTTTCCATGGCGGCTGCCCCGTGCTGGCGGCGGCGGTCGAGGAGCCGGTGGATGCGGAGAGCGAGGGCGCGGCGGCCGCGGCGGCGGAGGCGTTCGCGCAATGGGAGCGGCGGCTGTCCGAGGCGCTGGCGGAGGCGGGCGTGGCCGCGCCGCGCGCGGCGGAACTGGCGACGCTGATCGTCGCCGGCGTCGAGGGCGCCGTGGTGCTGGCCCGCGCCCACCGCGAGCTGGGGCCCTTCGACCGCGTAGCCGCGCAGCTGGAGCGGCTGGTCGCGGAGGCGGTGGCGCCTCTGTAGGAGCGCGCTCGCGCGCGACCGGGCCGGACGCCTCCGGACCCGGCGCACACGCCCCTGTGCGCGGACGTCGGCGAACGGCGGCCGCGCCGTTCGTTCCGGGTCCCGGGTCCCGAAGCGAAGCCGTTGCGAGCGAGCGCGCTCCTGCAGGCGTGATGCGCTGGCTAGAGCGCCTGCCCGCCCGAGACCTCGATGCGCTGGCCGGTGACCCAGCGGTTGGCGTCGCCGAGCAGGCTGGCGATCATCGGGCCGATGTCGTCGGGCAGGCCGACCCGGCCGAGCGCGGTGATGCCGGCGAGGCGTTCGTTGAGCTCGGGGTTGTCGCGCACGGCGCCGCCGCCGAAGTCGGTCTCGATGGCGCCGGGGGCGACGGTGTTGACGGCGATGCCGCGCGGGCCGAGTTCCTTGGCCAGATACCGGCTCAGCACCTCGACCGCGCCCTTGGCCGCGGCGTAGGCGGCGTAGCCCGGGTAGGCGAAGCGGGTCAGGCCGCTGGACAGGTTGACGATGCGGCCGCCGTCGGCGATCAGCGGCAGCAGCGCCTGGGTCAGGAAGAACGCGCCCTTGAAGTGCACGTCGACGAGGCGGTCGAACTGCGCTTCGGTGGTCTCGCCGAACGCGGCGGTGTCGCCGTGGCCGGCGTTGTTGAGCAGGTGGTCGAAGCTGTCGCGCTGCCAGGTCTCCTGCAGCGCGGCGCGCAGGGCGTCGGCGAAGGCCGGGAAGCTGGCGGCGTCGCCAACGTCGAGCCGGAACGCGCGCGCCTTGCGGCCGAGGGCCTCGATCTCGGCGACGACGGCCTGGGCCTCGTCCTCGCCGCTGCGGTAGGTCAGTGCGACGTCGCCGCCGGTGCGGGCGACCGCCAACGCGGTGTTGCGGCCGAGGCCGCGGCTGGCGCCGGTGATCAGGGTGATGCGGGTCATGGGGAATCCTGGGGGGCGTGTCGGGGCGAGCATGATCGCGCCGGGCCGCCGGACGCGGTTGCCGGAAGCTCGGCGATGCTTGCCCGATCCTCCAGCGTGGTGGCTGCCCGGCGCCCGCGGCGCGTAGGCTGGCGCCATGTCCACGTTGCTCGATCTGGTCCGCCGCCACGCGGACGCCCACGCGCCCGGCGGCGGCATCGCCGCCACGCCGATCCCCAGCCTGTCGACGGTGCATGCGCTGGCGCCGAGCGGGCTGGGCCACGACATCCAGCGCCCGCTGGCCTGCCTGGTGCTGCAGGGGGCCAAGGAGGTGACGATGGGCGCGCGCACGCTCGCGTTCGCGGCCGGCGACACGCTGGTGATCGCGGCCGACGTCCCGACCGCGAGCCGGATCGTGCGCGCCAGCGCCGCGGCGCCGTACTGCTCGCTGGTGCTGGAGATCGACCCGGCGGTGGTGGCCGACCTGGTCGCCGACATGGACGTCGCGCCGGACACGGGCGCGCCGCCGATCGGCGTGGCGCCGACCGACGACGAACTGGCCGAGGCCGCGCTGCAGCTGATGCGGTTGCTTGATCGGCCATCGGCACTGCCGGTGCTGCAGGGGCAGCGCGTGCGCGAGGCGCACTACTGGCTGCTGGCCGGCCGCCACGGGCCGGCGATCCGCCGGCTGGCGTGGCCGAACGGCAGCGCGCGGCGGGTGGCGCGCGCGGTCGCGGTGCTGCGCGCCGAGTACGACCGGCCGCTGCCGGTGGAGCGGCTGGCGGCGCTGTCGGACATGAGCGTCTCGGCGTTCCACGTGCATTTCCGCGCAGCGACCTCGCTCACGCCGCTGCAGTTCCAGAAGCGGCTGCGGCTGATCGAGGCGCGCCGGCGGATGCTGGCCGACGGCGTGGCCGCGAGCATCGCCGCGCACGGCGTGGGCTATGCGAGCGTGCCGCAGTTCACCCGCGAGTACGCGCGCATGTTCGGCCAGCCGCCGGCGCGCGAGACCGGTGCAGCGCGGCAGCGCGCCCAGATCATGTAGGAGCGCGCTCGCGCGCGATGCTGTTCTGCAGCGCCGGATGCAGAGGATGCAGAGAGCATCGCGCGCGGCTGGGGGTTGCGCCGCCCGCCCCCCGCGCCCCCCCCCCCCCCCGCCCCCCCCCCCCGCTCCTACGGTGGCGTGGTTCGGGATGCAGCGTTGCGCGGCGTTCGCGGCGGCACGTGGCAGGATGCGGGCTGACCCACGCAGGAGAACGCCCATGGCCACGGTCTTCATCGTCGGCGGCGCCGGCCAGGTCGGGCGCCGGCTGGCGCAACGCCTGGCCGCGCGCGGGCACGCGGCGCGCGCGCTGCATCGCGCGCCCGCGCAGGCGGCCGAACTGGAAGTGCTCGGCGCGACGCCGGTGGCCGGCGATCTGCGGCAACTCGATGCCGCCGGGCTGGCCGCGCTGCTGGCCGGCAGCGACGCGGTGGTGTTCTCGGCCGGCGCCGGCGGCAAGGGCGGGCCCGAGCTGACCGACGCCATCGACGGCCGCGGGCTGGAGCTGGCGGTGGCCGCGACGCGGCAGGCCGGCATCCGCCGCTTCCTGCTGGTCTCGGCGTTCCCGGAGGCCGCGCGCGGCCGGCACGTGTCCGACACCTTCGAGCACTACATAGCGGTCAAGAAGCGCGCCGACGTGCACCTGGTCGATTCCGGCCTGGACTGGGTGATCCTGCGCCCCGGCACGCTGACCGATGCGCCGGGCACCGGCCGCGTGCGCGCGGGGCTGGCGATCCCCTACGGCGAGGTGCCGCGCGACGACGTGGCGGCGACGCTGCTCGAACTGGTCGAGCGCCCGGCGGTGAATCGCGTCATCGTCGAGCTGACCGCGGGCGCCACCCCGGTCGGCGAGGCGGTGCAGGCGCTGGCGCGATGAACGCGGACGACGGCGTGCGCCTGCTGCTGGTCGGCGCGACCGGGCTGGTCGGCCGCCACGTGCTGGCGCAGGCCCTGGCCGACCCGCGCGTGGCGGCGGTGACCGCGCCGGCGCGGCGGGAACTGCCTCCGCATCCCAAGCTGCAGTCGCCGCGCGTGGACTTCGACCGCCTGCCGGAAGACGCCGAGTGGTGGCGCGCCGATGCGGCGGTCTGCACGCTCGGCACCACGATCCGCGCGGCCGGCTCGCAGGACGCGTTCCGCCGCGTGGACCACGATTATCCGCTCGCGGTGGCGCGTCTCGCGCATGCCGGCGGCACGCGAACCTTCGCGCTGAACTCGGCGATGGGCGCGGACGCGGGATCGCGGATCTTCTACAACCGGGTCAAGGGCGAGCTGGAACGCGACCTGGCCGCGGTCGGCTTCGATTCGCTGACCTTCGTGCGCCCCGGCCTGATCGGCGGCGACCGCGACGAGGTCCGGCCGGGCGAGCGCGCGGCCGGCATCGTGCTCGGCGCGCTCGGCCCGCTGCTGCCGCGGCGCTGGCGGATCAACCCGGCGCCGCGGATCGCGGCGGCGCTGCTGGCGGCGGCGCTCGACGCGGCGCCGGGCGTGCACGTCGTCGGTTCGGAACGTCTCCTCTGATCCCGTAGGAGCGCGCTCGCGCGCGATGCTTTTTCGTTCCGGCGCGGGATGAGCAAGTAAGAAGCATCGCGCGCGAGCGCGCTCCTACCGGGCGAAGCCGAGACCGGTCGCCTGCACGCGAACGCGCGCGAGGATGTCGTCGGAGGTCATGTACAGCGTGCGGCCGTCGTCGCCGAAGGCGCAGTTGGAGATCGCGCGGCCGGTCTCGATGCGGCCGAGCCGGGTGCCGTCGGGCGCGAACACCAGCACGCCGCCGGGACCGGTAGCGAACAGGGTGCCGTCGGCGGCGACGGCCATGCCGTCGGGCAGGCCGGGCGCGTCGTCGCCGAGCAGGTTGCTGGCGTCGGCGAACACGCGACGGCCGGAGACCGCACCGTCGGCATCGAGCGCGTAGGCGTACCAGACCGGCGTATCGGGATCGGAGCTGGCGACGTAGAGCGTGCGCTCGTCGGGCGAGAGTGCGATGCCGTTGGGGAAGGGCACGGTGGCGTCGAGCAGGTGCAGGCCGCCGTCGGGCGCGATGCGGTAGACGCCGTTGAAACCGAGTTCCTTCGCCGGCGAGTCGTTCATGCCCTTCAGGCCGTAGGGCGGGTCGGTGAAAAACACGCTGCCGTCGCTGCGCAGTGCGAGATCGTTCGGGCTGTTGAGGCGCTTGCCGTCGAAGCGGTCCGCGAGCGTGGTCTTGCGCTTCGTGACCGGGTCGAAGCGGGCGACCAGCCGGCTGCCGGAATCGGCCAGCAGCACCGTGCCGCCGGGCTCGGCGAGCAGGCCGTTGGCGCCGGCCTCGCGCAGCGCGCCGGTGTCGGGGCCGGCGTAGCCGGAGGGCTCGAGGAACACCGAGACGCCGTCGGCTTCGGACCAGCGGTGCATGCGGTTCGCCGGCACGTCGGTGAACAGCAGGTAGCCGCCATCGGCGATCCAGGCCGGGCCTTCGGACCAGGTGAAGCCGTCGGCGAGGCGCTCGATGCGTGTGCCGGGTGCGACGACCCGGGCGAAGCGCGGGTCCCATTCGACCAGTCGGCCGGCAGACGACAGGACCGGGGGCGGCAACAGGTGCTCGGTGACGGCCTGCGCCGGTGGGCCCTGGGAGACGCTGCAGGCGGCGAGCACGGCGGCGAGCGGCACGGCGAAGAGCAGGCGGTCTGGGCGCATTGGGGCTCCGGCGCCTGGAGGGCGCTGGCCACAGGATGCAACGATGCGCGACGCATGGCGAATCGCGGCGCTCAGAGCGGATCGTCGAAGCCGCGGATCGCGGATAGGTCCACGACCTCGACGCGTTCGCCGCGCCGGATCGTGCGCTTGCCGACGCTGGGGAAGTCCTCGATCTCCAGCGCCCGGTGTTCGCCGCCCATCAGGTAGACGACGTCCTGCGCGAAGGGATTGCGCAGGTGGTGCACGGGCGAGGGCGCGGGAAAGGCGACGAAGTCGCCGGGGCCGAGCTCGAACGCGTGGCCGTCGATGTCGACGAGCGCGCGGCCTTCGAGGACGTAGAGCCATTCTTCCTCGCAAAGATGCGCGTGCGGCAGGAAGGACTCGTGGCCGGGTGGGACCCGCGCCAGGTTCAGGCCGGTGCGCTGCAGGCCGGCCGCGCGGCCGAGGAAGGCCACGTCGACCTTCGAGCGCGGGTTCCAGCGGTGCGAGAGCGGCTGCGACTGCGCCTGCGCGTCGGCGGCGCGGACGATGTGGCGCGCGGCGATGGCGTCGGCCTCGCTCATGGCGCCGGCGCCCCGCCGCTGCGGCGATGGTAGTGCTCCAGGATCGCGACGAACTGTTCGTAGGTGCTGGCGACGGTGGCGGGATCGCTGACCAGCGCCTCCAGGCACAGCCCGCGCAGGAAGCAGCCGATCACGTAGCGCGTGGGCAGCGGCGAGGGCACGGTGTCGAGCTCGGCGCCGAGCAGTTCGTAGCGGGCGGCGAGCGTGGGGTCCTGCTGCTCGCAGACCTGCTGGAATGCGCGGCGCAGCTCGGCATCGGTGCGCACGGCGTTGAAGAATTCCAGCGAGACGGTGAAGTCGGCCTCCATGCGCGCGCGCGTGGCCGCGATCTCGTCGCGCACGCTGCGCACCGCGGCCGGTGCGGCCGGCGGCGGTTCCAGCTCGGCGGCGCGCACCGCCTGACGGTGCATGAAGGCATGCGCCAGCAACTGGTGCTTGCTCGGGAAGTGGTGCAGCAGCGCGCCGCGTGAGACGCCGGCGCGTGCGCAGATGCGGCCGATCGTGGTGCCGGCCGCGCCCAGCTCGCCCAGGCATTGCAGCGTGGCCTGCATCAGCAGGCGGCGGGTGGCGTCGCTGCGTTCGGCCTGGGTCCGGCGCGGGGCGGGGGCGGGCGGGCTCATGCGGGCGTCCGTGCTGGGGAAGTGGGCGCCGGGGCGTCGCGCTGCGCGAGCAGGGCGAACAGGTCGGCGAGGTAGCGGCGCTGGTTGCCGTCGACCGGCGCGGGTTGCGCGGCGACCTCCGACAGCAGCGTGCGCAGCGCACGCTCGAAGCCCGGGGCGTCCTGCGGCGTCGTCGGCAGCGTGCGCAGGTAGCGCAGCCCGCGCGCGAATCGCGTCGGGCCGGGCGGCGTGCGTTCGTAGGCGCGGCGCGCGCAGTCCTGCGCGCGGTCGCGATCGCCGGCCGCCTCGTGCAGCCCGGCGAGCGCCTGCAGGAAGTAGGCGGCGTGCGCCGAGCGCTCCGCTTCGGCCTGCAGCAGCGCGCGGGCGCCGCTGCCGTCGCCGCCGGCGCGCAGCAGTTCGGCGGCCATGTTGAGCACGCTCAGGCGCGCGTCGTCGCCGTGGGCTTCGTGCTGCGCACGGTGGACGGTGGCGCGCACGGCGTGGGCCAGCGCCGGGTCGACCCGGCCGCCGGCCAGCTGCACGCGGCCGTACAGCAGGATCAGCCGCTGGGTGGGGCCGAGCATGGGGTCGTCGGCCAGCGACGCCAGGCGCTCGCGCAGGGCCTGCCGGAGCGGGGGCGTGCCGCGCGGCGGCGCCGCCAGGTCGAGGCGGGCCGGCCGCAGCGCCAGCGCGTAGACGTCGGCGAACGCCAGCGGCGCGCTGTGCAGGCCCGCCAGCAGCACCGCCGCGGCGCCGGCGGGGGGCGGCCGCGCCGGGCCGCCTTCGACCGCCTGCAGCCAGTGCACCAGCAGCGCCATGCGCGTCCGCAGTGGCGCGTGCGCGGCCTGCGCCCAGGCGGCCTCCAGCAGCGCGGGCAGGCCGGGCAGGGGGTGGTGGCGCCCGTCCAGGCTCCAGGCCTGTGCGGCGAAGGCATCGAGGTCCTCGTCCGTGGCGCGGCCGTCCTCGACGCGCCGGATGCGCGCCTGCAGCGGCACGCGCACCTCGGCGTGACGGGCGATCAGGTCGCAGAAGGCGCCGGCGTCGCGGCCGCCGGACAGTCGCAGCAGTTCGCGGCCATGCGGGTCGAGCAGCAGGCAGGTGGGGTAGAAGCTGGCGCCCAGGCGCTCGCCGTCGCGCTGCGCGCCGGGCGCATCGCCGTCGATCGACAGCAGCTCCAGCGACGGCGCCAGCGCGGCGAAGCGCGCGCCGTCGAACACCTCCAGGCGCAATTCCTGGCAGGGCGGGCACCACGAGGCCGTCCAGCGGACCAGCAGCGGACGGCCGGCCTCCGTCGCGCGCGCCAGTGCGGCGTCCAGTCCGTCCTGGTGCCAGGGCGTGCGGCCGTTCACAGGCAGGCGCCACCGGGCGCGCAGTACGCGCCGGCCGCGGGCGCGGCGGGTTCGGATTGCGCCCGCTGCCGGCGCGCCAGCCGCGCCCGCACCAGGGCCGCGCGGCGCCCGGTCAGCGGGAAGCGCCAGGCCAGCCACGCCGAGAGCAGGTTCAGCGCGAACGGGATCCAGACGATGGCCAGGAAGAAGCCCTGCAGCGCCAGGCCGTCGTGGTCGCTGCGCTTGGGGTCGAAGCCGAACGCGCCGGCGACGACGAAGCCCAGGCCTGCGCCAACCGCCAGGCAGGACTTGTTGAGGAAGGAGCGCACAGCGAAGTAGTTGCCGGCGTGGTCGCCGCCGCTGCGCAGCGCGCCGTAGTCGACCACGTCGGCCAGGATCGCCACCTGCGCCGCGGCCGAGCCGGCGACCGCGATCGCGGCCGCGGAGAACACCACCAGCAGCGCGACGAAGGCGTGCTCGCCCGGCACGATCAGCGCCATCGACACGTTGGTGGCGGCGGTCAGCAGGGTGCAGATCGCGACGATGCGGTGCTTGTCCAGCGTGCGCCCGCGGCGCAGCCACCACCATGCGCCCAGCAGTTGCAGCGCGTAGACCGAGAGCATGATGCACGAGTAGCGCTCGCCGATCCCCAGGTAGCTGTTGAGGTAGAAGAAGTACAGCCCGGAGACCATGCCCTGCGACAGCCAGGTGGCCGTGGACATCAGCATGAAGTGGCCCAGCACCCGGTTGCCGGCGAGCGCGCGCCAGGCCTGGCGCAGGACCGGCAGCGCGCCCGCGCCGCCTGCGCCGGCGGCCGGCGCCGGGCGGTCGGGCACGTAGCGCAGCATCGGCGGCAGGGTGAGCAGCAGCAGGCCGATCACGCACCAGGCGGCGGTGCGGGTGACCTCGGGCGTCATCTCGGTGCCGGCGAAGAACGGCAGCAGCGGGATCACCGGGAACAGCGCGGTGCCCAGCATCTCGGCGTTGTGGCGCCAGGTGGCCAGGCGATGGCGCTCGCGGCCGTCGCCGCTGATCTCGTTGATCCACGCCGGGTGCGGCACCTCGGCGAAGGTCCAGCCCAGGGTGAGGAAGAAATAGGCCGCGGCGAAGTAGACGTAGCCGGTGCCCGGGCCGGGCTGGAACGCGGCCAGCGTGCCCAGGCCGCCGACCACGGCGCCGAGCACGATCCAGGGCTTGCGCCGTCCCCAGGGCAGGCGCGTGCGGTCCGACAGCAGGCCCACCGCCGGGTCGATCGCGGCGTCGACGATGCGCAGCGCGGTCAGGATCAGGCCGATGCCGACCAGGCTCAAGCCGGCGTGCTCGACGTACAGCGCGGGCAGGATCATGAACGCCGGCGCGTGCATGACCGCGAACGGCACGTAGGCGGCGGCGTAGGCGAGGTCGCGGCGGAGCGTGCCGGACACGTCCTAGAAATCCAGCTGCGCGCTCAGCGCGAAGGTCCGCGGGCTGCCGGGGAAGAAGAACGTGGACTGTACGTACTGCACGTAGCGGCGGTCGGCCAGGTTCTCGATCGCGGCGCGCACGGTCAGCGGGCGGTCGCCGACCTCGGTGCGCCAGGCGCCGCCGAGGACGAAGGTGGTGTAGGCCGGCAGCTCGAAGCGGTTGGCGGCGTCGATGGCGACCGCGCCGGCGTAGCGCGCCCCGGCGTACCAGCGCAGGTCCGGCAGCGTGCGCGTGCGATAGGCGAGCTGCAGCGCGGCCTGCCACCGCGGCGCGCCCTCGGCGCGGTGGCCTTCCACCGCCGCCGCGGCGCGCTCGTACTCGGCGCGCTCCAGCCAGGTGGCGCTGCCGTCCAGGCTCCACTGACTGCCGATGTTCCAGCGGGCCGAGGCGTCGAGCCCGCGGTAGCGGACCGTGCCGTCCTGCACGTAGACGTTGTCGGCGTTGGCGTAGGCGGCGCCGCGGCGGGTGTCGAACGCGGCCACGGTGCCCTGCCAGTGGCCGCCGTCGACCTTCAGGCCGAGTTCGTACTGCTCGCTCTCCAGCGGGTCGAGCACGGCGTTGGCGTTGGCGTAGGTGCTGCCGACCACCGCGCCCTGCTCCAGCGATTCCACGTAGCTGGCGTAGAGGGTGGTGCGCGCGGTGGGCGTCCAGATCAGTGCGACGGTCGGCGTGAGCGGCGATTTCTCGTAGCGCGAGGTGGCCTGCCCGGCGGGGTTGAACGACACCTGCCGGTAGCGGGTGTAGCGGGCGCCGGCCAGCACCGACCACTGCTCGCCGAAGCTCAGGGTGTCGCTGAGGAACAGCGCGCTCTGGGTGTACTCGGCGCCGCGGTACATCTGCGGGACCATCGTGCTGACATAGCCGAGGTCGGTCGGGGCGTACAGGTTGCTGCTGCCGATGCGGGTCCAGACCTGGGTGGCGTTGAAGTCGCGCGTCTCGCGCTGCCAGGCGCCGCCGGCGACGATCTCGTGGCGCACCGCGCCGGTCTCGAAGCGGCCCTGCACCAGGGCCTGGCCGTGGTCGAACTGGCCGAAGCTGCGGCTGTCGTTCATCCACACGTCGTAGTTCCAGTCGGCGTCGGTGGGGTAGAACCAGTCGGCGACGAAGCGGCGCGTGTTCTCGCTGTGGCCGACGTCGAAGCTGGCCTTCCAGTCCGGGGCCAGGTCCCAGCGCAGGCCGGTGCCGAGCAGGCGGTAGCGACTTTCCAGGATCGCGCCGTCGGAAGCCTGCAGGCGGCGCTCCGGATCGAACAGCGGCGGCAGCGCGTCGCCGGTGTAGTAGGCGGTGCTGAAGCCCTGCACGGTGTCGCGGGTGGTGCGGTCCTGGTAGATCGCGTCCGCGGTCCAGGTCAGGCGGTCGGTGAGACGCGCATCGAAGGACGCCGACGCCGCGGTGCGCTCCAGTTCGCCGCCGTTGTAGAGCTCGCCGTCCTCGTGGGCGAGGTTGACCCGATAGCCGAAGCGCTCGCCGGCGCCGGCGCGACCGCCCAGGTCGACGTGCTGGCTCAGCAGGCTGTCGGAGTGGATGCCGAGCGTGGCGCTGAGCAGGCGCGCGTCGGTCGGCTTCTTGGTCACGTAGTTGATGGTGCCGCCGGGCGCGCCGAAGCCGTAGAGGAAGCCGGACAGGCCCTTGAGCAGGTCGATCTGCTCGAACGCCTCCAGCGGCAGTTCCGCGCCGAAGTTGTAGGTGGCCAGGCCGTTGACCTTGTAGCCGTTGGTCTCGTCGAGCGGCAGGCCGCGGATCGCCACGCGGGTGTTGTGGATGGTGTAGGTGTTGCCGAGCGGCTTGACCGCCGCGTCCAGCGCGAAGGCCGAGCCGATGCTGTTGGCCTGGCGCTCGACGAGGTCGGCGGCGTTGATGCTGACCAGAGAGAACGGGGTCGACAGCAGCGGGCGGCTGCCGAGCGCGCCGCCGTCGAGCGGCGGATGGCGCGCCGCCGTGACCTGCACGCTGTCGAGCGTGGTCGCCTTGGTGGGGGCGGCGGGCCGGTCGGCGTCATCGTCGGCGCGTGCGGCGCCGGCGAGCGCGGACAGGATGGCGGCCGCCAGCAGCGTGGAGGCGGGCGAGGGGCGGGCGGGCGACATCGTGGGGGCTCCGTGATTTACATACCGTTCGTCCGGTATTAATCCGGTGCGCATCCGGCGCCGTCCAATTCGGAATTGGAATTCCGCCATGCCCGGGAGGACTGGACCGGTTCCGTGGCGGCGTCGTGCGCGCGGCCTCGGCGGCACCGCCATGCCGCGGGCGACGCGCAACATGCCGGCTACGCAGAGCGGGCTCCGCCGGAGTTCAGAACTTCTCGCCCGCCGGCAGGTAGCGCCACGCGCCCGGCGGCATCGCGCCGTCCGGCCCCTTGCCCAGCGCGATCCGGCCGATGCGCAGGCGGCGGATCGACACGACGCCCAGCCCGACCTGCGCGCACATGGCGCGCAACTGGCCGTCGCGCACGTCCTTGATCGCGAAGCGCAGCCGGGTCTCGTTCTGCCAGCTGACCTTGCACGGCGGCAGCGCCCGGCCGTCGACGCTCAGGCCGTGGGCGAGCCGGTGCAGGCCGTAGGGCGCGATCTCGCCCTCGACCTCGACGATGTACTCGTGCTCGATCTGGCCGGCATCCTCGGTCAGGCGACGCCAGACCCGGCCGTCCTGCGTCAGCACCATCAGCCCGCTGGCCTCGGCGTCCATCGACACCAGCGGCGTCAGGCGGTGGAAGTGGCGCTGCAGCAGGCGCACGCCGCTGGGATCGTCGGCCCAGCGCGCGTCCGGCCGCGCCAGCGCGCTGGCCGGCCTCGGCCCCTCGATCGCGTCGAAGCCGGCCGGCTTGTGCAGCAGGATCGTGGCCGGCTCCACCGCGTCCAGCCGGGCCTCGGGGTCCAGTTCGATGCGCTCGCCGGTCACCCGGTGCTGCGGCGCCTCGACGACCTGCCCGTCCACCGACACCCAGCCGTTGCGGACGAACTGCTCGGCGTCGTTGCGCGACAGCGCGAACAGTTCGGCGACGCGTTGGGCGAGTCGGACGGGAGCGGGCATGGGAACGGCCGGGGGAGCGGGACGCGGAGTGTAGCGGCCGGTGCGTGCCGGTGACGGTGCGGGGAACGGCAGGCGCGTGGGCGCTCAGACCGAATCGGCGATGCGCTCGCGCAGCCACTGGTGCGCCGGATCGCGATGGACGCGTTCGGGCCAGAGCATCAGCATCTCGAAGCCGGGCACCTCGACGGGCGGCTCGACCGCGCGCAGTGCCGGCGCGTCGCGCACGAGGCGCGACGGCAGCATGGCCACCAGGTCGGTCCTGGCCAGCACATCCTTCAGGAACAGGAAGTGCGGCACGGACAACACGACCCGGCGGGCAAGCCCGGCCGCGGCGAGCGCGGTGTCGGTGACGCCGTGGAAGCCGCCGCCGTCGGGCGAGACGATCGCGTGGTCGAGCGCGCAGAACTGCCGCAGCGTCGGGCGCCGCTTCAGGCGAGGATGGCCGGCCCGGCCGACCAGGACGTAGCGCTCGGCGAACAGCGCGCGATGGCGCAGGTCCGCCGGCGCTTCGCCGCGGATGTGGAACGCGAGGTCGATCCCGCCCCGTTCGGCCTGCCGGGCGATGCGCGGCGGCGGCACTTCGAGGATCGCCAGCCGGGTGCGCGGCGCCGCCGAGCGCAGGGACGCCAGGACGGGCAGCGCGATCGTGGTTTCGCCGTAGTCGGACGCGGCGACGCGCCAGGTGCAGTCGGCCTGCGCCGGGTCGAACGGGGCGGGAGGCGATACCGCGCTTTCGAGCGACGCCAGCGCGAGGCGCAGCGGTTCGCGCAGCGCGTCCGCGCGCGCGGTGGGCCGCATCCCGCGCGGGCCCGGCAGCAGCAGCGGATCGCCCAGAAGATCGCGCAGCTTCGCCAGATGGATGCTCACGGACGGCTGCGAGAGATGCAGCCGCTCCGCGGCGCGGGTCACGTTGTGCTCGGCGAGCAGGGCGTCGAGGGTGACGAGGAGATTGAGGTCGAGGCGGCGCAGGGAATTGCCCATCGCAATACCAGGCATCCAACGGATTCATTTCAACTATAGCCCGGCCGGGGCCATGGTGCGCCGACACCCACGCAAGGCGCCCCGCATGCACGTTCTTCTCGTCTATGCCCATCCCGAGCCGCGTTCGTTGAACGGCGCGCTCAGGGACTTCTCGGTCGAGCGCCTTCGCGCCGCCGGGCACGACGTCCAGGTGTCGGACCTGTACGTCATGCAGTGGAAGGCCGTGCTCGACGCGCGGGACAGCACCGACCGGCCGGCCGGCGCGCGCTTCGATCCGTCGCTCGACTCCAGGCGCGCGTTCGAGGGCGGCACGCAGACCGCCGACATCGCGCGGGAGCAGGAGAAACTGCGCTGGGCGGACGCGGTCGTCCTGCAGTTCCCGCTCTGGTGGTTCACGATGCCGGCGATCCTGAAGGGCTGGGTGGACCGCGTGTACGCCTACGGGTTCGCCTACGGCGTGGGGGAGCATTCCGAAACCCACTGGGGCGACCGCTACGGAGAAGGCACGCTGGCCGGCAAGCGGGCGATGCTGGTCGTCACCGCGGGCGGGTGGGCGCCGCACTACGGCCCGCGGGGCGTCAACGGGCCGATCGACGACCTGCTGTTCCCCATCCAGCACGGCATCCTGTTCTACCCGGGCTTCGAGGTCCTGCCGCCGTTCGTGGTCTACCGGACCGGCCGGATCGACGAAACGGGCTTCGCGGCCGTGCGCGACGCGCTGGGGCAGCGGCTGGACGCGCTGTGGACGACCGAGCCGATCCCGTTCCGGCGGCAGAACGCCGGCGCCTACGAGATCCCGGCGCTCTTCGGCATCCACGTCGAGGCGGCGGACGACCCGGAGCGGGTGGGCTGAACGCAGCGCGTGCGCTTTCAGCGATCGGGACGCAGGAAATCCAGCACGAGCGCCAGGTAGGCCTCGGGCGCCTCGACGTTGGACAGGTGCACGGTGGGCAGCACCTCCAGCCGCGCGCCGGGGATCGCCGCCGCGAGGGCTTCGCCGTGGGCGAGGCGGGTGACACTGTCGTGCGCGCCGGCGACGACCAGGGTCGGCCGCGGGATCAGCGCCACGGTGCGGCGCAGGTCGGCGTCGCGCACGGCGGCCCAGGCCCCGGCGAGGCCCTGGCGGTCGGTCGCCAGCAGCATGGCGCGGAACGGCGCCACCGCAGGGTCGGGGGCGTCGAGCATCCGCGCGGGGAACCAGTTGCGCAGGAACGCTTCCGCGGTCTCGCGCATGTCCGGGGCGGCGAGGACATCGGCGATCGCGGCGTCCCAGCGCGCCGGCGGGCCGAGCCAGGCCGCGGTGTTGCTCAGGACCAGCCGGTCGACCCGCTCGGGCGCGTGGATGCCGAGCCACTGGCCGACGTAGCCGCCCAGCGACAGGCCCAGGACGTGGGCGCGTTCGATGCCCAGCGCGTCCATCAGTTCGAGCGCGTCGCGGCCCAGCCGGTCGATCGAGTAGGCGCCCGCAGGCACGCCCGAGGCGCCATGGCCGCGCATGTCGTAGCGCACCACGCGGAAGTGGCGCGACAGGGCCGGGATCTGCGCGTCCCACATCTCCAGCGCGGTGCCGATGGAATTGGCGAGCAGCAGCGGCGGCGCATCGGCGGGGCCATCGACGCGGTAGGCGATGCGCACGCCGTCGCCGGTCGAGAAGAACGCGCGGTCGGCCGGCGGCGATGCGGGCGCGCTCGCCGACAGCGCGGCGCCCAGCAGGAGGGCAGGCAGCAGGGACATGGGGACGCTCCGGGATAGGGAGGCCCGCATCGTGGCTTGCCGTGGGCCCGATGGATACTACAAAGTTGTCGAGATCACTGTAGGAGATGGCGACAATGACAGGATTCACCCTGCACGAGCTGCAATGCTTCGATGCGGTGGTGCGCGCAGGAGGCTTCCAGGCCGCGGCGAGCGCGCTGCACCGCTCGCACCCGGCGGTGTTCGCGGCGGTGGCGAAGCTGGAGCGCCAGCTCGGCGTGGCGCTGCTCGACCGCAGCGGCTACCGGGTGCGGCCGACCGCGGCCGGCGCCTCGCTGCAGCAGCGGGCGCAGGCCCTGTTGCAGGAGGCCGAGGCGCTGCAGCGGCACGCGCGGCACCTGGCGGACGGCGAGGAACCGCAGCTGAGGATCGTCATCGGCGACCTGTGCCCGCGGCCGCAGGTGCTGGCGCTGCTCGGCGGCTTCTTCGCGCAGTGCCCGGGAACGCGGCTGCACCTGCACGACGAGGCCATCGGCGGTCCCGCCGAGCGCCTGTTCGACGACGAGGCCGACCTGATCCTGCATCGCGTCGACGCGGGCGATGCGCGCCTGGACACGGTCGCGCTGGGCCGCGTCGCGCTGCTGCCGGTGGCGGCGCCCGGCTTCCTGCCCGACGCCCGCGCGCCCACGCCGGCGCGGCTGCGGGACCGCATGCAGTGCATCCTGCGCGACACCGCGCGCCATGCGGCGGACCGCAGCTGGTACGTGGTCGAGGGCGCGCCGCAATGCACCGTCGCCGACCAGCGGACCAAGAAGGACGTCATCCTGCAGGGCCTGGCCTGGGGCCACCTGCCGCGCTTCCTGATCGAGGACGAGCTGCGCGACGGCCGCCTGCGCTCGCTGGCCGGCCGGCACTTCCCGGGCATCGTCGAGGATCTGGTGGCCGCGCGCCGGCGCGACCGCCCGCACGGGCCGGTGGCCGAGCGGCTGTGGCGGCACATCGAGGCGCAGGCGCCGGCGCTGCGCGCAGCGCTCGGGGCCCGCCGTTCGTAGGAGCGCGCTTGCGCGCGACGCTTTTGATCCGGGCGCCGGAGGAAGCGGTGCCGGCCGTCGTTCTTCGTCTGCCGCAGGCCCGGTGGCGCCTGGGCCGGTCGCGCGCGAGCGCGCTCCTACGGGGCCGGCGCTTCCGGCACCGCCAGCACCGCCTCCAGCGCGGGTTTGGGCCGGCGCTCGCGGTCGAACAGCAGCGGGTAGTTCGTGCGGTTGGGGACCGGGTAGTCGTTCTTCCAAGACATGCCGTCGTGGACGCCCCAGACGGTGACGCGGTCGATGACGTCGCGCTTGCGGTGGAACAGGCGGAACAGTTCGGCGTAGCGCTCGGCGAGCCGGCGTTCGACATCAAACGGCAGGCCGTCGGGGTACGGGTCGAGGTAGCGCTCGAATTCCTCGAGCTGGAACTGCGGGTGCGCCAGGCCGGTGCCGATGACCTGGCCCTCGCGCGTGAGCGGCAGCACGTCGATGTCGAGCTCGGTGATCATGACCTTGACCCCGAGCGCGGCGTAGGCGTCGATCGAGGCCTCGATCTCCTCCAGCGGCGGGTAGTTCAGGCCCCAGTGCGCCTGCATGCCGATGCCGTCGATGCGGATGCCGGCGTCCTGCAGCATGCGCACCATGCGCACGATGCCGTCGCGCTTGGCCGGGCGCCAGGTATTGAAGTCGTTGTAGTACAGCTCGGCGTCGGGCGCGGCGCGGGCCGCGGCGGCGAAGGCCTCGCGCACCACGGTGTCGCCGTCGCCGAGTGCGCGCGTCCATACGGTGTCGCGGTACCGGCCGTCCTCGCCGACGATCTCGTTGACCACGTCCCAGGCGTGCACGCGGCCCACGTAGCGGCCGGCGACCGTGGCGATGTAGTCGCGCAGGCGCGCGGCCATCGCGTCGGGGGCGAGCGGGGCGCCGGCGGCGTCCTGGAAGAACCAGTCCGGCGTCTGGTTGTGCCAGACCAGGGTGTGGCCGACGAGGAACTGGTCGTGGCGCTCGCCGAAGGCGACGAAGGCGTCGGCCGCGGCGAAGTCCCAGGTGCCGGGCGCCGGGTGCAGCACCTCCGCCTTCATGACGTTCTCGGCGGTGATCGCGTCGAAATGCCGCGGCACCAGCGCCTGCGAGCGCGCGTCGCGGCCGGAGACGATGTCGTCGTTGACCGCGGTGCCGATGCGGAAGGCGCCGGCGTACGCGGCCTTGAGGCTGCCTGCGGCGGCGGGCTGCGCGGCCGGCGTGCGCGCGTCGTCGCGCACGACGGGCGGTCCGGCGGATTGCGCGGCGCAGCCGGCGAGTGCGGCGACGGCGAGCGCGAGCAGGGCGTGGCGGGGCGATGCGGTCATGGGGTGGCTCCTTCGGCCGAGGCTTCGGCCCGCACGACGGCCCGCGCCGGGCGCAGGCCGTCGGCCTCGGCATGGACGACGATGTCGCCGCCGCGGCCGGGCAGGGCGCGGACGATGGCCAGCGCCTTGCCGCCGAAGGCATTGCGCTCGGCCGAGGGGAACGGCGTCATGTCGGTCGGATCGCCGTTGTCGGTCGCGACGAGTTCGGCGGCGCCCTCGACGCGGAAGCGGATGCGGTCGGCCGCCTCGGGCACGGGCTCGCCGCCGGCGTCGCGGACCTGCACGGCGACGAACGCGAGGTCGCGGCCGTCGGCGGCGATACGCGTGCGGTCCGGTGCGGCCTCGAGCGCGGCGGCGGCGCCGGCGGTGCGCACGCGGGTCTCGGCCCAGGGGCGACCCGCCTTGTACGCCTGCACGCGCAGTTCGCCCGGGCGGTAGACCACCTCGTCCCAGCGCAGCCGGTACTCGTATTCGCCCTTGCGCTTGCGCCCCTGCGAAACGCCGTCGACGAACAGCTCGGCCTCGTCGCCGGAGGTGAATACGTGCACCGGCGTGACCTGGCCTTCGCGGCCGGGCCAGGTCCAGTGCGGCAGCACGTGGACCATGGGCAACTCGGGACGCCAGCGGGACTGGTAGAGGAAATATCGGTCCTTCGGGAAGCCGGCGAGGTCGACGATGCCCGAATACGAGCTGCGCGCGTCGTAGTACGGCGTCGGCTCGCCGAGGTAGTCGAAGCCAGTCCAGACGAATTCGCCGGCGACGTAAGGGTGACGGTCGAGCTGGGCGAACACGTGGTCGGCGCTGGAGCCGAAGTCGGCGGCGTGCAGTTCGTAGGCGCTGACCTGGCGGCGCGCGGCGTCGCCGCCGCGGCCCTCGCGCACCGGGCCGGTGGTCTCGTGCGCCACCGGGAACAGGTAGGCGCCGCGGCTGCTGAGCGCCGAGGCGGTCTCGCTGCTGAAGATCGGGCGGTCCGGGAATGCGGCGCGGAAGGCCGGGTACTGCGGCGGCGTGCGGATGCGCTCGGTGCCCTCGAACTCCGGCGACTGGCGGATGCCCTCGCCCTGGTAGTTGAGGTGGATCACGTCGAAGACCGCGGCGAAGACCGAGTCCGGCTTGGCCCAGTTCATCGACGCGGCTGCGGGCCGGGTGGGGTCTTCCTCGGCGACGATCGCGCGCAGGCGCCGGGCGATCGCCGCGCCGGCCTCGCCGGTGTATTGCTCGCCGACCTCGTTGCCGACGCCCCACATGACGACCGACGGGTGGTTGCGGTCGCGGCGCAGCATCGCGCGCAGGTCGGGCTCGTGCCAGTCGGGGAAGACGAGGTGGAAGTCGAGCGGGGTCTTCCTGCGCTCCCAGGCATCGAAGATCTCGTCGACGACCAGGAAGCCCATGCGATCGGTCAGTTCGAGCAGTTGCGGGTCGGGCGGGTTGTGCGCCATGCGGATCGCATTCGCGCCCATGTCGCGCAGGATCTCCAGCTGGCGCTCGGCGGCGCGGCGGTTGAAGGCCGCGCCGAGCGCGCCGAGGTCGTGGTGGTTGTTGACGCCCCGGATCGCGATGCGCTCGCCGTTGACGTGGAGCCCGTCCGGCTCGAAACGCAGCGCGCGGATGCCGAAGGCGGTCTCGACGCGGTCGATCGTCGCGCCGTCGCGGTGCAGCGTGGTGACCGCGACGTAGCGGTGCGGCGCCTGCGTCGGCGGCGGGCCCCACAGGCGGGGATGCGCGATGGCGACGCGGCCGGTCGCGGTGGCGCTAGCGCCGGGCGCAATGCGCAGCGCGATCGGGTCGATCCGTGCGACCACGGTGTCGCCGGGGATGCCGTCCTCGCCCAGTGCGTGCAGCGTGGTGCGGATCTCGATGTCGGCGTCGTGGTCGCCGGTGTTGTCGACGGCGACGTCGAGCGCCACGACGGCGCGTTCGGCCGAGACCTCGGGCGTGGTGACGAACGTACCCCAGTGGCCGACGTGCACCGGCCCGGTGCGGGTCAGCCAGACGTTGCGGTAGAGCCCGCCGCCCGGGTACCAGCGCGCGGATTCGGGCGGGTTGTCGAGCCGGATCGCGAGCTGGTTGCGGCCCTCGATCAGGTACGGGGTCAAGTCCAGGCGCCAGCCGTTGTAGCCGTAGGGCCAGCCGCCGACGAGGCGGCCGTTGAGCCAGACCGCGGCGTAGGACATCGCGCCGTCGACATCGAGGGTGTGGCGGCGGCCGAGGTCGGCGGCGTCCACGTCCAGCGTGCGCCGGTACCAGCCGATGCCCCAGCTCGGCAGCCGGCCCATGCCGCCGTGCGGACCGTCTTCGATGAAGGGGCCGGCGATGGCCCAGTCGTGCGGCAGGGTCACCGCCTGCCAGCCGCGGTCGTCGAAGCCGGCCTGCACGAACGGATGGTCGCCGCCGGGATCGCCGCCGGGGCGCACGTGCCGGCGCGCGGGATCGGCGATGAAGGCGTTGCCGGCGGGCAGGATCCAGGGCTTGAGCACGCGGCGGTCGCCGGCATCCACGCGGCGCGCCTCGGTGGGGCGGGCGTCGGCGTCCTGGCCGTCGGCGTGGTCGCCGGGCTCGGGCCGCACGTCGTAGTCGAGTTGCGGGTCGGGGCCAGGCGCCTCGCCGCGGTGGAAGCGCCAGCCGGTGTCGAGCAGGACGCGCTCGCGCGGTTCGGCGTGCGCGAGGGCGGACGCCAGCACGCAGGCGAACAGCATTCCCCGCAGGAGCG
>NZ_JAIWPR010000003.1 GCF_021191635.1 Alterluteimonas quercicellularis
AGCGGGCCGGCGCCGGCCGCGCCGCCGCCGGACAGGGCGCGCCCGAGCGCGGCCAGGCCGTCGCGGCCGCCGCCGGCACGGGGGCCCGTCGGCGCCGGCGGCAGGGCGACGGTCACCTCGCGGGTCTGCGGCGGATAGCAGATGCCGGCGTCCGCGCAGCCCTGGTAGCGCACGCGCAGGACCACGCGGTCCGCGCCGGCGGCCGCCGCGCCCGGCAGCACCGCCTGCATGCGGCCGCGGTAGGTCTCGACCTCGCCGAAGAACTCGTCGACGTGGCGCGCGCCGTCGGGCAGCTGCAGGCCGTCGCCGGGGAAGCCCGCGCCCTCGGCGCCCATGCGGTGGCGGTAGAGGTAGTAGCCGCCGGCGACGGTCCAGTCCAGCTCGATGCGCTCGCGCGTGGGCGCGCTGGCGCGCAGCGCGAAGGCCTCCTCGACCGGCAGCAGGTCGTCGAAGTCGACCGCCGCCTGCGCGCCGGCGCCCGCCAGCAGCAGCGCGGCCGAGGCCAGGAAGCGCGTCGCCCAGCGGCGCATCAGTCCGCCGCCTCCGGTGCGGTCTCGCGGGCGATCCAGTCGAGGTAGGCGGGCAGGCCGCCGGCCACCTCGCAGGCGATCAGCTCGGGCACCTCGTAGGGGTGCAGCTCGGCGAGCCGGTCGCGCAGCGCGGGCAGCCGCGCCCGCGTGGTCTTGATGAGCAGCTGGACCTCCTCGGCGCGCGTCACCCGGCCCTCCCAGCGGTAGACCGAGGCGATCCCCGGCAGCAGGCTCACGCAGGCCGCCAGCCGCTCGGCGACCAGGCGGTCGGCGAGGCGGCCGGCCGTGGCGGCGTCGGGGCAGGTGGACAGGCAGAGGAGGGCGGACAACGGCGGGGGAAGCGTTGCGGGAGACGGCATAGGGTAGCCCAGCGCCGCCGCGCCGGTGCGGGCCGGCAGGCCCTACACTGTGCGCCCCCGGTTCCCCCTTCCGAATCATGTCCCAGTCCCGCTCCCTCGCGCCGGCCGCCGCCGTGCTCGCCGCCGCGCTCAGCCTGCCCGCCGCCGCGCAGTCCCAGTTCGAAGTCAGCGCCGGTCCCTCCTGGACCCGCGACAACGAGGTCACCCCGGTGGTCGCCGCCGCCTGGCTGCCGGAGCTCCGGCCGCTGAACAACGCGGTGCTGCGCTGGGAGCTCGGCGTGATCCACGTGCGCGGCCGCGACGACACCGCCTACGACCTCGAGGACGACGTCACCGTCGGCCACGCCGGCCTGCGCTACGAGCGCACCGACAACGGCCTGACCCTGGGCTTCGGCATCGGCGCGCAGACGGGCCACACCGACGCGCTGTCGGGCGACCCGCAGTTCGTCAGCACCGTGGGCTGGCGCTGGAACCGCTTCTCGCTGCTGGCCCGCCACATCTCCAACGCCAGCATCCACCAGCCCAACGACGGCGAGACCATGGTGGTCGCGGCCTGGCGCTTCTGACCGCCCGGCCCGCCCGGCGGCGCCCGGGCCGGTCCGTTCGCACGATCTTTCGTCCCACCCCCTTGAAAGGCGTTCCGGCATGCCCATCTCCCGGGGCATCCCGGCACTGCCGGGTCTTGCCGTCCGCGGCCTTGGCACTCTCCATGGGCGAGTGCTAAGATCGCCGCCAATTTTCAACCCGATCAATCACTTAAAGAGGATCGAAATGAGCAACATCAAGCCGCTCTACGACCGCGTCGTCATCAAGCGTACCGAAGAGGAAAAGGTGTCCGCCGGCGGCATCGTGATCCCGGACTCGGCCACCGAGAAGCCGATCAAGGGCGAGGTCGTGGCCGTGGGCGAGGGCAAGGCGCTCGACAACGGCACCGTGCGCGCGCCGAAGGTGAAGGCCGGCGACCAGGTCCTGTTCGGCAAGTACAGCGGCACCGAGGTCAAGCTCGACGGCGCCGACTACCTGGTGGTGAAGGAAGACGACATCTTCGCGATCCTCGGCTGATCGCCGAGGCGGGAATGGGGAATCGGCAATAGGGAATCGAAAAAGCGCTACGCGCCGATTCAACCTCGCGATCCCCGTTCCGCTGCGATATCGCTTCTGCTTTCGACCATTCCCGATTCCCCATTTCCTATTCCCGGAGTTCCACAATGGCTGCCAAAGAAATCCGTTTCGGTGAGGACGCGCGCGCGAAGATGGTGCGCGGCGTCAACGTGCTCGCCAATGCCGTCAAGGCCACCCTCGGCCCGAAGGGCCGCAACGTCGTGCTCGAGAAGAGCTTCGGCGCCCCGACGATCACCAAGGACGGCGTGTCCGTCGCCAAGGAGATCGAGCTGTCCGACAAGTTCGAGAACATGGGCGCGCAGATGGTGAAGGAGGTCGCGTCGAAGACCTCCGACAACGCCGGCGACGGCACCACCACCGCCACCGTGCTGGCGCAGGCGCTGATCCGCGAGGGTTCCAAGGCGGTCGCCGCCGGCATGAACCCGATGGACCTCAAGCGCGGCATCGACCAGGCGGTCAAGGCCGCGGTCGAGGAGCTGAAGAAGATCAGCAAGCCCACCGCCGACGACAAGGCCATCGCCCAGGTCGGCACCATCTCGGCCAACAGCGACGACTCGATCGGCAACATCATCGCCGACGCGATGAAGAAGGTCGGCAAGGAAGGCGTGATCACGGTCGAGGAAGGCTCGGGCCTGGAGAACGAGCTGGACGTGGTCGAGGGCATGCAGTTCGACCGCGGCTACCTGTCGCCGTACTTCATCAACAACCAGCAGAGCATGAGCGCCGAGCTGGACGATCCCTTCATCCTGCTGCACGACAAGAAGATCTCCAACGTGCGCGACCTGCTGCCCGTCCTCGAGGGCGTGGCCAAGGCCGGCAAGCCGCTGCTGATCGTCGCCGAGGAAGTCGAGGGCGAGGCCCTGGCGACCCTGGTCGTCAACACCATCCGCGGCATCGTCAAGGTCTGCGCGGTCAAGGCCCCGGGCTTCGGCGACCGCCGCAAGGCGATGCTGGAGGACATGGCCGTGCTGACCGGCGGCACCGTGATCTCCGAGGAAGTGGGCCTGTCGCTGGAGAAGGCCACGATCAACGACCTCGGCCGCGCGAAGAAGGTGCAGGTCTCGAAGGAGAACACCACCATCATCGACGGCGCCGGCGACACCTCCGGCATCGAGTCGCGCATCAAGCAGATCAAGGCGCAGATCGAGGAGACCTCCTCCGACTACGACCGCGAGAAGCTGCAGGAGCGCGTGGCCAAGCTGGCCGGCGGCGTGGCCGTCATCAAGGTCGGCGCGGCGACGGAAGTCGAGATGAAGGAGAAGAAGGCGCGCGTCGAGGACGCCCTGCACGCCACCCGCGCCGCGGTCGAGGAAGGCGTGGTCCCGGGCGGCGGCGTGGCGCTGGTGCGCGCGCTGCAGGCCATCGGCACCCTGAAGGGCGCCAACGAGGACCAGACCCACGGCATCCAGATCGCCCTGCGCGCGATGGAAGCCCCGCTGCGCGAGATCGTCACCAACGCCGGCGAGGAGCCCTCGGTCATCGTCAACAAGGTGAAGGACGGCTCGGGCAACTTCGGCTACAACGCCGCCAACGGCGAGTTCGGCGACATGATCGAGTTCGGCATCCTGGACCCGACCAAGGTCACCCGTTCGGCGCTGCAGAACGCGGCCTCGATCGCCGGCCTGATGATCACCACCGAGGCGATGGTGGCCGAGCTGCCGAAGAAGGAAGAGCCGGCGGCGCCGGGCGGCGGCGGCATGGGCGGCATGGGCGGCATGGATTTCTGATCCCGCCCCAACTGCCGTACCGCACCACGAAGAACCCCGCCGCGAGGCGGGGTTTTTCTTTGCATGCCGCGAACGTGCCTTGAACCCGCCGGCGCGGGCGCCTAGGCTGCGCCGATGCCTACCTCCCTGGTCGTCGTCGACGATTTCCTCGCCCCGGGCGATGCGCAGACCCTGCGCGACGCCGGTCTGCGCCTGACCTACCCGCCGCAGCAGGGCGCCTTCCCGGGCCGCAACTCGGTCGAGCGGCTGAACATCCCGCGCCTGGACGAGGCGGTGTCGCGGATCGTCGGCGAGCCGCTGCGCGCGATCGATCCGCCGCAGTCGCACTGCAAGTTCCGCATCACGCTCGGCCACGACGTGGGGCGGGCGCGGGTCCACATCGACCAGGGCGCGCACTGGTCCGGCATCCTCTACCTGAGCCGGCCGGAGGACTGCCGCGGCGGCACCGAGTTCTTCCGCCACCTGCCCACCGGGACCGACCAGGCGCCGATCACCCAGGCCGGCATCGAGGCGATGGGCTTCCGGACCGGCGCGGAGCTGCACCGCGCCATCATCGAGCAGGACAGCAACGACGCCTCCCGGTGGGAGATGACGATGCGCGTGCCGATGCGCTTCAACCGCCTGGTGCTGCTGCGCCCGTGGCTGTGGCATACCGCCGGCGAGGCCTTCGGCGACACGCTGGAGAACGGCCGCTTCGTCTACCTGATGTTCTTCGAGTCCGCGCGCTGAGCGCTGCGCCGCCGCGGGCCGTTTCACGGCCCCCTTGGCGCGCGGCGCCTATGCTGGCGGCTGCAGCGGGCAGGGCGCGGCGAGCGGTCCGGTCCGCCGCCGGCCCGACGAGGAAGCGGATCGGATGAGTCAACGGGATCGACACCAGCGTGCGCCGGACGCCGGGCGCCGGGTCGCCGATGCGTTCGCGGCGCTGCGCGGCCGGGCGCGGCGCCACCGCGGCGGCCTGCGCGCAGGCGCATGGGCCCTGGCCGCGCTGTGGGCGCTGTACCTGCTCGCCGCCAACGTCTTCCTCAACACGCAGATCGGCGAGCGGGTGATCAACCGCAAGCCGGATCGCTACCACGCCGAATGGCGCTGGGCGGCGAGCCTCTACCCCGGCCACGTCCACGTGCGCGACGTGCGCATGGGCGGGCGCTCGCGCGCGACCGGCTGGGAGGCCGAGGCCACGCGCGCCACCGGGCGCATCCAGGTCCTGCCGCTGCTGCGCCGGCAGGTCCGCATCGGCACCGTGCGCGCGGAGGACGTGGTGCTGACCACCGACCGGTCTCGCCGCAGCGAGGAGGAGGCGGTGCCGCCCGCGGCCGGCGGGGCGCCGCGCCGTTCGCCGTGGAGCCTGCGCATGGACGAGATCCGCGCCGTCACGCTCGCCCGCCTGCAGTTCGACGACTGGCGCTTCGAGGGCGGCGGCGAGGCCGCGTTCGGCTTCTCCAAGGTGTTCGGCGGCGGCGAGCTGGAGATCTTCCCGTCCCGGCTCGACATGCCGCGCGCCTCGGTGCGCAACGGCGAGCTGCGCGTGTTCGAGAACGGGCCGATCCGCTTCGACCTGGCGCTGCCGCCGCATCGCCCGCGCGAGGTGCCGGGCCGGCGCAAGGTCGGCATCGCCGACGCGCGCCTGCGCGCGCACGGCGAGGTGCCGGGGCTGGCGCTGGTGGAGGGCGACGATGGGCGCATCGCCTGGCGCGTCGACGCCGAGCCGGGCCGCTTGGACGCCGACCTGACCCTGGTCCGCGGCGAGCTGCAGCCCGGCGGCAGCGTGCGCGTGCAGACGCGCCTGTCCACCGCCGGCGACGACGCGGCGCCGGCACAGCTGCCGCTGCGGGTGGATGCGGAGATCACCGAGGGCGGCGTGGACGTGCGCGCGCGCATGCCCCGCCAGGAGGGCCATCCGGCCTTCGTCGAGGCGCAGCTGCACAGCGCGCACCGGCGGCTGGACGCCGAGTCCGCGCTCGACTGGGTGCGCACCCTGTCCGGGCGCGTCGCGCTGGCCTGGCGGTTCGGCTCGCTGCGCTGGATCAACCCGCTGCTGCCGGCCGAGGGCTGGCTGCGTTTGCAGGGCGTGGCGGACGTCGAGGCCGACCTGCAGCTCGAGGCCGGTCGCCTGGCGCCGGGCAGCACCGCCCGCATCCGCGACGCCGAACTGCGCGCGCAGGTGTTCGACAGCGTGTTCTCGGGCCAGGCGCAGGTGGATGCGCGGGTGGAAGGCGATGATGCGGCGCGGCGCACGCGGGTGGAGATCCTCGCCGAGCGCTTCGCCGTGGCCGCGCTGCGCGACGCCGACGCGCAGTACCTGCGCGGGCGAGACCTGCGGCTGGACCTGGAGGCCGACGGCGAGCTGACCGAATTCCGCCGCACGCTGCAGGCGCACCTGCGCTTCCAGGACGCGCAGATCCCCGACCTGCGCGTCTACAACCGCTACCTGCCGGGCGACAGCCTGCGCCTGCTGTCGGGCTCCGGCACGCTGGGCGGCGACCTGCGCATCGACCCGCAGGGCGAGGTGGTGCAGGGCGACATCGACCTGCGCGGGCGTGGCGCCGGCATCCAGGTCGGCGTGTCGGAACTGCACGGCAACCTGTCCGTGGCCGGCGCCATGCGGCGGGTGGCGGCGGGCCGGCGCGACTACCGCCTGCAGCCGCTGCGCCTGCAGTTGCGCGACGTGCGCCTGGCCGGCGCGAACGACGCGCCGTGGTGGGCGGACGCCGACCTCTCGGGCGCGCGGCTGACCTGGCGCGAACCGTTCGCCGTCGACAGCGACGTGCGCCTGCGGATGAAGGACGCCAGCCTGCTGCTGTCGCTGTTCGCCGAGCGCACCGCGTTCCCGCGCTGGATCGGCCGCATCGTCGACGACGGCGAGGTGGACGCCACCGCGCGCACCCGCGTGCGCGGCGACGAGCTGATCGTCGACGGCCTGGAGGCCAGCAACGACCGCGTCGACCTGCAGGCGCGGCTGCGGGTGGCGAACGGCGCGCCGCAGGGCGACCTGTACGCGCGCTGGGGCGTGCTGGGCATCGGCGCCGAGCTGCAGGGCGGCGAGCGCAGGCTGCACACGCTCGGCGCGCGCGAGTGGTACCGCTCGCGCCCGCCGCTGCTGCCGCGCTGAGGCCGGCCGGGTCGGTCACCGAGCGTCGCGACCTGTAGGAGCGGGAGCGGGGGCGCCGACGCGTGGCCGGGCGAAGCGCGTGCGCAGCCGCGCCAGCGCCAGGAACGCGGCGGGCGTGGTGTACAGCGTCAGCCACTGGCTGACCAGCAGGCCGCCGACGATGGCGATGCCGAGCGGGCGGCGCATCTCCCAGCCTTCCCCGGTGGCCAGCATCAGCGGCAGGATGCCGAGCAGGGCGGCGATGCTGGTCATCAGGATCGGGCGGAAGCGCAGGCTGGCGGCCTCCAGGATCGCGGCCTCCGGCGCCAGCCCGCGGTCGCGCTGCGCGGCCAGCGCGAAGTCGACCATCAGGATGGTGTTCTTCATCACCACGCCGACCAGCAGGAACAGGCCCAGCAGCGAGATCAGGTCGAGCTCGTTGCCGAACAGCAGCAGCGCCAGCAGCGCGCCGATCCCGGCCGAGGGCAGGATCGACAGGATCGCCAGCGGCTGCACGAAGCTCTCGTACAGCACGCCCAGCACCAGGTACACCGCGAGCACCGCGCCCAGGATCAGCCACAGCTGGCGCTCGCGCATCTGCTGCAGGCTGCCGGCTGCCTCGCCGAGCTTGGCGAGCACGCCGGTCGGCAGCATGATCCGCGCCATCGCCGCGTCGATGGCCTCGACCGCCTCGCCCAGGCTGACGCCCGGCGCCAGCGCGAAGCTGACGTTGGTGGCCACGAACTGCTCGCGGTGCTGGATCCGGTCGGGCGCCATGCCGTAGGACCAGCTGGCGAACGCCGACAGCGGCACGCGGCGGCCGTCCTCGCCGATCGCATGGACCTGCTCAAGCGTGTCCGGGGTCTGGGTGTAGCGCGGGTCCAGCTCCATCACCACGCGGTACTGGTTGAGGCTGTCGTAGAGCGTGGCGACCTGGCGCTGGCTGAAGGAGTTGTTGAGCACGGTCGCGATCGTGCGCATGTCCACGCCGAGCTGGGCGGCGGCGTTGCGGTCGATGTCGAGCATGACCTGGCGCATGCCCTCGTCGCCGCTGGAGTCCACGTCGGCCAGCTGCGGCAGCGCGGCCAGCGCCTCCTGCACCCGCGGGGTCCACTCGCGCAGCGGGCCGATGTCGCCCGACAGCAGCTGCAGGTCGTAGTTGCCCTCGTTGTTGCCGCCGCCCCCGCCGCCGATGCGGATGTCCTGGTCCACCCACAGGCCGATGCGCCCGCCCGGGATCTTCGGCTCGTTCGCGCGCAGGCGGTCGATGACCTCGCGGCTGGACACGCCGCGCTCGGCCAGCGGCTTCATCTGGATCATGATGAAGCCGTTGTTCACGCCGGTGTCGCCGCCGATGTAGCCGGAGATGTGCTCGATCGCCGGGTCGGACATCAGCAGCTCGCGGTAGGCGGCGATCTTGGGCTGCATGACCTGGAACGAGAGGCCGTCGTCGCCGCGGGTGAAGCCGCGCAGCTGGCCGGTGTCCTGCTGCGGCACGGTGCCCTTGGGCACCTGGCCGAACAGCCAGACGTTGAGCGCGATGGTGCCGGCCAGCGCCAGCAGCGCGAGCGGCACGTGGCGCACGGTGCGGCCCAGCGTGCGCAGGTAGGCGCCGCGCAGGCCCTCGAACGCCAGGCCGCCCAGGCGCTGCCAGGGCCCGACCACGCGGTCGGGGTCCTTGCGGCCGAGCAGGCGCGCGCACAGCGTCGGGGTCAGGCTGAGCGAGACCAGCAGCGAGACCGCCATCGCCGCGACCAGGGTCAGCGAGAACTCGCGGAACAGCCGTTCGACGAAGTCGTCCAGGAACAGGATCGACACGAACACCACCGCCAGCGCCACGTTCATCGACAGCAGGGTGGTGCCGACCTCGCCGGCGCCGCGTACCGCCGCGCGCCACGGCGGCAGCCCCGCGTCGATGTGCCGCGCGATGTTCTCCAGCACCACGATGGCGTCGTCGACCACCAGCACCGCGGCCACGATCAGCGCCATCAGCGACATGGTGTTGAGCGAGAAGCCGGCCAGCCAGACGATCGCCAGCGCGCCGAACAGCGAGACCGGGATCGCCAGCGTGGGCACCAGCGCCGCGCGCCAGCTGCCCAGGAAGGCCAGCACCACCAGCACCACCAGCGCGACCGCCAGCAGCAGGGTGTGCTCGGCCTCGCGCAGGGTCGCGCGGATCACCGGCGAGCGGTCCATGACCACCGCCATGTCCACGCTCGGCGGCAGCAGCGCGCGCAGGGCGTCCATCTGCGCGTGGATCGCGTCGACGGTCTCGATGATGTTGGCGCCGGGCTGGCGGCTGACGATCAGCAGCACCGCGTCGCGGTCGTTGTGGAAGCCGGCGGCGTAGCGGTTCTCGGTGCCCTCGGCGACCTGGGCCACGTCGCGCAGGTGCACCGGGCGGCCGTTGCGCCAGGCCACGATCAGGTCGCGGTACTCCTGCACCGCGCGCAGCTGCAGGCCGGCCTCGACCTGCCATTGGCGCTCGCCGGCGACGACCTGGCCCAGCGGGCGCAGCGCGTTGGCGCCGCGGATCGCGCCGGCGACCTCGTCGAGCGCGATGCCGTACTGGTTCAGCGCGTTCGGGTTCAGCGACACCCGCACCGCCGGCAACGAGCTGCCGCCGGCCTGCACCTGGCCCACGCCGGGGATCTGCGCGATCTTCTGCGCGATCACCGTCGAGGCGACGTCGTAGACCTCGCCCGGCGACATCCGGTCCGAGCTCAGCGCCAGCGCCAGGATCGGCGCCTGCGAGGGGTTGATCTTGCGGAACTGCGGCAGCCCCGGCATGCCGGCCGGCAGCTGCGCCTGCGCGGCGTTGAGCGCGGCCTGCACCTCGCGCGCGGCCTCGTCGACGTTGCGGTCGAGCGAGAACTGCAGGTCGATGCGGGTCGAGCCCTGGTTGCTGCTGGAGACGATCCGGGTGATGCCGGGGATCGTGCCCAGCGCGCGCTCCAGCGGCGTGGCCACGGTCGCGGCCATCGACTCGGGGCTGGCGCCGGGCAGGCTGGCGCTGACCTGGATCGCCGGGTAGTCCACCTGCGGCAGCGGCGCCACCGGCAGCATCCGGTAGGCCAGCACGCCGGCCAGCACCACGGCCACCGCGAGCAGCACCGTGGCCACCGGGCGCTCGATGAAGACCCGCGACAGGTTGACCCGCGCGTTGTCGGCCGGCCCGTCCATCAGGGCGCCGGTGCCGGTGCGCCGGCCGCCGGCGCGCGGCGGCGGGTCAGGCGGTCGAAGAACAGGTAGATCACCGGCGTGGTGAACAGCGTCAGCACCTGGCTGACCAGCAGGCCGCCGACCATCACCAGGCCCAGCGGCTGGCGCAGCTCGGCGCCCGAGCCGCTGGCCAGCATCATCGGGATCGCCGCGAACAGCGCCGCCAGCGTGGTCATCAGGATCGGCCGGAAGCGCAGCAGCGCGGCGCGGTGGATCGCCTCGCGCGGGGCCATGCCGCGCTCGCGCTCGGCCTCCAGCGCGAAGTCGACCATCATGATGCCGTTCTTCTTGACCAGGCCGATCAGCAGGATGATGCCGATCACCGCGATCAGGTCGAGGCTGCGCCCGGCCAGCAGCAGCGCGGCCAGCGCGCCGACGGTGGCCGAGGGCAGGGTGGACAGGATCGTGACCGGGTGGACGAAGCTCTCGTAGAGCACGCCGAGCACGATGTACATCACCAGCACCGCGGCCAGGATCAGCCACAGCGTGCTGGAGAGCGAGTTGCGGAAGGCCTGCGCCGCGCCCTGCAGGCGCAGCTCGACCGAGGCCGGCAGGCCGACCGCTTCGCGCGCGGCCTCGATCTGCGCGACCGCCTCGCCCAGCGAGGCGCCCGGCGCGAGGTTGAACGACACCGTCGCCGCCGGGAACTGGCCGATGTGGCTCACCAGCAGCGGCGCGGTGCGCGTCTCGACCCGGGCGATGCCCGACAGCGGCGTCTGCCGGCCGTCGGCGGTGGCGACGTGGATGCGCCCGATCGCGTCGGGGCCGAGCTGGAAGCGGGTGCCGGCCTCCAGCACCACGCGGTACTGGTTGGCGTGGGTGAAGATCGTCGAGACCTGGCGCTGGCCGAAGGCGTCGTAGAGCGCGTCGGCGATCGCCGACACCGGGATCCCCAGGCGCGCGGCGGCGTCGCGGTCGATGTCGATCCACGCCTGCAGGCCGCGGTCCTGCTGGTCGCCGGCGACGTCGGCCAGCGCGCCCGACGCGCGCAGGTGCTCGATCATCCGCGGCGTCCACTCGGCCAGCGCGGCGGCGTCGGGGCTGGTCAGCGCGAACTGGTACTGGCCGCGGCTCACCCGGTCCTCGATCGACAGCTCCTGCACCGGCTGCAGGTACAGCGCCACGCCCTCCACCTGCGCGGCGCGCCGCTGCAGGCGGGCGATGATCGCGTGCACGCCGGCGTCGCGCTCGGCGTGCGGCTTCAGCTCGACCAGGAAGCGGCCGGTGTTGAGGGTGGCGTTGCTGCCGTCCACGCCGATGAACGACGACAGCGAGGCCACGTCCGGGTCCTCCAGGATCGCCGCGGCCAGCGCCTGCTGGCGCTGCGCCATGGCCTCGAACGACACCGTGGCCGGCGCCTCGCTGATGCCCTGGATCAGGCCGGCGTCCTGCGAGGGGAAGAAGCCCTTGGGCACGGCCAGGTACAGCAGCGCGGTCAGCGCCAGGGTCGCCACGGTGGCGGCCAGCATCAGCGGCTGGCGCGCCAGCGTCCAGTGCAGCGCGCGGTCGTAGCCGGCGACCACGCGGTCGAAGATGTCGCCCTCGGCGCCGGCCGCGTGCGCCTGCCCGTGGTCGGCGGCGCCCGCTTCGGCGGTGGCCGGCTCCGCGATGGCCGGCTCCGCGATGGCGTGGTCGCGCCCGGCCTTGAGGAAGCGCGCGCACAGCATCGGCGTCAGCGTCAGCGAGACCACCAGCGAGATGCCGATCGCCACCGCCAGGGTGATCGCGAACTCGTGGAACAGCCGGCCGACCACGTCGCCCATGAACAGCAGCGGGATCAGCACCGCGATCAGCGAGACGGTCAGCGAGATCAGGGTGAAGCCGATCTGCTTCGCGCCGTCGAGCGCGGCCTGCAGACGCGACTTGCCCGCTTCCAGGTGGCGGGCGACGTTCTCCAGCATCACGATCGCGTCGTCGACCACGAAGCCGGTCGCGATGGTCAGCGCCATCAGGGTCAGGTTGTTGAGCGAGAACCCGGCCAGCAGCATGAAGCCGAAGGTGGCGACCAGCGACAGCGGCACCGCCAGGCTGGGGATGATCGTGGCCGGCAGCGTGCGCAGGAACACGAAGGTCACCAGCACCACCAGCACGATCGCCAGCACCAGCTCGTGCTGCACGCCGCGGATCGAGGCGCGGATCGACTCGGTGCGGTCGCTGAGCACGGCCACGTCCACCGCCTCGGGCATCGCCGCGCGCAGCTGCGGCAGCAGCGCGTGGATGCCGTCGACGACCTCGATGACGTTGGCGCCGGGCTGGCGCTGGACGTTGACCAGGATCGCCGGCACCTCGCCCGACCACGCTGCCAGGTGCCGGTTCTCCGGGCCCTGCTCGACCGCGGCCACGTCGCCCAGGCGCAGCGGCGCGCCGCCGCGCCAGGCCACGATCAGCGCGCGGTACTCCTGCGCCGAGCGCATCTGGTCGTTGGCGTCGAGCATGATCGCGCGGGTCGGGCCGTCGAAGCTGCCCTTGGGCATGTTGACGTTGGCCGCGGCGATCGCCGCGCGGATGTCGGCCATGCCGATGCCGGCGGCGGCCAGCGCGTTCGGGTTGGCCTCGATGCGCACCGCGGGGCGCTGGCCGCCGGCCAGGCTCACCAGGCCCACGCCCGGCAGCTGCGACAGGCGCTGGGCCATGCGCGTGTCGACCAGGTCGTAGACCTCGGGCAGCGCCATCGTCGCCGAGGTCACCGCGAGCGTCAGGATCGGGGTGTCGGCCGGGTTGACCTTGCGGTAGACCGGCGGCATCGGCAGGTCGTCGGGCAGGAAGCTGTCGGCGGCGTTGATCGCCGCCTGCACTTCCTGCTCGGCCACGCCCAGGTCCACGTCGAGCGAGAACTGCAGGGTGATGACCGAGGCGCCGCCGGAACTGCTCGACGACATCTGGTTGAGCCCCGGGATCTGCCCGAGCCGGCGCTCCAGCGGCGCGGTGACCGCGCTGGTGGTCACCGTGGGGCTGGCGCCGGGGTAGAAGGTCAGCACCTGGATCGTGGGGTAGTCGACCTGCGGCAACGCCGCCACCGGCAGCAGGCGGTAGGCGAACAGGCCCGACAGCAGCAGCGCCAGCATCAGCAGCGTGGTCGCCACCGGGCGCAGGATGAAGGGGCGCGAGAGGTTCATGCCGCGCGGCCGCTCAGGGCGCTTCGGCCGGGGCGCCGGCGGCGCCCGGCGCGTCGGTCTGCACCACCTCCACCTTGGCGCCCTCGCGCAGCCGGTCCAGGCCTTCCAGCACCACGCGCTCGCCCGGCTGCAGGCCCTCCAGCACCGCCACCCGGCCGGCGTTCGAGGCGCCCAGCCGCACCGGGCGCACGCCGGCGGTGTCGTCGTCGCCGATCACGTAGACGTAGGTGCCCTGGCTGCCGAACTGCACCGCCGCGTCGGGGATCGCCAGCGCCTCGTCGTCGGCCAGCTGCAGGCGCACGTTGACCGACTGGTTCGGGAACAGCGCGTCGTCCTCGTTGCCGAACAGCGCGCGCAGGCGCAGGGTGCCGGTCTCGGTGTCGATGCGGTTGTCGATGCTGGCCAGCGCGCCGGTCGCCAGCCGCCGGCGCTCCTCGCGGTCCCAGGCCTCGACCGGCAGCTGCGGATCGCGCCGCACCGCGGCGGTCAGCTCCGGCAGCGAGGTCTCCGGGATCGAGAACAGCACGCTGATCGGCCGCGTCTGCGCGATGGTGACCAGCCCGTCGGCGTCGCTGCCGCGGACCAGGTTGCCGACGTCGACGGTGCGCAGGCCGACGCGGCCGGCCACCGGCGCGACGATGCGGGTGTAGCGCAACTGCAGCCGCGCCTCGTCGACCGCGGCCTGGTCGATCTCGCGCCGCGCCTCGAACTGGCGCACCTGCGCTTCCAGGTTCGCCACGTCCTGCGCGGAGACGTAGGCGTCGCGCGCCAGGTCGCGGAAGCGCCGCAGCTGGATGCGGGTGTTCTCCAGCTCGGCGAGGTTCTGCTTCTGCTGGCCTTCGGCCTGGGCCAGCTGGATCCGGAACGGCGCCGGGTCGATCTCCGCCAGCAGCTGGCCGGCCTCGACCGCCTGGCCTTCCTCGAACGCGATCCGCAGCAGCTCGCCGTCCACCCGCGAGCGCACGGTCACCGATTGCAGCGGCGTCGCCGTGCCCAGCGCCCTGAGCTGCACCGCCAGCGGCTCGCGCACCGCCGGGGCGACCCGCACCGGGGTCGGCGGGCGCTCGCCGCCTGGCCCGAAGCCGGGGCGGCCCGGGCCGGCCGGCGGCGCCTCGCCGCCGCCGCTGCAGCCCCGCCAGAGCAGCACGCCGGCCAGGGCGACGGCGGCGACGATCAGGAGGGGCTTGGCTTTGAAGGCGGTCATCGGGGTGGTGTCCATCGGCGCGCGGCCCGCGATGCGCGGCCCGGCCGCGGGGACGCGACCGGGGCGGCGGACGGGTCCGCGTCGGTACTGGGGGCGGAGCGGGAGGGCGCGCGGCGCGCGCGGGCGATATGGTACAGACCGCCCGCGGCCGGCACCGGCGCCAGAAGTCATGCATGCCGTCGCGCGTGCCGTTGCGCATGCGCGTCGGTGGACGCGGCGCGGACGCTATAGTCGCGTGCTCGTCGTGCACGGACCGATCGCGTTGACCCACCTGATTGCCCTCGCCGCCGGCGGCACCGGCGGCCACCTGTTCCCGGCCGAGGCGCTGGCGCGCGAACTGCTGGCGCGCGGCCACGGCGCGGTCGTCTATACCGATGCGCGCGGCGCGGCCTACGGCCATGCGCTCGACGGCCTGCCGCACCTGGTGCTGCCGGCGCGCAGCCTGGCCGGCGGGCTGGCGGGCAAGGCGGCGGCCGCCGGCACCGTCCTGCGCGCGGCCTGGCGCGCCCGCGCCGACCTGCGCCGCCGCGGCGCCGCGGCCATGGTCGGCTTCGGCGGCTATCCCAGCTTCGCCCCCGCGCTCGCCGCCAAGGCGTGCGGCCTGCCGCTGCTGCTGCACGAGCAGGGCGCGCGCCTGAGCCTGGCCAACCGCCAGCTGCTGCGCTTCGCCGATGCGGTGGCGGTGTCGTTCCCCGGCACCGCAGGCCTCGAAGGCATCGCCGCGGCGCGGGTGGTCGAGACCGGCAACCCGGTCCGCCGCGCCATCCTCGAGGCGCGCGCGCCCTATCCCGCGCTCGACGCGCAGGCCCCGCTGCGCCTGCTGGTGGTCGGCGGCAGCCAGAGCGCGGCGGTGTTCGGCCGCGTGCTGCCGCCGGCGCTGCTGGCGCTGCCGGAGGCGCTGCGGCGCCGGCTGCGGGTCGGGCTGCAGTACCGCGGCGACGATGCCGCGCAGTGCGAGGCGCGCCTGCGCGAGGCCGGCATCGGGGCCGAGGTGCGGCCGTTCTTCGAGGACATGGGCGCGCGCCTGCGCGATGCGCACCTGGTCGTGACCCGCGCCGGCGCCACCACCATCGCCGACCTGCTGGCGGTCGGGCGGCCGGCGATCCTGGTGCCGATCCCGCAGGGCGGCTCGCGCGACGAGCAGCGCCGCAATGCCGAGGCCCTGGCCACCGCCGGCGCCGGCTGGTGCCTGCCGGAGCCGGAACTGGACGCGGTCGCGCTCGCCGCGCGGCTGCAGGCGCTGTTCGCCGATCCGCTCGCGCTGCCGCAGGCGGCCGCGGCCGCCGCCGCGCTGGGCCGCCCGCAGGCGGCCGCCCTGCTGGCCGACGCGGTGGAGCGGCTGCTGCCTCGCGCCGGTTGACGGCGCGGGCCCGCCGCGGAACCCTGCGGGGCGGCGGCCCGCCCCGTGGCCGCGGGAGGCAGCGGCCCTGGCAACGCAAGCGCACGATGTCGTCATCGTCGGCGGCGGCCACAACGGCCTGGTCTGCGCGGCCTACCTGGCCGCGGCCGGGCTCGACGTGCGCGTGCTGGAGCGCCGCGGCATCGTCGGTGGCGCCGCGGTCACCGAGGAATTCCATCCCGGCTTCCGCAACTCCACCTGCAGCTATACCGTCGGCCTGCTCGATCCCGCGGTGATCCGCGACCTGCGCCTGGCCGAGCACGGCCTGCGCGTGGTCGAGCGGCCGTTCGCGAACTTTCTGCCGCTGCCCGGAGGCGACGCGTTCCGGCTCGGCGGCGAGCACACCGGGCCCGAGGTCGCGCGGCGCTCGGCGCGCGACGCCCAGCGCCTGCCGGCCTACGCCGCGATGCTGGAGCGCGCCGTGGCGGTGCTGCGGCGCCTGATGCACCGCACCCCGCCCAACCTGGGCGAGGCGATGACGCTGCCCGACTGGCTCGCCTCCTGGGAGGTGGCGCGCGAGCTGCGCGGGCTCGACCTCGCCGCGCGCCGCGACCTGCTCGAACTGTTCACCCGCTCCGCCGGCGACCTGCTGGACGCCTGGTTCGAGTGCGAACCGCTGAAGGCCGCACTCGGCTGGGATGCCATCGTCGGCAACTTCGCCAGCCCCTACGCGGCGGGATCGGCCTACGTGCTGCTGCACCACGTCTTCGGCGAGGTCAACGGCAAGCCGGGCGCCTGGGGCCACGCCATCGGCGGCATGGGCGCGATCACCCAGGCGATGGCGCGCGAGTGCGAGGCGCGCGGCGTGCGCATCGACACCCGCGCCGAGGTCGCGCAGGTGCGCGTGGAGGGCGGCCGCGCGCGCGGCGCGGTCCTGGCCGACGGCCGCGAGGTGCTCGCGCGGCGCGCGGTGATCGCCAACGTCAACCCGAAGCTGCTCTACCAGCGGCTGCTGCCGCGCGAGGCGCTCGACGCGGATACCGCGCGGCGCATCGACGCCTACCGCTGCGGCTCCGGCACGTTCCGCATGAACGTGGCGCTGTCGGAGCTGCCGGACTTCGCCTGCGCGCCCGGCACCCGCCTGCAGCCGCACCACCAGAGCGGCATCCTGATCGGCCATTCGCTGGCCTACTTCGAGCGCGCCTGGTCCGACGCGCGTTCCCGCGCGCACAACCCGGGCTGGGCGCGCGAGCCGGTGGTGGAACTGGTGATCGCCTCCACCCTCGACGACGGCCTGGCGCCGCCCGGCGCGCACGTGGCCAGCCTGTTCTGCCAGCACGTGCACCCGCAGGTCGAGGGCGGCTGGGACGCGCACCGCGAGACCGTGGCGCAGCTGATGATCGACACCGTGGACCGCGCGGCGCCCAACTTCCGCCGCAGCGTGATCGCGCATTCGGCGCTGTCGCCGCTCGACCTGGAGCGCGAGTTCGGCCTGGTCGGCGGCGACATCTTCCACGGCGCGCTCGGCCTGGACCAGTTGTTCAGCGCGCGGCCGCTGCTCGGGCAGGCCGACTACCGCGGCGCGGTCGCGGGGCTGTACCTGTGCGGATCGGGCACCCACCCCGGCGGCGGCGTCACCGGGATCCCCGGCCGCAACGCCGCGCGGGAGATCCTGCGCGACCTGCGGCGGCGGCCGCGCCCGCGCTGAGCGATGCGGTTTCGCGCATCCGGGCCGTCCGCGCGCGTCCCCAGGGAGGGCCGCGGTGCGGCGGCGGCGACCGGCGCGGGCCGTCCGCGCGCGACGGGTAACCGTTTACAACCGCACAGTACCGCCAACCATACGCAGGTGTCTGTTTTCATTGGTTTTTGTACTTGCAAGTATCGTTTTGCAGTGCAGCGTGCATCGCCTCTAACACTTCGTTCACGATGGCTCCGCACCCGACGTGGGGGAGGGAGCAGAAGCCCGCAACCGGATTCCGGTCGCGGGCTTTTTTTTGTCCGGGCTGGGTGCCGCCCGGCCCGCGGCAGAAGACGAACCGTCCTCCGCGTGAACGGTGGCCGGCACGGCTTTTTACGACGTGGGGACGCGTTGTCGCGCGCAAGCGCGCTCCTACGACGGCGTGGACGCTCCCGACCTTGTAGGAGCGCGCGCGCGCGCGCCACCTCGGGTCGCGAAGAAAGGCGGACGACCAGCGCGTCCTACGCATGGCGTTGGCGAACGGCCGCGGTCCCGCGTATCGAGTGCCGCCGCCAGAAGCCGTCGCGCGCAGGCGCGCTCCTACCTGGAGCCGCGTGCCTTTGTAGGAGCGCGCTCGCGCGCGACCGGTCTGGGTGGTCGCGAAGAACGGCGGACGACGAGCGCGTCCCCACGCGTGATTCTTGGCGAACGACCGCGGTCCCGCGTATCGAGTGCCGCCGCCAGAAGCCGTCGCGCGCGAGCGCGCTCCTATCGAAGGCAGGCGGCCCGGGCGACGGCGCGCGGCGCTCAGGCCGGCGGCGCGGGGCCGGCGGCGTCCGTGCGGGCGAGGCCGAAGATGCGGCGCAGGAACGCGGCGCCGTCCTCCAGCGCCTGCCGGGCGATCGCGGAGACGGAGACCGCCTCGATGAAGCTGTGCGGGGCGCCCTTGTACAGCTTGACCTCGACGCCGACGCCGGCGGCCAGCAGCTTGCCGGCCATCGCCAGGTTCTGCTCGGCCAGCACGTCGCACTCGCCGACGCCGATGAAGAACGGCGGCAGCCCCTCCACGTCGGCGAGCAGGCCGTGCGCGTAGGGATCGTTGCGGTCGCCGGGCCTGCCGATGTAGTGGTTCCAGAACGTGTCGACCTCGGCGGCGGTCAGCATGTCCTCGGCGGTGCCGTAGCGGCGGCGCGAATGCGGCGAGCAGTCGGGCGTGTAGCCGGCGTAGTAGTTCAGCGCCGCGGCGACGCGGCGGTCCTCGCCCAGGTCGCGCAGCGCCAGCAGCGCGCCGGTGGTGAGGTTGCCGCCGGCCGAATCCCCGCCCAGCGCCAGCCGCTGGGCGTCCAGCCCGTGCGCCGCGCCGTGGTCCTGCAGCCAGCGCACGACGTCGACGACCTGCTCCAGCGCGACCGGGTAGTGCGCCTCGGGCGAGAGCGCGTAGTCGATGCCGACCACGGCGACGCCGGCGCGCGCGGCCAGCTCGCGCATCACCCGGTCGTGGGTGTCGAGGCTGAACATCGCCCAGCCGCCGCCGTGCAGGAAGCCCAGCGTCGGCTTGGGCGTGCCGGGCGCGGGATCGTGGAGGCGCAGGCGGACCGGGCCGTGGCGGGTCGGCGCGAAGACCTCCTCGGTGCGCGCCATCGTGGGGCCGCCCTCGCGCCAGGGGCGCCGGACCTGCTCGACGATCTCGCGCTGGGCCGGCCAGTCCAGCGTGCGGCCGGCGACGAGCCGCCGGCCCTCGGCGATCACGCTGTCGATGAAGCGGGCGATCTCCGGGTCGATCGGCCGGGCGCGCGGCTCGATGGCGGCGATGGCATCGGTGCCGCGGCCGCCGTCGAAGCGGCGCATCCACGCCGCCAACTCATGATGGCGCGTGTCCCAGAGCCCGCGCAGGATGTCGTCGAAGACGTCGTCGCGCTCGTCCTGGCCCAGCTTGAAGGTCGCGCGCGTCGCGCGCACGTGCGCGTGGAAGCCGACGACCCCGCCGCGCAGCGTGTCGTAGCGCGGCCCCATCTCCTCGACGCGCCAGGGGCCGGGGCGGTCGCGCTCCAGGTCGTCGACCAGGTGGCGCAGCAGGAAGTCGGCGTCCTCCGGCGTGTCGCGCAGCTCGATGTCGACCTGGAACACGGCGGCGGCGTAGTTCCAGGTGGGCGCGCGGCTGCGGTCGGCGAACCACGACGGCGACACGTAGCCGTGCGGCCCGATCAGCAGCACGGTCGCGCGCGGGTCGTCGGCGAACGTGCGCCACTGCGGGTTGCTGCGCGCGAAGTGCCCGAGCAGGCGCAGCGGCGCGCCGTCCGCGTCGCATTCGAGCTGGACCGGCAGCGGCGTGGCCGACAGCGCGCCGGCCGCGCCGGAGACGATCCAGGCGAAGGGCTGCTCGGCGACGAGATCGGCGACGTCGCGCGGGGAACGGGCTTGGAACGGGGAAGGATTGGACATGCGGGCCTGTCTGGGGGCGCGAAGGGAAAGGGCGTCAGGCGGCCGGCGCGGCCACGGAGTGCGCGGGCCAGCGGCCGGCCCACGGCGCGGCCGCCTCGAGTTCGTAGGCCAGCGCGAGCAGGGTGTCCTCCTGCCCGCGGTCGGCCGCGAACATGCTGCCGATCGGCAGGCCGCCGCCGGACATCGCCAGCGGCAGCGAGATCGCGGGCGTGCCGGCCATGTTCTGCAGCGGGGTGTAGTCGATCCACGCGAACATCGTCTGCATCAGCGCCTCCAGCGGGACGTCCGGCGCGAACGTGCCGAGCGGCGGCGGCGGCGCGCTGACCACGGGGGTCAGCACGACGTCGTGCGTGGCGTGGAACGCCGACAGCTGCCCGGGCAGCCCGGCGATCTGCGCGTAAGCGGCTTCGAGCGCGCGGGTGGGCAGGCCGCGGGCGCGCTCGCCCAGGCCCAGCGTCCACGGCTCCAGCGCGTCCTCGAGGCGGCGCCCGCCGATCAGCGCGGTGGCGGCGTCGACGGCGTCGGCGGCCAGGTGCGACCACAGGTCCTCGAACGCGGTCAGGAACGCGTCGCCGTCGAGCGGCCAGCGGGCGCGCTCGACGCGATGCCCCAGGGTTTCGCACAGCGCGGCGGTGCGCGCGACGGCGTCCCGGACCTCCGGGTGCGGCGGCGCCCCGCGCAGGCCGTGCTCGATCACCGCGATCCGCAACCGCCGCGCCGACGGCCCGCGCACCATCGCGCGGCCGGGCTGCAGGTGGGTCGCGGCGAAGCCCCAGGCGACGTCGCGGACGCTGCGCGCGTGCAGGCCGTCGGCCACCAGCAGGTCCTCGACCAGGTGCCGGCCGCGCACGCGCACGGTGCTGTCGCGCCCGGGCTTCAGGCCGACCACGCCGCAGCACGAGGACGGCAGCCGGATCGAGCCGCCGCCGTCGCTGCCCTGCGCGACCGGTACCAGCCCGGCGGCGACCGCGGCCGCGGCGCCGCCGCTGGAGCCGCCGGGCGAATGCGCCGGCGACCACGGATTGCGGGTCACCGGTCCCTGCAGCGGCTCGGTCGAGGCGAGCAGCCCGAACTCCGGCATCGCCGACTTGCCGACCGCGACCAGGCCCTGCGCGGCGAGCCGCTGCACGTACGGATAGCCGTGCGCGGCCAGCGTGCCGCTGCGGCTGCGCGAGCCCGCCAGCGTCGGCATGCCCGGATAGTCCAGCGAATCCTTCGGCAGCCAGGGCACGCCGGCCATCGGGGCGCGGGTCGCGGCGCGGTCCACCGCGGCGGCCTCGCGGCGGGCCAGCGCGAAGGCGCGGTGGCTCAGCGCCTGCAACGGCGGGTCCAGCGCCTCGATCCGCAGGATCGCCGCTTCGGCCAGGCCGGCAGCGTCGATCTCGCCCGACCGCACCAGGGCGGCCTGGTCGTGGGCATCCAGGAGACCGATGCGGAAGGCATCGGAGCGCGTGAGGGTGTCGTGGGTGGGCATGCGGAGCGGGCGTCGGGCGTGGAGAGGGGCGTCAGGCGGCGCGCCGCAGCGCGCGCTCGCGGCCGTAGAACCGGTAGAGCAGCACGCCGAGCGCGGCGTAGGCGCCCAGCAGCACGATCGGCAGCAGGTCGCCGTCGCGGGCCTGCTGCAGGATGTCCAGCGCCACCGGCAGCGTCATCGCGAAGCTCAGCACGATGGCCGATACCGGCACCACGCCGAGCCAGACGCCGCCGATGCGCACGCCGCCCAGCGGCACGCGGAAGCGGCCCGGCCGCGCGGGCCCGGTGCTGCGCAGGCGGATCAGGGCGATCGCCACGATCGCGAACATGAAGGCGACCCCGAACGAGATCAGGTCGGCCATCACCGAGATCGGCAGCAGCGCGGCATTGACCGCGGCCAGCGCGGCCAGCAGCAGGTTGGCGATCCACAGGCTGTTGCGGGTGGGGTGCAGGCGCGCGAACAGGTCGGGCAGCAGGCCGTCGCGGGACATCGCATAGCAGACCCGCGAATGCCCGAAGGCATTGGCCAGCAGCACCGAGGCCAGGCCGGCCAGCGCGCCGATCTTGATCACCACCGCGAACTGCGGCCAGCCGATGCGGTCGACCGCGAGCGCGATCGGATCGGGCACGTCGAGTTCGCGGAACGGCACCAGCCCGGTCAGCACGATGGCGGCCGCCACGTACAGCGTGGCGCAGATTGCCAGCGAGCCGAGGATGCCGATCGGCACGTCGCGTTGCGGATCGCGGGTCTCGGCGGCCGCGGTGGAGACGGTCTCGAATCCCAGGAAGGCGAAGAACAGCAGCGCCGCCGCCCGGGCCACGCCTTCCCAGCCGTAGGCGAAGCCGCCCTCGTTGGGCGGCACGAACGGCGACCAGTTGCCGGGATCGACCGCGGTCGCGCCGGCGACGATGAAGCCGACCAGCACCAGTACCTTCACCACCACCAGCACGGCGTTCGCCAGCGCCGAGCGGGAGACGCCCAGCGCGACGATGGCGCCGGCGGCCAGCGCCGCGCCCGCGGCCACCAGGTTGGCGTGGCCGGTGATTGCCAGCGAGGTGCCCGCCAGCGATCCGCCCGCGGCCGCCGGCAGCAGCTGGATCGCGGGCGTGGAGACCGCGGCCGGCAGGGCGATGCCGAAGCCGGCCAGCAGGCTGCCCAGGTAGCCGGAGAAGCCGACCGCCAGCAGCGACGCCGCCACGCTGAACTCCAGGAACAGCAGCCACCCCAGCGCCCAGGCCGGGCCGATGCCCATCGTGTACTTGCAGTAGCTGTAGGCCGAGCCCGACTCGGGCACGCTGGACGCCAGCTCGGCATAGCACAGGCCGACCAGCAGGCAGGCCAGGCCCGCGATCAGGAACGAGACCGTCACCGCCGGCCCGGCGTACAGCGACGCGGCGGTCCCGATCAGTACGTAGACGCCGGCGCCCAGGATCTGGGCCACGCCCAGGATCAGCAGCGCGCCCCAGCCGAGCCGGCGCTGCAGCCCGGGCGCGGCGTCCGGTCGCGCGGGCGCGGTCACCGGCGGCCACCGCCGCGGTGCGCGGCCACGGGCGACGGCATGCGTGCGCAGCGGGCGGGGAGGCGTCGGCGACCGGTCATGCGGCCGATGCTCTTCGCAACGCGGGGCCGGCGCTTCGCCATCCCGCCCTCCGACTTGGCCGAACGAGCAGGCGGTCCGCCTGTCGGCGGTGGGGTCGCCCGTCCTTCCGCGCCTCAGCGGATCTCGAACGCGAACCGCAGCACGTCGGTCACCGAGCGGGCGGGCACGCTCACGTGCACTTCCTCCGGGTAGCGGTGCAGCCGCACGCGCAGGCCGTGGCCGGACAGCCGGTCCAGCCGCTCGACCAGCGCCCGCGCGGGCTCCGGGTCGTCGTCGGTGTCGCGGTCGCCGACGAGCACCATCAGCCGGCTGGTCCTGGGGATCTTCCCGTCGGCCAGGCGCGCGGAGAACGCGCGCTCGTCCTCCAGGATGCCCTGCGCGTTCCATTCCATCGACGGGCTGGCCGCCACGATCGAATGGAAGGCGCCGGGCCGCTCGTAGAGCGCGTAGAGCGCGAACAGGCCGCCCAGCGAGTGGCCGAACAGCGAATGACGGTCGGGATCGACGCGATGGCGGCGGGCGATCTCATCGCGCAACTTGCCGGTCAGGAAGTCGAGGAACTGCCTGCGCGCCCCGCTCTCGTACTGCGCCAGCGCGCGCCATTGCCGTGGCGGCGGGTCGAGCAGGGGCGCGGTGAAGTCCTTGAGGCGGCGCACGTCCCAGGCCTCGTCGCCGGGATAGCCGACGCCGACGACGATCGATTTCCCGACCGGCAGGTACTCCTGCACCCAGCGCGCCTGGGCGAACGACCCGAAGTAGGCGTTGCCGTCCAGCACGTACAGCACCGGGTAGCCGTCCTCGGGCGCCTCGGCCTCCTTGCCAGCGGGATAGGACACGAAGATCCGGTACACCTCGCCGCTGTCGGCGGCGAGGTCCCAGACCTGGGTGGCGGGCATCGTGTAGCCCGGCGCGGGCACCGGCGCCGGCGCTTGCTGCGCCCAAACCTGCGTGGCCCACAGGCAGGCGGCCGCGCCGATCGCGACGCGCCGCAGCGCGGCCCGGCCCCGAGTCCCACTCATTCCCGCCATGTCGCGCTCCCGTCGGTCCCGGCGCGCGCCATTGAGGCAGCAAGTCGGCGCGATGGCAAGACGCCCGGGGCCGTCCAGGGCGTTTCGGATAAGCCGCGGGATCGATCGGCATGTCCACCGGGCCGTCGCGCGGCTAGGCTCGGGGCTCGTCCCCGCGACAGGCCAGCCTTGACCACCACGCCTCCCGCCTTCCCCGCCAGCGCGCGCGAGTGGCTCGCGCACCTGGTCGCGTTCGACACCACGTCGCGCAACTCCAACCTCGCGCTGGTCGAATCGGTCGAGACCTGGCTGGACGCGCTCGGCGTGCGCTCGACGCGGGTCCCGGCGGCCGGAGGCGGCAAGGCGAACCTGCTGTTCTCGATCGGTCCCGAGGTCCCCGGCGGCGTGGTGCTGTCCGGGCACACCGACGTGGTGCCGGTGGACGGGCAGACCTGGCGCAGCGATCCGTGGACGCTGACCGAGCGCGACGGCCGCCTGCACGGCCGGGGCGCGGCGGACATGAAGGGCTTCCTCGCGACCGGCCTGTCGCGGGTGCCGGCGATGCTCGCCGCCGGGCTGAAGCGGCCCGTCCATTTCGCGCTGTCCTACGACGAGGAGGTCGGCCTGCTCGGCGCGCCCGCGCTGATCGAGGCGCTGATGGCGAGCGTGCCCAGGCCGGCGCTGGTCGTCGTCGGCGAGCCGACCGGCATGCGCGTGGTCGACCGCCACAAGGGCATCATGGGCCTGCGCACCACCGTGCTCGGCCACGAGGCGCATTCGAGCCAGACCCACCTGGGCGCGAGCGCGAACATGGCCGCGGCGCGGCTGATGGCGCGGATCGTGGAGATCGCCGACCGCCTGGCTGCGGCGCCCGCTGCCGTGCCCGGCTTCGAGCCCCCGCATGCCACCGTCACCATCGGGCTGGTCGAGGGCGGCACCGCGCCGAACATCCTGGCCAGGCGGTGCGCGTTCGTCTGGGACATCCGCTCCGGATCGCCGGCCGAGGCGCGGGCGGTCTTCGACGAGGTCGACGCGCTGGCCCGGCAGCTCGAGGCCGACATGCGCGCACGCTTCGACGACTGCGGCATCCAGACCGAGGTCCTGTCCGACGTGCCGCCGCTGACCGGCGCGCTCGACGCGCCGGCGCTGGCGCTGGTCTCGCGGCTGGCCGGCAGCGCCGAGCGCGAGGCCGCGTCCTACGTCGCCGAGGCGGGGCTGTTCGAGCGCGCCGGGCTGCCGACCGTGATCTGCGGGCCCGGCTGGATCGCCCAGGCGCATCAGCCGGACGAGTCCATCGAGATCGGCCAGCTCGCCGCGGGCGAGGCGTTCGTGGACCGCCTGATCGAAGCGCTGTGCGAATGAGCGACGCGCCCGCGCAGTCCGCGAAGCGGATCGTTGGCAGCCGCGGCTGGGTGCTCGGCGTGCTGACCTCGATCTACCTGGTCAACTTCATCGACCGCCAGATCCTGGCGATCCTGCTGCCGCAGGTGAAGGCCGAATTCGACCTGTCGGACACCGTCCTCGGTCTGCTGGTGGGGCCGACCTTCGCGCTGTTCTACGCCACCATGGGCCTGCCGCTGGCGCTGCTCGCCGATCGCGTCAACCGCCGCCGGCTGATCGCGGCCTCGCTGGCCCTGTTCTCGGCGATGACGATCGCCTGCGGGCTGGTGGCGCAGTTCTGGCAGCTGGCGGTGGCGCGGATCCTGACCGGGGTGGGCGAGGCCGGCACCGGGCCCGCCTCGCAGACGATGATCACCGATCTCTACCCGCCGGAGCGCCGCGCCCGCGCGCAGGCGATCTACGCCACGGGCGCCAACCTCGGCGTGCTCGTCGCGTTCGCCGCGGGCGGGGCGATCGCCCACGCCTGGGGCTGGCGCGTGGCCTTCGTCGCCGCGGGGCTGCCCGGCCTCGTGCTCACCCTGGTGCTGCTGGCGACCGTGCGCGATCCGCAGCGCGGTGCGAGCGACCCCGCCGCGGCGTCGCACGGGGACGCGCCGGGCTTCGCCACGGTGATGGGCCAGCTCTGGGGCAGCCGCGCGTTCCGCTACACCGCGCTGGGCGCCTGCTCGACCTGCTTCACCGCCTACGCGCTGGGCAGCTTCTTCCCGCTGTTCCTCGACCGCAGCCATGGCCTGTCGACCCGCGACATCGGCATCGTCATGGCGCTGATCATGGGCGTGTGCGGAGGGCTGGCGACCTATGCCGCCGGCCACCTCGCCGACCGCTTCGGCCGCCGCGACGCGCGCTGGTACGCCTACGTTCCCGCGCTCGCCGCGCTGGCGCCGCTGCCGCTGGCGCCGATCTGCTTCCTCGCGCAGGACACCGGGATCGCGCTCGCGGCCGCGATCGTGCCGCTGTCGCTGACCGCCGCCTTCATCGGCCCGACGATCGCCGTCGTCCAGCGGCTGGTACCGCTGCGCAGCCGCGCGACCGCGGTTGCCACCCTGATCCTGATCGACAACATCGTCGGCCTGGGCCTGGGGCCGCAGTTCGTCGGCCTGGCCAGCGACCTGTGGCGGCCGGCGCTGGGCGAGGACTCGCTGCGCTACGCGATGCTCGCCGCGATGGCCGGCTCGGCGGTGTCGGTGTTCGGCTTCGTCATGGCGGCCCGGCACCTGCGCGCCGACATCGGCGCGCGCGAGGCCGCGGCGCCGGCATCGAATGGATAAGCATCCGCTTTGACCTGCCAAGCGGGCCGGCCGCTCCTGCGGTATCACAGGATCGTGACGGGGCGGAGACATCGCCGCCGCCGGGCGACGAGACCTTCTGAGGGGAGAGGCTGACGTGAAGCAGGCTGACATGAAGCGGGCCGACATGAAGAACGCATCCAATCGCGCGCTGGTGCCGAGCGCGCTCGCGATCGCGCTGCTGGCGACGCCGGCATTCGCGCAGACCGCCGGCGACACCGAGCCGCCGCCGCAGCAGGCCGATCCCCAGCCGCAGGCGCAGGACCTGGACACGGTGCTGGTCGTGGGCCAGCGCGCCAGCCGCGTCAGCAACGGCGCCACCAACCTCGACCTGGACATCAAGGAGACCCCGCAGTCGATCAGCGTGGTGGGCCAGGAGCAGATGCAGCAGTTCGGCGCCGACAGCCTCGACGACGCGCTGCGCCTGGCCACCGGCATCCAGGTCGAGAAGGTCTCGACCAACCAGACCCAGTACCTCGCGCGCGGCTTCGAGATCAAGAACACCCAGATCGACGGCGTCGGCCTGCCGAACGGCTGGGGCGTGGTCACCAACGCGATGGACGCCTTCGGCTTCGAGAAGCTGGAGGTGATCCGCGGCGCGAACGGCCTGCTGACCGGCGTGGGCAACGCCTCGGGCACGATCAACTACGTGCGCAAGCGCCCGACCAACGACACCCAGGGGCAGGCCGGCATCGCCTTCGGCTCGCACGGGCGCCGCCGGGTCGAAGCGGACTACTCCACGCCGTTCACCGGGAACGGTACCTGGGCCGGCCGGATCATGGCCGCGCGCGAGGAGAGCGATTCCTACCTGCGCGACTTCGAGAGCGACCGCAGCTACCTCTACGGCGTGGTCGACGGCCAGGTCGGCGAGAACGGCACGCTGGCCTTCGGCTACTCCTGGCAGCAGGCGGATACCCAAGGCAACATGTGGGGCGCGCTGAGCTTCATCGACACCGGCGGCAACCAGCTCGAGTGGGACCGCAGCGCCTCGACCACGCAGGACTGGACCTTCTGGAACTCGACCACCCAGGCCGGGTTCGTCGACTACACCCACCAGCTCGGCGACCACTGGCAGGCGAAGGTCTCGTACAACTACCGCGTCTACGAACACGATTCGCAGCTGTTCATGGGCTACTCGCTGTTCGGGCTGGACGCGCAGACCGGCGAAGGCCTCTATGGCTGGGCCTACAAGAGCCCGTACGAGACCAAGGCGCACCTGGGCGACGTCAGCCTCAGCGGCCGGTTCACGCTGTTCGGCCGCGAACAGGAAGCGATGCTGGGCGCGAGTGCGGCCAGGAGCCGGGGGACCGACTGGTACCACCCGACCGACACCACCAATCCGCAGATCTTCGGTGCCTTGCCGGGCTTCCCCTATGCCGGCGACGCGATCCCCGAGCCGGTCTGGGGCGCGCGCGCGCTCTACACCACGCTGAACCAGCGCATGGCCCGCGTGTTCGGCGCGACCCGCATCGCGTTCACCGACCGCTTCAAGACCGTGCTCGGCTTCAACTGGGCGCAGTACCAGCGCGACACCACCGACAACGCCGGCGGCGCCTCCGACAACACCGACCGCAACCTCGCGCCCTACGCCGGCGCGACCTTCGACTTCACCGACCGCATCACCGGCTACGCCAACTACTCCTACATCTTCCAGCCGCAGGACGAGGTCGACTACGACCGCAACTACTTCGACCCGAGCAAGGGCACGAACTACGAGGTCGGCGTCAAGGCCGAATGGCTGGACCGCCGCCTGCTGACCACGCTGGCCTGGTTCAGCGCCGAGCAGGAAGGGCTCGCCACCTACGTCGGCACGCGCTTCATGGACGGCTACGCCTACGGCTACTCCAGGCCCGTGGACATCGACTCGCAGGGCTTCGAGTTCGAAGCGTCCGGCAGGATCGGCGAGCACACCGACCTGCTGCTGGGCTACACCCAGCTGTCGATGGACGGCGAGGACGGCAGCGACACCTACCGCTGGGTCCCGCGCCGCACCGCGAACCTGCTGCTCAGCACGCGCCTGCCCGGCAACCCCGCGTTCTCGTTCGGCGTGGGCGGCCGCTGGCAGGGCCGCATCTCCAACTTCGAGAGCTACGTGACCAGCGCGCCGGTGCGCCAGGGCGGCTACACCCTGCTCAACGCCTTCGCCGCCTGGGACATCGCCCCGGACCTCACGTTGCGCGCCAACATCAACAACATCACCGACAAGAAGTACATCCACAGCCTGTACTCGGTCAGCTACTACGGCGCGCCGCGCGAGTACGCGCTCAGCCTGGACTGGCGCTTCTGAGGCGGGACGCTTCCCGTCGAGCAAGCCGAAGCGCAGAGTTTGCCCGGCAGCGGTGGCGCCCCCTCGCACGACGCTTTTCCGCCGGCGCCGGATGACGCGGCGCCGGCCGTCGTTCAATCGCATCCGTGCGCGGGGACGCGTTCTTCTTCCGCGCTGGGTCCGGCGGCACCTGGTCGAGTCGCGCGCGAGCGCGCTCCTGCGTCGGAGGGCGCAGGGTCCGGCCGCTCTACGGGACGGCGGTGTCCGCGTCCCCTGCCCAATGCTCCAGGCGCCGCGGCGCATGCCGCACCAGCGCGGGGTGGCGTTCGATCGCACGATCGACGTCCGCGGCGTCGCCGTCGCGCACGTGCGCATCCAGGAACGCGAGGACCAGGTCGCCGATCGCCGACAGCGCCGCGGCGCCGTCGATCTCGCCGACGCGTTCCTCGCGCTTGGGCCCGTCCAGCAGGGCGACGAGGTCGGTGAACCCCATGTGGCGGGCACCCTGCAGGCGCACGCGCACCACGTCGCCCTCGCGCCCGGCGTCGCGCCATCGCGCGTAGGCCAGATCGTTCGGGCTGAAGTCCGCGTCGCGCGGCTGGCCTTCGAGCAGGCCGTAGCGCGTCCAGTCGCTGAGCATCAGCAGCAGCGGACGCTCCACCGGCCCGTCGTACAGTACGGGGTCGAAGTTCTGTCCGTCGAGGTTGACCGCCGCCCGGCAGGCGTCCACCAATCGGCAACTCGTGGCCGAGGTGGCGCCGCCGAAGGACATGCCGGCGAAGGCCAGCCGGCCGCGGTCGGCGCCGGCCAGCACGTCGCGCAGCGGCCCGGGTTCCCGTCCGTCGGCCAGGGCCCCGGCGACGGCGAGGGTATCGTCGCGCCAGCCGGCGAAGGACCGCCCGATCCGGGTCGCGGGCAGCGCCTCCGCGTAGGTCGGCAGCGCCTCGCGCAGCGCCTGCGGGTCCGCGCCGCCCGCCAGGACCTTCAGGGCTTCCGCCAGCCGCGGATCGTCGCCCTCGCCGCCGAGCCGGGTCGCGGCCACGCGCCCGTCCTCCAGGCGGACGTCCGCCGCATCCCCCGGGTGCGCGATCGACACCACGATGTAGCCGTGGCTCGCCAGGCGCGTCGCGAGCGCGGTGTTCTGTTGCGGATACAGGAAGAAGCCGTGGCTGAACACCACCACGGGGAATCCCCGCGGATGCCGCGCCGGGCGCGCGCCGGGACGCGCGTCCACGCGGACGGCCGTCAGCGCCCGCAGGTCGTCCTCGGCGTAGCCGAAGTTGCGGGCGATGGCCGGCAGCGTCGTGGCGGCGGCGTCGCCCTCCAGGTAGGCCGGAGCCGCGGCGTCGCCGCTGTCCGCGGCCTGCGCCGGGTACCACACGATCGCCGGCAGCCGTCGCGGCCCGCTCGCGGGGTCCGCGGCATCGAGCGGCCGCGACGGGTCGACGAACTCCGCCCGGACCACGCCGACCGCGTGCTCGCCGTCGGGGGCGGGCCAATCGGTGGCCGAAGCCGCGGCCGCCGCGACCAGCGCCGCGACGGCGATGGCGAGGGACGTGAACGTGTGCCGCATCTCCGGTATTCCTCCTGCAATCGGTGTTCGTGGAGCGGAACGCGCTCCGCTGTCTTGCGCGGCAGCGCTCCGGACGGGCGGCCCGGCGCCCGGCCGCTTCGGACGCACGCGTCCTAGTTCACCAGCCCGGACGCGCATTCGCGCGGCAACGCCGCGGGCGCGCCCCGCGTCGCCGTCGCGCGGACCAGGGTCGGGCACGCGCCGAACGCCAGCTTGAACGCGCGGGTGAAGCTGCCCGGGCATTCGTAGCCGCATTCGATCGCGATGTCGATCATCGGCATGTCGCTCTTGCTTACCAGCACCAGCGCCTTCGACAGCCTGACCTGCTTGTAGACCTGGCCGACGCTGCCGCGGAACAGCAGCTGGAACCCGGACTGCAGCTTCTTGATGGTCATGCCGACCGCGGCCGCGAGCTCCGACACGCTCAGCGGCTCGTCGAGGTTCTGCTCGATCACCTGGCGGGCGAGCTTGACCTTCTCGACATCGGCGCGCGGCAGCACCGGGCCGTCCTCGGCATCGCCGTCGGCATGCGACTGGATCACCGCGCAGACGATCTCGATGGCCTTGGCGATCAGGTAGAGCCGCCGCAGCTCGCCCTCGTAGGGGCACTCGAACGCCTGGTTCGCCGCGACGCTCGCCGCGCTGCCCAGCGGCACGTGGCGCAGGCCGGTCGGCGTCCGGTGCAGGATGTAGTCGCGGAAGATCGGCGGCAGCGCCTGGGCATCCAGGCCGAGGACGTCGCGGACGCGGTCGCGCCGCAGGAAGATCGAGACCCAGCGCAGGGAGCGGTTGGGCTCGTACACGGTGCGCACGGCGTCGCCGCGCGACAGCCCGTAGAACGTGCAGAAGCCGTGCGCGAGCTCGTCGTCGGCCGGGTCGTCGCCGGCGGAGATCGTGCTGCGTCCCTCGATCCACGCGCAGAACACCAGGTGGTCGTCATGGCGGTGCAGCCGCGAGAGATGGCGCGCGGCGCGGAAATCGACGACCGCCATCGACAGGGCGTCGTTGAGCCGGTGGAACACCCAGCCGCCATCGCCCACCGAGGCGTCGTAGCGGTGCCGGAAGCCGTGCCCGGAGGCAAGCGGCTCGCGCCAGCCCTCGTGGACCGCCGCGCTGCGCCAGCCGGCCAGTTCCGACGGCTGCCCGGCGCAGCCCAGCATTTCTTCGATGGTGCGGTCGTCGAGGAACATCGGCATCACCTGAGCGTCTGGCCGATCCGCGGACATCCTGCCCGCGTCGAGCCCGGGGCCGCCCGCATCCGTCGGCGGCGGAACGTCCGCGGCCGGTCCATGGCACCGGCCAGGACCCACCGCGGACGGCCTGTGTGCGACCTCCGTCGCCGACGCATGCTCCGGGGCGGTTTCGGCTAAGTCCCCGCCCCGATCGGCATCTTCGTCGCGGTGCCCCGGGGCTACGCTCCCGGGCACTTTCCACCGGCGCCTTGTTCCTTGGCCACCATCTTTTCAGTCCGCCCCCTCATGAGAAGCCGGCCCGGGCCGGCTGTCCAGTGGCGGCCCGGCGGGCGTGGTTTTGGATATGTCGTTGTTCCGAAACGAGAAGCCTCCGGCGCCGCGCAACAACGCGGCGTCCGCGCCGGCGCAAACGCGCGCGCGGAGTGTTGCGGCGTCCGCAATACGCAGCGTCTTCCCGCCGGGGCGCCCCGGCACGACGCGGCCGCATCGCCGCCGGGACCGTTGTCGTCTCCCGCCGCAGCGGCGAGACTCGGGAGACCCGCCGTGGCCGATGCCCTCCATGCCCCAGAAAGACGCCCTCGACCGGATCGACCTGAAGATCCTGCAGGCCCTGCAGGAGGACGCCCAGGTCAAGAACCGCGAACTGGCGGACCGGGTGGCGCTGTCGCCCAGCGCCTGCCTGCGCCGGATCCGCGACCTGGAGGCGCGCGGGCTGATCACCGGCTACCGTGCCCATGTGGCGATCGACCGCATCCGCACCGCGACCATCGTGATCGCGCAGCTGTCGTTCGAGCGGCACTCGGCGGGGCGGTTCGTGGATTTCGACGCCTGGGCCCGGCGCACGCCGGAGATCGTGGAATCGATGCGCATCAGCGGCCACTACGACTACCTGCTGCGGGCGGTGGTCAGCGACATCCACGACTGGAAGCGGATCATGCGCGAGATGACCGACGGCGACTTCGGCGTGGAGAAGATCGTCTCCAGCTTCCTGATGGAGGAGATGAAGGCCTTCGAGGGCTATCCGCTGACGCCGGGCGCCGGCCCGGGCTGATCCCGCCCCCGGCGCCGGGCACCCGCGCCGCCCCGGGGCGTGCGCGATGAGCGCGCCCGCCGCCGTGCCGCGGCGCGGCCCGCTGCATGGGCTGGTGGTGCTGGACATCACCCGGGTCGTGGCCGGCCCGTACTGCTCAATGATCCTGGCCGACCTGGGCGCGCGCGTGATCAAGGTCGAACATCCCGAGGACCCGGACTACGTGCGCGGCTTTCCGCCGCTGGTGGGCGAGGGCGACGCGCGCTTCAGCGCCTTCTTCGCCCAGTACAACCGGCACAAGGAGGGCATCACCCTCAACCTCAAGCACGAGGAAGGCCGCTCGCTGCTGAAGCGACTGGTTGCGCGCGCCGACGTGCTGGTGGAGAACTTCCGGCCCGGGACCATGCAGCGCTTCGGCGTCGGCTACGAGGCGCTGCGCGAGGTCAACCCGCGGCTGGTCTACGCGGCGATCAGCGGCTTCGGGCAGACCGGGCCGAACGCGCTCAAGCCGGGCTTCGACAACAGCGGCCAGGCCACCGGCGGCCTGTGGTCGATGAACGGCTTCCCCGACCGCCCGCCGGTGCGCGTGGGCACGATCGTCGGCGACGTCTCCGCCACGCTGTTCGCCGCGATCGGCGTGCTCGCCGCGCTGCGCGAGGCCGAGCGCACCGGGCAGGGGCAGATGGTCGACGTCTCCCAGCAGGATTCGGTGCTGGCGCTGACCGAGAACGCGGTGGTCAAGTACACCGTTGACGGCGAGATCGCCGCGCCGCTGGGCAACGACCACCCGTTCGTGCGGCCCTACGGGCAGTTCCCGTGCCGGGACGGCCACGTGTTCTTCGGCGGCTACAACGACAAGCTGTGGGCGCTGTCGTGCCGGAAGTTCGGCACGCCCGAACTGGTCGCCGACCCGGAGATCGACACCATGGCCAAGCGCTTCGACCCGCAGGTGTACGCGCGGCGCGTGGCCCCGGTCGTCGAGGGCTGGTTCCGCGACCGCAGCAAGGCCGAGCTGGAGGCGCTGGCCGGCGACGACATCCCGCTGTGCGCGGTGAAGAACATCCGCGAAGTGGTCGAGGACCCGCACATCGCCGCGCGCGACATGATCGTGGACGTCGAGTACCCGGAAGGCCGGATCGGCATGTTCGGCACGCCGATCAAGCTCTCGCGCACCCAGGCCGACGCCCGCGGGCGGGCGCCGCGGCTGGGCGAGCACAACGCCGGGGTCTACGCCGAGCTGCTGGGCCTCGGCGCGGACGAACTGCAACGCCTCAGATCGCTGGGCGCGGTGTGACGGCAGCACGCTGATGGGAGCACCTTGATGGGAATCGCCTACGACGTGTCCGACGGCATCGCGATGGTCCGCTTCGACCGCCCGGACAAGCTCAACGCGCTGACGCTGGCGATGTACCGCGAGCTGGGCGAGGCCTTCGTCGCCGCGCGCGACGACGCCCGCGTGCGGGTGGTGGTCCTGACCGCCAGCGGCCAGCGCGCGTTCTGCGTCGGCGCCGACCTCGGCGAGTCGATCCCCGCGCTGATGGAGGACCGGTTCGACATCTCGCAGTGGGACGACGCCCACCTGAAGAACCTGCGGCTCTACAAGCCGGTGCTGTGCGCGATCAACGGCCTGTGCCTGGGCGGCGGCTTCGAGATCATGCTGGGCACCGACATCCGGATCGCGGCCGAGCACGCGAAGTTCGCGCTGCCGGAACCGTCCCTCGGCATCGTGCCGGCCGGCGGCACGCTGGTGCGCCTGGTCCGGCAGATCCCCTACGCGCATGCGATGGAGCTGTTGCTCACCGCCAACGGCTTCAGCGCGCACGACCTGCTCGCCAAGGGCCTGATCAACCGCGTGGTGCCGGCCGCCGAGCTGATGCCGCAGACGCTGGCGCTGGCCGAGCGGATCAAGGCGCTCAGCCCCGGCGCGCTGGCGGTGATCAAGGAATCGGTGCACCGCCTGGTCGACCTGCCGGAGGCCGAGGCCTTCGCCGAGGAGGCGCGGCTCGGCCAGCGCGCCTTCACCAGCGACGACGCGCGGCGCGGGCTGGCCGCGTTCGCGAAGAAGCGGACGCCGGTCTTCGACTGACCCTCCATCTCCTTTCCAGGACCGCCATGAACGCCACCAGCCGACTCCCGGGCTTCTACAAGCTCGATCCGGACCGCCGCTTCCGCACGCTCGTCGAGACCAGCGGGCTGCCCGCCGAGGTGCTGCAGCCCCTGCGGGAAACCGATGTCGCGATGGCCGCGATCGCCGACCGCATGATCGAGAACGCCATCGGCACCATCGCGATCCCGCTCGGGATCGCCGCCAATTTCCTCGTCGACGGCGCCGACCATCTGGTGCCGATGGCCACCGAGGAGCCGTCGGTGGTCGCGGCCGCGAGCAACGCCGCGCTCGTCGCCCGCGAGCGCGGCGGGTTCCATACCTCCAGCACGGCGCCGGTGATGATCGCGCAGGTGCAGGTGCTCGACGTGGCCGATCCGCAGGGCGCGCGGCTGCGCCTGCTGGAGGCCCGCGACGAGCTGCTGGCACTGGCCAACGCGCAGGACCCGCTGCTGGTCGAACTGGGCGGCGGCGCCCGCGACATCGAGGTGCGGCTGGTCGAATCCGGCGACTTCCGCGCCGTGGTCCTGCACCTGCAGGTGGACGTGCGCGACGCCATGGGCGCCAACGCGGTCAACACCATGGCCGAGGCGCTGGCACCGCGGATCGCCGCGATCGCGCGCGGGCGCAGCCTGCTGCGGATCCTGTCCAACAAGGCCGACCTGCGCCTGGTGCGCGTGCGCGCGGTGTTCGATGCGGACAGGCTCGGCGGTGCGGACGTGGTCGACGGCATCGTCGAGGCCTCCCGCTTCGCCGCCGCCGACCCGTACCGCGCCGCGACCCACAACAAGGGCATCATGAACGGCATCTCCGCGGTGGTGCTGGCGACGGGCAACGACACCCGTGCGATCGAGGCCGGCGCGCACTGCCATGCCTGCCGCGACGGCCGCTACACCTCGCTGTCGCACTTCGAGAAGGACGCCGACGGGCACCTGGTCGGCAGCCTCGAACTGCCGCTCGCGCTGGGCCTGGTCGGCGGCGCCACCCGGACCCACCCGACCGCGCAGGCGGCGGTGAAGCTGCTGGGCGTGCGCAGCGCCACCCGCCTGGCCGAGATCGTCGCGGCGGTGGGGCTGGCGCAGAACACGGCCGCGCTGCGCGCGCTGGCGACCGAGGGCATCCAGCGCGGCCACATGTCGCTGCATGCGCGCAACGTGGCGGTCGCCGCGGGCGCCGCCGAGCACGAGATCGGCCCGCTGGTCGAGCGGCTGGTGGGCGACGGCCACGTGCGGCTGGACCGCGCGCAGCGCCTGCTCGCCGAGCTTCGCGGCGAGGCGTCGCCGCCGCCCGCGGGCGGCTGAAGGCCCGGCCCGCGTCCGCCGCGGGCCGAGCGCCGCAACCGCGGGCCCCGCGGGCGTCTCCCGGTGCCGACCCGATGCGCGGATCGCCGCGCGCGGGCCCCCCACTGCGGAACGAGGCCTTCCCATGCACCTGCTCGCGGCGAGCTGGCTCGCCCTCATCGCGTTGGCGTCGTCGCCGGCCGGCGCGTCCAGCCCCGGTTTCGCCCCGCCGGACTTCGCCCCGCTCGCGCGGCTGGTCCAGGAGGCCAAGGACGCCACCCTGCCGTCCGGCACCGCGATCGCGGTGGTGAAGGACGGCGAGATCGTCCACGAGGCCTACTTCGGCTACGCCGACATCGCCGCGCGCGTGCCGGTCTCGCGCGACACCGGCTTCTACGTCGCCTCGGCGACCAAGCCGGTGTTCGCGCTGCACGCGCTGCTGCAGGCGCAAGCCGGCCGGCTGGACATGCGCACGACGCTGCGGGACATGTTCCCCGCGGCGCGCTTCGACGGCCTCGACGCCGGTGCGGTGACCGCCGAGGACCTGCTGACCCACGTGTCCGGCATCGACAACGCGCCGCTGGTCTGGGCGACGGCGTTCAGCGGCGTGCACGACGCCGCCTCGCGCGAGGCGCTGGTCGCCGCGTCCTACCCCGATGCGGACGCGGCGCACGGCACGTTCCGCTACACCAACGTCGGCTACAACATCCTCAGCGTGTGGATGGACCGGCAGGGCGGCCGGCCGTGGCAGGCGCAGCTCGAGGACGACGTGCTGCGGCCGCTGGGCATGGCGCGCACCTCCGCCTCCATCGCGCGGGCGGAAGCGGCCGGCTGGCCGCTGGCCAGGCCGTACTCGTTCGCCGTCGAGCGCCCGGACGCGCCGCTGTACCTGGCCAAGTCCGACGACACGATGCACGCCGCCGGCGGCCTGGTCTCGACCGCGCCCGACCTCGCCGCATTCCTGGCCGCGCAGCTCGCGCCCGCGGCGCAGCCGCGCCTGGCCGCGGCGATCGCGCGCTCGCACGCGCCGCGCGCGCGGCTGTCGTCGCAGTACCTGGACTTCGCGCGCAGCGGCTACGCCTGGGGCTGGTACACCGGCGAGTACAAGGGCCGGACGATGCTGCACCACTTCGGCGGCTTCGCCGGCTTCCACGCGCACCTGTCGTTCGTGCCGGAAGCGGGCGTCGGCCTGGTCGTGCTCAACAACGAGGACGTGCTGAGCGCGCGGCTGACCAACCTGATCGCCGATTACGTCTACGGCGCGATGCTGGGCGAGCCCGGCGTCGAGGAGAGGGCGGCCGAGCGCTTCGCGGCGCTGCGGGCGCAGGGGCCGGAACTCCGGCGCGCGGTGGCGGCCCAGCGCGAGAAGATCCGCGCGCGCGCCTGGCGGCTGTCGCGGCCGCGCGAGGACTACGCGGGCGTGTACGCGCACCCGCTGCTGGGCGAGATGACGGTCGCGCTCGATCCCGGCGGCGGGCTGGCGCTGCGCTGGGGGCGGCTGGCCGCGGTCGCCACCGCCGGCGAGGCGGTCGACCAGGTGCGCGCGGAGTTCGCGCCCGGCTCCGGGGAATTCCTCGGCTTCGCGGTGCGCGACGGCGCGGTCGGCGCCGTCTCGCTGGGGCCGATGACCTTCGTCCGCGTGCGCGAGTCCGCCCCGTAGCGGCGCGCTCGCGCGCGACGGTCTTTCCGGCCCGGTCTGTCGCGCGTGAGCGCGCTCCTGCAGCGACGGCGCGCCGATGTGGTATATCGGCCGCCCGCGCCGCGCGGCCGCCGCCGGCGCACGCATCGAGGACACCCGAGTGAGCGAGATCCTGATCCCCGTCTCGGCCGGCGAGCTGGCCGACAAGATCACCATCCTGGAGATCAAGGCCGAGCGCCTGGACGACGCCGGCAAGCTGGCCCACGTGCGCGCCGAGCTCGACGGCCTGCGGCCGCTGTGGGCGCCGCTGGAGGCGGCGCAGGCCGAGCTGGCCGCGCGCAAGGCCGAGCTGAAGGCCGTCAACGCGCGCATGTGGGACATCCAGGACGGCCTGCGCGACCGCGAGCGCGCGCAGGACTTCGGCGACGGCTTCGTGCAGCTGGCGCGCGCGGTGGCCGCCACCAACGGCGAGCGCGTGGCGCTGAAGAACGCGATCAACCGCCTGGCCGGGTCGAGCTTCGTCGAGGAGAAGGCCTACAAGGCGCAGGACGGCGGCGCCGAATAGCTGCCGGGCCTGACGCGCCGCGGCGGGCCGGTGCCGGCGGCGGATGCCACAATCGCCGCGATGGACATCGCACTCCCGCCAGCGCCGCCCGCCGACGCCGCGCTCGACGCCCTGGCCGCGCGCGCGGCCGATCGCCTGCGCCGCGCCGCAGGCGATCGGGCGATCCCGTTCGACGACCCGGCCTTCGCCGCGCGGCTGGCGCGGGTGGCCTGGGCCAGCGACTTCGCCATCGATACCTTCGAGCGCCAGCCCGAGCTGCTGGCCGCGCTGGCGCGCGACGACGGCGCCGCGCCCTGGCCGGAGCCGGACCTGTCGCAGGGCGGGCGCGAGGACTGGGCGCGCGCGCTGCGGCGCTGGCGCGCCGCCGTCTCGGCGCGGCTGGTGTGGCGCGACGTGCTGGGCCTGGACGACATCGACGCCACGCTCGCCGGCACGACCGCACTCGCCGAGCGCTGCCTGCGGCTGGCGCACGACGCGCTGGAGGCGGAGTTCGTCGCGCGCCACGGCACGGTGCGCGACACCGAGGGCGGCACCGTGCGGCTGGTGGTGTTCGCGCTGGGCAAGCTGGGCGGCGGCGAGCTCAACTTCAGTTCCGACATCGACCTCGTCTACGCCTATCCGCGCGAAGGCGAGAGCGACGGGCCGCGCCCGCTCGCCGCCGAGACCTGGTGCGTGCGCCTCGGGCAGGCGCTGGCGAAGCTGCTCGACGAGACCACCGTGGACGGGTTCTGCCACCGCGTCGACCTGCGCCTGCGGCCGTTCGGCAACGCCGGGCGGCTGGCGCTGAGCTTTCCGGCGATGGAGCTGTACTTCCAGCGCGAGGGCCGCGACTGGGAGCGCTACGCCTGGCAGAAGGCGCGCCCGGTGGCCGGCGACGTCGCCGCGGGCGAGGCCTTCCTGGCCGAGCTGCGGCCCTTCGTCTACCGCCGCTACCTGGACTTCGGCGCGCTCGACGGCCTGCGCGCGATGAAGGCGGCGATCAGCGCAGAGGTCGCGCGCCGGGAGCTGGTGGACGACGTCAAGCGCGGGCCCGGCGGCATCCGCGAGATCGAGTTCTTCGCCCAGGCGCTGCAGCTGATCCACGGCGGACGCGAGCCTGCGCTGCGCGAGCGCCGCCTGCAGCCGGCGCTGCGCGCGCTGGCGCAGGCACGGCACGTGCCGGAGGCCACCGCCGACGGGCTGCTGGCCGCCTACCGCTGGCTGCGCCGGCTGGAGAACCGGCTGCAGATGCTGCGCGACGCGCAGGTGCACGCACTGCCGGCCGACGCGGCCGAGCGCGCGCGCATCGCCGCCGGCCTCGGCAGCGGCTGGGACGCGCTGGCCGGCACGCTGGCGCAGCACCGCGCGACGGTCTCGGCCACGTTCGATGCGCTGCTCGCCCGCGAGCGCGCGCGCGCGCCGGAGGACGAGGGGCTGGCCGGCTACTGGCGCGGCCTGCCCGACGGCGGCGACGCCGCGCCGCTGGAGGCGGCCGGCTTCGGCGACGCGCAGGCGGTCGACGCCGCCCTGCGCGACTTCGCCCGCTCGCCGGGCGTGCGCGAACTGCCGGACATCGCCCGCGCCCGGCTGGAACGCGTGATGCCGGTGCTGCTGCAGGCCAGCGCGCCCGCCGACCGGCCGCTGATGGCGATCCGCCGGCTGCTGGCGCTGGTGCAGAACATCCTGCGGCGCTCCAGCTACCTCGCCCTGCTCGACGAGCGGCCGGCGGCGCTGGCGCGGCTGGTCGACCTGGTGACCCGCAGCGCCTTCCTCGCCGAGCGCGTGGCCGCGCACCCGCTGCTGCTCGACGAACTGCTCGACGTGCGCGCGGAAGGGCCGCTGCCGTGCCGCGACGCGCTGCGGGAGGCCTGCCGGGCGACGCTGCGCCGCGACGACCTGGAGGACGCGCTGTACGCCCTCAACGAGGTCCGGCAGACCCTGAGCTTCCGCATCGCGCTGGCCACGCTCGACCGCCGGCAGTCCGCGCAGGACAGCACCCGCCAGCTGGCCTGGCTGGCCGACGGCGTGGTGGAGGCGGTGCTGGCGCTCGCGCGCCGGGACATGCGCGGGGCGCACGGCGAGATCCCGGGCGCCCGCTTCGCGGTGCTGGGCTACGGCAGCCTCGGCGGCGAGGAACTGGGCGTCGGCTCCGACCTCGACCTGGTGTTCCTGTACGACGCGCCGGACGAGGCCCAGTCCGACGGCGCGCGCGCGCTCGACCCCATCCGCTGGCACGCGCGTCTGGCGCAGAAGATCGTCGCCCTGCTGGGCACCGTGACCGGCGCGGGCCGGCTGTACGAGGTCGACATCCGCCTGCGCCCCGACGGCGCCAGCGGCCTGCTGGTGTCCTCGCTGGCGCGCTACGCCGAGTACCAGCGCGAGCGCGCCTGGACCTGGGAGCACCAGGCGCTGGTGCGCGCGCGCGGCGTGGCCGGCGACGCCGGCCTGCTGGCCGACTTCGAGGCGGTGCGCGCCGAGGCGCTGGCTCGCCCGCGCGAGGCGTCGGCGCTGCGCGGGGACGTGGCCTCGATGCGGAAGCGCATGCGCGCCGAGCTGGACCGCAGCCGCGACGGCGTGTTCGACCTCAAGCAGGGCGAGGGCGGGCTGGTCGACCTGGAGTTCCTGCTGCAGTCCCTGGTGCTGCGCGAATCGCACGCGCGCCCGGCGCTGCTCGCCCCGCGCGCGACGCCGGCGCTGCTGGCCGCCGCGCGCGACGAAGGCCTGCTCGACCGGGAAACCGCCGCGGCGCTGCTCGACGCGCACGCGATCCTGCTCGCGCTGGGCCTGGGGCAGACGCTGGACCGCCGCCCGCGGCTGGTGGCCGGGGACGCGCCGCTGCAGCGCGCCCGCGCCGCCATCCGCGCCGCGACCGTGGCGGCGGGCCTGGCCGGCGACGGCGAAGGCGCCGGCCAGGCCGCGCCGCCTTGACGCGGGGCGCGCTATATACCTGGGCCTCGCGCCCGAGGAGGGAGGACTCCGCATGAGCACGATCCATCGCCCGCGGCCGCTGCGCCGCGCCGCCGCCCTGGCCCTGGCCCTGGCCGGCCTGCTGGCCGCCGGCGCCCACGCCGCCGACCCGACCGCGCAGGACGCCGCCGCCGGCGCCTACGCCTTCGTCGGCGCCCACGTGCTGCCCATGGACCGCGACGACGCGCTCGCCGGCCACACCGTGGTGGTGCGCGACGGCCGCATCGCCGCGCTCGGGCCGGACGGCGAGGTCGAGGTGCCGGCCGACGCCCGCCGCATCGAGGCGGAAGGCCGCTGGCTGCTGCCGGGGCTGGCCGAGATGCACGGCCACGTGCCCGGCCCCGACGACCCGCAGTACCTGGAGGACGTGCTGTTCCTGTACGTCTCCAACGGCGTGACCACGGTGCGCAACATGGCCGGCCATCCCTCGCACCCGGCCCTGCGCGAGCGCATTGCCGCCGGCGAGGTGCTCGGTCCGCGGCTCGCCGTCGCCACGCCCTGGGTCACGCCGGAGCGCGTGCCCGACGCGGCCGCGGCGCGCACCGCGGTGGCCGAGGCGCGCGAGGCCGGCTTCGACCTGATCAAGCTCGGCACCGTGGCGCCGGCGGTCTATCCCGCGCTGGCCGCGGCCGCGCGCGAGGCCGGCATGCCCTTCGGCGGCCACATCCCCGACGGCGTGGGCCTCGACGAGGCGCTCGACGCGCGCCAGTCCTCGATCGACCACCTCGACCGCTACGTCGAGTTCCTGGTCCCGCCCGGCACCGACACCGGCGGCCGCGGCGCGGGCTTCTTCGGCAGCGGCTGGATCGGCCTGGCCGATCCGGCGCGCCTGCCCGACGCGGTGGCGCGCACGCGCGCGGCCGGCGCCTGGAACGTGCCCACGCTGACCCTGGTCGGCCACCTGGCTTCGCCGGAGCCGACCGAATCGATGATCGCCTGGCCGGAGATGCGCTACATGCCCGCGCGCGTGCGCGAGGGCTGGGTGCGCGCACGCGGGGAGTTCGCCGCGCGCGAGGACTTCCAGCCCGACGCCGCGCGGCGGCTGGTGGCGCTGCGCGGCGAGATCCTGAAAGCGCTGCACGACGGCGGCGCGCCCATCGCGCTGGGCTCCGACGCGCCGCAGTTCTTCAACGTGCCCGGCTTCTCGATCCACCGCGAGATGGCGATGATGGTCGACGCCGGGCTGACGCCGCAGCAGGTGCTGGTCACCGGCACGCGCAACCCTGCGCGCATGCTCGGCACGCCCGACGCGTTCGGCACCATCGCGCCCGGCCGGCACGCCGACCTGATCCTGGTGGAGGCGGACCCGCGCGAGGACATCGCGCACCTGCAGCGGCGCGTCGGCGTCATGGTCGGCGGCCGCTGGCTGCCCGAGGCGGAGATCCGGCGGCGGCTGGACGCGATCGCCGCGCGCACGGACGGCGGCTGAGCGCAGGCGAGCGGCGACGCCGGCGGTTCCCCCGCAGGCGTCGCCCGCGCTCGTGGATCGGCGGCCCGGGCGTGGGGGGGGGGGGGGGGGGGGGGGGGGGGGGGGGCGGGGGGCGGGGGGGGGGGGGGCGGGGGGGGGGGGGGGGGGGGGGCTCGC
>NZ_JAIWPR010000004.1 GCF_021191635.1 Alterluteimonas quercicellularis
CGCGAGCGCGCTCCTACGGACATGCGAGACCGGACGCACGTCGCTCTTGTACGAGCGCGCTCGCGCGCGACCGCACGGGATGCCGGCCACGCGGATGCCGACGGCCGGCCCTAGCGCGGTGCCGGCACCGGCGCCTCGTCGGCCTCCGCGGCCTCGGCGCACCAGCGCGGGGCGAGGCCGCCGCAGATGGCGTCGCGCATCGCCCGCCACTGGCGTTCGGCCTCGGCGTCGTCGCCGGGCAGGACCGGCGGCGACGGCGGCCGGTAGTGCAGCACCGCGACCTCCTGCGGCATCCGCTCGGCGGCCGCACGCACGTCGTCGGCGTTGCGGGCGAGGTCGTCCACCATCACCACCGCGTCGTAGTCGCGGCCCAGGCTGGCCAGCAGCAGGCGCAGCACCACGCCCTTGTGCAGGCCCGAGGCCATCACCACGCCGTCGGAGACCGAGACGTCGCGGCCGCGCCCGAAGCCGAGCCGGTCCAGTTCCGCCTCGCCCAGCACCTGCCGGGCGGCGGCCATCACCGCCTGCGCCGGCAGCACGCCGCGGCGCACGCACAGCGGCGGGCCGCACTCCGGCGCGTCCGGGAAGGCGATGCCGTTGGCGCGCAGTTCGCGTTCGGTCATGTCGCGCATGTCGGTGCCGCGCGCGGTCAGCGCGTAGACGGCGATGCCGGCGGCCTGCAGGGCGGCGACCTCGGCGGCGGCGTCGGCCTCGGTGGGCGCCTGCGCGGTGAGGTACATCAGGGTGCGCTCGACCTGGCGGTAGCCGTCGCGCGAACGCGCTTCCAGCGGATCGAGGTCGGGCCAGCGCCGGGTGGCGCGCAGCAGGGTGCTGTCGATGTCGTAGACGACCAGGACGCGGCCGGCGCCGTGGCGCGCGGCCAGCGCCTGCGCGCGCGCCGTGGCCTCGTCGAGGTTGGCGATGCGCTCGACCTGGCGGGGCTGGAGCGGCGCAGGCTGCGGCGCGGCGGCGGTCGCCAGGCCGGCGGCGAGCACGAGGGGAGCGGCGAGGGACGCGAGGCGCCCGGCGGCGTGGAAGCGAGGCATCCCGCTATCATGCCGCCCCCGCATGACAATTGGGCGACCTGCGCGCGGATGTCATGGCGGTGTCACGCGCCGGCCACGGCGGGTTCAACAACGCGGGCCAAGCTTCTCCGCTTGGCCGCGCCGTCCGCGGCCTGGCCCAGGGACCGGGACCTCTTCCAGCCTGCCGGAGCCCGACCGCCGCCATGACCCCGCCCCTACGCCCGCTCGCCGCCGCCATCCTGCTGGGGCTGGCCGCCGCGCCGGGCGCCGCGCCCGCGCAGTCGCCGTCGCCCGCGCCCGCCGCCGCGCAGGACGACGCGCAGTCGCTGGACCGCATCGTCGTCACCGGCCAGCGCGCGGCGATCGGCCGCGCCCTGCAGGCCGAGCGCGCCGCCGACCACCTGGTCAACGTGGTCGCCTCCGAGGACATGGGCCAGTTCGCCGACCAGAACGTCGCCGAATCGCTGCAGCGGGTGCCGGGCATCACCCTCAACCGGTCGGAGGGCGAGGGCCGCAGCGTGTCGGTGCGCGGCCTGCCGTCCTCGTTCACGCCGGTGACCGTGGACGGCGTGCGCCTGGGCACCTCCAACCTCGACAGCACCTCGGTCTCGCTCGATTCCGTCGACAACAGCCAGCTCGACCAGATCGAGGTCAGCAAGTCCACGCTGCCCAGCCAGGACGCCGACAGCATCGGCGGCGCCATCGACCTCAAGACCATCTCCGCGTTCAGCCGCGACAAGGGCCAGGTGCAGCTGCGCGCCGAAGGCTACTACGGCGACAACCCGGGCGACTGGGGCGAGCAGGTCTCGGGCAGCATCACCCGCCGCCTGCTCGACGACACCCTGGGCGTCGCCGCGACCGTCTCGCACTCGCGCCGCCCGATCGAGGGCTACGAGCTGGAGCCCGACGGCGGGCTGGACGCGGTCTCCACCGGCGGCGAGGACGGCCCCGAGTACCTGCGCCCGAACGAGGTCACCGTGGCCCGCGAGACCGGCGAGCGCACCCGCCGCAACGCCTCGGTCAACCTGGAGTTCCGGCCGGACGAGGCGCACTCGCTGTTCCTGCGCGGCACCTGGAGCCGGCTCGAGGACGAGGACCTGGCCTACCAGGACATCTGGGTGGTCGAGGAGTCCGAGGACGAGCACATCATCCAGGCGCGCCCGCGCGGCGGCACCTTCGACGACACCGAGCTGGAGAAGCGGCTGTTCTTCCAGGACATCAGCGACCGCCAGTCCAGCGTCGCCGCCGGCGGCCGCCACGAACTGGGCCCGTGGACGATCGGCTACCAGGTCGACCACGCCCGCTCGCGCTTCGACAACCCGGGCGCGCTGCGCGGACGCTTCGCGGTGGAGGAGGTGCTGACCGAGCTGGACGTGCGCGACGACAATCTCACCATCGTCGGCTCGCCGGGCGACGGCGGCGACGGCGGCGATCCGATGGACCCGGGCGACTACCGCTTCAACCAGCTGCTGGCCGCCGACGAGCGCCGCACCGACGAGATCACCTCCGCGCGTCTGGACCTGGCGCGCCAGTTCGACTGGTTCGAGCGCGGCGGCGAGCTGGCCTTCGGCCTCAAGTACCGCGAGCGCAGCAAGCACAACGACCGCGAGGAGTACACCGGCAACCCGCGCGGCGCCGGCTACGCCGGCACGCTGGAGGACCTGCCGATCTTCGTCGCGCGCACGCCGTTCGGCTACGACTCCATCTTCCCCGAGCGCGAGGCGGCCCTGGCCTTCTTCCGCGACGCCCGCGCCTACATGCTGGCCAACAGCCCCGGCTACCAGCGCGTGGACCTGTCCAACGCCGGCGACTACTGGGTGGACGAGGACGTGGCCGCCGCCTACCTGCAGGCGACCTTCAACCCGACCGACGCCCTGCGCCTGATCGCCGGCGTGCGCGCCGAGCGCACCGAGTCCTCCAGCCGCGGCTACTTCACCGAGTTCGACGGCAGCGGCAACGGCCCCGACGGCGGCGCCGGCACCGGCGAGGTGCTGCCGCTCGACCCGGTGACCAAGCGCTACACCGACTGGTTCCCCGGCCTGCACGCGGTGTGGTCCACCGACGGCACGGTGGTGGTGCGCGCCTCCTATACCCGCGGCACCCAGCGGCCCGACTTCACCGACCGCGCGCACCGCATGCGCGTGCAGTTCGAGACCCGCGACCCCAGCGACCGCGACCTCTACGCCGGCAACCCCTGGCTCGAGCCGCTGATGGCCGACCAGTTCGACGCCTCCATCGCCTGGTACCCGCAGCCCGACACCGTGCTGCAGGCGGCGGTGTTCCACAAGGACATCGACAACTTCTTCTTCGACTTCGAGGGCGACGGCGACGCCTTCGCGCAGACCCCGCTGCAGCTGCCCGACGGCGTGGCGGGCGACTTCAGCCGCATCTCCACCGTGCTCAACGGCGAGTCGGCGCGCGTGCGCGGCATCGAGCTGTCCTGGCAGCAGGCCTTCGCCGGGCTGCCCGGCTGGCTGTCGGGCCTGTTCGCGCAGGCCAACGTGGTGTGGGCCGATTCCGATGCCGACACCCGCGTGCGCGCCGGCGAGAGCTTCTCGCTGCCCGGCCAGCGCGACGTGGTCGGCAACCTGTCGCTGGGCTGGGAGAACGCGCGCGCCTCGGCGCGGGTGGCGGCCAACTACCAGGGCGAGGCGCTGCTGCAGCTGGCGGGCTCGGCCGAGGAGGATGTGTTCGCGCGGCCGATGACCACCGTCGACCTCAACCTGCGCTATGCCATCAACGACATGCTGGAACTGCACTTCGACGCGGTGAACCTGACCGACGAGGCCGAGGTGGAGTCCTACCGCGGCGACGCCACCGGGCGGCAGGTCTATCTCAACTCCGCGTTCGGGCGCAGCTACCGCGCGGGGCTGCGCCTGCGGTTCTGAGCGCTCACCGGGGGTCGCGCGCGAGCGCGCTCCTGCGGGAGCGAGGACGCGGTTCCGCGCCGTGTGGGAGCGCGCGACCGGTCCGTCGTTACCGCAACCCCAGCCGCTCGCGCACCAGCGCGGCGATGCGCGCGGTCTCGCGCAGCGGCTCGGCGGCGAACGGCGCCAGCGCCTCGTCCACCGGGCGCACGCGGCCGCGCGCGAGCAGCGCGTCGAGGAAGCGGCGCGGGCGCCCCTCGACCCGCCCGGGCTCGAACACGAACACCGGCGCGCGCGTGGCGCAGGCCTCGGACAGCATGTTCACCGAGTCGGGCGTGCAGACGATGCGGTCGGCCCAGGCGAGCAGGCCCGGGTAGGGATTGGGGCCGTCTGCCGCCCCGGTCCAGCGCAGGCCGGGGGCGTTCGCCGGCAGCGCGCGCAGCGCGGCCGCGACCGCGGCGGGGGTGCGGCGCGAGGCGGTCGCCAGCAGGCTGCCGCCCTCGCGCGCCACCGCCGGCGCGAGCCGCGCGAGCAGGCGCGCGAACGCGCCGGCGTCGAGACCGTAGTGGCGGCTGGGGCCGCCGACCAGCAGTGCGGTGCGCGGGCCGGGCAGGGCGCCGAGCGCGGGGAACGCCTCGCGCGCGGCCTGCAGCCAGGCGTCGTCGACCGGGTGCAGGCTGCCGAGCGGGACCAGCACGTTGGCGCCGGCCAGGCCGTCGTGCTCCGGGGCGATCACCAGGTCCCAGTGGCGCGGGTCGATGCGCGGATCGAGGATCTGCACGGTGCGCGCGCCCGCCGCGCCCGCCAGCCGGGTGGCCAGCGCGGCCTGGCGGCCGCAGCCGATCGCCAGCGGCGGCGGGGCGGCCAATGCCTGCGCGAAGGCGGGGCCGAAGGCGGCCCGGCTGCCCGGCAGCCGCCGCGGCGCGCACCAGCGCCACGGCGCGCGCGCGCCCAGGGCCCAGGCCCGCGTCGCGCCTGCGGCGAGCGCTTCGCCCAGCGCCGCGGCCTGGCGCACGTTGCCCGCGCGGCCGTCGCTCAGCGTCCACGCCGCCGCGCGTGGAGACGCCTGCGCATCGCCGGGCGGGGCATGTTCCACAGGCGTGACCTTCCGTTCCGGGCGCCGCCGCTGCGGCTTCACCGCCGGAACTCTACACTGGGGTCTTTCGTTCATACAGCGGCCAGGCCGCAAGGACTCCGGCTCGATGGGCATCCTCGACGACTCCGCGCTCGACCAGCTGTTCCGCACCGCGCGCACCTACAACCGCTTCTCCGGCGAGATCGACGACGCTACCCTGCACCGGCTCTACGAGCTGCTGAAGTGGGGGCCGACCAGCGCCAACCAGTCGCCGGCGCGCTTCGTGTTCGTGCGCTCGGCCGAGGCGAAGAAGAAGCTGGAGCCGGCGCTGGACGAGGGCAACCGCGAGAAGACCATGAGCGCGCCGGTGGTGGCCATCGTCGGCTACGACGAGGACTTCCACGAGAAGCTGCCCTACCTGTTCCCCCACACCGACGCCAAGAGCTGGTTCGACGGCCCCCGCGAGGGCCGCCACGACCACGCCTTCCGCAACGGCACCCTGCAGGGCGCCTACCTGATCCTGGCCGCGCGCGCGCTCGGCCTGGACACCGGCCCGATGACCGGCTTCGACGCCGCCAAGGTGGACGCGGCCTTCTTCGCCGGCACCGCCATCCGCTCCAACTTCCTCGTCAACCTCGGCAAGGGCGATCCGGCCAGCATCTTCGACCGCTCCCCGCGCCTGTCCTTCGACGAAGCCTGCCGCATCGTCTGAACCCGCCCGTCCCACGCAAGAAGGAGCTTCCCATGCAGACCGCATTCCTCAAGCGCAGCGCGCTCGCCAGCCTGCTGGCGCTGGCCGCCGGCGCCGCCTTCGCCGCCCCGGTCACCTACGAGATCGATCCCGCCCATACCGACGTGGTCGCGCAGTGGAGCCACTTCGGCTTCTCGAACCCGATCGCCCACTTCGGCGAAGTGGACGGCCGCATCGTCTACGACCCCGAGAACGTGCCCGCCTCCAGCGTCGAGGTGACGCTGCCGCTGTCGGGCCTGAACTCGCACGTGGCCAAGTTCGACGAGCACCTCAGGAGCGCCGACTTCTTCGACGCCGAGCGCTATCCGCAGGCGACCTTCAAGTCCACCGCGGTCCAAGCGGCAGGCGAGGGCCGGCTGCGCGTCACCGGCGACCTGACGATCAAGGACAACACCCACCCGGTGGTGCTGGACGTCACCCTCAACAAGGTCGGCGCGCACCCGATGACGCAGCGGCCGACGATCGGCTTCGACGCGACCACCACCCTCAAGCGCTCCGACTTCGGCCTCGGCCAGTACGCCCCGAACGTCAGCGACGAGGTGGAGCTGCGCATCACCACCGAGGCGAGCGCGCCCGCCGCGGAGTAGGCTTCGCAGCGCCCCGCAAGGGCGCCCGGCCCGCCGACGCCCCCGCCCGCGGGGGCGTCGTGCCGTCCGGCCTTCGCTGCGCCCGGCCGCGTGGCCATCGGCGCCGACACGCCCCAGGAGTTCCGCATGCCCCTCCATCGCCCAGGCTCCGGCCGCGGCCGCCTGTCCCGCGACGGCGTGGCCGCCGTCCACAGCTTCTCCGCCGGCGAGTTCGTCGACCGCGCATGGACGGGCTTCGGCGCGCTGCGGGTCCTGGCCGAGGAGACGCTGGCGCCCGGCGCGGCGCCGCCGCCGCAGCGGCGCGCCAACATGCGCATCCTGACCTGGGTGCGCTGCGGCGCGCTGGCCTGGTCCGACGGCGCCGGCGAGGCGGGCGAGCTGTACGGCGGCGGCGTGCAGCTGCTCGACGCCGGCCGCGGCACGGAACAGGTCGAGCGCAACCTCTCCGCCGAGTCCCCGGTGGAACTGGTCCGGCTGTGGCTGCAGCCCGCCGCGCTCAACACCCCGCCGCGGCGGCTGGTCGGCGGCGTCGCCCCGGCCGCGCAGCCCGGAGGCTGGTGCCCGCTGCTGGACGACGAGGCCCTGGCGCCGGCGCGGGCGAGCGCGGCGCGCGTCGCGCCCGGCGAGGCGATCGAGCTGCGCCTGGCGCCCGGCCGCTGGACCTGGCTGCACGTGCTGCACGGGCGCACCGCGCTCGGCGCGCAGGCGCTGGCCGCGGGCGACGCCGTCGGCTGGGCCGACGAGCCCGGCGTCCACGCGCTGGCCGCCCTCGACGGGCCGCTGGAACTGCTGCGGATCGAGGTGCCGGCACCGGCGTAGGGCCTGCGGCTGTGGCGTCGACGAGCCCTGGGTGCCGGCGGTCCGCCGTACCGACGACACATGCGACGCCGCGGCGGCCCGCCGCATCCTGACGGGACCCTTCCGCGGAAACGTCCCCACATGCCGCTGCGCCCGTTGCCCTGCCTCCTCGCCGCCGCGCTTGCCGCCGCCTTCGCCTCCGCCGCCGCGCAGACGCCGGCCGCCCGGTCGCCCGCCGCGGCCGCGCTGCCGGCGCCCGCCGCGCAGGCGCTGGAGACGATCTCGCGGCACGCCGCCGACAGCCGCAGCGATGCCGTGCTGATCGTGCGCGACGGCGAGGTCCTGCTCGAACGCGGCAGCGGCGACCCGGCGCCGATCGAGCTGATGTCGGCCACCAAGTCGGTGGTGGCGCTGGGCATCGGCCTGCTGCTGGCCGACGGCCTGCTCGATTCGCTCGATGCCCCGGTGGCGACCTGGTTCCCCGAGTGGAAGCAGGGCCGCAAGCGCGGGATCACCGTGCGCATGCTGCTCGACCATACCTCCGGGCTGCAGAACGCGCCCAACGCCGGCGCCGAGATCTATCCGGCGCCGGACGTGGTGCAGCTGGCGCTGGCGGCGGAGCTGGACGCCGCGCCCGGCGAGGTCTTCTCGTACAACAACAAGGCGACCAACCTGCTGGCCGGCGTGGTTGCGCGCGCTTCCGGCCGGCCGCTGGACGCCTACCTGGGCGAGCGCCTGTTCGCGCCGCTGGGCATCCGCCCCGGCGATTGGCATCGCGACGATGCCGGCAACCCGCATGCGATGGCCGGGCTGCCGCTGACCGCGCGCGACGCCGCCAGGCTCGGCCAGCTCCTGCTCGACGACGGCCGCCTGGCCGACGGCACCCGGCTGCTGCCGGAAGGTTTCGTCGAGGCGCTGTGGCGGCCGGGCCCGCGTTCGGCGCAGGTCGGCCTGCTGTGGTGGCGCGTGCCGGCCTGGCAGCGGCTGAGCCTGCGCGCGGACGCCGCCGAACGCCTGGCCGCGCACGGCGTGCCCGCCGACGTGGCGCAGGCCCTGCTAGGGCTGGCGGGCCGTAGCTTCGACGACCCCGCGCAGGCGCTGCACGCCGCGCTGGGCGACGACTGGCAGGCGCGCTACGGGCGCGAGGTGATGGAGCGCGGGCTGACCCGCCGCGACCTGTTCGACGAGGAGATGGGGCCGGTCGTCGCCTACGCCGCCAACGGCTATCTCGGCCAGCACATCGTCGTCTTGCCCGGCAAGCGCCTGGTCGCGGTGCGCCAGATCCGCAGCCGCGAGGACCATCGTTCGCCGCAGGACGACTACGCCGCGTTCCCGCGCGAGGCGATCGCGCTGGCCGAGGCGCTGCCGGACGCGGGCGCACCGTCGTCCGGCGCGCCTCCGCGCGACGCGGTTCCCTAGCGCATCGGTCGCCGCGACCGGACTCGCGGACCCGCGTCAGTCCTTGGCGAACCGCGCCTTGAGCATCGCCCACGCCGCGCGCAGGCTCTGCGCCTCGCCGCCGGCCGGGCGCCCGGGCCGGTCGTTGTCGTTCCAGGCGTAGACGTCGACGTGCGCCCAGCGGCGCCCGCGCGAGACGAAGCGCTCCAGGTACAGCGCGGCGGTCACCGAGCCGGCCATGCGCGAGCCGGCGTTGGCCATGTCGGCGACGCGGCTGGTCAGGTAGCGCAGGTACGGCCGCCACAGCGGCATGCGCCACAGCGGGTCGCGCGCCACGTCGCCGGCCTGCAGCCAGGCTTCGGCCAGCGCGTCGTCGTTGCTGAAGAGCGCCGGCAGGTCGGGGCCGAGCGCGATGCGCGCCGCGCCGGTCAGGGTGGCGAAGTCGATCGCCAGTTCCGGGTCCAGCTCGTCGGCCAGCGCCAGCGCGTCGCCGAGCACCAGGCGGCCCTCGGCGTCGGTGTTGTCGATCTCCACCGCGATGCCCTTGCGGGTGGCGATCACCTCGCCCGGCCGCAGCGCGTTCGGGCCGATCGCGTTCTCGACCGCGGGGATCAGCAGGGTCAGCCGCACCGGCAGGCGGCGTGCCATGACCAGCCCGGCCAGCGCCAGCGCGTGCGCGGCGCCGCCCATGTCCTTCTTCATGTTGCGCATGCCGTCGGCGGGCTTGATGTCCAGGCCGCCGGTGTCGAAGCACACGCCCTTGCCGACCAGCACCAGGCCGGGATGGGCCTCGTCGCCCCAGTCCAGGCGCAGCAGCCGCGGCGCGCGGTGCGAGGCGCGGCCGACGGCGTGGATGGCGGGGAAGCCGCGTTCGAGCAGGGCGTCGCCGACCACGGACTCGAAGCGCGCGCCGTGCGCCTGCGCGACCTCGCGCGCCGCCGCCTCCAGCTGCTCCGGGCCCATGTCCTCGGTCGGGGTGTTGACCAGGTCGCGCACGCGCAGGCACGCGGCCAGCACGTCCAGCGCCTCGGCATGCGCGCCGTCGAGCACCAGGCGCGCCGGCGGGCGCCCGCCGCTGCGGTAGCGGGTGAAGCGGTACGCGCCCAGGCCCCAGCCCAGCACGCAGGCGGCGTCGACCCCGGCGCCGCCGATGCGCCAGTCGCCGGCCGGCAGCACGTTGGGCGCGTGCGCCCACGAGAACGGGTCCTGCGCGTCGCCGATGCCGAGCACGGCCGACTCCAGGCCCTCGTCGCCGGGCAGCGCCAGCCAGGTGCCGGCGTGGCCCTCGAAGCCCTGCGCGTCGAGCCAGGCGCGCACGCGCGGCGGCTGCGCCTGCCGCCACGCCGGCAGGCCGGCGCCGTCGACCACGTGCAGCGTGCGCGCCTGCGCGGCGTCGGCGGCGGCCACCAGGCCGGCGGGGAGGGCGGTGTCGGGGGCGGTGTCGGTCATGCGGGATCCCGGGTGGATGCGGCGGTCGAGGGGGACGCGGTGCGCGCTAACGCGGCGACGGCGGGCCGGGCGGGTGCGCGTCGAGCCAGTCGGCCAGCCCGGTGAGCGAATCGAATTCGAGGTCGGGGCGCAGTTCCGGGTGGTCCCAGGCGCGGCCGTCGCGGTTGATCCAGCAGCTGCGCAGGCCCGCGCGCGACGCCCCGGCCACGTCCATCTCGACGTGGTCGCCCACGTGCAGCACCTCGCCGTGCGCGCATTCCAGCCGCGCGCAGGCGGCGTGGAAGATGCACGGCGACGGCTTGGCCCGGCCGTGCTCGCGGGCGCCGAGCTGGAACGCGAAGTGCCGCGCGATGCCGACCCGTTCCAGGTCGGCGTTGCCGTTGCTGAGCGCGGCCACCGGCACGCGCGCGGCGATCCGCTCCAGCGCGGCGAGGCTGTCCGGGTAGTGCTCGACCTGGTTGCGCGCGGCGTAGAAGGCCTCGTAGGCCGGCTCCAGCAGCGAGGGGTCCGCGCCGCTGTCGCGCAGCGCGATCTCCAGCGTCATGCGCCGCAGCGCCGACAGGTCGTGGGCGAGCTGCGGATGCTCGCGCCAGACGCGGTCGCGCAGCGCGCGCATCGCCTCCGGCGGGTACATCCGCGCGGTGGCCGGGCTGTGCCGGCGCATCCAGTCGTCGAGGACGCGCTCGATCCGCGCGCCGATCGGCGCGAACGGCCACACGGTGTCGTCCAGGTCGAGGGTGATGGCGCGCACGGGGAAGGTCACCGCGCCATTCTAGTCCGTCGCCGCCCGCCGCGGCCGTCACTCCAGCAGGCGCGCCCAGCGTTCCATGCCGTCCACCCGCACCAGGGCCATCTTCACGCAGACCAGCAGCGGCACCGCGAGCAGCAGGCCGACGATGCCGAACAGGAAGCCGAACACCGCCAGCGCCAGGATCAGCACCAGCGGCGACAGCGCCATGCGCCGGCCCAGCACGATGGGGGTGATCAGCTGGCCTTCCACGGTGTGCAGGCCGAGGTAGATCGCCATCGGCAGCAGCGAGGCGCCCAGCGTGTCGAAGGCGACGAAGCCGAGCATCAGCATCAGGAAGGCGCCGATGAAGGGCCCCACGTAGGGCGCGAAGTTCAGCAGCGCCACGATCGTGCCCCACATCAGCGCCTCGGCTGTGGGGATGCCCAGCCAGTACAGCACCGCGGCGAACGCCATGCCCAGCGTCGCGTTGATGACGGTGATGGTGAGGATGTAGCGCGAGATCTCGCGCTCGATCGAGGCCATGATCTCCACCGTCAGCTTCTTGCGCTGGCGGTCGGGCAGCAGGGCGATCGCGTGCCGGCCCAGGCGCTCGCCGTAGACCATGAAGAAGAACGTCAGCAGGATCACCGCCAGCACCGAGGCGGCGATGCGCGGGGTCGCGGCCAGCCGCTCCCAGGCGTCGTCGCGCTGGATCTGCACCACCTGCACGCGGCGCGCGGTGCGGTTGCCGTCGGCGACGCGCGCGAAGGACTCGGCCGCCTCGCTGGCCGAGCGCATCGGCCGCGTCATCTGCTCCAGCCGCGGCGCCAGCGAGCGCAGCTGCTTCGGCGTCTGCTCGATCCAGCCGTGCAGCGGGCCCGCCAGCTGCCAGGCCAGCAGCCCGGTCACCGCCAGCCCCCCGAGCAGCACCAGCAGCGCGCCGACGAAGCGCGGCACGTACAGCCGGCGCAGCCCGCGCAGGAAGGGGTTGCCGATCATCGCGAAGAACATCGCCAGCAGGATCGGCAGGATCACCGCCTGCGCCGCCCAGGCGGCGAACATCGTCGCCAGCAGCGCCAGCACCACCAGCGACAGCGGCGCGCGCGGGCGGGGTGGGGGCGCCGGGGGCAGTTCCCCGGCGGCGTCCGCGCTGGCGACCATGTGCAGGCCCTAGCGCTCGGACACGTCGGTCGCGGCTTCGGCCGGGGCGGGCTGCCGTTCCCAGGTCGGATCGGGGCGGCGGCGGTCCCCGTGCGGCGGCGCGTCCGCGGCGGTCTCCGCGCCAGGGTCCGGTGCGGGCGCCGCGGCCGGCGCGCCGGTGCTTTCCTCGACCGCCTCGGTGGCGGTCTCGGCCGCCTGGTCGGCGGTCTGCGCGGCGGTATCCGCGGTGGCGGCGGCGTCCTTGGCGGTGACCGCGGCGTAGGCCGACTGCGCCGAGGCGAGCAGGCCCGACAGCGAGGTGATCAGCTGCATCGTGCGCGGGCTGGCCAGCTTGCCGACCCGGCGCAGCGCCACCTGCGGATTGGCCTTGCCGCTGAAAAAGCCGGCCAGCAGCCCGGCCAGCACGATCCGCGGCGGGGTCCAGGCCTCGCGCCAGCGGGCGCCCAGGCTGCGCCAGGCGGCGTCGGTCTGCACGATGCGCCCGTCCACCACCTGCTCGCTGCGCTCCACGCGGCGCTTCAGCGCTTCGAAGTTCATGCCGCGTCCGCCTTGCCGCGCGCCGCGGTCCCGGTGTCCGGAGGCGACGGCGCCGCGTCGTCGTCGTCGTCGTCGTGCTCGTTGAACAGGCCGAGCCGGTGCAGCTGCCGGCGGGTGGCGTGCATGCCGGCGTGGTCGAAGAACACCGACGTGCGCCAGCCGGCCAGCGCCGTCACCGCCAGGCTGATCAGCGCGGTGATCGACAGCGAGGCCAGCCACGAGATGCCGGGGATCTTCTGCAGCACCGCGATCAGCACGCCCATCAGCAGCAGCCAGGCCGAGGCGCCGAAGATGATCGCCACCGCGCACCAGCCCAGCGCCCGGCCCAGCGCGCTGCGCGCGAGCGCGAAGTCGGCGGAGATCAGCCGCCGCAGCGCGCGGCCGGTGCCCGCCGCGGACGACAGGGTCTCGCGGCCGGCGCGGCCGATCCGGCGCACGCTCTCGTCGATGTGCGGGGCCGGTCCCGGCGCCTGGGCGTCCACGCCGCAGGCGTCGTCGGACCGCGACTCGTCTGGCCTCACGGCGTCTCCTCGTGGCGGGCGGATCAGCGGCGCGCGAGCTTGGCGATCAGCCAGCCGGTGGCGAAGGCGACGCCGAACGAGGCCAGCGGGCGCTCGCGGATCAGGTCGGCGGCGCTGTCCAGCAGGTCGCGGCCCTTGTCGACCAGGTCGTCGACCTGCTCGCGGCCGGCCTCGCCCAGGTTCTCCAGCGCCGACAGCCCGGCGGTGGCGCCGTCGGCGAGGTCGGCCTTGACGTTGGCCCGGCCCAGGCGCAGTTCCTCGCCCGCGACGCTGGCCGCGCCCTTGAGTGCGTCGCCGGCGTCGTGCGCGGCCTGCTTCAGCGCGCTGCCCGCGTCGCCGAGGTTGTGCTTGAGGTTGTCGGTGGAAGTGGGGCTCATGGCGGTTCTCCTGTGGGTGGGGGGTGTCACTGCAGGCGCAGCTGGAAGCGATTGCGGCCGCGCTGCACCAGCAGCACCAGGGTGTCGGGCTGGTCGGCCAGCGAGGCGCGGAAGCCGGACAGGTCGTGGAACTGGCCGCCGGTGGAGGCCAGGATGAGGTCGTTGGCGCGCAGGCCGTTGCGCTCGGCGCGGCTGCCGGCCTCGACGCGCTCCACCAGCACGCCGCTGATGCGGTCGCTGGCGCGGCGCAGCGCCTCCGGCAGGTCGGCCAGGGTGGCGCCGGCCAGGCGCGGGTCGTAGGCGCCGCCGTCGCGCGGCAGCTCGGTCAGGCGGGCGGAGATCTCCAGGGCGCGCCCGTCGCGCAGCACGCTCAGCGTCATCGGCGCGTCCACCGGCTGCAGGCCCTGGATGTTGCGCAGGGTCTCGGCGTTGTCCACGCGCTGCCCGTTGGCCGAGACGATGACGTCGCCGGTGCGCAGCCCGGCGCGCGCGCCGGCGCTGCCGTCGTGCACGCGGGTGACCACCGCGCCGCGCGGCTCCGCCAGGCCCAGCCCCTGGGCGATGCGCGCATCGACCGTCTGCGCGTCCACGCCCAGGGTGCCGCGGCGCACCGAGCCGGTGTCGGCCAGCTGGCGCATCACGCTGCCGGCGAGGTTGGACGGGATCGCGAAGCCCAGGCCGATGTTGCCGGCCATGCTGCCCTGCACGTTGAAGCTGGCGGTGTTGATGCCGACGAGCTGGCCGTCGAGGTTGACCAGCGCGCCGCCGGAATTGCCGGGGTTGATCGAGGCGTCGGTCTGGATGAAGTTCTGGAAGCCCACGCCGGGCACGTTGCTGCGGCCCACCGCGGAGACGATGCCCGAGGTCACCGTCTGGCTGAAGCCGAACGGGTTGCCCACCGCCACCACGAAGTCGCCGACCCGCAGCGTGCCGCTGTCGGCCAGCGGGATCGCGCTCAGGTTCTCGGCGGGGATGCGCATCAGCGCGATGTCGGTCTCCGGGTCGGAGCCGACGAACTCGGCGGCCAGGGTGCGGCCGTCGGCCAGCGTCACCGAGACCTCGTCGGCGCCCTCGATGACGTGGTGGTTGGTCAGTACCCAGCCGCGCTGCGCGTCCACGATCACGCCGGAGCCGAGCGAGCGCTCCAGGCGCTCTTGCGACAGCTCGGGGAACATGCGGCGGAAGAAGGGATCGCCGCCGAAGGGGCTGACCTGCACGCGGCGGGTGTTGTGCACGCTGACGACCGAGGGGGTGACCCGCTCCAGCATCGGCGCCAGCGACGGCAGCGGCTGGCCGCTCACCGCCGCCGGCAGTGCCGCGGTGGCGGCCACGGCGGCAGGCGCGCCGACGACCGGCGCTGCGGGCGCTTGCGCGTGGGCCGGCCGGGGCAGGTCGCTGATCACGGTCGCCGCCAGCCCGCCGAAGGCGGCCGCGGCGACCAGGGCGAGAAGAGTGGGAAATGCGCGCATGGGAGATCGATTGTTCCGGTGACGAGGGTGGCAGTTGCGTGAAAGCGCCGTGCGCCGGCCGTTGCGGCGGCGCCCGCGGATGCCGCATGCGGCACCCGCGTCGGGCCCGTTCATGATGCCTCGTCGCGGTTCAATGCGCGCGTAATCGCGGGCCGGCGAGGGCGCTGCGCGCGGCCCGTCCGACGAGCGGCGCGCCGACGGCGGGTGCGCGGACCGACGCGGGCACGACGCGTGCGCAGCGGACCCCGTGCATTGCCGGCGCGGCCGGGGAATGCGCGGCGAGAGGCGCCGGCCGGTGCGTCGCCGGACGCGGCCGGTGCGCGGGCGGGGCAGGTCGGCATCGCGCGCCGGGCGATCGCCGCGGCGGCGGTCGCGGTCCCGCCGCCGGCGCCCGGCGCGCGTCCCTGCGGTCCCGCGTCCGCATCGCCATGCGGTTTTCTGTTCCGCAGCGCACGAAAACTCCGTACATTCCGCTCCACGGGCATCGTGCCCGTAACCAGACGAGGAAAACCCCGATGAGCAACGGTAACGGAGTGACGGCGACGATCGCGGAAGCCGCCGAAGCTGTGGCCGAGAAAGCCCAGGAAGTCGGAAGCAGCGTGGTCGCCACCGCGCGCAAGGCCGTGAGCAGCGCCAAGAAGACCGCGAGCGAGGTCGGCAAGACGGTCAGCAAGCGGGTCAGCACCGCGAAGAAGAAGCTGGCGGCCGCCAAGGCCAGTGCCACCTCCGAGGCCGCATCGCTGAAGAAGGCCGGCGCCGGCCGCAAGGCGGCGAAGAAGGCCCCGGCGAAGAAGGCGGCCGCCAAGAAGGGCGCGGCGAAGAAGACCGCCCGCAAGGCGCCCGCGAAGAAGACGGCGGCCGCCAAGGCGCCCGCGAAGAAGGCCGCGGTCGGCAAGAAGGCCTCGAAGACCGCCAGGAAGGCGCCGGCGAAGAAGGCCCCGGCCCGCAAGAGCGCGGCGAAGAAGGCGCCGGCCGCGAAGAAGGTCGCCAAGAAGGCGCCCGCCAGGAAGGCCGCGAAGAAGGCCGCCCGCAAGACCGCCGCCTGAGCGGCCGCGGCCCGGGTCCGTCCGGCGGCGGACCCGGGGCCGTCGATCCTGCGCAACTTGACCTGGATCAATGACGCCCGCCGCCGGGCGGCCGACGATGGCATCGCTGTCCCAACGGAGACGATGCCATGTACCGCCATCTGCTGATTCCCACCGACGGGTCCGAACTGTCCGCGTTCGCCGTCGAACAGGGACTCGAACTCGCCAAGCGCCTCGACGCCCGGGTTACCTTCTTCACCGCGATCGAGCCGTTCCAGGTCGTCGCCGTGGGTTCCGACCAGCTCATGTACGCGCGCGACGACTACCAGCGGCACACCACCGAGGCCGCGCAGCGCCACCAGGCGGACGCGACCGCGCGCGCGCAGGCGCTGGGCGTGGAAAGCCACGGCGTGGTGGTGGAGCACGGCAATCCCTACCAGGCGATCGTGGAGGCCGCCGCCGAGCACGGCTGCGACCTGATCGCGATGGCCTCCCACGGCCGCCGCGGCGTGCAGGCGGTGCTGATCGGCAGCGTGACCCTGAAGGTGCTCACGCACTCCGCGGTGCCGGTGCTGGTCTACCGGCGCGCCTGACCGGCGCGGCCGCGCCGCGTGGCATGATCGGCCGGGCGCGCGAGCCGCCCGCGCCGACCGAGGACGCCACCATGCAAGCCGCCGCCGTGCTGTTCGCCGCCCTCTGCCTGCTGGCGCCGGCCGCGGCCGCGGCCGACCCCGCGCCCGATGCCGCGCCGGGGCCGTCGGAGGTGCGCATCGTCCGCGAGGACGGCGCCTACCGCCTGCAAGTGGACGGCGCGCCCTTCCGCGTCCGCGGCGCCGGCCTGTCGGGCGGCGACCTGGAGGCGCTGGCCGCGCGCGGCGGCAATGCGCTGCGCACCTGGAGCAGCGGGCCCGACCGCGCCGCGGTGGCCGCGATGCTCGACCGCGCGCACCGGCTCGGGCTGCGGGTCGCGATGGGCCTGGAGGCGGGCAAGCAGCGCCACGGCTTCGACTACGGCGACGCCGCGGCGGTGGCTGCGCAGCGCGAGCGCATCCTCGCCGAGGTGGCCGCGTACAAGGACCACCCGGCGGTGCTGCTGTGGCTCATCGGCAACGAACTGAACCTGGAGGCCACCGATCCGGCGGTGTGGGACGCGGTGGGCGACCTCGCCGAGGCGATCCGCGCGGTCGATCCGCACCACCCGGTGGGCACCCCGCTGGCCGGGGTCGACCGCGAGGCGATCGCGCTGCTGCGATCGCGCGCGCCGGCGCTCGACTTCATCGGCGTGCAGGTCTACGGCGGCATCGGCGACATGCAGGCGCAGCTGCGCGACAGCGGCTGGCGCAAGCCCTACCTGGTCACCGAGTGGGGGCCGACCGGCCACTGGGAAAGCCCAGAGACCGCATGGGGCGCGCCGATCGAGGACGACGCCACGCGCAAGGCGGAACTGCTGCTCGAGCGCCACCGCCGCGACATCGACAGCGACCGCCGCCAGGGCCTGGGCGACTTCGTGTTCCTGTGGGGCCAGAAGCAGGAGCGCACGCCGACCTGGTACGGCCTGTTCCTGGCCGGCGGCGAGAGCACGCCGGGCGTGGACGCGATGCAGCGGCTGTGGACCGGCCGCTGGCCGGACAACCGCGCGCCGTCGATCGCGCCGCTCCGCCTCGACGGGCGCCGGGCGCGCGACAGCGTGACGCTGGCGCCGGGCGCCGCCGCCCGGGCGCGCGGCCGCGCCGAGGATCCCGACGGCGACCCGCTGGCCTGGCGCTGGACGCTGCGCGAGGAGAGCGCGGCGACCTCGGTCGGCGGCGACCCGGAGACGCTGCCGCCGGAGGTCGAGGCGTCGCTGTCGGCGGACGCGGACGGCGGCGTGCGCTTCGTCGTGCCCGCGCGCCCCGGCGCCTACCGCCTGTTCGTCGAGGTCCGCGACGGGCAGGGCCACGCCGCCTACGCGAACTTCCCGTTCCGGGTCGCGGAACCGGCGCGATAGGCAGGCTTCAGGCGTCGCGCGCGCGTTCGCCGTCGCGCAGCGTGCGCCCGAACAGGTCCAGCAGCCGGCGCCAGGCCTCGCGCGCGGCGGCTTCGTCGTAGCGCGGCGTGGTGTCGTTGTGGAAGCCGTGCTGGGTGCCCGGCGGCTGCAGCAGCGCATGGCGCGTCCCCGCCGCCTGCAGCGCCGCCTCGTAGGCCGGCCAGCCGGCGTTGATGCGCTCGTCGTGCTCGGCCAGCACCACCAGCAGCTCGGCCCGGATCTTCGGCACGTCCTCCAGCGGCGCGGCGTTGCCGTAGAACGGCGCGGCGGCGGCCAGCGCGGGCAGGCGGGTGGCGAGGAAGTTGGCCATGCCGCCGCCGTAGCAGAAGCCGACCACGCCGAGCCGGCCGTTGCCGCCCTCGATCCCGTCCAGCAGGCGTGCGGCGGCGAGGAAGTCCTCGCGGGTCCTGGCCTGGTCGAGCTGCCCGAACAGCGCCCGCGCCGCGTCCTCGTCGCCGGGGTAGCCGCCGAGCGGGAACAGCGCGTCCGGCGCGAAGGCGATGTAGCCCTCCAGCGCCAGCCGGCGCGTCACGTCCTCGATGTGCGGGTTGAGGCCGCGGTTCTCGTGCACGACCAGCACCGCCGGCAGCGGCCCTGCGGCCTGCGCGGGCCGGGCCAGGTAGCCGAGGCCGGTGCCGTAGCCTTGCGGCGACGGGAACTCCAGCCGCTGCGTCGACAGGCGCGCGTCGTCGGGGGCGACCTGCTGCGCCGCGGCGAACCGCGGGCTCAGCGCGGCGAGCAGCCCCGCCGCGCCGGCGGCGCCGACCGCGAAGCGCGCCGCGCCGGCCAGGAAGCCGCGGCGATCGATCTGCCCGTGCACGTACTGGTCGAACAGGCGCAGCACCTGCGGATCGAAATCGCTGGCCTTGCTGCGGGGCGGTTCGGACATGGCGGCTGCCCTCGGCATTGGTCGGGCCGATTATGGCCTGGGGCCCGTTAACGCGACTGGCATGCCTCGCACCGGTCCAGCGAGCGTGCGCGGCAAGGAAGAGCGACGGCGCGTATGTCGATACGCAACGGCGCGATGACGCGGCCGCGTGTCCCGGCGAACGCCGATCCGCGACGTCAGGCGCTCATGTCCTGGAACGCCTCCGCCAGCTCCACCCGGTCGCGGCCGCCGCGCTTGGCCGCGTACATCGCCCGGTCGGCGCGCACCAGCAGGCGCTCGTAGTCGGGATGGCCGTCGTGGGGCGCGACGCCGATGCTCGCGCTCATCGGCAGCCTGCGGCCGTCGGCGAGCGGCAGCGGAGTGGCGGCGATGCGCTCGCGCAGGGTCTCGGCGAAGGCCAGCGCCCGTTCGGCGCCGACCGCCACCAGCACGATCAGGAACTCCTCGCCGCCCAGCCGGAACACGTAGTCGCTGGAGCGGACCGCCTGGGTCAGCAGCCCGGCCAGGTGCTGCAGCGCGCGGTCGCCGGTGTCGTGCCCGTGCTCGTCGTTGATGCGCTTGAAGTGGTCCACGTCCAGCAGCAGCACCGCGAACTCGTGGCGGTGGCTGGCGGCCAGTTCGATCTCGGTGCGCAGCACCGTGGGCAGGAAGCGGCGGTTGAGCAGCCGGGTGAGCGCGTCGGAGCCAGCCTCCAGTTCGCCGATGCGGCCGAACAGCAGCGTCAGCAGCTCGCGGACGGCGTCCAGCCGGGCGCGGATGGCCTCGAACGCGTCCGCCGAGGGCAGCGCGTCCGGCCCCATCAGGCCGTCGATCTCGGCCATCAGCGTGCGCACGTGGCGGGTCTCGCCGTTGTCGCCGATGATCGGGATGCCCTTGTGCAGGAACCACAGCCCGAACTCCGATTCCGACAGCGGCCGCGGCGGCGCCGCGCGGCCGTTGCCGGCCAGGGCGTAGAGCAGCCGGTTCTCCCAGTCCAGCAGCAGGGCGCGCTGGCGCTCGCGCTCGGCGCCGATGTTCTGCGCCAGCGAGAACAGGCGGTAGGCGGCGTCGGTGCGCGAGGAGCGGTCGTGGGCGTCGGCGTAGGCCAGCGTCATGCATTCCAGCGCGAGGTCGATCGAGGCGTCGACCACGGCGACGGCGGCGAACGCGACCCCGGGCGCGGCGCCGTCGGCGCGGATGCGTTCGAGCAGGGCGCCGCGCAGCACGCGGATGCCGCGGCCGACCAGGTCCACCGGCATGCCGATGCGCGCGTGCACGATGCCGGCCTGGCGGTTGGCCCCGATCAGCGCGTCCACGCTCTCGGGCGTGGCGTGCAGCAGGGCGCGCAGCCAGCGCTGCAGCGCCGGGTGCAACCGCTCGCGCACCTGCTCGTGCGACAGGAAGCGCGCCGCGCGCGGGTCGTCGAGCAGGGTCGCGTAGAAGCGGTCGGCGAAGCCGGCGGCGCCCTCGGCCAGGCCGCGGGCCAGCGCCAGCGCAGCGGGATCGGCGTCGGCGAGGGCCCGGCGCCAGGCGGCGGCCAGCCGCGGCGAGGGATCGTCCTCGGCGCGCAGGGACGGTTCGGTCATCGGGAGAGCGGCGGACGGCGGGCCATTCTAAAGCGCGCTCGCGCGGCGGGGGCATCGCCGCAGCGGAGCGCTCGCGGGACGCCCGCGCCGCCTCAGGCCCGCGGCAGCGCGTCCCAGAACGCCTCGATGCGGCGGCGCGCGTCCGCGTCCGGCAGCGCGCCGCGCCCGGCGCCGAGGTTGTCCTCGAGGTTGGCGAGCTTGGTGGTGCCGGGCAGCACCGCGGTCACCGCCGGGTGGCCGAGGCTGTACTTGAGGAACAGCTGCGCCCAGCTCGCCGCTTCGAACTCCGCCGCCCACGGCGGCAGCGGCACGTCGCGCACGCGCGCGAACAGGCTGCCGCGGCGGCCGCCCAGCGGCACGTTGAGCAGCACGGCGGTGCCGCGCGCCTGCGCGGCGGGGAACACCGTGGACTCGGCCTCGCGGTCGTCGAGCGAGTAGTTCACCTGCACCACGTCGAGCGGGTACGCGCGGATCAGCGCGGCGGCCTCGGCGTGCTGGCGGTCGCTGGAGGTGGTGATGCCGATGTGGCGCAGCCGGCCGGCCCGCTTCCACTCGGCCAGCGTGGGCAGGATCGCCTCGGCGCCGTTGAGGTTGTGGACCATCATCAGGTCGATCACGTCGGTGCGCAGGTGGCGGAAGGAGGCTTCCATCTGCTCGACGCCGCGGGCGACGTCGCCGTCGGGCGCGGTGACCTTGGTGGCCAGGAAGAACCGCGGGCGCACGCCGAGTTCCTCGATGAGCTCGCCGAGCACCGCTTCCGAGTTGCGATAGGACGGTGCGGTGTCCACCACGCTGTTGTCCAGGCGCGCCAGCCGCTGCAGCACCTCGCGCAGCGGTGCCTTCTCCTCGGCGGTGGCCACGCCGTAGGCGTTGGTGCCCAGGCCGACCACCGGGATGCGTTCGCCGCTGGAGGGAATGGCGCGCGTGATCGGCGCGGCGGCGGTCGGCCGGTCCGTGCGGGCCCAGGCCGGCAGGGCGAGGGCGGCGGAGGCGGCGGCGACGCCCCGCAGCAGCCGGCGGCGGGACGGGTCGTGCGCGGTGTCGTGCATGGCGGATCCCCTGTCGGGCGGTGGCGTCCGATTCTTCCACCGCGGCGCGGGGGCGACAACCCGGGCGCGTGGGCGGCAGAAGCCGCCTGGGCTGCACGGCCCGCCGAGCGGTCCATCTCCGCGCCGCTTCCTGGCCTGTGGTCCCGCTACGGGCCGGCGAAGCGGCGCGAAACCGGCCTCGCACGGCAGGCCGTTCGCCTCGAACGTTGCTGCCGCGCCGGCTTCCCGGCGGCGCGGCGATCGGTTAGCGTGCGCCGTCCCCGCGCCGGAAGCCCGCATGCCGTTCTCGATCCGCCGCCGGCGCCTGCTCGCGGCCGCCGCCCTGTCGCCGCTGGCGGCCGCGTTCTCAGCCGCCGCCGCGGGCCGCCCGGCCGTGCCGCGCGCCGGCATGGACGCGGACGCCGTGCTGCGCGGGATCGACCTGTCCGGCCGCACCATCGTGGTGACCGGCTGCAACTCGGGCATCGGCTTCGAGACCATGCGCGTGCTGGCGGCGCAGGGCGCGCACGTGGTCGGGACCGCGCGCGACGCGGCTAGGGGCCGCGAGGCCTGCGATGCGGTGCGCGGGCGCGCCACCCCGGTGGTGCTGGAACTGGCCGATCTCGATTCGGTGGTCGAGTGCGCGCGGCAGGTGCGCGCGCTGGCGCCGCGCATCGATGCGCTGGTCTGCAACGCCGGCATCGTGCTCGGGCGCCACGAGCGGGTCGGCGCGCTGGAACGGCAGTTCGCGGTCAACCATCTCGGCCACTTCGTGCTGGCGAACCGGCTGATCGCGCAGGTGCTCGCCGCGCCGCAGGGGCGGGTGGTGAGCCTGGGCAGCGGCAACCACCGCGATGCGCCGCCGGGCGGCATCCAGTTCGACCGCCTGTCCGGCGAAGGCTGGCACGACCGCGGCTACGCCCACTCCAAGCTCGCCAACGGGCTGTTCTCGATGGAACTGGCGCGCCGGCTGCGCGGCACCCGCGCCACTTCCAACTGCGTCACGCCCGGCCATACCCGCACGAATATCCTGCGCTCGACCGGCTCGCGCTACGCGCAGACCGCGCGCACGCCGGCGCAGGGCGCGGCGATGCCCTGCTACGCCGCCGCGCACCCGGCGATGGCCGGCGTCAACGGCGCCTACATGAGCGACTTCGCACCGGCGGCGCAGAGCCCGGCGCAGACCGACGCCGCGATGGCCGCGCGGCTGTGGGCCGTCTCCGAGCGCCTGGCCGGCGACGCGCTCGCGCCGTGGCCGGAGGCGCTGCGCGCGTAGGCGTTTCCGGGTCGCCCGCGATCCTCCTGCGGGCGGGCTTGGCACCGCCACCCGCAGGCGGCAAGGTACCCGGGTGGCCGGGCGACGGGCCGCCCGCGCGAAGGAGGAGGCCGACGATGGAACTGGCGATCTGGCTGCTGGCGGCGCTGCTCGTCGCCGCGCTCGTCCGCTACGCGCGGCGGCGGGTCGGCACGCGCGCCGGGCGGGAATTCGAGGCGCTGGTGTTCCGCACCCCCGAGGGACCGGTACCCGGGCGCCGGATGGAATCGCTCAAGACCGTGGTCGACGTGACGGGGCTGGAGAGCCCGTGGCCGCGCGGCTCGGTGTTCCGCTACTGCAAGGGGCCGGGGCCGAGCTACTTCGTGGCCATCCGCGAACCCGGCGAGCCCGGGCGCTGGGTCGTCCGGCCGCTGGAGCCCGAACAGCTGCGCGGGGCCCTCGTCGACGATCCGGACGCGCTGCGCCTCGCCTTCCCGGAACCCGAACCGCCGCGCGACTGATCGTGCCCGGTCCGGGCGCGCCGGCCCCTGGTGCAGCGCGGACGGGCCGGGTTCGCACCGCGCTCACCGGCCGCTGCCTACGGTGCCCCGACCTCCCGACGGGTGGTCGCCTTGCCTGCCGCCAGCTCCGACATCGCCGCCGCGCCGCCTCCCGCCGCCGACCCGCCGCTGGCCGGCCCGGCGCTGCACGACGCCGTGCGCGAGGCGCTGCGCGAGCGCCCCGCGCTGCCGCTGCCCGGGCGCGGCACGCGCGCGCGCTGGCGGGCGCTGGCCGAGCTGGCCGCGCGCGATCTCGCCCTGGCGAAGGTGCTGGAGGCCCACTACGACGCCCAGGCGATCTGCGCCGAGCTGGAGGCCCCCGGTCCCGCGCACGGCGAGGTCTGGGCGGTGTGGGCGGCCGAGCCGCCGCATGCGCAGCTGCGCCTGGAAGGCGGCCGCCTGCGCGGCCGCAAGGCCTGGTGCTCGGGCGCCGACTTCGTGAGCCACGCGCTGGTCACGGTGCGGCTGCCCGACGGCGAGCGCGGGCTGGCGGCGGTGGCCCTGGACGCGCCCGGCGTCGAGGCCGACGACGCCGCCTGGCAGGCGCTGGGCATGGGCGCGGTGCGCAGTGGCGAGGTGCGCTTCGACGGCACGCCCGCGCGCGCGGTCGGCGCGCCGCGCGCCTATCTCGAGCGGCCGGGCTTCTGGCACGGCGGCGCCGGGATCGCCGCCTGCTGGCAGGGCGGCGCGGCCGCGGTCGCCGAGCGGCTGCGGCGCGACGCCGCCGTGGTCCGCAATCCGCACGCCGCCGCCCACCTGGGCGCGATCGACGCCGCGCTGGCGGCCGCGGCCGCGCTGCTGCGCGAGACCGCCGATGCCATCGACGCCGCGCCCGAGCGGTCCCATCGCGAGGCGGTGGTGCGCGCGCGCAGCGCGGTGGAGGCCGCCTGCGCGCTGACGCTGGAACGCGCGGGGCGGGCGCTCGGCCCCGCGCCGCTGTGCCTGGAGCGCGCGCATGCGCAGCGCTGCGCGGACCTGGCGGTGTTCGTCCGCCAGCACCATGCCGAGAAGGATCTGCAGGCCCTGGGCGAAGCGGCCCACGCGCTGGAGCGCACCCCGTGGCTGCCCTGATCGATGCGGCGATCGACGCGACGCTGCCGCCCGCCGCCGCGCCCGCGCCCGACGAGGCCGACGCCCGCCTGATCGCCGGGCGCGGCACGCCGGAGTCGGCCTGGCGGCAGTCGTCCTGGCTGCAGGCGCTGCCGGAGGCCGCGCCGGAGGCGCTGCTGGGCGATGCGCGCCGGCTGGTGGTGGTCGCGCCGCATCCCGACGACGAGGTGCTGGGCGCCGGCGGGCTGATCGCCCTGGCCGCGGCGCGCGGACTGCCGGTGTGGGTGCTCGCGCTGACCGACGGCGAGCGCTGCTACCCGGCGCTGCCCGAGGCGTCGCACGCGGCGCTCGCGCAGGCCCGGCGCGCCGAGCTGCACCGCGCGCTGGCGCGCCTGGGCGTGGGCAGCGGCGGCGTCGAGCACCTGCGCCTGCCCGACGGCGGCCTGCAGGCGGAGGGCGCGGCGCTCGCGCTGCGCATCCACCGCCTGCTGCGGCCGCACGACCTGGTCCTGACCACCTGGCGCCGCGACGGCCATCCCGACCACGAGGCCGCGGCCGCGGCGGTGGCCGACGCCGCCGGCTGCAGCGGCTGCCGGCGGATGGAGTTCCCGGTCTGGGGCTGGCACTGGGCGCGCCCCGACGGCCGCGACCTGCCGGTCGCGGACATGCGCCGCCTGCCGCTGGACCGGGCGACGCGCGCGCGCAAGCTGTGGGCGCTGCGCGCGTTCGCCAGCCAGCTCGGCCGCGGGCCGGCGATGCCGGCGGCGGCCGAGCCGATCCTGCCGGCCTGGGTGCTGGCGCGCTTCCGCCGCGACTTCGAGACCTTCGTGCTGTGAGCGCGGACCTGGCCTACTTCGAGCGGCTGCACGAGGCCCCCGACCCGTGGGGCGTGGACGCGCGCTGGTACGAGCGCCGCAAGCGCGACCTGCTGCTCGCCTGCCTGCCGCAGCCGCGGTTCGCGCGCTGCTGGGAGGCGGGCTGCTCGGTTGGCGCGCTGACCGAGGCGCTCGCCGCGCGCTGCGACCGCGTGGTCGCGACCGACGCCGCCGAGGCGGCGCTGGCGCACGCACGCGCGCGCCTGTCCGGCCTGGGCCACGTCGAGCTGCGCCGGCAGATGCATCCGGGGGAATGGCCGGACGGGCGCTTCGACCTGATCGTGGTCAGCGAGCTGGCGTACTACCTGGACGCCGGCGCGCTCGCGCGCCTGGCGCGCCGGCTGGAGACCACGCTGGAGCCCGGCGGCACCCTGGTCGCCTGCCACTGGCGCTGGCCCTTCGCCGAGCGCCTGGCCGCCAGCGAGGAGGCGCACCGCGTGTTCGACGGCATCGGCCTGCCGCGCCTGTTCGCCTACCGCGATCCCGACCTGCTGCTGGAGGGCTGGGGCGCGATGGCCTCGGTCGCCCAGCGCGAGGGCCTGGCGTGATCGCGGTCATCGTCCCCGTGCACAACGAGGAGGCCCTGCTGGGCGACTGCCTGGCGTCGCTGCGCGAAGCGGCGCGCGCGGTGGAATCGTCCGGCGAGCCCGTGCGCGCGGTGGTGGCGCTGGACCGCTGCACCGACCGCTCGCGCGCGATCGCGCTCGCCCTCGGGGCGGAGGTGATCGAAGTCCACGCGGGCACCGTCGGTGCGGTACGGCGCGCGGCCGCCGAGCGCGCGCTGGCGCTGGGCGCGCGCTGGCTGGCGAGCACCGATGCCGACAGCCGCGTGCCGCCCGACTGGCTGCGCGGCCAGCTGCGGTACGGTGCGGACGCGTTCTGCGGCATGGTGCGGGTGGACGACTGGAGCGGCTACGCGCCCGCCACCGTCGAGGCCTATCTGCGCGCGCATCCGCACGTGGCCGGCCACCGCCACGTGCACGGCGCCAACCTGGGCCTGTCGGCGCGCGCGTACCGCCGCTGCGGCGGCTTCGCGCCGCTGGCCTGCGGCGAGGACGTGGCCCTGGTCGCCGCACTGGAGGCGTGCGGGGCGTCGATCCGCTGGGCGCCCGCGCCGCTGGTGGTCACCAGCGCGCGGCGCGAGGCGCGGGCCCGCGGCGGATTCGCCACCTACCTGGCGCAGCTCGAGCGCGACCTGGCCGACGCCGCGGCGCCGGCGCCGCTGGCGCTCGCCGCCGGCGGCTGAGGGCGCCGGACCGTCGCCGGCCCGGCGCGCCCGCGCGGCGTCAGGGCGTCAGCACCACCTTGCGGCAGTCCTCCTCCTTCTTGTCGAAGGTGGCGTAGCCCTGCGCCGCCTCGGCCAGCGGCAGGCGGTGGGAGATGATCGCGCCCGGATCGAGGTCGCCGTTGCCGATGTGCTCCAGCAGCTCCGGCATGAAGCGCTGCACGTGGGTCTGGCCCATGCGGAACGACAGGCCCTTGTCGAAGGCGTCGCCGAACATGAAGGCGTGCACGAAGCCGGCGTAGACGCCGGGCACGCTGACGATGCCGCAGCGGCGGGTGGCGGCGATGCACTGGCGCAGCGCGAAGCCGCTGCTGCCTTCGAGCTTCAGCGCGGTGAGCACGCGGTCGGCGGTGCTGCCCTTGGCCTCGAAGCCCACCGCCTCGATCGTCGCGTCCACGCCGCGGCCGCCGGTTTCCTCGATGATCCACGCCGCCGGGTCGTCCTGCTCGTCGAAGTCGATCGGGACGACGCCGTAGGTCCGTTCGGCGAAGTCCAGCCGGTAACCGTGGTGGTCGATCATGAAGATGCGCGAGGCGCCCTGCATGCGCGCGCAGGCCGCGGCCATCAGGCCGACCGGCCCGGCGCCGAAGATCGCCACCGTGGACCCTTCGCGGACCTCGGCGTTGAGCACCGCCTGGTAGCCGGTCGGCAGGATGTCGGACAGGAACAGCACCTGCTCGTCGGACAGCGCGTCGGGAATGCGCAGCGGGCCGACGTTGGCCTGCGGCACGCGCACGTACTCGGCCTGGCCGCCGGGGATGCCGCCGTAGAGATGGCTGTAGCCGAACAGCGCCGCCGGCGGCTTGAGGCCCTTGCGGTTGAGGATCGCGCCCTGGCCGGTGTTGGTGGTCTCGCAGGCCGCGTACTCGTCGAGCCGGCAGTGGAAGCAGTCGCCGCAGGCGATGACGAAGGGGATCACCACGCGGTCGCCCGGCCGCACCCGGGTCACGCCGCGGCCGGCCTCCTCCACGACGCCCATGAACTCGTGCCCCAGGATGTCGCCGTCGTGCACCTCCGGGATCTTGCCGCGGTAGAGGTGCAGGTCGGAGCCGCAGATGGCGGTGGCGGTCACGCGCAGCAGGATGTCGTCGGCCTCGACCAGCTTGGGGTCGGGCACCGTTTCGACGCGCACGTCCTTGCTGCCGTGGTAGGTGAGGGCTTTCATGGCGCTCGCTTGGCTGGGGGGAGCGGATGAAGTAGCGCCGCCGCGGTCGATGCGGGGTGATTCACGCCGGGCATACGACGCGCGCACCGCGCGCGCACGGCCTGCGCACGCGCCGCGGGCCACGAACGCGGCGGCCGGCTTCACGGCCGGCTTCATGCCGGTGAACGGGCGCATGTGCGCGGGTTTCCCGCGCGGCCGCCGGGTTCGCGCTGCACTGCATCATCGGCGCGCCGGATACCGCACAATGGGCGATGGCGCCCAGGGGCGCCCGAACCCGACACCCCCTTCGGAGCCCTCATGGCCGGTGCCAGCCTGCTGACCCTGCTCGACGACATCGCCTCGATCCTCGACGACGTCGCCGTCCTCACCAAGGCCGCGGCCAAGAAGACCGCCGGCGTGCTCGGCGACGACCTCGCGCTCAACGCGCAGCAGGTCACCGGGGTGCGCTCCGAGCGCGAGCTGCCGGTGGTGTGGGCGGTGGCCAAGGGCTCGCTGCTCAACAAGGCGGTGCTGGTGCCCGCGGCGCTGGCGATCAGCGCGTGGCTGCCCTGGGCGATCACCCCGCTGATGATGATCGGCGGCGCCTTCCTCTGCTACGAGGGCGTGGAGAAGCTCGCGCACCGCTTCCTGCACCCCGAGGACAAGGACAAGCGCCACGCCGAGCACCTGGCGCGGCTGGCCGATCCGGCGGTGGACCTGGTGGCGGAGGAGAAGGACAAGATCCGCGGCGCGATCCGCACCGACTTCATCCTGTCGGCCGAGATCATCGTGCTGTCGCTGGGCGTGGTGCAGCAGGCCGATTTCGGCCAGCAGGTGCTGACCCTGGTGACGGTGGCGCTGGGCATGACGGTCGGCGTGTACGGGCTGGTGGCCGGCATCGTCAAGCTCGACGACCTCGGCGCGTGGCTCGCGGCCAAGAAGGGCGCGCGCGCGGCGCTGGGGCGCGGCATCGTCGCCGCGGCACCGTGGCTGATGAAGACGCTGTCGGTGGTCGGCACCGCGGCCATGTTCCTGGTCGGCGGCGGCATCCTGGTCCACGCCATCGGCCCGCTGCACCACCTGATCGCCGGCCTGGCCCCGCCCGGCCTGCTGGGCACCCTGGTCAACATGATCGGCAACGCCCTGGTCGGCATCGTCGCCGGCGCGGTGGTGCTGGGCGCGGTGTCGCTGCTGAAGCGGCTGCGCGGCGGCGGCGGTGCCGCCGGCGAGGCGGCCGGCGGCTGAGTCCCGGGGCCGGGCGGCCGGCCCCGCGTTCACCTGCCGTCGCGGCGGCCGCGTGCAGGATCGCGGCCTGCTTGTCCGCGGACTCCGTGCATGGATCGCGTCCTGCGCTGCCTGCTCGTCGCGTCGCTGCTGGCGGTGGCCGTCCCGGCCCAGGCCCGCACGGTCTGGCGCTGCGTGCGCGACGGCACGGTGAGCCTGTCGACCGCGCCGGAGCCGGGCTCGAAGTGCGTGGCCCACGAGCTCGACGACAACGCCGTGCAGACGCCCAACCTGTGGGGCGACTTCGGGGTGTTCAGCGGCACGCTCTACGAGCGCGAGCAGGACGGCCGCCTGGTCTACGGCACCCGCAACCTGCCGGGCTCCCGGGTCTACCTGCGCTTCACCGCGCAGACCCCGCCGGGCGAGCCGGCGCACGCCGGCCTGGGCGAGGTCGGCGCGCCGCGGCTGGCGCCGCACAGCGCGGCGTTCCGGGCCGCGGCAAGGCGCTACCGGCTCGACGAGGCCTGGCTGCGGGCGATCGCGCACGCCGAGAGCGCGTTCGACGCGGCGGCGGTGTCGTCCAAGGGCGCGCAGGGGGTGATGCAGCTGATGCCCGAGGTGGCGACGGAGTACGGCGTGGCCGACCCGTTCGCGCCCGAGCAGTCGATCGACGGCGGCGCGCGCTACCTGCGCGACCTGCTGCGGCGCTACGGCGGCGACCGCCTGCTGGCGCTGGCCGCCTACAACGCCGGCATCGGCACGGTGGCGCGCTACGGCGGGGTGCCGCCGTACCAGGAGACCCAGGCCTACGTGGCCAAGGTGGGCGCGCTGCACCGGCGCTACCAGGAGGCGCTGGGCACCGCACCGGAGCGGCCGGCCGGCGCGGTGAGCCCGTCGCCGGCCGGACAGCCCGCGCGCTAGGCACCGGGAGGGCTTGCGCCGCCCGCGCGCCTACCGCCCGGCGTCGCCGCCGGCGGCCTCGCGCTCGGCCTGCTGCGCCTGCTCGCGCTCGATCCAGGCCTCGATCGTGCGCCGCGCGCGGCGCTCCTCGGCCTTCTCGCGCAGCGCTTCCAGGCTCAGCACCCGGTGCAGGCCCACCATCACCCCGACAAGCAGCAGCGCGAACGGCAGCGCGGCGATGGTGATCAGCGCCTGCAGCGCGTCCAGGCCGCCGGCGACCAGCATCGCCGCGGCGACCAGCGCGATCGCCGAGCCCCAGACCAGCTTGCGCCGCAGCGGCGGGTCGCCGGCCGCCTCGCTGGACATCGAGCCCAGCACCAGCACCGCGGAATCGGCGGAGGTGACGAAGAAGATCGCCACCAGCAGGATCGCCAGCCCGGACAGCAGACCCGACAGCGGCAGGCTGTCGAACATCAGGTACAGCACGGTCTCGTAGCCGTCGGCCAGGGCGCCCGTCATGTCCACGCTGCCGAACAGCTGCGCCCACAGCGCGGTGCCGCCGAAGGTGGCGAACCAGGCGAAGCCGAGCAGGGTGGGCGCCACCACCACGCCCAGCACGAACTCGCGCAGGCTGCGGCCGTAGGAGACGCGGGCGATGAAGGCGCCGACGAAGGGCGACCACGAGATCCACCAGGCCCAGTAGAAGATCGTCCAGTCCGCCACCCAGCTGCTGCCGGAGAACGGCGCCATGCGCAGGCTCATCTCGACCAGGTGGTCGAGGTAGCTGCCCAGCGAGGTGGTGAAGGTGTCGAAGACGAAGCCGGTCGGCCCCAGCAGCGCCACCAGCACCAGCAGCGCGCCGGCCAGGGCGAGGTTGAAGCTGGACAGCCATTTGATGCCGCGGTCCACGCCGCTGGCGCTCGAGGCCGTGTACAGCACGAAGGCGACGGCGATCACCGCCATCTGCAACGGCAGGCCGTTCTGCAGCCCGAACACGCGGGCCAGGCCGGCGCCGATCTGCAGGGTGCCCATGCCCAGCGTGGTTGCCACGCCGAGCGCGGTCGCGACCACCGCGACGATGTTCACCGCGCGGCCGATCCAGCCGCGGTGGCGCTCGCCGATCAGCGGCTGCAGCAGGTCGCTGATCAGGCCGCGGCCGTTGCGGTTGTACTGGAACCAGGCGATCGCCAGGCCCATCAGCGCGTAGATCGCCCACGGGTGCAGGCCCCAGTGGAAGAACGCGTAGCGCATCGCCGCGCGCGCGGCCTGGGGGCTTTCCGGCGCCAGGCCTTCGGGCGGGGTCACCAGGTGCGAGACCGGCTCCGCCGCGCCCCAGAACACCAGGCCGATCCCCATGCCGGCGGCGAACAGCATCGACAGCCACGCGGTGTTGGAGAACTCCGGCTCGGCGTCGCGTCCGCCGATGCGCAGCCGCGACAGCGGGCCGAAGGCGATGTAGAGCACGAAGGCCAGGATCAGGAACACGATCAGCAGGTACAGCCAGCCGGCGTGGCGGATCACCGCCGCCAGCGCCGGGCCGGTCATCGCCTGGAACGACGCCGGCGCCAGGCCGGCGGCGAGCGACAGGACGAGGATCAGGCACAGCGAGATGCGGAAGATCATGGGCGCTCCATGCAGGAAAAACGCGCCATTGTCCGCATCCGCGCCTTCGGCCGCGATGAAGCCCGCGCCGGCACCGCCTAGAATGCCCGGCCCTGTCTACGCCCGCCGCGATGCCGATGTCCTCCCGCCCGGTTCACCACGCGCCGCCATCCGGCGAACGGCGGGCGCCGCGGTGAACGTCGTCGACACCGACGTCGCCGTCGTCGGCGGCGGTGCGGCCGGCCTGATGTGCGCGATGACCGCGGCAGGCCGCGGCCTGCGCGTGCTGGTGCTGGAAGGCGCCAACCGGGTCGGCAAGAAGATCCTCATGTCCGGCGGCGGGCGCTGCAACTTCACCAACACCGGCACCACGCCCGAGCAGTACCTCTCGGCCAACCCGCACTTCGTCAAGTCCGCGCTGGCGCGCTACACCCCGTGGCATTTCCTGGAGCTGGTCGAGCGGCACCGCATCGCCTGGCACGAGAAGGAGGCCGGCCAGCTGTTCTGCGACGAGTCCTCGAAGCTGGTGGTGCGCATGCTGCTGGACGAGTGCGCGCGCGCCGGGGCGCGGATCGAGACGCAGGCGGCGATCGCCCGCGTCGGGCGCGACGACGCCGGCCGCTTCGAGCTGGACTGCCGGCTGGGCCGGGTGCGCGCGTCGCGGCTGGTGGTGGCCAGCGGCGGCCTGTCGATCCCCAGCCTCGGCGCCAGCGGCTTCGGCTACGCCCTGGCCGCCGACTTCGGCCACGCCGTGCTGCCCACGCGCGCCGGGCTGGTGCCGCTGACGCTGAGCGGCCGCCACCAGGAGCGCCTGGACGGCCTGGCCGGGGTCTCGCTGCCGGTGGAGGTGCGCTGCAACGGCCGCGCCTTCGCCGACGCGCTGCTGTTCACCCACCGCGGGGTCAGCGGCCCCGCCATCCTGCAGATCTCGTCGTACTGGCACCCGGGCGACGACCTGCGCCTGGACCTGCTGCCCGGCCGCGACGCCCACGCGCTGCTGCAGGCCTGGCAGCGCGAGCGCCCGGCCGCCGAGCTGCGGACCCTGCTGGCCGAGGCGCTGCCGCGGCGCTTCGCCCAGCGCCTGGCCGAGCGGTGGCTGCCGAGCCGGCCGATGCGGCAGTACCCGCCGCCGGAACTGCGGCGGATGGCGGCGCTGCTGCACGACTGGCCGCTGGTGGCCAGCGGCACCGAGGGCTACCGCACCGCCGAGGTGACCCTGGGCGGGGTGGACACCGACCAGGTGTCCTCGTCCACGTTCGAGTCGCGCTCGGTGCCCGGCCTGCACTTCGTCGGCGAGGTGCTCGACGTCGCCGGCTGGCTGGGCGGCTACAACTTCCAGTGGGCCTGGGCCTCGGGCCACGCCGCCGGCGAGGCCGTGGCATCCTGAGCGGCCATCCGCCGCCCGCAGGTGCGCCGTGCCGCGTCCCCTCCGCCGTCTCGTCCCGTCCTGCCTCGCACTGTGCCTGCTGCTCGCCGGTTGCGGCGGCGGCCCCGCGCCGTACACCGGCGGCGGCGTCGAAGCACTGCAGGTCGTCGAGGTCGCGCCCGGCGAGGGCGAGGCGGCGCGCGCCGGAGACACGGTGACGGTGCACTACAGCGGCTGGCTGTACGACGAGAACGCGCCGGACCTGCGCGGCGCCGAGTTCGACAGCTCACGCGAGCGCGGGCAGCCGTTCTCCTTCCTGCTGGGCGCGGGGCGGGTCGTGCGCGGCTGGGACGAGGGCGTGGCCGGCATGCGGGTGGGCGGGCGCCGCGAACTGCGGATCCCGGCCGACCTCGCCTACGGCGATCGCGGCGCCGGCCGGGTCATCCCGCCGGGCGCATCGCTGCTGTTCGAGGTGGAGCTGCTGGGGGTCGAGCGGCCCTAGGGCCGGACGCCGGCGCTCAGGCCGGCAGCTTCAGCGCCGGGAACTGCCCGGTCATGCGCACGCCGTCCGCCAGGCCCCAGCGCACGCCGATCCGGCGCAGCCGCGCTTCCACGTCCGCGCGGATCGAGGCCGGCGCGAGGTCGAGCACGGCGTCGTGCCGCTCCGCCCAGGCATTGGCGTAGGAGAACAGGTCGCGATGCAGGTGCTGCAGGCCGGGCATCTCCGCCTCGAGCTGGGCGAGCGCGTCCTCGACGGCTTGCAGCGAGCGCACGGTGCCGGGGAGAGGGGGATGGGGCATGGGGCCGGCCGATTTGGGGCGCACTGTGGGGAGCTCGACACTAGGGATGTGATCGCTACGGAAATGTGAATGTGACCCACTGTGCACGCGGAGGCAATGCCGGCGAGGTGCCGGCGTCTCCGCGCGGTCGCCCGTCCGTTCGTGCCCGGGCCTGCGGCAGGGCTCATCCCGGCGCCATCGCGCGCGGGCGAGAATGCCGCCACGCACACCGGAGACCCCATGGCCGGCGCCAGCCTGCTCGCCCTGCTCGACGACATCACCTCGGTGCTGGACGACGTCGCCGCGCTGACCAAGGTCGCCGCGACCAAGACCGGCGGCGTGCTGGGCGACGACCTCGCCCTCAACGCCCAGCAGGTGGCCGGGGTGCGCGCCAGCCGCGAGCTGCCGGTGGTCTGGGCGGTGGCCAAGGGCTCGCTGCGCAACAAGGCGATCCTGGTGCCGGCCGCGCTGGCGCTGAGCGCGTTCCTGCCGGCGGCGATCGGGCCGCTGCTGGTCGTCGGCGGCCTCTACCTGTGCTTCGAGGGCGCGGAGAAGGTGGTCGAGCGGATGGCCGGCCCGGGCGGCGGGCACGGCGCCGCGCGGCCGGCCGCCGCCGCGCCGGCGCCCGCCGATGCGGCCGCCGCCGAGCGCGACAAGGTGCGCGGCGCGATCCGCACCGACTTCGTCCTCTCCGCCGAGATCACCGTGCTGTCGCTCGGCGTGGTCGCCGGCCGGCCGCTGGCCGAGCAGGTGATGGTGATGGTCGCCATCGCCCTGCTCACCACCGTCGGCGTCTACGGCGCGGTCGCGGCGATCGTGAAGTTCGACGACGCCGGCGCCTGGCTGTCGCGCTTCGGCGGCGGCCGCGCGCGCCTGGGCCGGCGGCTGGTGGCCGCCGCGCCGTGGCTGATGCGGGGGCTGACCGTCGTCGGCACCCTGGCCATGTTCCTCGTCGGCGGCGGCCTGCTCGTGCACGCCGATGCGGCCGCGCACGCCTGGTTCGATGCGCGCCTGCCGCCGGGCGCGCTGGGTCACGCCGTCGCCCTGGGCACCCATCTGGTGGCGGGGCTGCTGGCCGGGCTGGTCGTGCTGGCCGCGCTGCGCGCGTGGCGGCGGCTGCGCGCCGGCCGCTGATCCGGCGCTCATGCGCGCCGAGGCATGCTGGCGTTCCGCAAGCCCGAGGCCGGCATCATGCAGCACGATCGCGACTACGCACCCGAGACGATCAGCCGCGAGCAGGTCGACGCCCTGCCGGGCGCGGTGGTGCTGGACTTCGGTACCGGCTGGTGCGGGTACTGCCAGGCCGCGCGGCCGCTGGTGGACGCCGCGCTGCGCGGGCGTGCCGACGTGCGCCACCTGCGCATCGAGGACGGCCGCGGCCGCCCGCTCGGCCGCAGCTACGGGGTGAAGCTGTGGCCGACGCTGGTGCTGCTGCGCGACGGCGTGGAGGTCGGGCGGCTGGTGCGGCCGCCGGATGCGCGGGCGGTCGAGGCCGCGCTGGCGGGGTTGTGAACGCCGCCGCGGCCTCTTAACGCGCCGTCGCCGCCCCCGTCACGGGCGACCGCCGACACTGCGGCGCGACGGGCGATGGCCCATAGAGGAGGCGACGATGACGGTGAAGATTCCGGCCGGGACCCTGGTCGTGGTGGCCGACGGCGGCGGCGCGCGCGTGTTCCGCAACGTCGGCGACGAGCGCAGCCTGACGCTGCGCCAGGAGGAACTGCTCGAACTGGTCGACATGAACGACGACGGCCCCGCCGGCAGCATGCCGCCGGAGGCCGGCGGCTCGGAGATCGACGAGGCGACCTTCGCCAAGCAGCTCGCGCAGCGCCTCAACGCCGGGGCGCTGAAGCAGCGCTACGACGACCTGGTGCTGCTGGCCGATCCGCAGACGCTGGGCCAGATGCGGCCGCTGCTGCACAAGGAGACCGTGCAGCGCCTGCGCGCGGAAGTGGCCAAGAACCTCACCAACGCGCCGCTGGCGGACATCGAGCGCGCGCTGTCCTGACGATCGCGCCGCCCGGCCCGCCCGCGACGGCGGGGCGGGCGGCGCGGCACGGGTCAACCGTCCCGCAGGCTGGCGATGTCGATGACGAAGCGGTAGCGCACGTCGCCGGCGAGCATGCGCTCGTAGGCCTGGTTGATCTCGGCGATGCCGATCACCTCGACGTCCGAGGCGACGCCGTGCTCGGCGCAGAAGTCCAGCATCTCCTGGGTCTCGCGGATGCCGCCGATCATCGAGCCGGCCAGGCGCCGGCGCCTGCCGATCAGCGGGAACGCGCCCAGCGGCGTCGGGGCGTCCGGAACGCCGAGCAGCACCATGGTGCCGTCGACCTTCAGCAACCCGAGGTAGGCGTTGTAGTCGTGCTGGGCGGAGACGGTGTCGACGATGAAGTCGAAACGCCCCGCGTTGGCCCGGAACGCGCCCTCCTCGCGGGTGGAGAGGAAATCGTTCGCGCCCAGCGCGAGCGCGTCCTCTCGCTTGGCCGGCGAGGTGCTGAGCACGGTGACCTCCGCGCCCATGGCGCGCGCCAGCTTCACCGCCATGTGGCCCAGGCCGCCCAGGCCGACCACGGCCACGGTGTCGCCGGGCTTCACCCCGAAGTGGCGCAGCGGCGAGTAGGTGGTGATGCCCGCGCACAGCAGCGGCGCGGCGCGCTCGAGCGGGATGCCGTCGGGGATGCGCAGCACGTAGTCCTCGTCGACCACGATGCGGGTGGAGTAGCCGCCGTAGGTGGGCGCGCCGGTGTCGCGCTCGCGGCCGTTGTAGGTGCCGGTCATGCCCTGGTCGCAGTACTGCTCCTCGCCGGCGCGGCACTGCGGGCACTCGCGGCAGGAATCGACGAAGCAGCCGACCCCGACCACGTCGCCGACGGCGAACTTCGACACCGACGCGCCGGCGGCGGCGACGCGGCCGACGATCTCGTGGCCGGGCACCATCGGGAAGATCGAGCCGCCCCACTCGTCGCGGGCCTGGTGGATGTCGGAATGGCAGACGCCGCAGTACAGGATGTCGATCAGCACATCGCGCTCGCGCGGGGCGCGGCGTTCGATGGTCAGCGGGGCGAGCGGCGCGCGCGCGGAGGGCGCGGCGTAGGCGGGCGTGGCGGTCATGGGGGCACCTCGGGTGCGACGGGGGGATGCGCATGCTACGCCCGGCGCTCACTGCGCGGCGTCTGGGTGGCGCTGCATCCACGCGGCCAGGCGCGCGCGGTAGTCGGCCAGTTCCTCGGCATAGAGGTCGTAGACGCAGACCGCGCAGCCGCTGTCGCAGCAGTCGCTGGGCAGCGGCGGCTCCGGCGGCCGCGGGCGCGGATCGGGATCGCTCACGGGGCGGGCTGCGGCGCCTCGGCCACCGGCGTGGCGCGCACCTCGATCACGCGGGCGCCCTGCATGCGGACCACCTCGAAGCGCCAGCCGTCGTGCTCGACGCGCTCGCCCGGCTGCGGCAGGTGGTCGAGGCGGTAGATCAGCAGGCCGGCCAGCGTGTGGTAGCCGGCGTTCTCGTCCGGCGCGAAGCCGAGCAGGTGCGCGGCGGTGGTGGCGGGCATGCCGCCGTCCAGCCGCCAGCTGCCGTCCTCGCCGCGCGCGGCGATGCGGTCGGGGTCCTGGGTGTCGGCGAGGTCGCCGACGATCGCCGCCAGCACGTCGCTGGCGGTGACCAGGCCCTCGACGCTGCCGTACTCGTCGAGGACCAGCGCCATCGGGATCGGGTGGCGCTTGATGTCCTGCAGCACCCGCAGCGCGCTCGCGCCCTCGTGCACGACCAGCGGCGCCGAGACCGCGGCGGCCAGGTCCAGTTCGCCGCCGTCGAGCAGCTGGCGCAGCAGCGTGCGCGCCTCCACCACGCCCTCGAAGCGGTCCAGTTCCCCCCGCGCGACCGGCAGGCGGCTGTGCGGCGCCTCGCGCAGCGCGGCCACGATCGCCTCGCGGTCGTCGTCCAGGTCGATCCACACCATGTCCAGCCGCGGCGTCATCAGCCATTCGATCGGCTTGTCGGCGAAGCCGAGCACGTTGTAGACCATGTCGCGCTCCTCGTCGTCGAAGGCGCGCTCGGCCTCGCCGGCCACGCGGTCCTCGACGTGGGCGTCGGCGTGCGGCTCGTCGCCGGCCGCGCGCCGCCCGAGCAGGCGCAGCACCGCCTCGGCGGTGCGCTCGCGCAGCGGCCGCACGGCCTCGCGCTTGCGGCGGTTGCGCAGCGCGAGCTGGTTGAACATCTCGATCAGGATCGAGAAGCCGATCGCCGCGTACAGGTAGCCCTTGGGCAGGTGGATGCCGAAGCCCTCGGCCAGCAGGCTCAGGCCGATCATCAGCAGGAAGCCCAGGCACAGCATCACCACCGTGGGGTGGGCGTTGACGAAGCGGGTCAGCGGCTTGCTGGCCAGCAGCATTACCGCCATCGCCACCGTCACCGCGATGTACATGATCGACAGGTGCTGCACCATGCCGACCGCGGTGATCACCGAGTCCAGCGAGAACACCGCGTCCAGCACCACGATCTGCGTGACCACCACGCCGAAGCTGGCGTAGCCGGCCGAGGCCGAGGCGTGGCCGCGGCCCTCCAGCCGCGAGTGCAGCTCCATCGTCGCCTTGAACAGCAGGAACAGGCCGCCCAGGATCAGGATCAGGTCGCGCCCGGAGAAGCCGCGGCCGAACACCTCGAACAGCGGCTCGGTCAGCCGCATGATCCACGACAGCATCGCCAGCAGCACCAGCCGCATGCCCAGCGCGAGGCTCAGGCCGATGATGCGCGCGCGGTCGCGCTGCTCGGGCGGCAGCTTGTCGGCCAGGATCGCGATGAACACCAGGTTGTCGATGCCCAGCACGATCTCGAGCACGATCAGGGTCGACAGCCCCAGCCAGGCGGTGGGGTCGCTCATCCATTCAAGCATCGGGGCAGGCTCCGGCCGCGGCGCGCGGGACGCGCGCGCGCGGCAAGGCCCGCGTGCGGCGACGCGGGCGATCGGTCAAGGGGGCGGGCCGCGCGGCGCGAAGGCCGGGCGCCGGCGGGCGGGCGGGGCGCGGCGGACTCGGAGGTTCCGCGGGCGCCGGGTCCGGTTCGGAAGCGGGCATGGCGCCAGCATACCGGAGCCGGGCGCGGCGTTCACGGCGCCGCGCCCGCCGGGTCAGGGGGACTTGTAGATCTCGCCGTCCTTCATCACGAACTGCACGTCCAGTACCGCCTCGATGTCGGCCACCGGGTCGCCCGGCACCGCGACGATGTCGGCGCGCTGGCCGGCCTCGATCGCGCCCTGGTCGTCCACGCCCAGCACGGCCGCGGCGTGGATCGTGGCCGCCTGCAGCGCGTAGGCCGCGGGAATGCCGGCCTCGACCATGTACAGGAACTCGCGCGCGTTGTCGCCGTGGGGGCCGACGCCCTGGTCGGTGCCGAAGGCGATCTTGACCCCGGCCCGGTGGGCGCGCTCGGCGGTCTCCTGGATCTGCGCGCCGATGGTCGCGGCCTTGGGGCGCACGATCTCGGGGAAGTAGCCCGGCTCCCGCGCCTTCTCCGCGACGAAGCGGCCGGCGTAGAGGGTCGGCACGTACCAGGTGCCGCGCTCGCGCATCAGCCGCATCACCTCGTCGGTCATGTGGGTGCCGTGCTCGATGCTGGTCACGCCGGCCAGCACCGCGCGCCGCATGCCCTCGGTGCCGTGCGCGTGCGCGGCGACGGTGTAGCCGTAGTCCTTCGCGGTGTCGACGACCGCCTCGATCTCGTCGACCGTGAACTGCGGCGCGTCGCCGGAGCGCGCGTAGCTCAGCACGCCGCCGGTGGCGGTGATCTTGATCACGTCGCTGCCGTCCTTGTAGCGCTGGCGCACGGCCTGGCGGGCGTCGTCGACGGAGTTGATCACGCCCTCGGTCGGCCCGGGCGGCCCCAGCAGGTGCGAGAGCATGGAGTTGTAGCCGTTGGTCGGATCGGCGTGGCCGCCGGTGGTGGCGATCGACTTGCCGGCGGCGAAGATGCGCGGGCCGTCCACCAGGCCCTGGTTGATCGCGTCGCGCAGGTGCGGCGCGACCTCGCCGCCGAGGTCGCGCACGCTGGTGAAGCCGGCCAGCAGGGTGCTGCGCGCGTAGCCGACCGAACGGTAGGCGAAGTCGACCGGGTCCAGGCGGAAGCCCTCCGAGTAGCTCTGCGGGCCCGACTGGCTGCCCAGGTGCACGTGCAGGTCGGTCCAGCCGGGCAGGCAGGTGCGGCCGGCGAGGTCGATGGCCGCCGCGTCCGGCACCTCCGTGCGGCCCGGTTGCACCGAGGCCACCCGGCCGTCGCGCACCACCACGGTGTGCGCGCCGAGCACGCGGCCGCTGCGGGCGTCGAACAGGCGCTCGCAATGCAATGCGGTGGTCGCCGCGTGGGCGGGCGGAACGGCGAAGGCGAGCAGCAGGATGGCGGCGCGGCGCATGGCGTGGGCTCCCCGGATCGAGAACGCCTGAATCAGGCCGCGCCGCGGAGCGGCGCCGGCCTGGGCGTCGGCTTGAATGGATTGTCGGCCTCTGCCCGCTTACTCGCTTGTCGCGCCCGGCTCAGAGAAGAGCACGGTGCCGGACTTGTCGATCAGCTGCAACTCCGGTCGACCCCGGTACGTCGTGAGCATGGCGCCGGCTCCATTGCGGTGAAGCACGAACAGGGAAGCGCCGGCATCGGGGTTGGCGACGACCTTGAGCACTTCCACGCTGCCGTCGCCGGAGTCCAGGGTCAGCATGGCCTCTCCACCAACATCCGACGTCAAGTAGCCGCCACGCTCGTTGCCGTCCGGGCCGAGAAGGATCAAGCCGGAAGACGGGGTGGCGCGCGTCCCTCTCCGGCCTTGAACGACCGGGTCTTGAACCGGCGCGCCCAGCTCCACCCGGGTTTGCCCGGAAGCATCCTTGATCAGCAGGCCGCGAGCTTCTATTACGCGAGACGGGTCGTTCGCTCTGCTGGCTTGCAGCAAGGCATACGACGATATCGCAATGGCAGCGAGCGAGAGCAGGAGGTTGGCCGCAGTAGTCGCACGGGACATTCAGGGTTCCTGTTGTGGAGATGTCTGCAGTAGGGGCCGACGCCATGCTGGAGCGCGTCGCGCGCTCCGACGCGCGTCGCGGCGTTTCGGTCGCGGGGGGCGCCGTGCCGGTGCATCGGAGCGCCGGACGGCACCAGCGGGCGTGTCAGCGCAACGCGGTGCGTGCGTCGGCGATCCGGGGCGCCTCGATCTCGAACAGGCGCAGCGGGGTGCCGTCGTCCTGGCGCAGCTCCAGCGAGCGCTGCAGCGCGTCCAGGGTCCGCAGGCGGCCGCACAGCGCGCGGGCGTGGGTCTCCAGGGTGCCTTCGCGGGCGGCGATGTCGCGCTCGAGCTGCGCCTCCATCTTCTCCATCCGCCGCTCCAGGCGGCCGGTGCCGCCGGTGAAGGCCATCCACAGCGCGCGCGCGGGGGTGATGCTTTCGGCCATCGATTCCGCCGCGGCCTCGATCTCCGCCTCGAACGATGCGCCGAACGCGTCCGGGTCCCAGGTGCCGCGGCCCAGGCTCTCGTCGATGCGGGCCAGCGCGCGCTCGCGCAGGCCGCGGAACTCGCGCGCCTGGCGCTCGCCCGACAGCGCGCGGGCGGTGTGTTCGAGGGCGTCGAAGGCGATGTGCACGCTCTCGCGCGCGATCGCCTCCACGTCCGGCAGCAGGCCGCGCGCCTGCGCCTCCATCGCGCGCAGGCGCGCGGCGTCCTTGGCACCGACCTCGCGGCGGACGCCGTCGAGCCACAGCCCGCCGTCGCGGATCTCCACCCGGCGCGGTCGCGCGTCGTCGCCGTCCAGCCTCACCCCGGCGGCGTCCACCCGCATCGCGTAGGGGGTCTCGATGTTGCAGTCCTGCGGCCGGGCGCCGTCGGCGGCGGACGCGGCCGGCGCGATGGCGGAGCCGGCGATCAGGCAGGCGAGCAGCGGGGCGGAAAGGCGGGGCATCGGCGAGGTTCCTGCGGAAGACGCCGCCAGCATCGCGTCCGCGGGGCCGCGCTCCACGGCCCGGAAGTCATGCCGTGCCGATGGTCATGCCGCGCGCAGCGGCAGCGCGGCGGCCGTCGCCGCGGTCGCGGGCGCGGCGGCCGGCAGGTAGCGGTCGAAGCACATCGCCACCGCGCGCAGCAGCAGCCGCCCGCGCGGCGTGGCCTCGATCGCGTCGTCGTCCACGCGCACCAGGCCGTCGGCCGCCAGCGGCCGCATGCGCTCCAGCGCCTGCGCGAAGTAGTCGGCGAACGCGATCCCGTGTTCGGCCTCCACCGCGCGCGGGTCGATGCGGCCGTGGCACATCCACTGCTGGATGACCGCGGCGCGCAGGGTGTCGTCGGCGTCCAGGCGCAGGCCGCGCCAGGTCGGCAGCTCGCCGGCGTCCACGCGCGCCTCCCAGGCGGGCAGGTCGCGCGGGTTCTGGCTGAAGCTGTCGCCGACGTGGCTGATCGCGCTCACGCCCAGGCCCAGCAGGTCGCTGCCGGCGTGGGTGGTGTAGCCCATGAAGTTGCGGTGCAGCGCGCCGTGCGCCTGCGCCAGGGCCAGCTCGTCGTCGGGCAGGGCGAAGTGGTCCATGCCGATGTAGACGTAGCCGGCCGCGCACAGGGCGTCGATCGCGCATTGCAGCAGGCCCAGCTTGGCCGCGGGCGAGGGCAGGTCGGCCTCGTCGATCCGGCGCTGGGCGCGGAACATCGCCGGCAGGTGCGCGTAGCTGTACACCGCGATCCGGTCCGGCCGCGCGACCAGCATGGTCTCCAGCGTGCGCTGGAAGCCGGCCAGCGTCTGCTTCGGCAGGCCGTAGATCAGGTCCACGTTCACCGAACGCATGCCGTGGCGGCGCGCGGCGTCGATGGTGCCGAGGATCTGCGCCGGGTCCTGCAGCCGGTTCACCGCCTGCTGCACCGCGGGATCGAGGTCCTGCACGCCCAGGCTGACGCGGTTGAAGCCGATCGCGGCCAGCGCGGCCACGTCGGCCGGCCGTACCAGGCGCGGGTCGACCTCGATGGAGAAGTCGCGGTCGGGGCGCGCGCTGAGGCCGAAGTGCGTCCCCAGGCGCTCCAGCAGGCCGCCCAGCTGGCCGGGATCGAGGAAGTTGGGCGAACCGCCGCCGAAGTGGACCTGGATCGTCTCGCGCGCGCGGTCGAACATGCCCGCGGCCAGCGCGATCTCCGCGTTCAGGCGGTTCACGTAGGCCTCGCCGCGCGCGCGGTCGCGGGTGATGACGCGGTTGCAGCCGCAGTAGAAGCACGGGTTCGTGCAGAAGGGCACGTGCACGTACAGCGACAGCGGCCGCGCCGGGTCCGCCGCCTGGCTGCGCGCCGCGGCCAGGCGCAGGTCGGCGGCGCCGAAGCCGTCGTGGAAGTGCGGCGCGGTCGGGTAGGAGGTGTAGCGCGGGCCGGGCCGGTCGTGGCGGCGCAGCAGTTCGAGGTCGACGAGGGGAGCGGTCATGGCGGAAGGGTGCGCGCCCCGGCCCGGCGGCGCATTGCGCCAGATCAACGCCCGGTCTCGGGACGGTCGGATGAAGCTGCTAAAGTCGCGGCCGGACGACCAAGGGACGGACAGTGGCGTGAGCGCGGTACCGCAGGATCCCGGCGAGGCGGCCGCCCCGGACGACGAGGCGCGGATCGTCGCCGCGCTGCTCGAGCGCGGGCGGCTGAAGGAGGCCGACCTCGGCCGCGCGCGGCGCCTGCACGGCGAGGCCGGCGGCAGCCTGCTGTCGCTGCTGGGCCGCCTGGGGCTGGTGTCCGAGCGCGACCACGCCGAGACCTGCGCCGAGGTGCTGGGGCTGCGGCTGGTGGCCGCGCGCGACCTGCCCGACGCGCCGCCGGAGCTGGTGGAGGGCGCACAGCCGCTGGCGCAGCGCTTCCTCAAGCAGTTCCACCTGTGCCCGGTCGGCGAGCGCGGCGGCCGGCTGCTGGTGCTGATGGCCGATCCCTGGGACGGCTACGCCCGCGAGGCGGTGGCGCTGGCCACCGGCTGCGAGCCGGAGCCGGTGGTCGGGCTGCGCTCGGAGATCGACGACCTGGTCGAGCGCTGGTACGGCCAGGGCCGCAGCGCGATGGGCGCGATCGTGGAGACCGCCGACGGCGACGCCGGCGGCGACCTCGACGACGTCGAGCACCTGCGCGACCTGGCCTCCGAGGCGCCGGTGATCCGGCTGGTGAACCTGGTCATCCAGCGCGCGGTGGAGCTGCGCGCCTCCGACATCCACATCGAGCCGTTCGAGAACCGGCTCAAGGTGCGCTACCGCATCGACGGCGTGCTGATCGAGGGCGAGAGCCCGCCGGCCAACCTGACCGCGGCGGTGATCAGCCGCATCAAGATCATGGCCAAGCTCAACATCGCCGAGCGGCGCCTGCCGCAGGACGGCCGGATCATGCTGCGGGTGCAGGGCAAGGAGCTGGACCTGCGCGTGTCGACCGTGCCCACCGCGCACGGCGAGAGCGTGGTGATGCGTCTGCTGGACCGCGAGACGGTGGTGTTCGACTTCCACCGCCTGGGCTTCACCGACGAGTTCCTGCCGCAGTTCCAGCGCGTGCTGGAGCAGCCGCACGGCATCCTGCTGGTGACCGGCCCGACCGGCTCGGGCAAGACCACCACGCTCTACACCGCGCTGTCGAAGCTCAACACCAGCGACGTCAAGATCATCACCGTCGAGGACCCGGTCGAGTACCAGATCGAGGGCATCAACCAGATCCAGGCCAAGCCGCAGATCGGCCTGGACTTCGCCAACGCGCTGCGCTCGATCGTGCGCCAGGACCCCGACATCATCATGATCGGCGAGATGCGCGACCTGGAGACGGCGCGCATCGCCATCCAGTCGGCGCTGACCGGCCACCTGGTGCTGTCCACCCTGCACACCAACAACGCCGCCGGCGGCATCACCCGCCTGCTCGACATGGGCGTGGAGGACTACCTGCTGACCTCCACCGTCAACGGCATCCTCGCCCAGCGGCTGGTGCGGCGGCTGGAGCCCTCGCACGCGGAGCGCTACGCCGCCTCGCCGGAGGAGATCGAGAAGTTCGACCTGCGCCGCTTCCAGCCCGACGGCCCGGTCCACCTGTACCGGCCGCGTCCTTCCGAGCTGGCGCCGACCGGCTACCTGGGCCGGACCACGATCATGGAGTTCCTGGTCATGAACGACGCGCTGCGGCGCGCGGTCATGCGCCACGCCGGCATGGGCGAGCTGGAGCAGCTGGCCCGCGAGGCCGGCATGCGCACCATGTACGAGGACGGCATCGTCAAGGCGCTGCACGGCGAGACCACGATCGAGGAAGTGCTGCGGGTGACGGAGGAGGCATGACCCTCTACCGCTACAAGGCGCTCAACGCGCGCGGCGAGGTGCTCGACGGGCAGATGGAGGCCGGCAGCGAGCACGAGGTCGCGCAGCGGCTGCAGGAGCAGGGGCACCTGCCGGTGGAGGCGCGGCCGGCCAGCGAGGGCGGCGGGGCGCCGGCCTGGCGCACGCTGTTCCGGCCCAAGCCCTTCGGCGGCCAGCGGCTGGTGCAGTTCGCCCAGCAACTGGCGACGCTGCTGGCCGCGGGGCAGCCGCTGGACCGCGCGCTGACCATCCTGCTCGACCTGCCCGACGACGCCGCGGCGCGCAGCACCCTGGTGGACGTGCGCGACGCGGTGCGCGGCGGCAGCCCGCTCTCGCTGGCGCTGGACCGCCAGCACGGCACGTTCTCGCGGTTGACCGTGAGCATGGTCAGCGCCGGCGAGGCCGGCGGCAGCCTGCACGAGACCCTGCAGCGCCTGGCCGACTACCTCGAGCGCAGCCGCGCGCTGCGCGGGCGGGTCATCAACGCGCTGATCTACCCGGCCATCCTGCTGCTGATGGTCGGCCTCTCGCTGCTGTTCCTGCTGGGCTACGTGGTGCCGCAGTTCGCGGCGATGTACGAGAGCCTGGACGCCGAGCTGCCGTTCTTCACCCAGCTGGTCATCGGCGCCGGCACCCTGGTGCGCGACTGGTGGCTGCTGCTGGTGGCGGTGCCGGCGGTGGCGCTTTGGTGGTTCGACCGCCGCCTGCGCGATCCCGCGTTCCGCCTGCGCTTCGACGAGCGCCTGCTCGGCGTGCGCATCGCGGGCCCGTTGACGGCCAAGCTGGAGACCGCGCGCCTGACCCGCACCCTCGGCACCCTGCTGGCCAACGGCGTGCCGCTGCTGACCGCGCTCGGCATCGCCCGCAACGTGCTGGGCAACCGCGCGCTGGCGGCCGACGTGGATGCCGCCGCCGAGGAAGTGAAGGGCGGCGCCGGCCTGTCGGGCGCGCTGGCGCGCGGCAAGCGCTTCCCGCGGCTGGCGCTGCAGATGATCCAGGTCGGCGAGGAGTCGGGCGCGCTCGACGCCATGCTGCTCAAGACCGCCGACACCTTCGAGCAGGAGACCGCGCAGGCGCTCGACCGCATGCTCGCCGCGCTGGTGCCGACGATCACGATGGCGCTGGCGACCATCGTGATGGTCGTCATCCTCGCCGTGCTGATCCCCATCTACGATCTCACCAACGTCATAGGCTGACCCATGGACTCCAGACGCGCTATTCGACGCCGTTCCGCCGCCCCGAACCCCCGCGCCCGCACCATCCGACGCGGCGCCGGCCGCGCCCGGCAGGGCGGCTTCAGCCTGATCGAGATCATCCTGGTGGTGGTGCTGATCGGCGGCATCGTGGCCTTCGCCGCCACCCGCATCCTCGGCGGCGGCGACCGCGCCCGCGTCAACCTGGCGCGCGCGCAGGTGCAGACGCTGGCCGAGAAGGTCGAGAACTACCGCATGGACACCGGCCGGCTGCCGAACGCGCTCGGCGACCTCGTGGCCCAGCCGGGCGACGCGCCGGGCTGGCTGGGGCCCTACGCCAAGGACGCGGAACTCAACGATCCCTGGGGCACGCCGTTCGAGTACCGCGTGCCGGGCGACGGCCGTCCGTTCGACATCGTCAGCCTGGGCGCCGACCGCGCGGCCGGCGGGGACAGCGTCAACGCCGACATCCGCGTGGAGTAGGGCCCGATATGAACGCGGCGCGTCGCGCGGCGCCGGCCCGGGGCTTCTCGCTGGTCGAGATCCTGGTGGTGGTGGCGCTGATCGCCGTGGCGAGCCTGCTGGCGGTGGGCGTGTTCGGCAACGGCATCGAGCGCATGCAGGTCCGGTCCGCGGTGCGCGACGTCGCCGCCAACCTGCGCCACGCGCGCGCGCTGGCGATCGCCACCGGCCGGCCGCAGACCTTCGCCATCGATCCCGCCGCGCGCACCTGGCGCGCCGGCCCCGACCGCAGCGGGCGCCTGCCCGAGCGGCTGCAGGTGGAGTTCACCGGCGCGCGCGAGGTGCAGCCGCGCCCCGGCGAGGGCGCGATCGTGTTCTTCGACGACGGCGCCTCGACCGGCGGGCGGGTGACACTGGTCGCGGGGCCGGCGCGCTGGAACGTGGACGTGGCCTGGCTGACCGGCGACGTGCAGGTGCACCGGGGGGAGGCGCGTCGGTGAGAACCTATTCACGATCCTGCTGCGCTTGCCAGCTGGCGCGCGTGCGGTGCTCGAAAGAACCGCCTGGAGCGGTTCTTGACATCGCGTCAGCGATGGCCCGCAGGGTGGCCGCCATGGACGGCGGCCGCCAATGCTCATGTACCGCTCGTACACTGCGCTTCCTGCGCTCCGCCACGCGCCATCTGGCGGCGCTCGCGACGGATCGTAAACAGGTTCCGAGGACCGGGGCGGCGATGCGCCGGCGGACCGCGGCGGGCGTGCGCGCGCAGCGCGGCTACACCCTGATCGAGGTGCTGGTCGCCTTCGCGGTGCTGGCGCTGGCGCTGGCGCTGCTGCTGGGCACGCTGTCGGGCGGCGTGCGCCAGGTCCGCTGGTCGGCCGATGCGGGCCGCGCGGCGCTGCACGCGCAGTCGCTGCTGGCCGACGTGGGCGTGGGCGAGACCCTGCAGCCCGGGCGCAGCGAGGGCGTGTTCGACGAGGGGCGCTACCGCTGGTCGCTGGAGGTCGCGCCGTGGACGGACCCGGCGCTGCCGCCTCCGGCCGCCGTCGACCCGTTCATGCCCTCGCTGCTGGCGCTGCGGCTCACCGTGCTGTGGGGCGAGGGCGGGCCGCGCGAGCGGCTGCAGCTGCAGTCGCTGCGGCTGGTGCAGCCGGCCGACCTCGGCGGGGTGACGCCGTGACCGCGCGATGCCGCCGTGCCGGCGGGCCGCGCCCGCGGCAGCGCGGATTCACGCTGCTGGAGATCCTGCTCGCGACCGCGCTGCTGGCCGCGGGGCTCGCGCTGGGCTTCGCCACCCTGCAGGCGTCCACGGCCACGGTGGAGCGCGGCGAGACGCTGGCGCGCGAGAGCGAGCGCATGCGCGCGGCCTCGACCTTCCTGCGCCGGCGGCTGGGCGGCGCGCTGCCGATGGCCTTCGAGCACGACGCGCAGACCGGCCTGGCGCTGCGCTTCGACGGCGAGGCGGACCGGATGCGCTTCGTGGCCGAGCTGCCGGACTACCTCGGCCGCGGCGGGCCGTCCCTGCACGAGCTGAGCGTGCTGCGCGACGGCGACGCGCTGCAATTGGCGGTCGCCTTCACCAGCGTGGTCGGCGGCGCCGCGTTCGACGAGCGCGAGCCGCGCCCGCCCGAGCCGCTGGCGCGCGGGCTGCGCTCGGTGCGGTTCAGCTACCGCGGCATCGACGCCACCGGCGCGCCCACCCCCTGGCTCGACCGCTGGGCCGGCGCCGACGAGCTGCCGCTGCAGGTGCGGATCGAGATCGCCGACGCGCGTGGCGCCTGGCCGCCGCTCTTGGTCGCGCTGCCGCAGGGCAGCGGGCGGATGATCTCCAGCGCGGGACCGGCGACGCCATGATCCGCCGCGCGTTCCGCCCGCCCGCCCGCGGCGCCGCGCTGCTGCTGGTGCTGTGGCTGATCGCACTGCTGACCGCGCTGGTCGGCGCGTTCGCGCTGTCGGCGCGCATCGAACACCTGCAGGGGCGGGTGCTGTACCAGGGCGTGGCCGGCGAGCAGGCCGCGCGCGCCGGGCTGGAGTACGCGGTCTCGCGGATGCTCGACCCGGTGCCGGAGCAGCGCTGGCTGCCCGACGGGCGCGCCTACGCCTGGCGCTTCGACGGCGTGGACATCGCCCTGCGGCTGGTCGACGAATCGGGCAAGGTCGACCTCAACGCCGCCCAGCAGCCGCTGCTGGCCGCGCTGCTGCGCGCGGCCGGCGCCGAGCAGCAGCAGGCCGAGCGCATCGCCGCCGCCATCCTCGACTGGCGCGACCCGGACGACCTGGGTCAGGTGCTGGGCGCGGCGGAGGACCCCCAGTACGCCGCCGCAGGGCTGCCCTACGGCGCCAAGGACGCGCCGCTGGAGAGCATCGGCGAACTGCAGCAGATCCTCGGCATGACGCCCGCGCTGTACGAGGCGCTGCTGCCGCACGTGACGGTGCACTCGGGCCTGGCCACGCCCGATCCGCGCTTCGCCGGCGGCCTGGTGCTGCAGGCGCTGGGCATGGACCCGGAGCAGGTGCTGCAGTCGCGGCAGCCGGCGCCCGGGCTGCCGCAGCCGCCCGAACTGCTGGGCGGCGGCACCGGCACGTATAGTATCGACAGCCGCGCGCGGCTCGCCGACGGGCGCGAGGCCGTGCTGCAGGCGGTGGTCCGCGTGGGCGGCGGCATCTCGCCCGGGGCCGCGTACACGATCCTGCGCTGGAAGGAAGGAGCCTCCGCATCCGATGCATCGCCCGGACCATGACGACCGTGCGCGCGCGATCCGCAACGCCGCCGCAGTCGACGCGACAACCGTTGGCCGTACACTTCGGCGCCATGGAGCGCGCGCCGGCGCGCGCCCGCCGCCGGGGACCTCCGCAATGACTCGCCGCAGCTGATGGCCGCCACCGACGACATCGTGCCCGCCCCGGGGCTGGGGCGGCGCCTGGGCGAAGCGCGCGCGCGGCTGTGGCCCGGGGCCGTGGCCGGCTGGCGCTGGTGGACCGGTGCGCTCGCCAGCTGGCTGCCGCTGCGCCTGCGCGAGCGCCTCGGCCTGCTGCCGCAGCGCCTGCTGCTGCGCCGGCAGGGGCCGGGCCTGGCGCTGGCGCTGGAGCGCCCGGACCAGCTGCGCGCGCTGGCGGTGCTGCCCTGGCACGAGGACGCGCCCGACGCCGGCGCCTTCGCGCGGGTGCTGACCCCGGCGCTGGCCGAGCTGCCGCGCTGGCTGGTGCTGCCGGCGAGCGCCGGCCTGCGGCGGCCGCTGCGGCTGCCCGGCGCGGCCGCCGAGCGCCTGCGCGACGTGGTGGCCTTCGAGATCGACCGGCAGACGCCGTTCCCCGCCGCCGACGTGGTGTTCGACGCACGCGTGCTGGCGCGCCGCGACGACGGCCAGATCGACGTCGAGCTGGTGGTGGTGCCGCGGCGCACCCTGGACGAGGCGCTGGCCGCACTGGGCGGCGTCGCCGACACCCTGGCCGGCGTGGACCTCGACGACGGCCGCGGCGGCGCGCTGGGCATCGACCTGCTGCCGGCCGGGCGCCGCCGCCAGCGCAGCGATCCGTGGGGCCGCTGGAACCTGCTGCTGGCGGCGATCGCGGCGCTCGCGCTGGCCGCCGGCCTGTGGCAGATCCTCGACAACCGCCGCGCCGCCGCCGACGACTTCGAGCGCGAATCGCGCCCGCGCATCGAGCAGGCGCGCGCGGCCTCCATCGAGCGCCAGCGGCTGGTGAACCTGATCGAGGGCATGCGCTACCTGGAGACCCAGCGCGCCGGGCGCCCGACCATGGTCGAGATCCTGGACGAGGTCACCCGCCGGCTGCCCGACGCCACCTACCTGGAGAAGCTCGCGGTCGAGAACGACCGGCTGCTGCTGATCGGCCTGAGCAACGAGGCTTCCGCGCTGGTCGGGCAGCTGGAGGGCTCGCCGCTGTGGCGGGCGCCGGCGCTGACCGGCGCGCTGCAGCCCGATCCGCGCAACCGGCGCGACCGCTTCACCCTCACCGCGGAACTGGCGGTCGCCGCGGCGGCGCCCGCCGCCGGTACCGCGCCGCCGCCGGCCCCGGCCCCCACGGGAGCGCCCGATGCGGACGGCTGAGGCGAGCGCGCGCGATCGCTGGATCGCGCTGGGCATCCTGCTGGGCCTGCTCGCGCTGGCCTACCTGCTGCTGGTGCACCCATGGTGGACCGTGCCGATGCGCGAGGCGCAGGCGCGCATCGACGGGCTGCAGCAGCGCGACCTGCGCGCGCGCGCGGCGCTGCAGCAGCAGCCGCAGATCCAGCAGCGCACGGCCGAGGTCGCCGAGCGCTACGCGCGCACCCCGGGCTTCCTGCCCGAGCGCAGCCCGGAACTGGCCACCGCCGCGCTGGTGCAGCGGCTGGAAGCGACGGTGGCCGAGGCCAGCCCGGGCAACCGCAGCTGCGCGATCATCAACCGCTCGCCGATCGCCGGCGGGCGCCAGCAGGAGCGCTTCCCGCGGGTGGTGGTGCAGGCGCGCATCCGCTGCGGCTCGCCGGAACTGGCCGCGGTGCTGCACGCGCTGGAGAGTGGCGTGCCGCGGCTGTTCGTGGACAACCTCAACATCCTCTCGCAGCGCCACTTCATGGCGGGCGAGGGCCCGGAGCAGGGCGTCGGCCTCGACGTCAGCTTCGATCTCTACGGCTACCTGCAGCCGCCGGAGGCCGCCGATGCGCCTTGAGGGAGTCGGCGCCACCACCGGCCTGCTCGCCGCGACCGCGCTGTGGGCGGTGCTGGTGTGGGGGCTCGCGCTGTTCGGGCTGGCCGGCCGGGTGGCGCCGCTGCCCGACGACCCCAGCCTGGCCCAGGCCCTGCCCGAAGCACCGGAGCCGGCCGCCGAGCGCCTGGGCCCGCCGACGCAGTACGCCGAGATCGGCGAGCGGCCGCTGTTCGCGGAGGACCGCCGCCACCGTCCGTTCCTGATCGACGGCAGCGGCGAGGAGATCGCCGCGCCGAGCTTCGACCTGGTGCTGACCAGCGTGCTGATCACGCCCTCGCTGGAGATGGCGATCGTGCAGCCGCGCGACGGCGGCGAGTCGCTGCGCGTGCGCGTGGGCGAAGCGCCGCGCGGCTTCGGCGGCTGGACGCTGCGCTCGGTGGCGCCGCGCAGCGCCGCCTTCGACGGCCCCGAGGGCGAGCGCACGCTGGAGCTGCGGGTGTACGACGGGGTCGGCGGGCAGCCGCCGACGCCGATCGCGCAGGCGCCGCGGCCGGGCGGGCCCCCGGGGCGCCTGCCGGCGCCGCCACCGCCTCCGCCGCAGGCGCCGCCTTCGCCGCAGGCGGTCGCGCAGGCGCAGGCGCAGGACGCCGCACGCGGCGCGCCGGCGCAGGCCCCGCAGCCCGGACAGGCGCCGCCGCCGGAGGCGGCGGCCGCCGACGGCGCGCAGCGCGCCGATCCGACGCCCGAAAGCCAGGCCGAGGCCATCCGCCGCCGCATCGAGGCCCGCCGCGCGCGCCTGCGCGCCGAGCAGGCGGCCCAGCAGCAGAACCCGTAGAGTGCCCGCAATGACGCGAACCTCCCGTGCTTCCTTCCTCAACGCCCTGGCGATCGGGCTGCTGGCGACGCTGCTGGCGGCCTGCGCGACCGCGCCCATGCCCGACATCCGCCGGGACGGCGCTGCGGTGCCGCGCGCCGCCGCCGTCGAGAGCGAGCCGCTGGAGGAGGACGACGCGGGCCCGCGCGCGCAGATCCGCCGCGGCACCCAGCAGACCATCAACCGCTCGGTGGCCGCCTCGGCGCCGCCCAACCTCGCCGGCACCTCCGGCGAGGCGACCTTCAACTTCGAGGGCGAGTCGGTGCACGCCGTGGTCAAGGCGGTGCTGGGCGACATGCTGGGCCAGAACTACGTCATCGCCCCGGAGGTGCAGGGCACCGTGACCCTGGCCACGCCGCGTCCGGTCAGCCCGGCGCAGGCGCTGAGCCTGCTGGAGATGGTGCTGGGCTGGAACAACGCGCGGATGATCTACAGCGACGGCCGCTACAACATCGTGCCGGCCGACGGCGCGCTCGCCACCGGCGCGGTTGCCCCGCGCACCGGCGGCGCCACCACCGCGCGCGGCTTCGAGGCGCGCACCGTGCAGCTGCGCTACATCTCCGCCACCGAGATGGAGAAGGTGCTCGAGCCCTACGCGCGGCCCAACGCCATCGTCAACGTCGACAACGCCCGCAACGTGATCACCGTGGCCGGCACCCGCGGCGAGCTGGAGAACTACCTGCGCACCATCGAGATCTTCGACGTCGACTGGCTGGCCGGCATGTCGGTGGGCGTGTTCCCGCTGGAATCCGGGCGCGCCAGCCAGGTGGTGGGGGACCTGGAGAAGGTCTTCGGCGAGGAGAGCAACTCGCCGGTCGCCGGCATGTTCCGCTTCCTGCCGCTGGAAGGCGCCAACGCGGTCATGGTCATCACCGCGCAGCCGAGCTATCTCGACGAGATCCAGCGCTGGCTGGAGCGCATCGACGGCGCCGGCGGCGAGTCGCGCCTGTTCTCCTACGAGCTGAAGTACATCAAGGCGGCCGAACTGGCCGAGCGGCTGGCGCAGGTGTTCGGGGCCGGCGGCGGCCGCCGCGGCGGCGAGGGCGGCAGCGCCTCGCTGATGCCCGGCACCAATGCGATGGGGCTGGGCGGCCAGAACCTCGACGAGCGGCGCGACGGCTCCTCGCTCACCGGCAGCGACGGCACCACCGGCGGCGGCGGGTTCGAGGGGCAGCTGTCGCTCGGCCCGCAGCAGCAGGGCGCGACCAGCGTGACGCTGGAGGTGGACGGCACCCAGGTCGGGGTGTCGGCCGTCGACGAGACCAACACCCTGCTGGTGCGCGCCACCGCGTCGGCCTGGAAGTCGATCCGCGAAGTGGTCGAGCGGCTGGACGTGATGCCGATGCAGGTGCACATCGAGGCGCAGGTGGCGGAGGTCGCTTTGAATGGTGAGCTGCGTTACGGGGTGAACTGGTTCTTCGAGCGGGCGGTGACGGATGCGGGGCTGCCGGATGCATTCCGTCGCACGACTTGGAGTTCGATTGCAGGCAATGTCAGCGGCACAACGCAGGGTGGGGTCAGTCCCGGCCTGGGCTGGACTTTCCTTGGCCGCAATGCGGCGGCGGTGATTTCGGCGCTCGATGAAATCACCGATCTGCGCTTGCTGCAGACGCCCTCGGTGTTCGTGCGCAACAACGCCGAGGCCACGCTCAACGTCGGCAGCCGCATCCCGATCTCCTCGGTCAGCGTCAACCCGATCTTCGGCGCCGGCGACAATGCCATCAGCCAGGTGCAGTACATCGACACGGGCATCATCCTCAAGGTGCGGCCGCGGGTGACCCGCGACGGCATGGTGTTCCTGGACATCGTGCAGGAGGTCAGCTCGCCGGGCGACGTGGCCGACGATAACGGCAACGTGCGCATCAACACCCGCCGCATGAAGACCGAGGCCGCGGTACAGGCCGGCGACACGGTGATGCTGGCGGGCCTGATCAGCGATCAGAACGAACGGGGCTCCACGGGCTTCCCGGGATTGAGCCGCCTTCCGGTGATCGGCGGGCTGTTCGGCCAGCAGCGTACGCGCAACGAGCGTACCGAAGTCATCATCCTGCTGACCCCGACGATCGTCCGCGACCCGCTGGAGGCGCGCCGCCTGACCGACGAGTACAGCCGACGCTTCCAGGCGCTGGAGCCGCTGCGGCAGCAGGAGGCCCGCGACGCGGAGCGCCGGCGCCGGCAGGCCGAGCGCGAGGCGGCTGAGGCGGCCCGGCGTGGCGAGCCGGCCGGGGTCGAGACCGACGGGGTGGAGTGACGCGCTGCGATACGAGCGCCTGATGCCGCTCAAGGCTAATTCTTGTCCCGCCCCATGCAATCAAGCGAGATGCTGTTGAGTTTTGGCGACGTCCTGCATTTACTGCCTTGCGGATGGAGCGATTCACAGTTCTAGAAATCCGCAAGTGGTTTAACTTGTACTTATTATTTTTTTAGCTTAGTTCTTAAGTGTGTTGTGAGGGGATATAAGGCCATCATGGAGTTGATAGGAGTGCAGCATGAAGGCGCTAGTTGTATTGAGAGTCGGCATAGTTGCGGTGATCCCGATCTTTTTGAGTTTTTTTGACGCGATGGCAAGCGAGCGAGGACTGCGCGGATCGGATTCTGTGGAGCTAGTACGCGATCGCACAGAATACGTATGCAAGGGAGAGGGGGTGAAAAGAGGGGAGGTGGTGATTGGGCATTTGCCTAAGAACTATCTGGAGGATGTTTGTGCGGAGGGCGTTTTGGAGGTCGCTGAGCCGCGATCATCTCAAATGTACATGTGCGTTGGTTCGCCCCTGCCCGGCGATACTTGGATAATTTCATCCATAGTGTCTGCAGGTTCCACTGTGCCGCCCACAAATTGCCCTACGGGAAGTGCCTATCAGATCAGAAATACTGAAGGGCTTGCCAGTACGCATATGTGCGTTGGTTCCCCGTTGCCTCCCGGGTGGGTCATATCTTCGCAAATATCCGCTGGGAGCACAGTTCCGCCATCGAACTGCCCTAATAATGCGGCGTATGTAATAAATAATTCAAATCCGCCGCCCCCGCCGCCCCCGCCTGAAACGCCTTTGCCCCCGGCAATGCAGCCAATCACGGAAGTTCCTGGGGGGCATGTCGTCTCATGGATCCCCGCGGGAGACTATCCGGATCATCCTCTTCGTTTTGTTCTTGAGCGCAGCATCAATGGTGGTCCGTGGGAGGATGTTTACAAGGGGTCCGATCAAAGCTGGACTTCGACGGATCGCACGCCTGGTCTTCATTCCTATACTGTCCGGCGAATTACAGGGTTCTCGGGGGGGCAGTATTCGGTTACTGTCAGTGCCTTGATTGAATAGATTTCTCGCTGTTTCCATGCTGTTACGCGGCCGTCACTTGCTGGCGGCCGTTTCTTTGCCTCAGTGATGGGAATCATCTCGCCGCCCATCGTCCTGCTGCCGCTGGGCGCCGACGACGACGCCCTCGACGCCTGCCTGGCCGCGCTGGACGCAGGCACGCCCACGGGCACGCGGGTGTGGCTGGCCGACGACGCCTGCGCCGGCCCGCGCGGGCTGGCCATCGTCGAGCGCTGGCTGGCCGGCACCCCGCTGCAGGCCGACTACAGCCGCCGCCAGCGCGGCATCGGCGAGGTCGCCCATCTCGACGAGGCGCTGGCCGCCTGCGGCGAGGCCGACGTGGCGGTGCTGGCGCCCGATGCGGTGCCGGCGCCCGGCTGGCTGGCCGAACTCGCCGCCTGCTTCGAGCGCGATGCCTCGATCGCCACCGCCACCCCGTGGTGCAACGCCGGCGAGTCCGCGGCCTGGCCGCGGATCGGCGAGATCTCGCCGGTGCCCGACGACCTGGAGCGGCTCGGCGCGGCCTGCCGCGCGCTGCCGCCGCTGCACCCGGAACTGCCCGCCGCGGTGGGGCATGCGGTGCTGCTGCGCGGCAGCGCGCGGCGGCGCGCAGGCGGGCTGGACGCCTCCAGCTACGCGTCGTGGTACGCGGCGCTGATCGACCTGTCGCTGCGCCTGTCCGGCCTGGGCTGGCGCAACGTGCTGTGCGAGACCGCCTTCGTCGCGCGGCGCGGCGAGGGCGGCCCCGCGGACGGCGACCTGCCCGCGATCGCCGCGCGCTGGCCCGACTGGCATGCGCGCATCGCCGGCTTCCTGATGCACGACCCGCTGCGCGAGCCGCGCGCGGCGCTGCGGGCGCGCTACGACGCGCTCGAGCGGCCGCCGGCGCAGCACGAGCTGTTCCGGACGGCGACGGCGGCCGAAGGCCGCCCACCACCGTCCCTCTCCCGTTCCCCGGGAGAGGAGGGAGCCGGCTGCGGCGCAGGCGGTGCGGCGAGGGCCGACGCCGCCGCGCCGGCACCCGGCGCAGCAGCGCCCGGCGAGGACGCCTCCGGATGAGCGGGACCGCAGCGGCTGCGCCGGCCGGCGGCATCGCGGCGATCGTGGTCACCTACGAGAGCGCGTCCACCATCGGCGAGTGCCTGGAGCGGCTGCGCGCGGCCGCGGGGGTGACGCAGATCCGCGTGGTCGACAACGGCTCGCGCGACGGCACGCTCGCGCTGGTGCAGCGCCACGCCAGCCTGGATGCGCGGGTGCGCTTCATCGGCAACCCGGACAATCCCGGCTTCGCGGTCGCCTGCAACCAGGGCGCCGCCGACAGCGATGCGCCCTGGCTGGCCTTCGTCAACCCGGACTGCCTGCCCGGCGCCGACGCGCTGGCGCGGCTGCGCGACCACGCCGCCGCGCAGCCGGCGCCGGCGCTGCTGGGCGCCGACCTCGTGGACGAGGCCGGGGTGCGCGACGGTGCCGCGCGGCGCCGCGATCCCGACTTCCTCGCCATGCTGCGCTCGCCCGGCGCGCGCCGGCTCGACCTGGCGGTGGACGAGCGCGTCGCGCTGCAGCCGGTGGACGCGGTGTCCGGCGCGCTGATGCTGATGCCGCGCGCGCTGTTCGCGCGCCTCGGCGGCTTCGACGCGGGCTACCGCCTGCACGCCGAGGACCTAGACCTGTGCCGGCGCGCGCGCCAGGCCGGCGCGCTGCTCGCGGTCGCCAACGACGTGCGCGTGGTGCACGTGCGCGGCGTGTCCAGCCGCTCGCGCCCGCTGTTCGTCGAATGGCACAAGCACCGCGGGCTGTGGCGCTACTTCCGCCGCTTCGAGGCGCCCGCGCGCAGCCTGCCGCAGCGCGCCGCGGTATGGGCGGCGATCTGGCTGCGCTTCCCCCTGGCGGTCGTCCGCCAGGCCCTGCGCTGACGCGCGGCCCGTCTCCGCACCCCGGGAGCGCGGGCGGCAGGCGCCGTCCGGCATCCCGGCAGGACGCCTGAGCCGTTCCCCCCTGGCCGATCCGCGGCAGGCCGCCGCGCCCCGGCCTCCGGCCCGCGGGCGGCAAGGCTCCCGGCGACGCCGACGGGGGCGAATCGAAGGCGGCGTGAAGAATTCATCACAACGACGGCGATCGTGCAAAAAAACTGTCACGAGGTCGTCCGGGGCGCTGTCTTTTTGCAACCGATCGCCTCCGCGTGCGCAATACCATGCAGGTGCGTCCCCCGCTTGCTCGTCTTCAAGCCAGGAGTCCCCGCATGTCCGCGAACGCCGTGCCCGTTACGCCCACCCCCGCCGTCGCCCGGCTGACCCGGTCGATCCGCATGGCCCTCGCGCTCGGCGCAGCGTCGCTGGCGATGCCGGCCCTGGCGCAGGTCGCGCCGGAGGCCGAGGCGGCGCACACCCTCGACGCCGTGCAGGTGACCGGCTCGCGAATCCAGCGGCAGAGCGCCAACACCGACACCGCGCAGCCGATCGGCGTGATCGACGGCGAGGTGTTCCTGGAACGCGGCTTCACCAATGCGGCGGAGGCGGTGAACCAGCTGCCGCAGGTGATCGGTTCGCTGACCGATGCCGGCGACCAGGAGGGTGCGCAGACGGGCAAGCAGTTCATCAACCTCTTCAACCTGGGCTCCCAGCGCACGCTGACCCTGGTCAACGGGCGGCGCTTCGTCGGCTCGAACGCCGCCGGCGGCGGGCAGGGCGGCAACCAGGTCGATCTCAACAACATTCCCCCCAGCCTGATCGACCGCATCGAGGTCGTGCAGGCCACCGGGTCGGCGGTGTACGGCTCGGACGCGGTGGCCGGCGTGGTCAACATCATCCTCAAGACCCGCTTCGAGGGCGTGGAGCTCGACGCGCAGACCGGCCTCTCCGAGCGCGGCGACTACGAGCGCCACGCCTTCAGCCTGACCGGCGGCACCGACTTCGCCGACGGCCGCGGCAGCGTGGTCGTGAACCTGGACTGGTCCAAGTCCGGCGCGCTGGTGGCGAGCGACCGCAGCTGGACCTCGCGGGGCTTCACCTTCGCGCCCAACCCCGCCAACACGTCCGACAGCGACGGGATCCCGGCCTCGATCGGCCGCGAGGACCACCGCATGTCCGAGCATCCGCAGGGCGGCACGCTCTACACCGTGCCCGCGCCGCTGGCGCAGTTCCGGCTCAACCTCGGCGGCGGGCCGGTGCGCTTCGACGGCACCGGCCAGCTGGTGCCCTACGACGTCGGCGACTACATCCAGCCGGCCTACGCCTTCGGCGGCGACGGGCTGAAGATCTCCGAGTTCACCTCGGTGCGCACGCCGGTGGAGCGCCACGTGCTGACCGCGCTCGGCCACTACGACCTCACCGACCGCCTGCGCCTGAGCGCGGAGGTGATGGGCGCGGAGATGAGCGCGTTCGAGCCGATCAACCAGGGCGCGTACAACTCGGCCCTGCTCACCACCCAGCCCAACGGCGCGCTGCGCTTCACCACCGACAATCCCTTCCTGAGCGAGCAGGCGCGCGACCTGCTGACCGCTGGCGGCGTGAGCAGCTTCTGGCTGTCGCGCTTCCACACCGACATCCTGCCCGGCTCCGGCGTCGGCAGCCGCAGCAGGACGCAGCGCGGCGTGCTGGCGCTCGACGGCAACTTCGAGGCCGCCGGCCGCTACTTCCACTGGAACGCGGCGGCGAACTTCGGCCGCAACGAGGGCAGCTTCAACAGCTTCGGCATCCTGCAGGCGAACTGGCTCAACGCCATCGATGCGGTGCGCGACGGCGCGGGCAACATCGTGTGCCGCGTCGCGCTGGCCGACCCCGGCACGGACTGCGCGCCGCTCAACCTGTTCGGCATCGGCCTGGCCAGCCAGGAAGCCCGCGACTACGTGACCGGCGTGTTCGGGGCCAGCTACGAGACGCGGCAGAACAACTACCAGGCCAACATCGGCGGCGAGCTCGCCGAACTGCCGGCGGGGCCGCTCAACGTCGTGGCCGGCTGGGAGTACCGCAAGGAGTTCTCCGACTACCGCCCGTACGAAACCTCCGCGCTCGGCCTGGGGCGCAGCGCGCCGGTCACGGCGATGCGCGGCGAGTACGACACCAACGAGTTCTACGGCGAGGTGCTGGTGCCCGTGTTCGGCGACGGCTTCGGCCTCGGCCCGATCACCGGGCTGGAGTTCGACGCCTCCTACCGCACCGTCGACAACTCGCTGGCCGGCGACAACGAGGCGATGTCGGCGGGCATGCGCCTGACCTTCTTCGACGACTTCACCCTGCGCGGCACCTGGAACAAGACCTTCCGCGCGCCCAGCCTGTACGAGCTGTTCCTGCCGCGCTCGATGACCACCGGCACCGGCGTGGATCCCTGCGATTCGCGCTACATCAACACCGGCGCCAACGCCGGCCTGCGCGCGACCAACTGCCGCGCCGAGCTCGCCTCGCTCGGCCTGGACCCCGGCGCGCCGCTGAACTCGCTGATCACCAACGTGCCGACCGAGATGTACACCGGCGGCAACCCCGACCTGAAGAACGAGCTCGCCGAGTCCTGGACCGCCGGCGCGGTCTGGGCGCCGGCCCGGATCCCCGGCCTGTCGCTGGTGGTCGACTACGTCGAGATGAAGATCGAGGACGCGATCTCGTACTTCGACGCGGCCTCGACCATGCAGGCCTGCTACGACCAGCCGGTGCCGAACCCCTACTGCGGCAACTTCCAGCGCGGGCCGGACGGCCAGATCGTGCAGGGCTCGATGCAGGTCGGCTACACCAACGCCGGCTACGTGGACTTCGGCGCGACCAGCTTCGCCGCCAGCTACCGGTTCCCCGTCGGCGAGCGCTTCGGCACCCTGGACCTGGGGCTGAACGTGATGAAGATGCGCAAGCTGCTGGTCTCGGTGTCCGGGCTGGGCTTCGACGAGTACGACGCGGTCGGCACCGGCCTGCTGGCCAGTTCGCTGGTCGGCCCGACGCCGGAGTACCAGGCGCGCTTCAACGCGCGCTGGGAGCGCGGCCCGCTGACGGTCAACTGGAACACGCAGTGGTACGACGGCATCGTCTACGACCACAGCTACACCCACGAGACCCGCGACATCCTCGGCGTGCCGAGCACGATCAAGCACGATGCCTCGGTGCAGTACGCCTTCACCGACCGGCTGACCTTCCGCTTCATCGTCAACAACGTGTTCGACCGCGAGCCGCCGATCAACATCGCGGTCGGCGCCGGCGCCTACAACGACCTGTCCGACGTGATCGGCCGCTACTACTTCGCCGGCCTGAACTACCGCTTCTGACCGACCGCCGGCCGCGCCCGCCCGCCGGCGGCCGCGGATCGCGTCGCCGCCCGCACGGCCCGCCGCCGGCGGGCGGCCAGGCCACCTCCCGGAGACACCGATGCGCCCATTCCACGCCATCCGCCGCCTGGCCGGGGCGGCCCTGCTGGCGAGCCTGCTCGCCCTGCCGGCCGCGTGCGCGCCGGGCCGCGACGCCGCCGGCCCCGCGCCCGCGCGCTACACGATGGTGGCCAACGGCGAGACGGTCGGCCACCTGCGCGGCGAGGCCGACGGCGACACGCTGCGGATCGACTTCCACGTCGACAACAACGGCCGCGGCCCCAGGCACCGCGAGACGCTGCGGCTGTCGGACGCGGGCGTGCCGCTGGCGTGGGAGATCGACGGCACCTCGCTGATGGGCGGGCCGGTGGAGGAGCGCTACCGCTACGGGGACGGCCGGGCGCGCTGGTACAGCCAGGCCGACAGCGGCGAAGCGGCCGCGGCGGCGCCGCCGCTGTACGTGGTCAACGATGCCAGCCCGTGGGCGCTGATCGTCTACGAGCGCCTGCTGCGCGCGCAGCCCGGGCAGGCCGTCGACGTCGTGCCCGGCGGCCGGCTGCGGCGCGAGGAGGTGACCGCGCTGCCTGGCATCGGCGACGGCCTGTCGCTGGTCCGGATCGTCGGGCTCGACCTGGCGCCGGAGTACCTGGTGCTCGACCGCGACGGCGCGGCGTTCGCCGTGCTCGGCGGCACCGGCACCGCGATCCGCGAGGGCGAGGAGGACCTGGCCGCGGCGCTGCAGGCCGCGGTCAACGACGCCGAGACCGTGCGCAACATCGACCTGCAGCGGCGGCTGGCCGCCACCCACGAGGCCGGGTTCGCGGTGCGCGGCGTGCGCCTGCTGGACGCGCGCGCGGGCACGCTGTCCGCGCCCTCCACCGTGGTCGTGCGCGACGGACGGATCGCCGAGGTCCTGGCCGCGGAGGCGCCGCTGGACGCATCGCTCGCGGTCTACGAGGGCGATGGCGGCACGCTGCTGCCCGGCCTGCACGACATGCACGCGCACACGTCCATCGAGACCGGCTGGTGGTACCTGGCCGCGGGCGTGACCACGATCCGCGACATGGGCAACGACAACCGGCGGCTGGCGGACCTCATTCGGCGCATCGAGGCAGGCGAGCTGGCCGGCCCGCGCATCGTGCGCAACGGCTTCCTGGAGGGCCGCAGCCCGTACTCGGCGCGCAACGGCGTGGTCGCCGACTCGCTCGACGAGGCGCTGCAGGCCGTGCGCGACTACGCGCGGGACGGCTTCTGGCAGATCAAGATCTACAACTCGATGAACCCGGAGTGGATCCGGCCGATCGCCGCCGAGGCGCACCGCCTGGGCCTGGGCGTCACCGGGCACGTGCCGGCCTTCACCACGCCCGACGCGATGATCGAGGCCGGCTACGACGAGATCGCGCACTTCAACCAGCTCGCGCTGGGCTGGGTGCTGGAGGAGGGCGAGGACACGCGCACGCCCCTGCGCCTGACCGCGATGGCGCGCCTGGCCGATCTCGACCTGCGGGCCTCGCCGCGCGTGGCGCGCTCGCTGGCGCTGATGCGCGAGCGCGGCACCGCGCTCGACACCACCGCGGTGATCCTGGAGCGGCTGATGCTCAGCCGCGCCGGCGGCACGTCCCCGGGCGGGGAGCACTTCCTGGAGCACATGCCGGTCAGCTACCGCCGCTTCCGCTACCGCACCTACGTGCCGGACCTCGTGCCCGAGACCGACCGCGCCTACCACGCCGCGGTGGAGAAGATGATCGAGGCGATGGCGCTGCTGCACGAGCAGGGCATCCGGCTGCTGCCCGGCACCGACGACGGCACCGGCTTCACCGTCCACCGCGAGATCGAGCTGTACGCGCGCGCGCTGGGCAATGCCGCCGCGCTGCGCGCCGGCACCGTCGGCGCGGCCGAGTACCTGGGCCGCGCCGACGAATACGGCACGCTGGCGCCGGGGCAGGCGGCGGATTTCTTCCTGGTGCCCGGCGACCCGCTGCAGGACATCAACGCCATCCGCCAGGTGCGCCTGGTCGCGCGCGCCGGCCGCGTCTACCAGCCGGCGGCCATCTACGAGGCGCTGGGCGTGCGGCCGTTCGTCGCGGCGGCGGAGCGGGTGCGCTGATGCGCCTGCCTGCCGCGGCTGCGCTGCTGCTCGCCCTCGCCGCCCTGCCCGCGGCCGCGCAGGACCTGGTGCTGCGCGGCGCGACGGTGATGACCGCCGGCGACGCCGGCACGCTGGACGGCGCCGACGTGTGGGTGCGCGACGGGCGCATCGCCGGCGTCGGCACGGCGCTGGCGGTGCCGGCAGGCACCGCCGAACTCGATGCGCGCGGCCGCTGGCTCACGCCGGGCATCGTGGACCCGCATTCGCACCTGGCCACCGGCGGCCACAACAACGAGACGACCTCGCCGTTCACGCCGGAGGTGCGCATCGTCGACACGATCGACCCGCGCGACCGCGAGTTCGCGCTGGCCATCGCCGGCGGCACCACCACGCAGCTGATCCTGCCCGGTTCGGCCAACCTGATCGGCGGGCAGGGCGTGGTGGTCAAGAACCGCGTCGGCGAGCCGCTCGAGCGCATGGTCGTGGCCGACGCGCCGATGGCGGTGAAGTTCGCCATCGGCGAGAACCCGATCCGCACCCACGGCGGCAAGGGCCGCACGCCGGCCTCGCGCATGGGCTCGGCCGCGGCGCTGCGCGAGCGCTTCGCCGCGCTGCGCGGGCCCGATGCGCGCGACGGCGGGGACGAGCGGCGCGGCAGCGAGGCCGACCGCATCCTGCGCGAGCTGCAGGCCGGCCGCGCCTATGCCCACATCCACGCCTACCGCGCCGGCGAGATGGAATCGCTGATCGCGATCGCGCGCGAGGCGGGCTTCACCATCCGCGCGTTCCACCACGCCACCGAGGCCTACAAGATCGGGCCGCAGCTGGCGCAGGCCGGGATCGCGGCGGTGGTGTGGAGCGACTGGTTCGGGGTGAAGGCCGAGGCCTGGGACGCGATCCCGTGGAACGCGCCGATGCTGCTGGAGCAGGGCGTGCGCGTCGCCCTGCACAGCGATTCGGTCGACATCACCCGCCGCATGCACCAGGAGGCGGCCAAGGCGGTGCGCTACGGCGCCACGCGCGAGCAGGCGCTGCGCATGATCACCCGCGATGCGGCCTGGGTGCTCGGCCTGGAGGACCGCCTCGGGTCGATCGAGACCGGCAAGGACGCGGACCTGGTGCTGTGGGACGCCGATCCGTTCAGCGCGGCCGCGCGCGTGGAGCAGGTCTACATCGACGGACGGCGCTACTTCGACCGCGCCGCCGCCGATGCGGAGGGGGCGCCGTGAGCCGGCGGCGCCTGCGACTGGCCGCGGCCGCGCTCGGCATCGCGGTGGCCGGCGCGACCGCGGGCATGGCCACGGCCGCGGCGGCCACCGCGATCGTCGGCGCGCGGATCCTGCCGGTGTCCGCACCGCCGATCGAGCCGGGGACGCTGGTGGTCGGCGACGACGGCCGGATCGCGGCGCTGGGGCCGGCCGACGCGGTCGCGGTGCCCGCCGGCGCGCGCCGGATCGACGGCGCCGGGCTCACGGTCTATCCCGGCCTGATCGATTCCGAGACCAGCCTCGGCCTGGCCGAGCGCGACATGGAGTTCGCCGCCCACGACGTGCTGGAGGCCTCGGCGCCGATGTTCCCGCAGGGGCGCGTGGCCGATGCGTTCAACCCCGATTCCGCGCACCTGGAGGTCGTGCGCGCCAACGGCATCACCCACGCGGTGGTCGCCCCGGGCGACAGCCTGCCGGCGACGGGGCAGAGCGCGCTGGTCCGGCTGGCGGCCGGCCCGGGCGGCCACATCGTGCGCTCGCCGCTGGCGCTGCACCTCAACGTGAGCGAGCGCGTCGGCGGCGACGGCGCGCCGGGCACGCGCATGGGCGTGGCCGCGCAGCTGCGGCAGCTGCTCGCCGACGGCCGCGCCCGCCTGGACGACGCGTCGGCGCGGGCGAAGGCCGATCCGCGCCTCGATGCGCTGGCGCCCGCGCTGCGCGGCGAGCAGCCGGTGGTGATGTCGGCCACCTCCTCGCAGGACGTGCGCCTGGCGCTGTCGCTGGCGCGCGAGTTCGGGCTCGACCTGATCCTGTCCGACGTCATCGACGCCGAGGACCAGTTCGACGCCATCGCCGCGGCGGGGGTGCCGGTGATCCTCGGGCCGATCCAGCTGCTGCCGCGCGAGACCCAGCGCTACGACGCGCACTTCCGCGTCCCCGCGCAACTGGCCGCGCGCGGCATCCCGTTCGCGTTCTCCTCGGGCGGCGTGGCGCAGATCAGGCGCTTCGGCTACCCGCGCATGGCGCAGATGCGCAACCTGCCGTACCTGGCCGGCCTGGCCACCGGCTACGGCCTCGCCCCCGGCGCCGCGCTCGAAGCGCTGACGCTCGCGCCGGCGCGGATCTGGGGCGTGGACGACGAGATGGGCAGCCTGGCGCCGGGCAAGCGCGCGCACCTGGTCGTGGCGATGGGCAGCCCGCTGGAGCCGACCAGCGACGTGCGGCACGTGTTCGTCGACGGGCGCGAGGTGCCGCTGGACAGCTACCAGACCCGCCTGCGCGACCGCTACCGCGATGCCGGGGGGCGTCCATGAGCCGTGCCCTGCGCAGCGCGGCCGCGCACGTGCCGACGCCGCCGCCCGCGCGTGCCGCGCGCGGGGCCGCCGCCCTGAGCGCGTTCGCCGCCGCTGCGGCGCTGGCGCTGGCCGGCCTGTCGGCCGGCGCGACCGTGGCCCGCGCCGGCGACGCCGTGCCCGATGCCGCGCGCGTCGCCTGGACGTGGCCCGGTGCCGCGGACGGCGCCGCGCAAGCGGTGACCGCGATCGCCGAGGCGTTGCCGATGGCCGCCGCGGACGGCGGCATCGACGCGACGATGTTCTCCACCAGTTACATCGTCACGGCACCCGCCGGGGATCGCGACGCGGGCGCGGCGCGCCCGGTGGTGTTCTTCTGGAACGGCGGTCCGGGCAGCGCCGCGGTCGGCCTGCATGCGACCTTCGCGCCGCGCACGCCCGGCGCCGCGCCGGATCGCAGCGAGCTGCGCGGCAGCGCCGACAACCCGGACAGTCCGATCGACATCGCAGACCTGGTGTTCGTGGACCCGGTGGGCACCGGCTACAGCCGGGTCCTGGGCGAGGGCGCGGGCGCCGCCTACTGGGGCGTGGCGCAGGACGCCGAGGCCGCGGCGCGCTTCGTCGCCGCCTGGCTGCGCCGGCACGGCCGCGAGGCCGATCCGGTGGTGCTGGTCGGCCAGAGCTACGCCGGCATCCGCGTGCCGCTGGCGGCGCAGCGGCTGCTGGATGCGATGCCCGGCCTCGACCTGCGCGGCCTGCTGCTGGTCGCGCCGTCCACCGGCGGCCCGCGCGCGGACGCCGCCGACGCGCGCGCTCAGGCGCGCCGCGATGGCGCACGCTGCGAGGCGCGGCTGGCGGTCTACGCGCAGACCGCGGCCTTCCACGGCATCGGCGCGCAGGCCGGGCGCGAGCCGGAGGCGATCGCGGCGGACGTCGAGGCCTTCCTCGCCGCGCGCGAACGCTTCGACGCCGGCGACCATGCCCGCATCGCCGCCGACATCGGCCTGCCGGTCGAGCAGGTGGCCGGGGCCGACGGCTGCGTCGAGCCGCTCGCGTTCCAGACCGGCCTGCTGGCCGCGCGCGGCGACCGCGTCGGCACCGCCGATACGCGGCTGCACGCACCGCTGGCGCTGACCCGCACCCGGCAGCCGCCCTACGACGACCCCGCCACGTCGCCCTACACCCTCGACTACGACCTGGACGCGGCCTGGCGGCACTACCTGCGGCACGAGATCGGCTACCGGCCCGCCGGCGCGAGCGGCGATGCGGGCGAAGACGCCTACGTGCGCCTGTCGCTCGCCGCGCACGGCGCCTGGGACTGGACCTGGCCGCGATGGGCCGGCGCGTCCACCGCACCGGTCCTGGCCGGGCTGCTGGAGCGCGCGCCGCGGCTGCGGGTGCTGGTGGCGGTGGGCTACTACGACCTGTCGGTCCCGTACCTGGAACCGGTGCGCACCTTCGAGGCGGCGGGACTGCCGGGGCCGCGCTTCGCCATCGAGCGCTATCCCGCCGGGCACGCCGTGCATGCCGACGGGGACGCGCGTGCGCGCTCCTCGGCCGATCTGCGCGCGTTGATCGGAGGCGCGCGATGAGCGCCCCCGCCCGTCGCGCGATGGCCGGTGGCGGCGCCGCCCGGCAGCGCCCCTCAGCCCGCGCGGTAGGCCGACAGCGGCAGCGCCGTGCTGGCCTTGAGTTCCTCGACCACGATCGAGCTGCGCATGTCCGAGATCTCGCTGCAGCCGGCCACGCGGCCGAGGATCTCGCGGAAGTGGTCGAGGTCGCGGGTGACCGTCTTGATCAGGAAGTCGCCGTCGCCGGTGACCATCGCGCACTCGAGGATCTCGGGGCATCCCTCCACCAGCTCGCGGAAGGCCGAGGCCGGATCCGCGTTGTGACGCAGGCGCACATGCACGTAGCACTTCAACCCCAGGCCCAGCCGCACCGGCTCCAGCAGCGCGGCGTAGCCGCGGATCAGGCCGGCAGCGCGCAGCTGCTTGATGCGGCGCGAGCACTGCGAGTGGGACAGGTGCACCACCTCGGCCAGCTCCATCATGGTGATGTCGCCCTGGCGCTGCAGCGTGTCCAGGATGCGCAGGTCGTGCTGGTCGAGACGGACGTCGGCGGACGGGGACATCGCGGGGCGGCTCCTGGCTGCGTCGACGGGACGCCCCGATCATACGAGACGGAGGCGCGCGCATGACCGTGCCGCCGGTCGCGTCGTACGCCCAGTGGGTCCGGGATATGGTTGCGGCCTGCCACGCCCGCCCCGGAAGCAACCCGTTGTTCGACAGTTCCATCGAAGAACCCACCGCGCTGCTGCAGGGCCTGGTCGCCTCGCTCGACCTCGAGGCGTCGGGGCCGTACCGCAGCACCTTCCCGCGCGGCAATCCGCTGATGCTGGACGCGCTCGCGCGCCGCTACCGGATCGACGCCGGCCGCCTGTTCGCCACCGCCGGCGCGTCGGCCGGGGTGCAGATCGTCTGCGCGGCGCTGCTGGCGCCCGGCGCGCGCGTGCTGGTGGAGCGGCCGTACTTCGAGCTGCTGGCCGACGTGGCGCGCAGCACCGGCGCCGAGGTGGACTGGCTCGACCGCGATCCGGCGACGGGCGCCATCCCGGCCGAGGCGCTCGACGCCGCGATCGGCCCCGACACGCGGCTGGTGCTGCTGACCAACCCGAACAACCCGACCGGCTTCGTGCTCGACCGCGCCGCGCGCCTCGCGCTGGCGGCGGTGGCCGAGGCGCGCCGGGTGCCGGTGCTGTTCGACGAGGTCTACGCCGGCTTCGCCGGCGACAGCGCACCGGACACGCTCGCCGCCCACGATTCGCCGTGGTTCGCGAGCGTCGGCAGCCTGAGCAAGCTGTACGGGCTGTACGCGCTCAAGTGCGGCTGGATCGCGACCGGCGACGCGGTGCACGAACGGATCGCGCAGGCCTACGGCCGGCTGGAGAACGGGGCGTCGCGGCTGACCCATGCCATCGCGGCGCGCGTGCTGGCCGACGCGGCGCCGTTCGAGGCGCACTGGCGCGCGGTGCTCGCCGAAACGCGCCCGCTGGTCGAGGCGCGGCTGGCGGAGCTCGAGCGTGCGGGCCTGATCCACGCGCATCTGCCGGCCACCGGCTGCATCTGCTTCCCGCGCCTGCCCGATGGCGGGTGCGACGAGGCCTTCAGCGCCTTCGCCTGGCGGACCCGGGCGCTGGCGGTGGCGCCGGGCCGCCTGTTCGGCCGTGCGGGCCATCTGCGGATCGGCTTCGGCCGCAGCGGCGCCGACGTGGGCGAGGGCCTGGACCGGCTCGAGGCGGCCCTGCGCGCGTACCGGGAGCGGGCGCGATGAAGCCGGGCTCGTCCACCCTGGGCGCGGTGCCGAAGTTCGGCTGGTCGTTCGGCCAGTTCGCGCTGGCCTCGCACATGGCCATCATCAGCATCTACCTGATGTACTACCTCACCGAGGGCCACGGCGTGTCCGCCGGCCTGGCCGGCCTGGTGCTGCTGCTGCCGCGGGTCTGGAACGTGGTCACCGATCCGCTGATGGGCGCGATCTCCGACCGCACGCGTTCGCGCTGGGGGCGGCGGCGGCCCTACCTGCTGATCGGCGCGCTGGTGTGGGGCGCGGCGTTCGCGGCGATGTTCGCGCTGCCGGCCAACGACGATCCCGCGGTCACCGCGATGTGGTTCGTGGCGATCTACCTGGTGGTCAACACCGGGGTCACCCTGTACCACGTGCCGTACTCGGCGATGGCGCCGGAGATGACCCGCGACTACGACGAGCGGCTGAAGCTGATCGGCTACAAGGAGATGGCCGCGCGCATCGCCGTGCTGCTGGCCATCGCCGGGGCGCCGTTGCTGCTGGAGGCGGCGCGGACGCCGGCGCAGGGCTACCGCTGGATCGGGCTGGTCTTCGGCGGGCTGATCGTGGTGTCGGGCGTGGTCGCGTTCCTCGCCACGGCCCGCGCGCCTGCGGTGGATTTCCAGCCGCAGACGATGAGCCTGCGCGAGCAGTGGGAGACGCTGCGGCGGAACCGGCCGCTGGGCGTGCTGTCGCTGGCCTACCTGTTCGGCAACATGGCCAGCGTCGCCTTCAGCGCGCTGCTGATCTACTTCATCACCGTGGTGCACGGGCAGTCGCCGGCGCTGATGGGCGTGCTGTATCCGGTGGGCGCGCTGACCAGCGTGGTGCTGACCCCGGTATGGGCGCGCATCGGCGCGCGCATCGGCAAGCGCGAGGCCTGCCGCATCGCCTACCTCGGCCTGATCCTGTGCTGGCTGTCGCCGGGGCTGGTGCCGCCGGGCGCGGTGTGGGCGCTGTACCTGCTGATGTTCGCGCACGGCGCGTTCAACGCCGCCGCCGAACTGCTGCCCAACGCGATGGTGCCCGACACCGTGGAGTACGACGAGCTCAACAGCGGCGCGCGCCGCGAGGGCACGATCTACGGCGCCTGGATCTTCGTGCAGCAGACCGGCATGGCGCTGGGCGGCTTCGTCGCCAGCCTGGCGCTGGTGCTGCTGGGCTACCAGGCCGGCGTGGACCGGCATCCCGATTCGGTGGTCGCCGGCCTGCGCTGGGGCTTCGCCGCGGTGCCGGCCGCGGCGCTGCTGGTGGCCTGGTGGCTGGTGGGCCGCTACGACCTCAGCGCCCGGCGCTTCGCCGAGATCCAGCAGGCGCTCGCTGCGCGCCGCGCGGATCCGGCGGGCCCCGCCGCCACCGCCGCGACGCATCCCGCCAGCGAGGACCCCGCACGATGAAGACGCTCGCCTCGACCTGCCTGCTGCTCCTGGCGGCCTGGCTGCCGGCCGCCGCCCTGAAGGCGGCCCCGGTGGCCGACGCGCGGCTCGAGCACACCGGCACCTTCGGCGGCACCCCGGTGCGCTACGTGTCGCAGATCGAGACGATCCGCGTGCGCGACGGTGAGGCGGCGGCCGACCTGGTGGTGATGAGCCACGTGGCCGCCGGCGCCGACGCCGCGCGCCCGGTGCTGTTCGCGTTCAACGGCGGCCCGATCTCGGCCTCGCTCTACCTGCACGCCGGCGCGCTCGGGCCGCGGCGCGTCGCCTTCCCGGACGCGCTGGACGCGGACCCGGCTGCTTTCGAGGTCGCGCCCAATCCCCACGCCATCCTCGACGTCGCCGACATCGTGCTGTTCGACCCGGCCGGCACCGGCTTCAGCCGGGTCGCCGAGGGCACCGGGGCCGGGCACTTCCACTCGGTGGACGCCGACGCGCGCCAGCTCGTGCTGACGATCGAGGCCTGGGCGCAGCGGCACGGGCGCGAGGCCTCGCCGAAGTACCTGCTGGGCGAGAGCTACGGCACCCTGCGCGCGGCCGCGGCCGCGCACCAGATGCAGTTCCGCGACCCGCCGATGCGCATCGACGGCGTGTTCCTGCTGGGACAGGCGCTGAACATCATCGAGTACGCCCAGCGCGACGCCAACATCGTCAGCTACGTGGTCTCGCTGCCGACGGTGGCGGCGATCGCCTGGCACCACGGCCGCGCCGAGACCGGCGGCCTCGCCTTCGAGCCCTGGCTCGACGAGGTGCGCGAATGGGCGCGCACCGAGTACCTGCCCGCGCTGTTCCAGGGCCAGTTCCTGCCCGAGGAGGAGAAGCGGCGGATCGCACGCCGGCTGCAGGCCTATACCGGCGTGGACGCCGCCGTGCTGCTGCGCGAGGACCTCAAGCTGACCAAGGACGAGCACCGGGTGGAACTGCTGCGCGACGAGGGCCGGGTGCTGGGCGTGTACGACGCGCGCTACGCCGGCCCGCCGGACCCGGCGCGGCCGTCGCCGGCCGCGACCGATCCTTCCGGCGTCACCGGCCCGGCCTTCCGCCGCGGGCTGGAGGACCTGCTGCGCACGCAGTTCGGCGTCGAGGACGCGAGCGCCTACCGCAACTCCGCCGGCATCGGCGGCCTCGACGCCTGGGACTGGGGCGGCGGCGCTTCGCCGTTCGGCGACTGGCCGTACATGGAACGGATCCGCGAGGTGATGGCGGCCAACCCGGGGTTCCGGGTGGTGATGGGGCACGGCCACCACGACACTGCCACCACCACCGGCGCCTCCGATTACGCGGTGGCGCACTCGGGCTGGCCGCTGGACCGGGTGCGCTCGGTGTACTACCTCGGCGGGCACATGCCCTACACGATCGAGGCGAGTCTCGCGCAGTTCGCCGACGACCTGCGCGCGCTGGTGAGCGGGCCGTGAGCCGCGCGCGCGCCTGCGGCGCAGCGGCCCGTCGCCTGGCGATGATGGCGATCGCGCTCGCCGCGACCTGCGCCCTCGCGGCGCCGGCGGCCGCCGGCACCCCCGAGGCGGCGGCCCCGCCGCCGATCGCGGTGGCCGCCGAGGCGGTCGTGATCCCGCCCGGCGCGGCCCTGCAGCCGACCGTCGAGCGCCGCCACCGCGGGCGCTTCAACGGCCGCGCGCTGCGCTACCGCAGCGTGGTGGAGGAGTGGCCGCTGGTCGATCCCGACGGCGCCACGGTCGCCACGGTCGGCGCCATCGCCTACCTGGCCGAGGCCGCGGCCCCGGAGCGTCCGGTGATCTTCGCCTTCAACGGCGGCCCCGGCTCGGCCTCGATCTGGCTGCACATGGGCTTCCTGGGCCCGAAGCGGCCCGACTACGGCGCGCAGGCCGGCGACGAGGAGATCCGGCCGCCGACGGCGCCGACGTTCGCCCTGGTCGACAACCCGGAATCGCCGCTGGACGTGGCCGACGTGGTGCTGATCGATCCGCCGGGCACCGGCTTCGCGCGCGTGGTCGGCGAGGCCGGCGCGGCGCGCGTGTTCGGCGTGCGCGAGGACGCCGAGGCGATCGCCCGCTTCGTCGGCGACTGGCTGCGGCGCCACGGGCGCGAGCGCAGCCCGCGCTACCTGATGGGCGAGAGCTACGGCACCGTGCGCGCGGCCGAGGTCGCGCGCCTGCTGGCCGGCGGGCCGACTGCCACCGGCCGCATGGACGGCATCGCCCTCAACGGGGTGATGCTGCTCGGGCAGGCGATGGACGGCAGCCGGCGCGGCCCCGAGCTGGCCTCGGCGACCGGCCTGCCGAGCTACGCCGCCACCGCCTGGTACCACGGCGCGGTGCCGCGCACGGTGGCGCTGGAGGCGCACATCGCCCGGGCGCGGGCCTTCGCCGAGGGGCCCTACCTGCAGGCCCTGTTCCAGGGCTCGCGGCTGGACGCCGCCGCGCGCGCGTCCGTCGCCGCGGAACTGGCGGCGCTCACCGGCATCCCGGCCGCGCGCTGGCTGGCGCTCGACCTGCGCATGGACGCGGCCGCGTTCGGCCGCGAGGTGCTGCGCGACGCCGGCCTGCAGGTCGGCGCATACGACGCCCGCTTCACCCTGCCGCTGGCGGCCTCGGGCGGCGATCCGGTCGCCGACGACCCGGCGATGGGCCAGTACGCGCCGCTGTACGTCGCCACCCTGCACACGCACCTGCGCGAGCAGCTCGGTGTGGAGACCGCGCGCGCCTACAACGCGATCGAGTTCCGCCACGTCAACGCGCGGTTCTGGAAAGGGCAGCCGCCGCTGCAGGACAACCATGCGCTGGCCCTGGCCACCGCGATGCGCCGCAACCCCGCGCTGCGCGTGCTGGTGGCCACCGGCCACTACGATCTGGTCACCACCACGGGTGCGGCCGAGCAGGCCGTGGCGCTGTCGGGCATGCCGCCCGGGCGGGTGACGATGCGCACGTACGCTTCGGGCCACATGCCCTACGTGGGCGCGGCCAGTCGCGCGCAGCTCGCCGCCGACGTGCGCGCGTTCGTCGCCGGAGGCGCCTCGCCATGACGCCGTCCCGCCGCCGTGCACGCCTGGCGAACGCCGCCCGCCTCGAACGGGCGCGCCCGCGCGCGTCCGCATGCAGGGAGGGCGCCGGACGATGAGCCGCATCGAAGCGCGCCTGGCCGAGCTGGGCCTGCAGCTGCCGCCGCCGCTGGTCGCGCCGCCGGGCGTGGTGCTGCCGTTCGCGTTCGCGCAGCGCGCCGGCCGCCGGGTGCTGATCGCCGGGCACGGCCCACAGGGGCCCGACGGGCGCCTCGCCGGGCCGTTCGGCAAGGTCGGTGCCGAGGTCGACGTGGCGGCCGCGCGCCACGCGGCGATGCTCACCGGCCTGTCGATGCTGGCCAGCGTGCGGGCCGAGATCGGCGACCTGGACCGCATCACCGGCTGGCGCCGGGTGTTCGGCATGGTCGCCTCGGCGCCCGGCTTCCAGGACCAGCCGGGCGTGATCAACGGGTTCTCGGAGCTGATCCACGCGGTGTTCGGGCCCGCGGTCGGCCGCCACGTGCGCAGCGCGGTCGGCATGGCCGAGCTGCCCTGGAACATCCCGGTGGAGATCGAGGGCGAGCTGGCGATCGACGGCGGCGATTGAGCGGCGCGCGCACCCGCGCGGCGCGCGAGGCGATAAGGTTCGGAAACGCAGGAGAGGAATCGATGTCCAGGTGCCAGCAGGCCGTCGTCGCGATCGCACTGTCGCTGCTGGCGTGGACGGCGCCCGCGCAGCCGCCCGCGCTGGCCTACGTGCTGCGGCCGCTGCCGTCGGCCGACGGCGCGCGCGTGGAGGCGGTCGAGGTCGCGCTGACCATGAGCGGCGCCGTGCCGGCCGAGGGCGAGCCCCTGCTGCAGATGCCGCTGGTGGCGAGCAACGTGCCGACCGTCGCGTCGGAACTGGACGGGCTGGAGGCGCACGATGCGCGCGGCCGCCTGCCGCTGCGGGTCGAGCAGACCGGCGAGGACCCCGCCATCCAGCGCCGCTGGTTCGCCGGGCGCGTTCCGGAGGGCGAGGTGCGGCTGCGGTATCGCGCGCCGGCCGCGACCGCGCTGGCCGCCCGCGGCGCCGCGCCGCCGATCGAGCTGCGCGGCGACAGCGGCGCGGTCTCCGCGGGCGGCGCCACCTTCCTGCTGCGTCCCGCCGCCGGCGACTACCGCATCCGCGCGGACTGGGACCTGAGCGCGCTGCCGGACGGCGCGGTGGGCCTGAGCAGCCTCGACACGCTGGCCCGCGACGAGGCCGTGCCGGCCAGCCTGGTCGACAGCGCGTTCTTCATGGCCGGCATGATCCAGCGCTATCCCGAGACCGGCGCCGCCGACCGCTTCTTCTCCGCCTGGCAGGGCGAAACGCCCTTCGACGCCCGCGAGATGATGGTCTGGGGCGAGGCGCTGTACGCGCGCTTCCTCGAGGTCTTCGACGCCGCGCCCACGCCCTACGGGGTGTTCATGCGCCGCAACCAGGTCAACCCGGGCGGCGGCATCGGCATGCATCGCTCGTTCGTGCTGACCTACGGCGACACCCGCGGCAACGATCCCGAGGCGCTGCGCTTCACCCTTGCGCACGAGATGTTCCACACCTTCCAGCCGCTGATGGCGCGCGGGCGCGGCATGGACGAGAGCCTGGGCGCGGCCTGGTTCAACGAAGGCCTGGCGGTGTTCTACCAGGGCGAGCTGCCGTTCCGCTTCGGCATGGTGACGCCCGAGGCCTATCTGCGCGACCTGAACTTCACGATGGCGCGCCTGTACACCAGCCTGTTCGCCGGAACCCCCAACCGCGAGGTCGCCGGCCGCTTCTGGGAGGACACCCGGATCCGCACGCTGCCCTACGATCGCGGCTACGTGTACTTCGTCAACGTCGATGCGGCCGTCCGCAGGGCGTCCGGCGGCGCGCGCTCGCTCGACGACCTGATGCTGGCGCTGCGGGCGCGCCGCGAGCGGGGCCTGCCGGTGGAGCAGGCCGACTGGGAGGCGCTGGTCGGAGAGGAACTGGGCGCCGAAGGCGTCGCCGCGTTCCACGCGATGCTGGACGGACGGGTGGACGTGCCGGCCTCGGACGCGTTCGGGCCGTGCTTTCGCCGGGTGCAGCGGCCGCTGCGGCGCTACGAACTCGGCTTCGAGCCCAAGGTGCTGGTCGAGCCGGTGCGCATCGTGCGTGGGCTGGTGCCCGGTTCGGCGGCCGAGGCAGCGGGGCTGCGCGACGGCGACGAGATCCTGCAGCCGGTCGGGCAGGACGCGATCCAGGGCGACCAGGACGGCGTGCTGACGCTGCAGGTCCGGCGCGACGGCCGGGACACCACGATCGAGTACCGCCCGCGCGGCGAGGCGGTGGACACCTGGCAGTGGGAGCGCGTGCCCGAGGTGGCCGACACCGACTGCGGGCGCGCCGCCGCGCGCTGACGGCCCGCGGCCTTCGCCGGCCCCGCTACCGCGTCCCGGCGCGGCAGGGCGGGCCGCACGACGGCGGCCGTCCCGTCCACGGGCGTCGGCATCGGCGGAGCGGCGCCTGCCGTCGTCGGCCCGGGCGCCGCCGGCGGCCATCGAACGCGCTAGTCTGGTGGGCCCGTCTTTCCCGGATGTCCCGATGCCGGTGATCCAGTCCCTGCTCGACACCGACCTGTACAAGTTCACGATGATGCAGGCGGTGCTGCACCAGCACCCCGGCGCGCACGTCGAGTACCGGTTCAAGTGCCGCACGCCGGGCATCGACCTGGCGCGCTACATCGACCAGATCGACGCCGAGATCGATCGCCTCTGCGGCCTGCGCTTCACCGCCGCCGAGCTCGACTACGTTCGCGGCCTTCGCTTCGTCAAGTCCGACTTCGCGGATTTCCTCGGCCTGTTCCATCTCGACCGCAAGTACATCGACCTGCGACCGTCGGCGACGGTGCCGGGCGAGATCGAGCTGGACATCCGCGGCCCGTGGCTGCACACGATCCCGTTCGAGGTGCCGCTGCTGGCGATCGTCAACGAGGTCTGGTTCCGCAACACGACGTCGCCGGACTTCGACGAGGGCGAGCGCCGGCTGCGCGCCAAGGCCGCGATGCTGCGCGACGCCCCGGGGTTCGAGCAGTGCCGGATCGCCGACTACGGCACCCGGCGGCGCTACTCGCGGCAATGGCACGGCCACATGCTGCCGCTGCTGCGCGATGCGCTCGGCCCGCAGTTCGTCGGCACCAGCAACGTGCACTTCGCACGGCTCTACGGCATGACCCCGCACGGGACCATGGCGCACGAATGGCTGCAGGCGTTCCAGGCGCTGGGGCCGCGGCTGCGCGACTCGCAAGCCGCCGCGCTCGAATCCTGGGCGCGCGAGTACCGCGGCGACCTGGGCATCGCGCTGTCGGACGTGGTCGGGCTGGACGCCTTCCTGCGCGACTTCGACATGTACTTCTGCAAGCTGTTCGACGGCGTGCGCCACGATTCGGGCGACCCCTTCGCCTGGGGCGAGCGCATGCTCGCGCACTTCCGCGGCAACCGGGTCGATCCGGCGGGCAAGATCCTGGTGTTCAGCGACGGGCTCGACATCGACAAGGTCATGCGCCTGTACGACCATTTCCGCGGTCGCTGCCAGGTCGCCTTCGGCGTCGGCACCCACCTGACCAACGACCTGGGCCCGACGCCGCTGAACATCGTCATCAAGATGGTCCGCTGCAACGGCCAGCCGGTCGCCAAGCTGAGCGATTCGCCCGGCAAGAGCATGTGCGACGACCCGGGCTACCTGACCTACCTGCGGCAGGTGTTCGGCGTGCCCGCGGAGGCGGCGCCGTGATCCGCCCGATCGTGCGCATGGGCGATCCGGTGCTCAACCGGCCCGCGGCCGCGGTCGAGGCCTTCGACGACGCGCTGCGCGCGCTGGTCGCCGACATGTGGGAGACCATGGCCGCGGCCGGCGGGGTGGGGCTGGCCGCGCCGCAGGTGGGCGTGGGCCTGCAGGTCATGGTGTACGGCTTCGACCGCGCCGAGCGCTATCCCGACGCGCCGCCGGTGCCGCGCACGGTGCTGGTCAACCCGTCGGTGGAACCGCTGGGCGAGGCCCGCGAGGGCGGCTGGGAAGGCTGCCTGTCGATTCCCGGGCTGCGCGGCTGGGTGCCGCGCTGGCGGCGCGTCCGCTACCGCGGGCTGGACGCCGAGGGCGCGCTGCTGGAGGGCGAGGCGGAGGGCTTCCACGCCCGCGTGATCCAGCACGAGTTCGACCACCTGCAGGGCGTGCTCTATCCGGCGCGGATCGAGGACTTCGCCCGCTTCGGCTTCGCCGACGTGCTGTTCCCCGAGCGCCCGCTTCCGTAGGAGCGGGGGGGGGGGCGGGGGGGGGGGGGGGGGGGCGCCGGAAAGAGAGTGTCGCGCGCGCGCGCGCGCGCGACGCTTTTTCGCCGGCTCCGAAAGAAAGAGCTTCGCGCGCGAGCGCGCTCCTACGGAAGACGTTTTACGGCAGCGGCGGGACGACGACGGTCTCGGCCTGCGACAGCGACGCGCCCTCGGGCCGCAGCGACAGCCGGCCGCCGTCGATGGCGTCGATGCGGCGCGCGCCGACCAGCTTGGTGCCCAGGCTCACGCCGGTGAGCACCGGCACCCAGTCGTCGCCCTGCGCGCGCAGCACCGCGAGCTGGCGCGCATAGTCGTTGCCCGGACTGCCGCCGCAGCCGGATTCGGTCCACGCCGCCACGCCCTCGGCGCGGCCGTCGCCGTCGAGATCCACCTCGAACAGCCGCTCGCCGTCCACCTGGCAGTCCGCCTCGCCGGCGGAGGCCTCGATCGCGCGGCGGGCGGCCGCCTGCAGCGCCGGCGCCGCCGGGCGCGCGTGTGCGCGCACGTGGGCGAGCGCGGCGCCGCTGAAGTCGAGATCGGCGTCGTCCGCCGCGGGCTGCGCCGGCGTCGCGGCAGGCGGTGCGGCCGCGGCCTCCTGCGCATGCAGCGCAGCGGCGCATCCGCATGCGGCCAGGCAGAGCAGCAGTGGATAGGCGGTCCGGATCATCGCAACGCTCCCGCTGTCGACGCGTCATCGCGCGGGCGGAGAGTAGCCAATCCCGCCGCCCGTTGCCTGAGCGGGCGGCTCCACGCGTAGGAGCGCGCTCGCGCGCGACCATGGTCGTTGGGGAAGACCGGGCGGGCGCGCGCGCGCTCCAAAGCGGGGACCGGCGGTCGGGCGCGCTTCGGCGCCGGCGGGGGCTGTGCGCGTTTCGCCCGCTCCGAGCGTTCCCTGAAACCCATCTTGTAGGAGCGCGCTGGCGCCAGCGGCGCTCAGCGCGCGGCGTTCAGCGTGTCGCGCAGGCCGCGCGCGGCCGCGGCGGCGGCTTCGGCATAGTCGTCCCCGGCGGAGGCGTACAGGATCGCGCGCGAGGAACTGACCATCAGGCCGGTGCCGTCGGCGCTGCGGGCGTTGCGCACCACCGCCTCGGCGTCGCCCCCCTGCGCGCCCACGCCCGGCACCAGCAGCGGCAGCTCGCCGACGATCGCGCGCACTTCGCGCAGTTGCTCCGGCCAGGTGGCACCGACCACCAGCGCGCAATTGCCGTGGCCGTTCCAGTCGCCGGCGACCCGTTCGGCCACGCGCTGGTACAGCGGGCGGCCGCCGCGGCCGTCGTCGGACACGATCAGGTCCTGCAGGTCGCCGGCGCCCGGGTTCGACGTGCGGCACAGGATCACCACGCCGCGGTCGGCGCGCTCCAGGAAGGGCTCGAGCGAATCGCGGCCGAGGTAGGGGTTGGCGGTGACCGCATCCGCGCCGTAGCGGTCGAAGGCCTCGGCGGCGTAGTGCCGGGCGGTGCTGCCGATGTCGCCGCGCTTGGCGTCCAGGATCACCGGGATGCCGGGATGCGCGGCGTGCAGGTGCGCGATCAACCGCTCCAGCGCGTCCTCGGCGCCGAGCGCGGCGAAATGCGCGATCTGCGGCTTGAACGCGCAGGCGTAGGCCGCGGTGGCGTCGGCGATGTCGCGGCAGAACGCGAACACCGCGTCCGGGTCGCCGGCGAAGCGCGCCGGGAACTTCGCCGGCTCCGGATCGAGGCCGACGCAGACCAGGGTGTCGGCGTCGCGCCAGCGCGCCCGCAGGGCCGGTACGAAGGAGGTCGTCATGCGTCCGCGTCCTCAGGTAACCGGGGTCAGAGTCGACTTTTCGCCTTCGATCCCTCCAGGAGAGGCTTCCGGGGCGAAAAGTCGACTCTGACCCCGGTTTTGTCTACTTCAGCGCCTTGAACCGCAGGCGCTTCGGGCCGGCATCGTCGCCGAGGCGGCGCTTCTTGTCGTCCTCGTACTCGCGGTAGTTGCCCTGGAAGAACTCCACGTGCGAGTCGCCCTCGAAGGCCAGGATGTGGGTGGCGATGCGGTCCAGGAACCAGCGGTCGTGCGAGATCACGAAGGCGTTGCCCGGGAACTCCAGCAAGGCGTCCTCGAGCGCGCGCAGGGTCTCCACGTCCAGGTCGTTGGAGGGCTCGTCGAGCAGCAGCACGTTGCCGCCCTGCAGCAGGGTCTTGGCCAGGTGCAGGCGGCCGCGCTCGCCGCCCGACAGCGAGCCGACGACCTTCTGCTGGTCCTGGCCCTTGAAGTTGAAGCGGCCGATGTAGGCGCGCGACTGGATCTCGATGCCGTTGATGTTGAGGATGTCGGCGCCGCCGGAGACTTCCTGGAAGACGTTGTGGTTGCCTTCCAGCTTCTCGCGGCTCTGGTCGACGTAGGCCAGCTTCACCGTCGGGCCGGTCACGATCTGGCCCTCGTCCGGCTGCTCCTTGCCGATGATCATCTTGAACAGCGTCGACTTGCCGGCGCCGTTGGGGCCGATGATGCCGACGATGGCGCCGGGCGGCACGATGAAGCTGAGGTCGTCGATCAGCAGGCGGTCGCCGAAGCGCTTGGACACGCCCTTGAACTCGATCACCGAGTTGCCCAGGCGCTCGCCCGGCGGGATGAAGATCTCGTTGGTCTCGTTGCGCTTCTGGTAGTCGACCGACTGCAGCTCCTCGATGCGCGCCAGGCGCGCCTTGCCCTTCGAGCGGCCGCCCTTGGCGTTCTGGCGCGCCCACTCCAGCTCCTTCTGGATCGCCTTCTGGCGCGCCTTCTCCTGGCTCTCCTCCTGCTTCAGGCGGTCTTCCTTCTGCACCAGCCAATCGGTGTAGTTGCCCTTCCACGGGATGCCGCGGCCGCGGTCCAGCTCCAGGATCCACTCGGCGGCGTTGTCGAGGAAGTAGCGGTCGTGGGTGACGGCCACCACGGTGCCCGGGTAGCGCTGCAGGAACTGCTCCAGCCATTCCACCGACTCGGCGTCGAGGTGGTTGGTCGGCTCGTCGAGCAGCAGCATGTCCGGCTTCTGCAGCAGCAGGCGGCACAGCGCCACGCGGCGCTTCTCGCCGCCCGACAGCGGGCCGATCTTCGCCTCCCACGGCGGCAGGCGCAGCGCGTCGGCGGCCACTTCGAGCTGGTTCTCCAGGGTGTGCGCGTCGCCCGCGGCGAGGATCGCCTCCAGCCGCTCCTGCTCCTTGGCCAGCGCGTCGAAGTCGGCGCCTTCCTCGGCGTAGGCGGCATACACCGCCTCCAGCGCGGCCTGGGCCTGCAGCACCTCGCCCACGCCCTGCTCGACGGCCTGGCGCACCGTCTGCTCCGGGTCGAGCTGCGGCTCCTGCGGCAGGTAGCCAACCTTGATGCCAGGCTGCGGGCGCGCCTCGCCCTCGAAGTCCTGGTCCACGCCCGCCATGATCCGCAGCACGGTGGACTTGCCGGCGCCGTTGAGGCCGAGCAGGCCGATCTTCGCGCCGGGGAAGAACGACAGCGAGATGTCCTTGATGATCTGCCGTTTCGGCGGGACCACCTTGCTGACGCGGTTCATGGTGTAGATGTATTGCGACATGGGGGCTCCGGATGGGCGTCGCCTGGGCGCCCGCCGGCCTGGACAGGGGCGGGGAGCGGCAGGCGGGGATGCGCCATTGTAGCGTAGCCGCCGCGGCCGGCCGGCCCTCAACCGGCCCGGCCGGCGACGACCGCGAGCGCCCCGCCGGCGTTGAGCGCCAGGCCGTAGGGCGCGGCGACGAGCGGGATTTCCCGCACGGCCGCGGGGAGACGGGCGCGCAGCGCCGCGTAGGTCGCCGCCGCGCCCCGGCGCCAGGCGTCCACCGGTCCCAGCACCAGGACCGGCCCCGGCGCGCCGGCGTCGTAGCCGGCCGCTTGCAGCAGGCCGATGGCCGCGTCGACGCCCGCCGGCGACACCGGCGCGAGGGTCGGGGAAGTACGCGAGAGGCAGAGCGCGAAGGCGCGCCCGCCGGGCAGCGGCGCGGCCAGGCCCAGGCAGGGGCCGAGCCGGGAGAAGCGCAGGCCGACGACGGCGCGGCGCCCGCACGGCGGCGAGACCGCGGCCACGGCCCACTGTCGTTCCCCGATCGCCAGCGGGTCGGCGGCCGGGACGAAAGCGTAGGGCATGGGATGCCTGCGAAGCGTCGGGGACCCGCGATCGTGCCATGGCTCGGCGGCCGGGTCGCGCCTGGAAAGCATGGGGTCCCTCTCGACCGGGCGATGCCCCCCTCCCCGCGGGAAGGGGGGCATTCGCGGTCAGCGGCCGCTGCTGGTGAAGGCCTGCAGCACGGTCAGCAGGCTGGTCAGGTTGTCGGACACGCCCGACTGGCCGACCTTCTCGGTGGCGCCGGCATCGGACATCGTGTCGAGGCTGTAGATCTGCATCACGCCCTGGTTGGCCGCGGCCTGGGCCAGGGTGTTCTGCTGCTGCTGGGCGGCGACGGCGTTCTCGAACAGGATGCCGGTCGAATGCGCCAGCGACTGGTAGATGGTGCCGACGGCGATGGCGGGCGCTTCGCCGACCACCTTGACGTTGGACTGGGTGACGGCATCGGTGACCATCGGGTTGACGGTTTCGGGGCTGGGCATGGTGTCGCTCCTTCGGATGGGCCTCGTGGTTCGCCGGAGGCGGTCGGCGTCCTATCGACGCGCGCGGGGGGCGCGCGTGAAGGGGAGGGAGGGCGCATGGGCCCGAAGGCCTGTCGTCGGCAGACCCTAGGCGCGCGTCCGCGAGGACGACCGCGCCTTCAGGGACTGCAGGGCCTGCAGGAGCCCGTCGACGCGCGCGCGGGCGGCCGGGTCGGCGGATCCGGAGGCCGTCGCGTCCAGGGTCTCGATCAGGTCGACCAGGGTCGCGTCCTCGGCGCGCGCGACGCGACTGGTCTCGTCCGCGTTGCGGCGCGCGAGTTCGACCAGCGCCAGCGTTCCGTTGCGTACCTTTGCGTAGGCCTCCGCAGCCTCGCGCTTGCGCTCGGCCAGCGTCGCCAGCGCCGCGATCGCTTCCGGCAGCACGCGTTGCAGGGTCTGCTGCATGCTGCGCGCGGCGTTTGCGGCGTTTGCGGCGTTTGCGGCGGTGCGGGCATTCGCGGCATTGCCGGGGGGAGGGGGCGGTGGCGGCGGCTGGGCAACGCTCATGGCAGGGATCCTTGGGGTCAGGGCAGCGAGGCGGTGTCGTCGCCGATGGTCTTGACGGAGGTGCCCGCGGTCTGGCTGACCTTGCCGTAGGCTTCCACCGCGGCGGTGACCATGCCCTGGACCGCGTCCAGGGTCGGCTTCTCGAGGCCGGCTTCGGCGGGATTGGCGACGGCCTTCTGCGCGATCACGGCCTGCGCCGCCAGCGCGATCTGCATGACCGCCTCCATGTACTGCGCCGCACCTTGTACGGCATGCCCGGCGCTCTGCGTCGCCAGCACCTGCGGCGGCGTCTGCACCAGCAGCGGCAGGTACTGCTGGTTCTGCGCGTTGGCGTAGGCGACTGCCTGGACGATGCGGGGGTTGAGCGCCGAGGTGTCCGGCGGCGCCGGCGGCGAGGCGCCCGCTGCGGGCGTCGCGGCCGCTGCGGCGGAAGCGGGGGGATCGTCTGCGCCGGCGTTGTTGTCGCTGCCGGTGTCGCTGTCGGTGTCGGTGCCGGTGCCGGTGGACGTCGCCGCGTCCGGCTCCGCGGGTTCGGGCGCATGCGCGGCGGCCGCACCGGTTTCCGGGGTCGGCGTGGGCGGCGGGGCCTGCAGCGATGGCGGCGCCGGCTCCGGCGTGTCGGACGCGTCCGTGTCCGCGCCGGGGTCCGCCTCCGCATCCGCGTCCGCGGCGGTGGCGGTGGCGGTGGCGTCCTGCTGCGACGTGCCCGGCGGGGCCTGCAGCGATGCCGGTGCCGCGTCCTCCTGCGCCGACGCCGATGCGGGCGCTGCCGCTTCCGGTGCGGGCGCGGCAGCGGCGTCGGCCGCCGCGGCGGGCGCGGCGGCGCGATCCTCGCCGGCGGTGCCGCCCGGCTGCGCCCCGCGCCCGCCGCGTCCCCACAACCTGGGCTTCCAGCTCATGTCCGGGCCTCCTCAGGCGCTCACGCTCCGCTCTCGGCGATGTTCATGATCAGCTGGCAGGCCTTGGAGACCACCGCGGTGCTGATCTGGTTCATCGCGTGCTGGCTGTGCACGGCGTTCTGCACCGCCAGCCCCGTGGCATGGCTGACCACCTGGTAGAGCGAGGCGATGGCCTGCGCGGGGGCTTCGGCGACCACCTTGACGTTGGTCTGGGTGACGGCGTCGGTGATCTGCGCGTTGACGGTGGTGTCGGCCATGGTCGGGGTCTCGGGATCGTGCGGGCTGTGGCCCTAGGACGCGGCAGGCAGCGCCGCGTGAATCGCGAAGCTAATCGCTTACGCCGGGCGCCCGGCGCAGGCGCTCGCGCAGCAGCTGCACGCGCTTGCGCGCCAGCGGCTGGGAAATGCCGAAGGCCTGGGCGATGTCGGCGTAGGAACGTTCCTCGCGGAAGCGCATGCGGAACAGCCGGCGCTGGTCGGACGGCAGCCGCGCGACCTCGGCCATCACCGCGGCCAGCGTCTCCTGCACCTGCAGCGCCTGTTCGTGGCCCGGCGCGGCGGTCGCGCCCGCCTGCTCCTCCACGTCGGCGCTGCGGTCGAGCTGCGCGTTCTCCTGCGCGCGCCGCCGGCAGCGGCTGACGAACTCGTTGTTGAGCGCGAACAGCAGGAACGCCCGCGGCCGCCGGATCTGCGCGCGATGCTGGCGCAGGTAGTCGAGCGTCTTGAGGACGGTGGAGGAGAGGATGTCCTCCGCCTCGTCCACGTTGCCCCGGGTCAGCCGGATCGCCCTGCAGCGCAGCACGATGCGGTCCTGCTCCCAGTTGCCCCAGATATCCTCCTGCGTCGCGGCTTCGCCTGCTTGGCCCGCCATTCCCTCGTGACCGGACATTCCCTTCCCTCTGAAGTCGTCCCCGGGGCCTCTTGCCCCGGGCAGCGCCGGACACGACGCCGCAGGCGGCCGCTCGTGAAGCCCGGCCGCAGTGGAACCGGGGCGCCTCGAAAGAGGAATGCGGAAAACGAGAACGCCGCCCCGCATGAATCGGAGCGGCGTTCCCGAACCGGGCGCGCATCCGCGCGAAGGGTTATGGGTTGAGCAGGCGCTGCAGTGCGACAAGGCGCTCGGGCGTGAGCCAGGACGGGGGCGGTCGGCTCGGCTCGGGCGATGGCGCGCCGAGCTGCGGGGAATCGGTCGGCGCGTCCGCGACGCCGCCGCCTTGCGGCAGCGGCCCGTCCGCAGCCGCGGTCGCGGTCGCGGTCGCGGTCGTCGCTGCCTCCAGGCTGTCGAAGAAGTTGGCGCCAGCGAGGTCCCTGTTGAACTCGCGCAACTCGAGCGAGTTGCGCTTGACCAGCTCGGAGAGGGCGATGGGCCCGGTGTTCTGGCCGACGGCCGGCAGGCCCAGGTCGTTCTCGTAGACCAGGGCCGCCGCCAGCAGGCTCGGATCGCCCTTCTGGTAGAACCTGCCTTCGATCAGGCTCTGCTGCCGGCGGGTGTCGCTGAAGCGCGGATACTGCGTTCCCAGTTGGAACAGGGCCTGCGGCGGGTCGGGCGGGCGCGGGGCGGGCACCAGCAGCGCGATCTCGCAGTCGGCGTAGGGGTTGTCCTGGATGTCGATGAAGTCGCGGACGATCGCCAGCCGGCGGCCGCCGAACTCCGCGTCCAGCGTCTGGTTGCCGCCCAGCAGGATCTTGCCGATCGGATCCTCGTCGCGTTGCGTGGCGACGCGATTGATCAGCGCCGTGTAGTCGTAGAGATCGGCGCGCCCCAGCGGAGAGTCGCCGACGCCGCCATGGCCGTACACGGCGGGGGAGGCGAACGAGAGCGCGAGCATGCATTCCAGCAGCGAGTGGTGGTACTGCAGCACCATCGAGGCGACGGGAAAGAGCGCCAGTCCATCGCCGATGGCGGCGTCGGCGTCTCCCGGCATGTGGTCGGGATCGGGCGCGGGTTCGCGGCCGTCGAACCGGCTGAGCAGGAAGGCGAGCGCCGCCAGGCTGTCGGTCGTGGTGCCGGAGATGTCGGCTCCGAGGTAGGGGCCGTAGAAGCGTTCCATGTACTTCACGACGCTGCGGTCGAGCAGGCGATTCTTGAAGATGCCGAGCTGCGGCAGTTCCTCGGAATCGAAGTCCGCGATCTCGCGCCGGGCGCGGTTCGCCGACCGGTCGAACGCCTGCTCGTTGCGCAGGCCGGCGGCGAACGCCTGCCAGGCCTCGCCCGCCCCGCCCTTGTTGAGATAGTCGCCGAGCTCGCGCAGGGCGTCGCCGATCGCGAAGAGGTCGCGGTAGCCGTTCGGGTTCGAGAACCGCTGTAGCGCGCTCTTGGCGGCGCGCAGATGCTCTGCGCCGTTGCCTTGCGTGTCGGGGATCGCCCCGAACGTCGCCACGATCCGGTCGATCAAGCGCCTGCCGGCGCTGCCTTCCGCGCCTGCGCCGAAGGGGGCGTCCAGCACCTCCAGCATGGTCGAGATATGGGCCGAGCGCATGCGGTTGCGCGCGTCCTGGACGGCTTTTCCGTAGATCACGATGGCGGTCATGGCGGGTCTCCTGCGGGCCTGGGTGGCCGGGCCCGGCGGTACGCCGCGGCGAGGCGACGGGGCCCGGCCAGCGCCGGCGCTCCGGGCGCGGTGCCTTGCAGGGACGCGCGGGGGGCGGGGCCGTGAAGGCCGCGGGGGGCGGTGCCGGAGCGCGGCGTCCGCGGCGGCGCGCTAGAATCGCGGTCTTTCCGGCCCTGCCGTCTTCTGGAGCGAGCGATGTTCCCGCGCGATGCCCGTATCGAAGGTTATGACCCTGAACTGGCCGCGGCCATCGCCTCGGAGGCCCGCCGCCAGGAGGACCACGTCGAGCTGATCGCCTCGGAGAACTACGCCAGCCCGCGGGTCATGGAAGCGCAGGGCAGCCAGCTGACCAACAAGTACGCGGAAGGCTACCCGGGCAAGCGCTACTACGGCGGCTGCGAGTACGTCGATGTCGCCGAGCAGCTGGCCATCGACCGCGCGAAGCAGCTGTTCGGCGCCGACTACGCCAACGTGCAGCCGCACTCCGGCTCGCAGGCCAACCAGGCGGTGTACTTCGCCCTGTTGCAGCCGGGCGACAGGATCCTCGGCATGTCGCTGGCCCACGGCGGCCACCTGACCCACGGCGCCAAGGTCAACGCCTCGGGCAAGCTGTTCGATGCGGTCCAGTACGGCGTGAACGACGAGGGCCTGATCGACTACGACGCCGTCGAGCGGCTTGCGCTGGAGCACCGGCCGAAGATGGTGGTGGCGGGCTTCTCGGCCTATTCGCGCCACATCGACTGGGCGCGCTTCCGCGCCATCGCCGACCAGGTCGGCGCCTGGCTGTTCGTGGACATGGCGCACGTGGCCGGCCTGGTCGCCGCCGGCGCCTACCCGGACCCGGTGCCGCACGCGCACGTGGTCACCTCGACCACCCACAAGACCCTGCGCGGCCCGCGCGGCGGCATCGTCGTCGCCTCTCGCCAGGGCGCGGGCGAGCACTTCGACGAGATCGTCAAGAAGCTGCAGTCGATCGTGTTCCCGGGCATCCAGGGCGGCCCGCTGATGCACGTCATCGCAGCCAAGGCGGTGGCCTTCAAGGAAGCGCTGGAGCCCGAGTTCAAGACCTACCAGGCGCAGGTGGTGGAGAACGCGCGGGCGATGGCGAAGACCATCGTCGAGCGCGGCTACCGGATCGTCTCCGGCGGCACCGACAACCACCTGATGCTGGTGGACATGATCGGCAAGGGCGTCACCGGCAAGGCCGCCGAGGAAGCGCTGGGCCGCGCCCACATCACCGTCAACAAGAACGCCGTGCCCAACGACCCGCAGAAGCCGTTCGTGACCTCCGGCCTGCGCATCGGCACCCCGGCGGTGACCACCCGCGGCTACACCGAGGCCGACTGCACCGAACTGGCCGGCTGGATCTGCGACGTGCTCGACGCCCCCGACGACGAAGCGGTGATCGCCCGCGTCCGCGACGCGGTGACCGCGCAGTGCCGCAAGTACCCGGTCTATGGCTGAGGCGGGAATGGGGAATCGGGAATCGGGAATTGCTCAAAGCGTTTAAGCTCCGCTCTCGGCTTTCCGATTCCCCACTCCCGACTCCCGATTCCCGGCTCCCCATGCACTGCCCCTTCTGCCAGCACACCGACACCCGCGTGATCGATTCGCGCGTGTCCGAGGACGGCGCCACGATCCGGCGCCGGCGCGAGTGCGAGGCCTGCGGGGAGCGCTTCTCCACGCTCGAGACCATCGAGCTGAAGCTGCCGGTGATCATCAAGTCCGACGGCCGCCGCGAGCAGTTCGATGCCAAGAAGCTGCGGGTGGGCTTCGACCGCGCGCTGCAGAAGCGGCCGGTGTCGGAGGAGCAGATCGAGGCCGCGGTGCGCGCGGTGGTCCACGCGGTGCGCATGAGCGGCGAGCGCGAACTGCCCTCGATCCGGGTCGGCGAGTTCGTGATGGCCGAGCTGCGCAAGCTCGACCACGTCGCCTACGTGCGCTTCGCCTCGGTGTACCGGGCGTTCGAGGACGTGGCCGACTTCCGCGAGGAGCTCGACCGGCTCGAGCGCGACCTGCCGGGCGAGGCGCAGCTGCCGCTGCTCGGCGGCGAACTGGTGCCCTTCGCCAAGCCGCCGGACCGGCGCGGGCGCCGGTGAGGCCGGCCGCGGCGGGCGCACCGGCGCGCGCCGGGAGGGCCGTGCGATGAGCGCGCCCGGTTTCTCCGTTGCCGATCATGCCCACATGGCCCGCGCCCTGCGCCTGGCCGAGCGCGGCGCCTGGACCACGCGGCCGAATCCCATGGTGGGCTGCGTGCTGGTCCGCGACGGCGAGGTCGTCGGCGAGGGCTGGCACCAGCGCAAGGGCGGGCCCCACGCCGAGGTGTTCGCGTTGCGCGCCGCCGGCGACCGCGCCCGCGGCGCCACCGCCTACGTGACCCTGGAACCCTGCGCGCACACCGGCAGCACCGGCCCGTGCGCGGACGCGCTGCTGGAGGCGGGCGTCGCGCGGGTGGTCGCGGCGATGCGCGATCCGTTCCCGCAGGTCGACGGCGCCGGCTTCGAGCGCCTGCGCGCGGCCGGCGTCGAGGTCGGGTGGGGGCTGATGGAGGTGCAGGCGCGCGCGCTCAACCGCGGCTACCTGTCGCGGCTGGAGCGCGGCCGGCCGTGGCTCCGGGTCAAGCTGGCGTGCAGCCTCGACGGCCGCACCGCGATGGCCGACGGCGATTCCAAGTGGATCAGCGGCCCCGCCTCGCGCGCCGACGTGATGCGCTGGCGCGCGCGCAGCGGCGCGATCCTGACCGGCCGCGGCACCGTGCTCGCCGACGATCCCGCGCTGACCGTGCGGCTGGCGCCGGAGGCGCCGTGCGTGCCGCCGCTGCGCGTGGTCCTGGACGCCGGGCTGGCGTCGCTGGCGCGCGAGCGCGTGCGCGATGCGTCCGCGCCCACGCTGTACCTGCACGCCGAGGGCGCCGTGCTGCCGGACGGCGTCGTCGTCGACCATGCCGCGCTGCCGTGCCGCGACGGCGGGCTGGACCTGCACGCCGCGCTCGCGCTGCTGGCCGCGCGCGGGATCGGCGAGGTGCAGGTGGAGGCCGGCCCGGTGCTGTCGGGCGCCTGGCTGCGCGCGGGCCTCGTCGACGAGTTGCTGCTGTACATGGCGCCGGTGCTGCTGGGCGAGCGCGCCCGGCCGCTGTTCGACGGCCTGGGCATCGACGCGATGACGGACCGCTTCGGCCTGCGGGTCGTCGAGACCCGCCGCATCGGCGACGACCTGCGCTGGCGGCTGCGGCCGGCGGCCGAGGCGTCCGCATGAACGACGGCGCCGGGCGCTTCGCCGACCACTTTTCAGGCGTCGCGGAAGGCTATGCCGAGGCGCGTCCGGAGTACCCCGACGCGCTGTTCGACTGGATCGCCGCCGTCGCGCCGGCGACCGCGCAGGCCTGGGAGCCGGGCTGCGGCAGCGGCCAGGCCAGCCGCAGCCTGGCCGCGCGCTTCGACGCGGTGCTGGCGACCGATCCCAGCGCCGCGCAGATCGCCCGCGCGCGGGGGCCGGCGAACGTCCGCTTCGCGGTCGAGCCGGGCGAGCGCTGCAGCCTGGGCGACGGCGCCGCCGATGTGGTCTGCGTCGCGCAGGCGCTGCACTGGTTCGACCGGCCGGCGTTCTTCCGCGAGTGTGCCCGCGTGCTGCGCCCGCGCGGCGTGCTGGTCGCCTGGGGCTACCAGGACATGCTGATGCCCGGCGACGTGGCCGAGGCGGCGCGTCCGCTGCTGGAGGCGATCCGCGGCGACTGGCCGGCCGGGCGCGCGCTCGTCGATTCCGGCTACGCCGGCTTCGACTGGCCGTTCGAGGCGCTGGCGGCGCCGCCCTTCGACTTGGCCGCCGAGTGGCCGCTGGCGCGGCTGCTGGCCTACCTGGGCACCTTCTCCGCGGTGCAGCGCCATCGCGCGCGCACCGGCGCCGACCCGGTCGCCGCGCACGCGCCGGCCATCGCCGCGGCCTGGGGCGACGCCGCCACGCGCCCGGTCCGCTGGCCGCTGTTCGTGCACGCCCGCCGCCGCCGCCCGGAGTGAACCGCCGCAACGCATCGTCCCGCCCCGCGTCTGCCGCGGGCGCCGGGCGTTGCTAGAATGCGCGCGCCGGTTCGCCGGCCACGAATGTCTTCAGGGCGGGGTGGAAGTCCCCACCGGCGGTAGGCGCGGCGACGCGCGAGCCCGCGAGCGCTGCCGGCCACCGCCGGCAGGTCAGCAGACCCGGTCCGAGTCCGGGGCCGACGGTCACAGTCCGGATGCGAGAAGACGACCTGCGCGCGGCGCCGCCGCGCGTGCCGTCGCGTCCGGACGCATTCCCCATCGATCGCTGACCGCGCGGGCGCTCCCCGCCGGAGGGAGAAGGACGGATGTTCACCGGATTGATCGAAGGCGTCGGCGCGCTGCAGGCCATCGAGCCGCGCGGCGGCGACGCGCGGCTGCGCATCGCGGTCGGTACGCTGCCGTTCGCCGACGCGGCGCTCGGCGAGAGCATCGCCGTCAACGGCGTCTGCCTGACCGCGGTCGCCTTCGGCGCCGATGCGTTCGAGGCCGACGCCTCCAGCGAGACCCTGGCGCTGACCTCGCTCGGCGCGCTGGCGCCGGGCCGCCCGCTGAACCTGGAGCGCGCGATGCGGCCCACCGACCGCCTCGGCGGCCACCTGGTCAGCGGCCACGTCGACGGCGTCGGCCGGGTCGTCTCGGTGCACGACGATGCGCGCGCGCAGCGCTGGCGCTTCTCGGCGCCGCCGGAGCTGATGCGCTACGTCGCGAAGAAGGGCTCGATCTGCGTCGACGGCGTCAGCCTGACCGTCAACGCGGTCGACGCCGGCGGCTTCGAGGTCGCGCTGGTGCCGCACACCCTCGCGCATACCGCCTTCGGCGCGACCGCGGTCGGCGACCCGGTCAACCTGGAAGTCGACCTGGTCGCGCGCTACGTCGAGCGGCTGCTGGCGGCCGGGCAGGGCGCGCCGGAGGGCGCGGCATGAGCTTCGCGACGATCCCGGAACTGCTGGAGGAGATCCGCGCCGGCCGCATGGTGGTCATCGTCGACGACGAGGACCGCGAGAACGAGGGCGACCTGATCATGGCCGCCGAACTGGTGCGGCCCTCCGACATCAACTTCATGGTCACCCACGCGCGCGGCCTGGTCTGCCTGTCGCTCACCCGCGAGCGCTGCGCCCAGCTCGGCCTGCCGCCGATGGTGCGCGACAACACCTCGCCCCACCACACCAACTTCACCGTCAGCATCGAGGCGGCCGAGGGCGTGACCACCGGCATCTCCGCCTACGACCGCGCCCACACCGTGCGCACCGCGGTGCGGCCCAACGCCGGCCCCGCCGACCTCGCCCAGCCCGGCCACATCTTCCCGCTGGCGGCGCAGCCGGGCGGGGTGCTGGCGCGCGCCGGCCACACCGAGGCGGCCAGCGACCTGGCCCTGCTCGCCGGGCTGGAACCGGCCGGCGTGCTGGTCGAGGTGCTCAATCCCGACGGCAGCATGGCCCGGCGCCCGGAACTGGAAGCCTTCGCGCGCGAGCACGGCCTGAAGATCGGCTCCATCGAGGACCTGATCCGCCACCGGCTGGAGACCGAGCACACCGTGGAGCGGGTGGACGCGCGCCCGATCGAGACCGACCACGGCCCGTTCGAGCTGGTGACCTATCGCGACCGGCTGAGCCATGGCCTGCACTTCGCGCTGGTGCGCGGCGCGCCGTCGCCCGCGCACGAGGCGCTGGTGCGGGTGCAGCCGCTCAACCCGCTGGCCGACGCGCTGCACTGGCGCCGGCCCGACCTCGGCCCGCTCAGCGGCGACGTGCTGGCGCGGCTGGCCCGCGAGCAGGCCGGTGCCCTGGTGCTGCTGGGCGAGGCGCCCGACGCCGACGCGCTGCTGGCCCGCCTGCGCGCCGCGCCGGAGCCGGCCCGCGGCGGCCGCGCCGGCGCGCTCGCCGAGTGGCGCCGCAACGGCGCCGGCAGCCAGATCCTGGCCGACCTGGGCTTCGGCCGCATCCGCGTGCTGGGCACCCCGCGCCGCCAGGTCGCGGTGGCGGGCTTCGGCCTGGAGGTGGTGGGCTACGCGGAACCGCCCGCGGCTGGCTAAACTAGCCGGTCAGGCGTAGGGAAATCCAGGTCGTGAAATCGAGTTTCGAGTGGTTTAAACGCAGGTTGTCGGGCACGCATCGGGCGTCGTCGTCCGGCCAGGAGGACGCGCTGGCGCCCATCGCGGCGCAGTGGTCGTCCGAGGGTTACGCCGTGCTGCCGGGCTTCTATTCCGACGAAGAGATCGAGCAGGCCAAGGCCGCCGTGGGGCAGGCCTGGGCAGAGCGCTTGCCGCGCCTCGTGGTTGACGACATGGTGGCCCTGAAGCGGCTGCGCCTGGTCGACGTGGACGAGCATGCGCGTGCGCACCACCGTTTCAAGACCAACGATCTCTACATGGAGTACGAGGCGGTCAGGCGGCTGGGGCTCAATGCCAGGCTCACCCCCATCCTCACGCGTCTCCTCGGACACGTGCCGGTGCTGTGCAACTCGCTCAGTTTCGAGCAGGGCAGCGCGCAGGACGACCACATCGATGCGCTGTTCATGACGCCGCGCAGCCCCCACCAGCTGGTCGCGACCTGGGTCGCGCTCGAGGATTGCCACCTGGACGCCGGTCCCCTGCGCTACTACCCCGGCAGCCATCGCATCCCGCCCTACGTCTTCAGTACCGGTAGCCACCATGTCGTGGAGACGGAAATGCCGCATTGGCACGCCTACGTCAACCACGAGGTCGCCGCGCGCGGCCTGAAGCCGGAAGTCTTCGCGGCGCGCAAGGGCGACGTCTTCATCTGGAGCGCCTACCTGCTCCACGGCGGCAGCCCGATCAACGATCCGGCGCGCACGCGCAACAGCGTGGTCTTCCACTACTACTCCGAGGGCGACTGCGTGGCGCAGGGCTGTACCCTCGTGCCCTACGAGGGCGGCTACTGGATGCACCGTCCGCACCAGCCGGTGCCGGGCTTCGGCGAGCCCGAGGCGCCGCCGCTGCCGGCCAATGCAAGGGTGACCGGGATGGCCTCCGCATGACCCACTACGAAGGCGACCTGCGCCCCGCCGAAGGCGCGCGCTTCGCGATCATCGCCAGCCGCTGGAACCCGCGCATCACCGACGCGCTGGTGGCCGGCGCGCGCAAGGCCTTCGCCGAGCACGGCGTGGCCGAGGACGCGGTGGACGTGATCCGCGTGCCCGGCGCCTGGGAGATCCCGGCGGTCGCCGCGCGCGTGGCCGCGGCCGGCGGCCATGCCGCGCTGGTCGCGCTGGGCTGCGTGATCCGCGGCGACACCCGCCACTTCGAGCAGGTGGCCGACAACTGCGCCGAGGGGCTGATGCAGGTGTCGCTGGAGTTCGGCCTGCCGGTGGCCAACGGCGTGCTGGCGGTGGACGACGTGGTCGACGCCGAGCGCCGCGCCGGCGGCAGCCACGGCAACAAGGGCGAGGAATGCGCGCTGGTCGCGATCGAGATGAGCGACCTGGTGGAGAAGCTGCCGTGAGCCGGCCGCATCGCGGGGGCGTGGACCCGGTGCTGCGCACGCGCGCGCGCCGGCGGGCGCTGCAGGCGGTGTACGCCTGGCAGGTCAGCGGCGGGGACGCGCGCGGCATCGTCGCCCAGTTCGCGCACGAGCAGGCCAACGAAGTCGCCGACCTCGAGTATTTCGAGGACCTGGTGCGCGGCGTGCTCGGCCAGCACGCCGCGCTCGACGCTTCGCTGCAGCCCTTCCTCGACCGCCCGATCGGCGAGGTCGACCAGATCGAGCGCGCGATGCTGCGCATCGCCGCCTACGAGCTGCAGCACCGCATCGACGTGCCGTACCGCGTGGTCATCGACGAGGCGCTGAAGACCGTCAAGCGCTTCGGTTCCGAGCACGGCCACACCTACGTCAACGGCGTGCTCGACCGCGCGAGCGCGGACTGGCGCGCCGTCGAGGTGGGGGCCGCGCGGCGCGGATGAGCGCAGGCGCGGCGCGAGCGGCCGGTATCGGCGCAGCGCCCGCGCAAGCAGGACGCCGCCGGCATCCCGCGGGCGGATCGCACGGAGCCGCATGATGGCCGAGTTCGACCTCATCGACCGCATCCGCCGCCGCGCCGTCGTGCGCGACGACGTCGCGCTCGGCATCGGCGACGACGCCGCCCTGCTGCGCCCGCCGCCGGGCCGCGAGCTCGCCGTCGCCACCGACGCCCTCAACGCCGGCGTGCACTTCCCCGCCGACACCGCGCCCGAGGCCATCGGCTGGAAGGCACTGGCGGTGAACCTGTCCGACCTCGCCGCGATGGGCGCGACCCCCGCCTGGTGCACGCTGTCGCTCTCGCTGCCCGAGCCGGACCCCGCCTGGGTCGAGGCGCTCGCCGAGGGCCTGCTCGCGCTCGCCGCGCGGCACGGCGTGAGCCTGGTCGGCGGCGACACCACGCGCGGGCCGCTGTCGCTGTGCGTGACCGCGATCGGCCACGTGGCGCCGGGCCGGGCCCTGCGCCGCGACGGCGCCCGCGACGGCGACGACATCTGGGTCAGCGGCACCCTGGGCGACGCCGCGGCCGCGCTGCAGGCCTGGGAGCGCAGCGCGCCGGTGCCCGAGGCGCTGCGCGAGCGGCTGGAGCGGCCGTCCCCGCGGATCGCGCTGGGCGCGGCCCTGGCCGGGCGCGCGCATGCCGCGATCGACGTGTCCGACGGGCTGCTCGCCGACCTCGGCCACGTGCTGCGCGCCAGCGGCGTGGGCGCCGAGCTCGCCGTCGACGCCCTGCCCGCCTCGGACGCGCTGCGCGCCGCCGTGCCCGTACCGCAGGCGCGCCGCGCGCTGCAGGCCGGCGGCGGCGACGACTACGAACTGTGCTTCACCGCACCGGCCGGCGTGCGCGCCGGCATCGAGGCCGCCGCGCGCGAAGCCGGCGTGGCCGCGACCCGCATCGGCCGCATCGTCGCCGGCGAGGGCATCGCCTGCCGCGACGCCGACGGCGCGCCCTGGCAGCCCCCCGGCGCCGGCTACGAGCACTTCGGCCGGGGTTAGCCGCGGCCGGTCCCGATTGCAGCAGGCAGACCGGTCCCGACAAGCCCTTGTAGGAGCGCGCTTGCGCGCGATCGGGCGTTCGTCGCGCATTTCGGTCGCGCGCGAGCGCGCTCCTACGGGGGATCGGCGCGTGCGGGCTCGACCGCCCGCGCCATGCGCGCCAGCGCTTCGTCGAGCAGCGGGCGCGGCATCGCGAAGTTCATCCGCACGAAGCCCGCGCCGCCGTCGCCGCACTCGGCGCCGTCGGTCAGCGCGAGGCCGGCCTCGCGGAAGCGGCGCGCCGGCTGCGCGTCGCCGAGCGCGCGGCAGTCGAACCAGGCCAGGTAGGTGCCTTCCGGCGCGCGGTAGCCCAGCCGCGGCAGTTCGTTGCGCACGCGCGCGTCGATCAGCGCGCGGTTGCCGGCCAGGTAGTCGAGCACGCGGTCGAGCCAGCCGCCGCCCTCGCGGTAGGCGACGGTGTTGGCGACCACGCCCAGCGTCGCGGTGGCGTGGCCGGCCAGCGGCGCCATGCGCCGCCAGCGCGCCTGGTCCTCGTCGCAGGTGAGGATCAGCTGCGCGCACTTGAGCCCGGGCAGGTTCCAGCCCTTCGACGCGGAGGTGGCGGTGATCGCCTGCGCCGCGGCGACGGGGCCGAGCGAGGCGTAGGGCACGTGCCGGTGCGGCGCGAACACCAGCGGGGCATGGATCTCGTCGCAGAACACCCGCGCGCCGTGGCGGGCGGCGATCTCCGAGAAGCGCGCCAGTTCCTCCGCGGTGTACACGCGGCCCAGCGGGTTGTGCGGGTTGCACAGGATCGCCAGCTTCGCGCCCTGGGCGAAGGCCGCGTCGAGCGCCTCCTCGTCGAAGCGCCAGTCGCCGCCGTCCTCGCGCATCGGCACCTGCAGCACCGGGTGGCCCAGCAGCCGCAGCAGCGGCACGAAGGGCATGTAGTTCGGCGTGGGCAGCACCACCGGCGTGCGCTCGGGCAGCAGGTGGCGCAGCGCCAGCTCCAGGCCCGTCAGCACGTCGGGCAGCGGGTGGATGCGGGCGGGTTCCGGCGACCAGCCGTAGCGCTCGGCGTGCCAGTCCGCGCAGGCGGCGGCCAGCGCGTCGGTCAGCGGCGTCGAGAGATAGCCGGTGCGGCCGCCGGCGATCGACGCGTGCAGCGCGGCCTCGATCTCCGGCGCGATGCCGAAGTCCATCTCGGCCACGAACGCGCCGATGCAGTCGGGGAACGCGGTCCACTTCAGGCCGCCGCCGGCGCGCAGGTCGTCGAGGGTCAGCGCGTCGAGGCGGGCGGCGAAATCCACGGGCGTGCGTTCGTCGGAGCGATGCGCCAGTCTACGCGCCCGGCCTCGGGGCGCGGCGCCGGAAACGGTAGATCAGCGCGCCCACCGCGATCGCCGCCGCCACCGCCAGCAGGTTGGCGGTGCTGGCCGCCAGCAGCAGCGACAGCGACAGCAGCAGCGCCGTGACCGGGATCAGCGGCCCGCCGGGCAGGCGCATGCTCGTCGGCGGGTCGCCGTAGCGGCGACGCAGCACCAGCACGCTGCCGGCCGTGGTGATGTAGCCGATCAGGCGGGTGACCATCGACAGCACCGCGAGCTGCACGAACGAGCCCGTCAGCGCCAGCGCCAGGGCGATCGCGGCCTGCACGCCGATGGCGATCGCCGGCGTGCGGAAGCGCGGATGCACCCGCGCCAGCACGCCGGGCCCGTAGCCGTCGGCGGCCAGCGCGTGCAGGAAGCGCGGGCCCAGCATCATGGTGTTGTTGTTGGTGCCCAGGATCGACAGCGCCGCGCCCACGGTGAGCACCAGCGCCAGGCCCTCGCCGCCGAAGGTGGCCGCGGCGTCGGCCAGCGGCGTCTTCGAGTCCGCGAGCCCCGGCAGGGTGCCCTGCGCGACCAGCTGCGTGGCCGCGTAGACCAGGGTCACCAGCGCGATCATGGTCAGCATCGCGAACGGCACGTTGCGGCGCGGGTCCTTGTACTCGCCCGCGGCGACCGGCAGGTTCTCGAAGCCGGCGTAGGCGAACAGCAGCAGCAGCGCGGCCTCGGCGGCCCCGCCGGTGGACAGCGGCGGCGCCGGCGCGCCGAAGGCCAGGCCCCAGTCCATGTGGAACAGGCCGATGAAGACGAACAGCAGCAGCGGCACCAGCTTGCCGAACACCAGCGCCCCGGCCGCGTGCGCGGCCCAGCGCACGCCGACCACGTTGATCGCGGTGAGCAGCAGCAGCGAGCCGGCCACCACGAACGCGCGCCCGCCGCCGGCGGACGCCGCGGGCCAGAACCGCGCCACCGCGTCGGCCAGCCCGTTCGACAGCGACGCCGCCACGCTCACCCGGGTCAGCCAGATGGTCCAGCCGACCTGGAAGCCGACGAAGGGCCCGAAGGCCTCGCGCGCGTAGAGGTAGCTGCCGCCTTGCTGCTCGAAGTAGCTCGCGGCCTTGGCGTAGCACAGCACCAGCAGGCCCACGGTGGCGCCGGCCAGCAGCGTCGCCCACACGCTGAAGGGCCCGAGCAGGCCGAACGCGGCCGCCGGCAGCAGGTAGATGCCGCTGCCGACGACGTCGTTCACCGACAGGCCGACCAGTTGCCAGCGGCCCACCGCGCGCAGCAGGCCGCCCTGGGCGGTCGTCGGTTCCGGCTGGCTCAAGGCGCACTCCCCGTGGCGGACTGGCCGATGGTAGCGAAAGGCCGGCGCGGGCGGGGCTCAGGCGTCCGCGAGGGGCGGCAGGACCTTGCCCGGGTTGAGGATGCCGTCCGGGTCGAAGGCCCGCTTCACCGCGTGCATCAGCGCGAGCGTCGGCGCGTCGAACGCCGCGCGCATGTAGTCGCGCTTGGCCAGGCCGATGCCGTGCTCGCCGGAGAGCGTGCCGCCCAGCGCCAGCACCGTCGCGAACAGCTCGGGCAGCGCGGCGTGGGCGCGCGCGTGCTGCCCGGGATCGGCCGGATCGTAGAGGATGTTGGCGTGCAGGTTGCCGTTGCCGGCGTGGCCGAAGGCGATGATCGGGATCGCGTGGCGGCGCGACAGCGCCTGGATCGCCTCGACCAGGTCGGGGATGCGCGCCACCGGCACCACCACGTCCTCGTTGAGCTTGGCCGGGGCGATCGCCCGCTGCGCGTGCGACAGCGCCTTGCGCGCCGCCCACAGGCGCCCGGCCCGCGCCTGGTCGGCGGCGCGTTCCAGGCCGAGGAGCCCTGCGCCGCGGGCGGCCGCTTCGAGCGCGTCCAGCGCCCGGGGCAGGGTGGCCGGGTCGCCGTCGGCCTCGATCAGCAGCAGGGCGCCCGCCTCGGGCAGCTCGGCGCCGCCCACCTCGCGCGCCAGGCGCAGGCTGGTGGCGTCCATGAACTCCAGCATCGACGGTGCGACCGGCTGCGCCATCAGCCGCGCGACCGCGGCCGCGGCGCTCGCGGCGTCGGCGTAGAACGCGCGCAGGCCGGCGCGAGCGGCCGGCAGCGGCGCCAGCTTCAGCGTGGCCTCGACGATCAGCGCCAGCGTGCCCTCGCTGCCCACGACCACCCGGGTGAGGTCGTAGCCGGTCGCGTCCTTGGTGGTGGCGCTGCCCAGGCGCACCAGCTCGCCGGTGCCGGTGACCGCGGCCAGCCCGAGCACGTTGTCGCGGGTGGCGCCGTACTTGACCGTGCGCGGGCCGCCCGCGTTGCAGGCGAGGTTGCCGCCCACCGTGCAGGTCTCCGCGCTGGCGGGATCGGGCGGCCAGAACAGCCCGTGCGGGGCCAGCGCCGCCTGGACCTCGGCGTTGGTCGCGCCCGGCTCGACCACGGCGATGCGGTTGGCCGGCTCGATCGCCAGGATGCGCCGCATGCGCTCGAACGAGACCAGCACGCCGCCGCCGACCGGGCGCGCCGAACCGGTGCTGCTGGTGCCGGCGCCGCGCGCGACCACCGCCGCGCCGTGCTGGCGGCAGATGCGCACCAGCGCGGCGACCTCGTCGGCCGAGGCGGGCAGGGCGATGCCGGCGGGACGGTCGTCCCCGCCCGCGCCCGGCGCGAAGGCGTCCAGCGCGGCGGCGTCGGTGCGCCAGCGCGGGCCGAGCAGGGCGGACAGGGCTGGGCCGAAGCCGGAAGGCGGCGCGCGCATGGCGCGCATTCTAGGGCCGGACCCGCGATTCGCGAGCCGATCTGCCCAAGCGATCGGACGGGCGTGCCCCCGGTTCCCGTAGGAGCGCGCTCGCGCGCGACGGGGGCGCTCCCTGTACATCTGTCGCGCGCGAGCGCGCTCCTGCGGACAGGGGACGCGAGCGCTCAGTCGTCGGCGCGGAAGGCGTCGCGGATCCAGCGCAGCCGCGGCGGCTCGCCCCCGGCCTCCACCACGTCGAAGCGGCACGGCGCCTGCGCCCAGCGCGGGTGCGCGGCGAGGAAGGCCCGCGCCGCGCGTACCAGCCGCGCGCGCTTGCCGGCGTCGACGGAGGCCGCGCCGCCGCCGAAGGCCGCGCTGCGCCGGTAGCGCACTTCCACGAACACCAGCGCGCCGCCGGCCTCGTGCATCACCAGGTCCAGCTCGCCGAAGCGGTCGCCGGCATTGGCGGCGACCACGCGCAGGCCCTGGGCCTGCAGGTGCTCGCGCGCCAGCCGCTCGACCGCCTGGCCGCGTTCGCGGCTCGTGGCGGCGTCCCGGCGGCGTCCCCGGGGCGGGGCGGGCGGCATCCGTGCCGGGCCTCGTGCGTGCGGCGTCAGCCGCCGTCGGCCAGCGGCACCACGTGGCCGCCGCTGAAGGTCGCCCAGGACGGCGTGCGCACGATGTTGCCCAGCCCGTCGATGCGCAGCAGGCCGGTCGCGCCGCGCAGCTCGGCCTCGCTGCCGGTGACCAGCCGCTCCATGAAGGCGGTCAGCATCCACGCGTCGTAGCCGAACGCGAACAGGCGCGCGGCCGGGCCGCGCGCGGTCGGCAGCCCGGAGGCCACGCTGGAGGCCATCGGCAGGCCGGCGACGCCCGAGGCGGCCCAGCGCTCGGTCGGGAACACGATGCCGTCGAGCGCGGCGTCCTGCTCGCTGCGCCCGCTGGCGTACAGCTGCGAGGTGCCCACCCGCGGGCGCGTGGCGTAGCCGGCCGCCACCAGCTGCGGGGCGATCGCGCGCGCCTGCGCACCGCGCAGGGCGATGAACACCGCCTGCGCGCCGTTCTCCTTCAGCATCGCGTCGCGCAAGGCGGCGGTCATGTCCGGCGGGGTGTCGCCGGTCACCACCAGCATGTCGCTGACCGCGCCGCCGCCGGCCTCCAGCCGCTTGCGGAAGGCCTCGACGCTGCGCCGCGCGTTGTCGTCGCCGCCGTTGAGCACCAGCACCTGGCGCGCGTTGCGCGCGAGCAGGTAGTCGGCGGCGGCGGAGCCGTCGTCCTCGGGCGCCAGCGCGAAGCTGAAGGAGCCGGTGGGCGCGCCGTCGCCGGCGCGGTTGAGGGCCAGCACCGGCACCCGCAGCTCGTCCGGCCGCGACAGCAGGGCGGCCACCTCGTCGCGGCCCAGCGGGCCGAGCACGTAGTCCGCGCCCTCGCTCACCGCGCGCTGGTAGGCGGCCGAGGCGCCGCCGGCGGCGGTGTCGTAGAAGACCACCTCGGGGCGCTGGCGCTGCTCGCCGTAGTACCCGGCCAGCAGCCCGTCGCGCACCGGCGCCGCCGCGGTGGCGAGGCTGCCCGACAGCGGCAGCAGCACCCCCAGCTTCAGCGGCGGCCGGTAGCCGTCGCGGTCGGCCGGGCCGCGGGCGCCGGCGTGCGCCGCCCACAGCGCCCGCAGGTCGAAGGGGCGCGGCAGCGGCAGCCCGCGCGCCAGCAGGGCGCGGCCGGCGTAGCCGTACATCGGGTCGCCTTCCGGCAAAGCGGCGGCGTACTCGGTCAGGGCCTGGTCGTCCACCGTCGACAGCAGGCGCTCGATCTCCTGCGCCGCCTGGGCGCGCTCGGTGCCGGAGAGGGTGTCGTGGTAGCGGACCATCTCCACTGCCGCGGCCAGCCCGGGGTCGCTGGGGCGGGCGGGGGCGACGGTCGGGGTGACCCCGACGGTGGCGCAACCGGCCAGGATCAGCGCGGCCAGCAGCAGCGCGAGCGTGCACGAGGGGCGTCTTGCCAGGTTGCGCATGGGGCGGTCCGGTGGAAGAAACGGCTAGGATTCTACCGAGCCCCGCGTGGAGACACGATTGTCCAGTTCCGCACCCGCCGCCGGCGTCCTGTACGTGGTGGCGACCCCGATCGGCAACCTGGGCGATCTGTCGGCCCGCGCCGGCCAGACCCTGCGCGAGGTCGCGGCGATCTGCGCCGAGGACACCCGCCGCACCCGTACCCTGCTGACCCACCTGGGCATCGACACGCCCACGCTGCCGCTGCACGAGCACAACGAGGAGGCGATGGCGGCGCGGCTGGTGGCGCGGCTGGCGGCCGGCGAGTCGCTGGCCTTGGTCAGCGACGCCGGCACCCCGCTGGTCAGCGACCCCGGGTTCCGGCTGGTCCGCGCCGCCCGCCAGGCCGGCATCCGGGTCAGCCCGGTGCCGGGGCCGAGCGCGCTGGTGGCCGCGCTGAGCGCGGCCGGCCTGCCCAGCGACCGCTTCGTCTTCGAAGGCTTCCTGCCCGCCAAGGCCGCGGCGCGGCGCGAGCGCCTGGCCGCGCTGGCCGGCGAGCCGCGCACGCTGATCTTCTACGAGTCCGCGCACCGCATCGCCGAATCGCTGGCCGACCTGCGCGCGGCCTTCGGCGACGAACGCCGGGCGGTGCTGGCGCGCGAGCTGACCAAGCTGTTCGAGACCGTGCTCGACGGCAGCCTGGCCGGGCTGCAGGCCGCGGTGCAGGCCGATGCCGACCAGCGCAAGGGCGAATTCGTGCTGCTGGTGGAGGGCGCGGGCGAGGACGGCGGGGCGATGCTCGCCGAAGGGCGCCGGGTCTACGCGCTGCTGAGCGGCCACCTGCCGCCGTCCAGCGCGGCGCGGCTGGCGGCGGAGATCACCGGGGCGCCGCGCAAGGCGCTGTACGGCGGCGGGGGCGACGCGGCATGAGGCGCCGGATCTCGATGGCCGGCCTGCTGTGGGCGGCCGCAGCGCTGCCGGCGGCGGCCGGGGAGGGGCTGGAGGGGGCCTTCCCCGGGTACGAGGTCTTCGGGCCGGTGCCGGCCTCGCTCGAAGAGCTGGACGCGGACCCGCAGTACCCGCTCTACCTGCACGCGGTGTCGACCCTGCGGATGAAGCGCGATTGCGCCAGCGCGCCGCAGGAGCGCGAGCAGACCGAGCAGGCGTTCGCCCGCATGGTGGCGTCCAACCAGCGCCACGTCTCGCCCGCCCAATGGCGCGCGCTGGAACGGGTGCTGGCTGCAACCATGCCGGCGGACGGCGTCGATCGCTCTCCGGGGGCCTTCCAATGCGAGATCGCCCGGGCGGGCTGGCCGCGGTTCGACGCGCAAGTGGACGAGCTCCGGCTCGCGCGGGACGAGGCGCGGGCCCTGGAGGCCTGGCAGCGCGCCGGGACGCCAGCCGCGGGCGGCGCCATCGGCGTGCAGATGGCGCCCGGCCTGGCGGCGGTGGTGACGGGCGTGGTCCCGGGATCGCCCGCGCAGCGGGCGGGCCTGTTGCCCGAGGACCGGATCCTCGCCATCGACGGCGAAGCCGTGGCGACCTCCGACGGTGTCGCGTACCGGATCGGCCAGATCCGGCCGGGCGGGACCGTGCGCCTGCGCCTGCGCAGGGACCCACGGCCCGAGCGGCCCGACGCGCGGGTGTGGGAGGCGGAGGTCGAGGTGGTGGCGGCCGGGACGCTGCGCGCCGAGCCCTGACCGGCGCCGCCGCGGCCGGCGTGCGAAGCGTCGGGCCCGCGCGGATGCGGGGAGCGTGCCCGACGGTGCCGGACGCGGGCCGGGAACCAACCGACTGGTGCCGGGTCAGACCGGCGTCGTTCAGCGAGGGGGCGCCATGAGCCGTGTCGATGCAACCCGCGGAAGCCGATGTCTGCCGCCGCTGCTTGCGGTGTCGCTGTGCGCGGGCCTGCTGTCGGCCTGCACCTATCCCATCCGCGAACACAACATCGTGATCCCGCGGGCGGCGGCGCCGGTGGACCTGGTCGAGCTCCGGGAGCGCTTTCCGGACCACCGGATCGAGGCGATGACCGTCGACGCGGCCGGCGGGGCGTCGCTGCACGGGCTGCGGTTCACGCGCGAGGACGCGGTCGCGACGGTGATCTACTTCGGCGGAAACGGCTACACCATCGCGCGCTTCGCCGGGCGGAGCGCGCGCGCCTACGCCGACGTGCCGGTCAACATCGTGCTCGTCGATCATCGCGGCTACGGGGCGAGTACCGGGACGTCGGGCCTCGATGCGCTGCTGGACGACGCGCTGACGGTCCACGACCGCGTGCGCGGCGATGCCCGGCTGGGCGGGCTGCCGCTGATCGTGCACGGCCATTCGCTGGGCAGCTTCATGGCCGGCCACGTCGCGGCCGGGCGCCGGCTCGACGGCCTGGTGCTGGAAGGCTCGGTGACCACCGCCGAGGAATGGGCGGCCCATCTGCGTTCCCGGCAACCCCTGTGGGCGCGGATGCTGGTGCGCCGGGTGGTGCCGGAAGGCGCGCTGGCCGGCAAGGGCAATCTCGGCGTCGTCGCCGTGCTGGACGAGCCGGTGCTGATCGTCGCCGGCGCCGACGATGCGGTCGCTCCGCCGCGTTTCGCGCAGGCGCTGTTCGATGCTGCCTCGCCGCCCGCCGGGCGCAAGCGGCTGCTGATCGTCCCCGGCCGCGACCACATGAGCGCCGCCGATTCGCCGGATTTCCGCCGCGCGATGGCCGCGTTCGTCGCCTCGGACGTCGTCGCCGCCGGCCGCGCCGCGAACTGATTCCCGGGCCGCTCCGGCGTGCGACAATGCGCGCGGCGGAGTCGGCCGGACAGCCGCGTCATCGCTTGCGATGCCGAGGAAAGTCCGGGCTCCACAGGGCACGGTGCCAGGTAATCCCTGGGCGGCGCGAGCCGACGGAAAGTGCAACAGAGAGCAGACCGCCGATGGCCGTCCCGACCGCTCCGGCGGGTGCGGCGGCACAGGCAAGGGTGAAACGGTGCGGTAAGAGCGCACCGCGAGTCCGGCAACGGACCGGCACGGCAAACCCCACCGGGAGCAAGACCAAATAGGGACCTCATGGCGCGGCCCGCGCCGGGTCCGGGTAGGTTGCTCGAGCGTATCGGCGACGACGCGCCTAGAGGAATGGCTGTCCACGACAGAACCCGGCTTACAGGCCGGCTCCGCCCCCAACAACCGAAGGCGAAGACCCCATCGCCCGCACCGGGCGACGCCCCACCGAAGCGTCGCCCGCCCGGCGCGACCGCCCCTCACCCGCTTGCCGGAGAGGGGGTGGGGCGAGGGCCTGCCCGGTGGCGGCAGGAGCGCCCTCGTCCGCCCCTCCGGGGCACCTGTTCCTGCGGGGCGGAAGCAGGACAGGGGCGAGGGCGTATCCGATCCGCGCATCGCGCCGGGCAGCCCAGGTCCTCCGCGACGGCCGGACCGCCCTCTTCACATGCCCTGCAACACCCTGAACTTCGTCTCGATTCTCAAAATTTGAGACGAAACAGTCGCTTGTGGATAAAGCTTGAACAAGTCTGTGAACTTCTCTGCAAGTCATTGACCCGCTTAGCGAAAATTTGTCGCGAGAGTTGTTGACAACCCCCAGGGTGGGTCATAAGGTGGCGACGCGTGGGATAACCTGGAATTTCGTGGTTTTCCGCGGCATTGAAGCCCGCCGAAGACGGGCATACCGGGCAGACAGCAGTGTTCCAGGGCGAGACCGCCATCACCATCGACGACAAGGGCCGGTTGGCGATCCCGACCGCGTTCCGTGAGCTCGTCGGCAAGGTCTGCGGCGGCCGCCTGGTGATCACCTACAACCCCTTCGAGTCCGGCTGCCTGTTCATCTACCCCCAGGCGGAGTGGGAGCGCGTGCGCGATGCGGTCAACCAGCTGCCCGGCTCGTTGTCCGCGCACCGCCGCATGCAGCGCAACCTGGTCGGCTCCGCGGCGCCCGTGGAGATGGACGGCAGCGGCCGCATCGGCGTGCCCGCCAGCCACCGCGCGGCGGTCGGCATCGAGCGCAAGGCGGTGCTGCTCGGCATGGGCGACAAGTTCGAACTCTGGAGCGAGCAGGCGCATCACGCGCAGATCCGTCAGGTGATCACCGACGAGGATCTGAGCGAGCAAATGCTCGACTTGAAGCTGTGAGCGCGGGTGGCGCGGACGCCCCGTCCGGCCACCTCCCGGTCATGGTCGCGCAGGTCATGGAGGGGCTGCGGGTGGTCGAGGACGGAACGTATCTGGACGGCACGTTCGGGCGCGGCGGTCACGCGCGCTGCGTGCTGGAACGCTTGGGCGAGAGAGGCCGGCTGCTGTTGATGGACAAGGATCCCGAAGCGATCGCCGCGGCCGAACGCGAGTTCGGCGCGGATCCGCGCGTGGGCATCCGCCGCGGCAGCTTCGCCGAGCTGGGCGGCTGGCCGGATGCGGCCGGCGGGCTGGACGGGGTGCTGTTCGACCTCGGCGTGTCGTCGCCGCAGCTCGACGTGGCCGGGCGCGGCTTCTCCTTCGGCAAGGACGGCCCGCTCGACATGCGCATGGACCCGGAATCCGGCCGCAGCGCCGCCGACTGGCTGGCGACCGCCGAGGAGCGCGAGATCGCCGACGTGCTGTGGACCTACGGCGAGGAGCGGCACAGCCGCCGCATCGCCCGCGCGATCGTGGCGCAGCGCGCCGCCGCGCCGATCGCGCGCACCGCCCAGCTGGCCGAGCTGGTCGCCTCGGCGACGCCGCGCGGCGCCGACCGCATCCATCCGGCCACGCGGACCTTCCAGGCCATCCGCATCCACGTCAACCGCGAACTGGCCGATCTCGAGGCCGGGCTCGACGCGGCGCTGGAGGCCCTGCGGCCCGGCGGGCGGCTGGCGGTGATCAGCTTCCACTCGCTCGAGGACCGGATCGTCAAGCGCTTCGTCGCCCGCCACGCCAAGGCCCCGCCGACCAACCGCCGGCTGCCCGAGGCGGCGCCGTTCGTGCCGCGCCTGCGCGCGATCGGCGACGCCCGCAAGGCCGAGTCCGGCGAGGTCGCCGCCAACCCCCGCGCGCGCAGCGCGGTGCTGCGGGTGGCCGAGAAGCTGGGAATCGGGAATGGGGAATCGGGAATCGGGAAAGCCGATCCGGCGCAGCTGACCGCCCGCATGCGGCGCGGAGAGTCGCGAACAGCCGCTTCGTCGCGATTCCCGATTCCCCATTCCCGATTCCCCGCCTCCGCAGGAGGCCGCCCATGACCCGCATCCTGCTCGGCGTGGTGATCGTGGCGTGCGTGGTCACCGCGATCGGGGTGGTGCATGCGCGCCACCAGCACCGGCTGCTCTTCATCGAGCTGACCCGGCTGGAGAACGCGCGCGACGAGCTCAACATCGAGTTCGGCCGGCTGCAGCTGGAGCAGGCGACCTGGGCGGAGAGCAACCGCATCGACCAGGTCGCGCGCGAGCGGCTGGGGATGCAGTTCCCCGAGACCGCCGACATCGTGGTGATCCGGCCATGACGCGTGCGGCGCGACATGGCCGGATCGCCGCGCGGCAGCGCGCCTGTGCGGCGGGGCGCGCGGCATGAGGTTCGGGCGCATCCCCGGGGGACACGCCAAGCGCCCGCGCACGCGCGCGCAGTTCAACCTGCGCGGCCGCCTGGCGCTGGTCGGCGGCGCGCTGGGGCTGTGCGCGCTGACCCTGGTCGGCCGCGCCGTCGACCTGCAGCTGATCGACAACGCCTACTACCAGCAGAAGGCCGATTCGCGCTTCCTGCGCGAGCTGCCGATCGCCACCTCGCGCGGCATGATCACCGACCGCAACGGCGAGCCGCTGGCGATCTCCACGCCGGTGGCCTCGCTGTGGGCCAACCCGCAGGAGCTGTCCAAGCACCCCGACCGCATCGCCGAGCTGGCCGAGGCCATCGGCCAGGACCCGGACCGCCTCGCGCGGGCGGTGGCCCAGCGCGCGGACAAGGAGTTCATGTACCTGCCGGGGCAGCGCCGCATCCACCCGGCCAACGCGCAGAAGGTGCTCGCGCTCAACGTGCCCGGCGTCTTCAGCCAGCGCGAGTACCGCCGCTTCTACCCGCAGGGCGAGGCGCTGGCCCACGTGCTGGGCTTCACCAACATCGACGACCGCGGCCAGGAAGGCATCGAGCTGGCCTTCGACGAATGGCTGCGCGGCCAGCCGGGCGCGCAGCGGGTGATCCGCGACCGCCGCGGCCGCATCGTCGAGAACGTGGACCTGGTGCGGCCGGCGCAGCCGGGCAAGGACCTGACGCTGTCCATCGACCGCCGGATCCAGTACCTGGCGCACCGCGAGCTGCGCAACGCCATCGTCGCCTCCGGCGCCAGCGCCGGCTCCTCGGTGATCCTGGACGTGGCCACCGGCGAGGTGCTGGCGATGGCCAACCTGCCGGCCTACAACCCGCACGTGCTGGGCGGCGCCGACCGCGAGGCGCGCCGCAACCGCGCGGTCACCGACCTGATCGAGCCGGGCTCGACGATGAAGCCGCTGACGGTGGCGGCCGCGCTCGAGGCCGGCACCATCCGCCCGGAGACCCGCATTGACACCAGCCCGGGCTGGATGCCCAACGGCCGCTACCGCACCACCGACTTCCGCAACTACGGCGTGCTCGACGTCACCGGCGTCATCACCAAGAGCTCGAACGTGGGCGTGTCGAAGATCGTGCAGGGGCTGCCGAACGAGCGCTTCTACGAGTTCCTGCGCCGCTTCGGCTACGGCCAGAGCACCGGCAGCGGTTTCCCGGGCGAGGCCGCCGGCCTGTTCCCGGAGCCGGCGCGCTGGAGCGGCACCACCAAGCAGACCATGTCCTACGGCTACGGCCTGTCGGTCACGCCGCTGCAGATCGCCACCGCCTACGCCGCGCTCGGCAACGGCGGCCGGATGATCGCGCCGACCTTCATCAAGGGCCAGCACAACGAGCCGCGGCAGGTGCTGGACCCGGGCATCGCCCACGAGATCGTGCGGATGATGCAGACCGTGACCGAGCCGGGCGGCACCGCCACCCGCGCCGCGGTGCTGGGCTACCACGTGGCCGGCAAGACCGGCACCGCGCGCAAGGCCAGCGGCGGCGGCTACGCGCGCCGCTACGTGGCCTTCTTCGCCGGGCTGGTGCCGGTGGAGAACCCGCGCTTCTCGATGGTGATCGTGATCGACGACCCGGACCCGTCGCGCGGCGGCTCCACCTACGGCGGCGGCTACGTGTCCGCGCCGGTGTTCCGCGCCACCATGGAAGGCGCGCTGCGGCTGATGGACGTGCCGCCGGACGACATCGAGACCTGGCTGGCGGCGCAGGCCGAGGCCGAGCGCAGGCGTCGCGCCGCGGCCCCGCGCCCTGCCGCGCCCGCCGCGGTGGCGACGACCGCCCCGGGGACGCCGCGATGAGCCGCATGGCGCTGGCCGAGCTGCTGCCCGACGTCGCCGGCATCCCCGCCGGCCTGGCCGTCTCCGGGCTGGCGCAGGACAGCCGCGAGGCCGGTCCGGGCGACGCCTTCCTGGCGATCCCGGGCTTCGGCACCCACGGCCTGCGCTTCGCCGCGCGCGCCCTGGCCGCCGGTGCGGCGGCGGTGGTGTACGAGCCGCCGGCGCCGGCCGACGCCGAGCCGCCGGCCGGCGCGATCGCGGTGCCCGGCCTGCGCCGGCGCATCGGCGCGATGGCCGACCGCCTGTACGGCGCGCCCTCGCGGGCGATGACGATGGTCGGCGTGACCGGCACCAGCGGCAAGACCTCCTGCGTGCAACTGGTCGCGCAGGCGCTGGAGGCGCTGGGCGTGCGCGCCGGCACGATCGGCACCCTCGGCGCCGGGTTGCTCGGCGCGGTCGCGCCGACCGGCTTCACCACTCCGCAGGTCGCCCAGGTGCACGCGCTGCTGGCGCGCCTGCGCGACGCCGGCGCGCAGGCGGTGGCGATGGAGGTCAGCTCGCACGCGCTCGACCAGGGCCGGGTGGACGCGGTGCACTACGACGTGGCGGTGTTCACCAACCTCAGCCGCGACCACCTCGACTACCACGGCGACATGGCCGCCTACGGCGAGGCCAAGGCGCGGCTGTTCGCGCGCGAGGGCCTGCGCGCGGCGGTGGTGAACGTCGACGACGGCTTCGGCGCCACGCTGCCGGGCCGGCTGGCCGCGGTCGTGCGCGCGATCGCGGTCAGCGCGCAGGGCCGCGCCGGCGCCGACCTCTCCGCGCACGACATCGTGCTCGACGACCGCGGCCTGGCGTTCACCCTGCGCGGCGACGGCTTCGAGGGCCGCGTGCGCTCGCCGCTGCTGGGCCGCTTCAACGTGGACAACCTGCTGGCGGTGGCCGGGGTGCTGCTGGCGCTGGGCCGCGCGCCGGCCGAGATCGTGCCGGCGCTGGCCGCGCTGCAGCCGATCCCGGGGCGCATGAACCGCTACGGCGGCGGCGACGCGCTGCCGCTGGTGGTGGTGGACTACTCGCACAAGCCCGACGCGCTGCAGCAGGCGCTGCAATCGCTGCGCGGGCACCTGCGCGGCGAGCTGGTCTGCGTGTTCGGCTGCGGCGGCGAGCGCGACCGCGGCAAGCGCCCGCAGATGGCGGCGATCGCCGAGGCCAACGCCGAGCGGGTCGTCGTCACCGACGACAATCCCCGCGGCGAGGACGGCGACGCGATCGTGGCCGAGATCGTGGCCGGCTTCGCCGAGCCGTCGCGGGTACGGGTGGAGCGCGACCGCGGCCGCGCGATCGCGCGCGCGGTGGGCGAGGCCGGCCCGGGCGACATCGTGCTGATCGCCGGCAAGGGCCACGAGCCCTACCAGGAGATCGCCGGCGTGCGCCATCCCTTCGACGACGGCGAAGCGGCGCGGCGCGCCCTGGAGGCGCGCGCATGAGCCTGCCGATCGCCCCGGTGGCGCTGTCGGAGATCGCCCGCCTGGCGCAGGGCCGGCTGGAAGGCGCCGGCGGCCAGGACCCGCGGATCGACGCGGTGGAGACCGACACCCGCGCCCTCGATGCGGCGCCCGGCGGTTCGACATTGTTCGTGGCCCTGCGCGGCGAGCGCTTCGACGGCCACGACCACGTCGCCGCCGCCGCGGCGCAGGGCGCGCGCGCGGCGCTGGTGGCGCGCCGGATCGAGGCGGACGTCGCCCAGATCGTGGTCGACGACACCCAGGCCGCGCTGGCGCGCTGGGCCGGCGCCGTGCAGCGCGAGCGGCCGGCCACGGTGGTGGGCATCACCGGCAGCAACGGCAAGACCAGCGTGAAGTCGATGGCGCTGGCGGTGCTGTCGCGGCTGGGAAGCGCCTGCGCCAACCCCGGCAACCGCAACAACGAGATCGGCCTGCCGCTGTCGGTGCTGTCGGCGCCGGCGGACGCGCGCTTCGCGATCTACGAGATGGGCGCCGGCAAGCCCGGCGACATCGCCTGGCTCACCGCGGTGGCGCGCCCGCAGGTGGCCCTGGTCAACAACATCGCCCCCGCGCACCTGGAGCGCATGGGCAGCCTGTACGGCGTGGCCGAGACCAAGGGCGCGATCTACGACGCGCTGCCGGCCGACGGCACCGCGGTGATCAACGCCGACGACGCCTTCGCGCCGTACTTCGCCGAGCGCGCGCACGGCCGGCGCCTGCTGCGCTTCGGCATCGAGGCCAGCGCCGACGTCGTCGCCCACTCCATCCGCGCCAGCGACGCCGGCTCCACCTTCGTGCTGGCGCTGCCGGGGGCCGAGGTCGCGGTGGAACTGCCGCTGCCGGGCCGCCACAACGTGCGCAACGCCCTGGCCGCGGCCGCGATCGGCTGGGCGCTGGGCGCGCAGGCCGACGCCATCGCCGCGGCGCTGGCGACGGTGCAGCCGGTGGCCGGCCGGCTGGTCCGCCACCGCCTGCCGGGCGGCGGCCTGCTGATCGACGACACCTACAACGCCAACCCCGGCTCGATGGGCGCGGCGATCGACACCCTGGTCGTCGCGCCGGGACGGCGCTGGCTGGTGCTGGGCGACATGGGCGAGTTGGGCGCCGACGCGCAGGCGCTGCACGCCGAGATCGGGCGCCGCGCGCGCCAGGCCGGCGTCGAGCGGCTGTTCGCGCTGGGCCGCCTCAGCGCGGCGGCGGCGGAGGCCTTCGGCGAAGGCGCCAGCCACCACGCCGGGCACGCCGCGCTGATCGAGGCGCTGGGCGCCGAGGTCGCGGCGGCGGACGCGGCGGGCGAGGGCGCGCGGCTGCGCCTGCTGGTCAAGGGGTCGCGCAGCAGCGCGATGGAGCGGGTGGCGTCCGCATTGCTCGAACTGACGGGAGACGCGGCCGATGCTGCTTGAGCTGGCCCGCTGGCTGCAGGGCCTGGAGGATTTCTTCGGGCTGTTCAACTACCTCACCTTCCGCGGCATCCTCGCCGCGCTCACGGCGCTGTTCCTGTCGCTGTGGTGGGGGCCTGCGCTGATCCGCAAGCTGGCGCAGTACAAGGGCGGCCAGCCGATCCGCCAGGACGGCCCGCAGACCCACTTCTCCAAGGCCGGCACGCCGACCATGGGCGGCGCGCTGATCCTGTTCACGGTGCTCGCCTCGGTGCTGCTGTGGGGCGACCTGCGCAACAAGTACGTGTGGGTGGTGCTGGCGGTGATGATCGCCTTCGGCGCGATCGGCTGGTACGACGACTGGATCAAGATCGTCAGGCGCGACCCCAACGGCCTGAAGTCGCGCTGGAAGTACCTGCTGCAGTCGATCTTCGGCCTGATCGTCGGCCTGTACCTGTTCCACACCGCCGACGTGCCGGCCGCGACCACCTTCTACATCCCGCTGTTCAAGGCGGTGGCGCTGCCGCTGGTGTCGATCACCTTCGTGGCCATCGCCTACTTCTGGATCGTCGGCTTCTCCAACGCGGTCAACCTCACCGACGGCCTCGACGGCCTGGCGATCATGCCGACCGTGCTGGTGGCCTGCGCGCTGGGCGTGTTCGCCTACGCCTCCGGCAACGCGGTGTTCTCCAGCTACCTGCAGATCCCGCAGATCCCGGGCGCGGGCGAGCTGATCATCATCTGCGCGGCGATCGCCGGCGCGGGGCTGGGCTTCCTGTGGTTCAACACCTATCCGGCGATGGTGTTCATGGGCGACATCGGCGCGCTGGCGCTGGGCGCGGTGCTGGGCACGATCGCGGTCATCGTGCGCCAGGAACTGGTGCTGGTGATCATGGGCGGCATCTTCGTCATCGAGACGCTCTCGGTGATGATCCAGGTGGCCTCGTTCAAGCTGACCGGCAAGCGCGTGTTCCGGATGGCGCCGATCCACCACCACTTCGAGCTGAAGGGCTGGCCGGAGCCGCGGGTGATCGTGCGCTTCTGGATCATCTCGGTGATCCTGGTCCTGATCGGCCTCGCGACGCTGAAGGTGCGCTGATGAATCCGCACTTCGATCCCGCCGCCCGCCAGGCCACCCCGCTGGACTCGATCCAGGGCCGCTTCGACCCGTGGCTGCTCGGCGCGGCGATCGCGCTGGCGGTGCTGGGTGTGGTGATGGTCGCCTCCAGCTCGATCGCCATCGGCGAGGAACTGCACGTCGGGCCCTTCTACTTCCTCGTCAGGCACCTGATGTTCCTCGGCCTGGGCGGCGCGCTGTGCGTAGTGCTCATGCGCACCGAGCTGCGCAGCATCGAGAAGTACGACCGCCTGCTGCTGCTCGGCTGCTTCGTGCTGCTGCTGCTGGTCTTCGTGCCGGGGCTGGGGGTCAACGTCAACGGCGCGCAGCGCTGGATCAACCTCGGCGTCTCCAACTTCCAGACGGTGGAAGCGGTGAAGCTGATGTACATCGTCTGGCTGTCGAGCTACCTGGTGCGCTTCCGCGACGAGGTCAACGCCACCTGGGGCGCGATGCTCAAGCCGATCGGCGTGGCGGTGGGCCTGATGGCGCTGCTGGTGCTGCAGCCGGACTTCGGCTCGCTGGCGCTGATCCTGGCGATCACCGCCGGCATGCTGGTGCTGGGCGGCGTGCACCTGCCGCGGATGGCCGCGCCGGTGATCGTCGGCCTGCCGGTGCTGGCGATCGTGGCGATCGCCGAGCCCTACCGCATGCGCCGCCTGACCTCGTTCATGGACCCGTTCGCGGACCCCTTCAACAGCGGCTACCAGCTGGCCAACGCGCTGATGGCGGTCGGCCGCGGCGAGTTCGCCGGGGTGGGCCTGGGCGCCTCGATCCAGAAGCTCAACTACCTGCCCGAGGCGCACACCGACTTCATCCTCGCGGTGATCGCCGAGGAACTGGGCTTCCTCGGCGTGTGCCTGGTGGTGGGGCTGTACGCGCTGCTGGTCGGCCGCGCGCTGTGGATCGGCCTGAAGTGCGTCGAGATGCGCCGCCACTTCGCCGGCTACTGCGCCTTCGGCGTGGCGCTGTCGATCGCGCTGCAGAGCCTGGTCTCGATCGGGGTCAACCTCGGCCTGCTCCCGACCAAGGGCCTGACCCTGCCGCTGATCTCCTCGGGCGGCTCCAGCGTGCTGATGACCTGCGTGGCGGTGGGCCTGCTGCTGCGCGTGTCCTACGAGCTCGACCGCGCGCAGCGCCAGGTCGCGCGCCTGCGCGGCGAGGGCCAGGCCGCGGCGCCCGCGCCCGCCACGCCCGCATCCGCGCCCGCCGCGGCGCCGGCCGCCGCTGCCGCCGCGGCGCGCGGCGTCAGCCGCCTGCGCCAGCGCGTCGATCCGACCTTCGGGAGAACCGCATGATCCGCCGCCTGCTCGACGCCCGCTCGCTGTCCGGCGCCGACCTCGCGCGCGCCTTCGACCGCGTGCACTTCGTCGGCGTCGGCGGCGCCGGCATGAGCGGCATCGCCGAGGTGCTCAACACCCTGGGCTACCAGGTCTCGGGCTCCGACCTGGCCGACAACGCGGTCACCCGCCGCCTGCAGGCGCTGGGCATCCGCGTGCAGCGCGGCCACGCCGCCGCCAACGTGCTGGGCACCGACTGCGTCGTGGTGTCGAGCGCGATCCGCCCGGACAACCCGGAGCTGATGGAGGCGCGCGCCCAGCGCATCCCGGTGGTGCCGCGCGCGGAGATGCTGGCCGAGCTGATGCGCTTCCGCCGCGGCATCGCGGTGGCCGGCACCCACGGCAAGACCACCACCACCTCGCTCACCGCCAGCGTGCTGGCCGAGGGCGACCTCGACCCCACCTTCGTCATCGGCGGCCAGCTGCTGGCCGCCGGCGCCAACGCGCGCCTGGGCGGCAGCGACTGGCTGGTGGCCGAGGCCGACGAGAGCGACGGCAGCTTCCTGCGCCTGAACCCGTTGATGGCGGTGGTGACCAACATCGACGCCGACCACCTGGAGAACTACGGCGGCGACTTCGCCCGCGTGCAGGCGGCGTTCTCCGAGTTCCTGCACCGTCTGCCGTTCTACGGGCTGGCGGTGCTGTGCATCGACGATCCCGAGGTCGCGCGCCTGGCCGCCGACACGCCCCGCCACGTCACCACCTACGGCTTCGCCGCCGAGGCCGACGTGCGTGCCGAGGACGTGGCCCAGGACGGCGCGCGCATGCGCTTCGTGCTGTGCCTGCCCGACGGCAGCCGCACGCCGGTGTCGCTGGCGCTGCCCGGGCGGCACAACGTGCAGAACGCGCTGGCCGCGGCCTCGATCGGCTGGCAGCTCGGGGTGTCGCCGGCGCAGATCGCGGCGGCGCTGGACAAGTTCCAGGGCATCGGCCGTCGCTTCAACCTGCTGGCCGAGCTGACCACGCCGCAGGGCGCGCGCGTGCAGCTGGTCGACGACTACGGCCACCACCCCAAGGAACTGAAGGCGGTGTTCGAGGCCGCGCGCGGCGGCTGGCCCGACCGCCGGCTGGCGGTGGCCTTCCAGCCGCATCGCTACAGCCGCACCCGCGACCTGCTCGACGACTTCGCCGGCGTGCTGTCCGACGTCGACGTGCTGGTGCTGACCGAGGTCTACGCCGCCGGCGAGGCGCCGATCGCCAATGCCGACGCCAAGGCGCTGGCGCGCGCGATCCGCGCCCGCGGTCGCCTGGACCCGGTGGTGGTGGCCGACGTCGACGAACTGCGCGCGGTGCTGCCCGACGTGCTGGAGGACGGCGACCTGCTGCTGGTCATGGGCGCCGGCGACATCGGCCACGCCGCCCAGCAGCTGGCGCAGGAAGGTTTCCCGGAGGTGGCGCGATGAGCGCGGCCGCGACCTTCCCCCCGCCGCGGCTGCGCGACCCCGCCGGGTTCGGCCGGGTGGCGGTGCTGATGGGCGGCAGCGGCTCCGAGCGCGAGGTGTCGCTGGATTCCGGCCGCAACGTGCTCGACGCGCTGCGCGCCGGCGGCGTCGACGCGCAGCCGGTCGACGGCATTCCCGCGCTGCTGGAGGGACTGGCCGCGCGGCGCTTCGACCGCGTGTTCAACATCCTGCACGGCGGCGACGGCGAGAACGGCGTGCTGCAGGGCCTGCTCGAGGCGCTGCGGGTGCCCTACACGGGGTCCGGCGTGCTGGGCTCGGCGCTGACGCTCGACAAGATCCGCACCAAGCAGGTGTGGGCGAGCCTGGGCCTGCCGACGCCGGCCTTCGCGCGGCTGGCGCCGGGCGAGGACGTGCACGCGGCCGCGCAGGCGCTGGGCCTGCCGGTGATCGTGAAGCCGTCTCAGGAAGGCTCCAGCGTCGGCGTCAGCCGCGTCTTCGACGACGCCGGTCTCGACGAGGCGGTGCGCCTGGCCGCGCGCTACCCCGGCGAGCTGCTGGTCGAGCGGATGGTGGTCGGCGACGAGCTGACCGTCGGCATCCTCGATGCCGGCGACGGCCCGCGCGCGCTGCCGTCGATCCGCATCGTGCCCAAGGGCGCGTGGTACGACTACGAGGCCAAGTACGTCTCCGACGAGACGCAGTACCTGTGCCCGGGCCTGGAGGGCGAGGACGAGCGCCGCATCGGCGAACTGGCGCTGCAGGCCTTCGTCGCCGCCGACTGCCGCGGCTGGGGACGCGTGGACGTGATGCGCGAGGGCGACAGCGGCGCGCTCCAGCTGCTCGAGGTCAACACCGCGCCGGGCATGACCAGCCATTCGCTGGTGCCCAAGGCCGCGGGCGTGGCCGGCATCGGCTTCGAGGCGCTGTGCTGGCGCATCCTCGAGCGGACCCTGGAGGACGGCGCCGCATGAACGCCCTGCTGCGCATCCTGGCCTGGTCGATCGCGGTGGCGCTGGTGGCGCTGCCGGTGGTCGCCGTCGTGCAGGGCTGGATCGGCGCCGACCGCTGGCCGCTGCGCACCCTGCGGGTGACCGGCGCGCTGGAGCGGGTCGGCGACGACGCGCTGCGCACGGCGGTGATGCCCTACGCGCGCCAGGGTTTCTTCGCGGTCGACCTCGCCGGCGCGCAGGACGCCGTCTCGCGGCTGGCCTGGGTCGAGCGCGCCGAGGTGCGCAAGCGCTGGCCGGACGTGCTGGAAGTGCGCATCAGCGAGCACCGGCCGTTCGCACGCTGGGGCGAGGACCGCCTGCTGTCCGAGCAGGGCCGCCTGTTCCCGGCCGCCAGCGTCGGGCCGCAGCCGCAGCTGCCGCGCTTCGACGGCCCGGAGGCGCGCATCGCCGACGTGGTCGCGCTCTACAACGAATCACGCGCGCTGTTCGGGCCTACCGGCCACGACGTCGGGCGGTTGGCGATCGACACCCGCGGCAGCTGGGCGATGACGCTGTCCAACGGCACCGAGGTGGTGATCGGCAGCCAGCAGGCGCGCCCGCGGCTGGAGCGCTTCGCCCGCCTGCTGCCGCGGCTGGTGCACGAGCGCACCGGGCAGCGGCTGGCGCGCGCGGACCTGCGCTACACCAACGGCTTCGCGCTGACCTGGGAAGAAGCGCCGGGAGCCGGGACCGGGGATCCGGGGCTCGGCAGAGACGCCAACCCGGGGCGCGGAGGAAGCGCCCGGCGTCCTGCCGCACTCGAAGCTCGCCCCACCGCGCTCTCGCTCCTCCCGATCCCGGATCCCGAATCCCGAATCCCGTCGATTCCCCATTCCCCACTCCCCATTCCCGGCCTCTCATGAACCGAAAAGGCGACAAGGCCCTCATCGTCGGCCTCGACATCGGCACCTCCAAGGTGGTGGCGCTCGTCGGCGAGTACTCCCCGGGCAACCCGATCGAGGTGATCGGCATCGGCAGCCACGAGTCGCGCGGGCTCAAGCGCGGCGTGGTGGTGGACATCGAGTCCACCGTGCAGTCGATCCAGCGCGCGATCGAGGAGGCCGAGCTGATGGCCGGCTGCGAGATCCGCTCGGTCTACGCGTCGATCTCCGGCAACCACGTGCAGTGCAAGAACTCGCCCGGCATCGTGCCGATCCGCGACGGCGAGGTGACCTGGGCCGACCTGGACCGGGTGCTCGACGCGGCCAAGGCGGTGGCGATCCCGGCCGACCAGAAGATCCTGCACGCGATCCCGCGCGAGTACGTGCTGGACGACTCGCAGGAGGGCATCCGCAACCCGGTCGGCATGACCGGGGTGCGCCTGGAGGTGCACGCGCACCTGGTGGTGTGCGCGCAGTCGGCCGCGGCCAACATCAGCAAGTGCGTGCAGCGCTGCGGCCTGCAGATCGACGACCTGGTGCTGTCCTCGCTGGCCTCCAGCACCGCGGTGCTGACCGCCGACGAGCGCGAGCTGGGCGTGGTGCTGGTGGACATCGGCGCCGGCACCACGGACCTCGCGGTGTTCGTGCAGGGCGCGATCTGCCACACCGCGTCGCTGCCGATCGCCGGCGACAAGGTCACCGAGGACATCGCGCACATGCTGCGCACGCCCACGCCGGAGGCCGAGCAGATCAAGGTGCGCTATGCCTGCGCGCTGGCGCAGCTGGCCACCAGCGAGGAATCGATCCAGGTCCCCAGCGTCGGCGACCGGCCGCCGCGGCGGCTGCCGCGGCAGTCGCTCGCGCAGGCGGTGCAGGCCCGCTACGAGGAGATCTTCGAGATGGTGCAGGCCGAACTGCGCCGCTCGGGCTTCGAGCAGCACGTGCGCGCCGGCATGGTGCTCACCGGCGGCGCTTCGAAGATGGAAGGCGTGGTCGAGCTGGCCGAGGAAATGCTGCAGATGCCGGTGCGCGTGGGCATCCCGCAGCACGTCACCGGCCTGGGCGAGGTGGTCGGCAACCCGGTGCACGCCACCGGCATCGGCCTGCTGCTGATGGGCAGCCAGATCGAGCACCCGCGGCGCCCGGTCATCCCGACCGGCCGCGCGGGCAGTTTCTTCAAGAAGTTGAAGGAGTGGTACCGCGGCGAATTCTGACGAATTCGCCGGGATTGGGGATTGGGGATTCGGGATTGGCGAAAAGGAAGCAGCGGCAGGGCGGAACGAAGATTGGTTTGACGCAACGACATAAAACATAAACGCCGGGCGGCGGCGAGATCGGGCGGAACGGGTTTTTCCGAATCCCCAATCCCGAAATCCCCAATCCCGGCCTTCAAACGAGGACACGGACATGGCGCATTTCGAACTGGTGGAAAAGATGGCTCCCAACGCCGTCATCAAGGTGATCGGCGTGGGCGGCGGCGGCGGCAACGCCGTCTCGCACATGGTCAGCAGCAGCGTCGACGGGGTGGAGTTCATCACCGCCAACACCGACGCGCAGGCGATCAAGAACTGCGGTTCCAAGCTGCAGCTGCAGCTGGGCGGCAACGTGACCAAGGGCCTGGGCGCGGGCGCGAACCCCGAGGTCGGCCGCCAGGCCGCGCTCGAGGACCGCGAGATCATCATGGACGCGCTGCAGGGCGCGGACATGGTGTTCATCACCGCCGGCATGGGCGGCGGCACCGGCACCGGCGCGGCGCCGGTGGTGGCGCAGCTGGCCAAGGAGATGGGCATCCTGACGGTGGCGGTGGTCACCAAGCCGTTCCCGTTCGAGGGCCGCCGCCGCATGCAGGTGGCGCTGAAGGGCATCGAGGACCTGTCGCAGCACTGCGACTCCCTGATCACGATCCCCAACGAGAAGCTGATCACCGTGCTCGGCCGCAACGCCACGATGATCCAGGCCTTCCGCGCCGCCAACGACGTGCTGCTGGGCGCGGTGCAGGGCATTGCCGACCTGATCGTGCGCCCGGGCCTGATCAACGTCGACTTCGCCGACGTGCGCACGGTCATGTCCGAGATGGGCCTGGCGATGATGGGCACCGGCCACGCCCGCGGCGACGACCGCGCGCAGGCCGCGGCCGAGTCCGCGATCCAGAACCCGCTGCTCGACGACGTCAACCTGGCCGGCGCCAACGGCATCCTGGTCAACATCACCGCGGGCCCCGACTTCACGATGGCGGAGTTCGACGAGGTCGGCCGCACGATCGAGAACTTCTCCAGCGAGGACGCGACGGTCGTCATCGGCACCGTGCTCGATCCCGACATGCAGGACGAGGTGCGCGTCACCGTGGTGGCCACCGGGCTCAACCGCGCCGCGGCCCGCCCGGGCGTGCGCGGCGGCGAGTACGGCAGCGAGAGCGCGCGCCGTCCGCAGGTGCAGCTGATCCACACCCAGGCCCGCCGCGACGGCACCACCGGGCTGCCGATCGACGACGCGGTGTCCGGGGGCGGCCACCAGGCGCCCAGCATCGCCTCGGCCCTGCGCGGCCGCAGCGGCGCCGAGGAGGCCCCGGCCTCCAAGCCGGCGGTGGCCGATTTCGGCAACGACAGCAGCTACCTGGACATTCCCGCGTTTCTGCGTCGCCAGGCGGACTGAGTCCGCCTGCGGCGCCACCTTGCGCCGGGCCTGTCCGCCCGGCCGCGAGGAGCGCCGTGTCCGTCCCACGGTGCCGGCCTGCCGGCGCCGGTCCTTTGCCACCGGGCCCGCGCCGGGCCCGGTGGGTTTTCCCCGCGCAACGCAGCGATCCCGCGCGGCCGCTTGCCGCGGCGTCGCCGAGCCCCCAGCCTGGGTCGTGGCCGCCGGTGCCGGATCGGGGCGTCCTGCCGCGGCCGCATGCGGCCGGCACTTTCGTTCAGGTTCAGCAGGGCGCGTGCTAATCTTCCGCCGTTCTGCGTCGGCTTCGCGCGCTCTTCACGTCTACCCAGATCCCCACGATGCCCAAGCAACGCACCCTCAAGAACACCATCCGCGCCACCGGCGTGGGCCTGCACAGCGGCGAGAAGGTGTACCTGACCCTGCGCCCGGCGCCGGTCGACGCCGGCATCGTGTTCCGCCGCGTGGACCTGGACCCGGTGGTGGAGATCCCGGCTGCCGGCGACCTGGTGACCGAGACCATGCTGTGCACCGGCCTGACGCGCGGGGAGGGCAAGGTGATGACGGTCGAACACCTGATGTCCGCGCTGGCGGGCCTGGGCGTGGACAACGTCTACGTCGAGCTGTCCGCCGCCGAGGTGCCGATCATGGACGGGTCCTCCGGGCCGTTCGTGTTCCTGCTGCAGTCGGCCGGCATCGTGGCGCAGGACGCGCCCAAGCGCTTCATCCGCATCCTGCGGCCGATCGAGGTCCGCGACGGCGACAAGCTCGCCCGCTTCAGCCCCTACGACGGCTTCCGCCTGGACTTCACCATCGAGTTCGACCACCCCGCGATCCCGACCCAGCTCTCGCGCGCCACCGTGGAGTTCTCCACCGAGAACTACATCCGCGAGGTCAGCCGCGCCCGCACGTTCGGCTTCATGCGCGACCTGGAGTTCATGCGCGAGCGCAACCTGGGCCTGGGCGGCTCGATGGACAACGCCATCGTGCTCGACGAGTTCCGCGTGCTCAACGACGACGGCCTGCGCTACGCCAACGAGTTCGTTCGGCACAAGATCCTCGACGCCATCGGCGACCTCTACCTCGCCGGCCATCCCGTGCTGGGCGCCTTCGAGGGCCACAAGTCCGGCCACGCGCTCAACAACAAGCTGGTGCGCGCGCTGCTGGCCGAGCGTTCGGCGTGGGAGGAAGTGACCTTCGCGGTGGACGCCCCGTCGCCGCTCGCCTACGGCGTGCCGGTCGCCGCCTAGGGCCCGTCGGCAGGCCCCTCCGGCCGTCGCCGCGGCCGTTCCGTTCTTCCCGGACCCCGGATGCCGTTCGTCGGACGGCCGATGCGCTGTGCGCGTCAAAGTGAGCACCCGGTGAAGCGATAACGGAAATTTAACTTTCGATTAGCGAATTCTTATCGATGCGTTAACCCCCTGCGGAGGGCATGCCGATAGGATGCCCGCTCCCCTGTGTGGAGGCCGTGTGAAGCCGAGGCTCAGGGGGCGCTGCCGTCGTCGGTCCGATTGGTCGACAGGAGCGCGGCGGCTTCGCGCAGGGCCTGCTCGGCGCGCGCCGTCAACGGACGTGGGGCCGGTGTCGCAGGGGGAGGCGGCGTCGCCGGTCGCGTGGCGGTCCTGACCGTCAGTTCAGTGACATCCAGCCCGATGGATCGGGCCGACTCGAGGATCTCCGGCCCGGCCAGCCTGACCCGGGCGTGCCAGACCGGGGCCTCCACGAGCAAGACGAGCCTGCGGCCGTCGACGTTGCCCAGCCGCGCATGCGCGGCCAACGCCGGAGGCAGCAGGGGGCGCAATCGCCGATCCAGTCCGTCGAGCCACAGCGCCCGGCGGATCGGGTCCCCGGCGGTCCCGTCGAGCAGCGCATCGAGCGCTGGCTGGGCGGGGCGCGGGCCGGAACCCGGCGGCTTGGAACGAGAACCAGACATCGAACGCATGACCTTACACGACATCACCCGGCAGGCGCAGAACCGCATCATGCACTGGCTCAAGGGGGGGCGTGCGCTGATCGCCCGCCGGCCCGGTGCCGCCGCCGCGGTGCTCGCCTGCGGCGGCCTCGTCCTCGGGGGCGGCCTCGGCGCCGCGGAGATCGCCCGCCTGCACACCGAGAACGCGCGCCAGCACGCGCTGATCGACGCCACCCGCCAGGAGGCGCAGCGCGAGGTCAACGCGCTCGCCGCGCGCCTGGGCGAGCTGCAGGCGCAGGCCAACCGCCTCAACGCCCTCGGCGAGCGCCTGACCCGGATCGGCAAGCTCGGCGACGGCGAGTTCGACTTCAACGCCGCGGTCGGCGTCGGCGGCCCGGGCCCGGTGCACGACATGCCCGCGCGCGGCCTGCAGGAGGGGCTGGAGCAGGTGGACGCGCAGTTCCGCACCTCGGGCTCGCAGCTCTCGGTGCTGGAGGCGCTGCTGCTCGACCAGCAGATGGACCGCGCCGCGCTGCCCTCGCGCTCGCCGGTGGCCAGCAGCTACGTGACCTCCGGCTACGGCCACCGCGCCGATCCCTTCAGCGGCGGCCGGGCCTTCCACAAGGGCATCGACTTCAACGCCCGCCACGGCGATCCGGTGATGGCGGTGGCCGACGGCGTGGTCAGCTACGCCGGCCGGCGCGCCGGCTACGGCAACGTGGTCGAGGTGGATCACGGCAACGGCTACGTGACCCGCTATGCGCACAACTCGCGCAACACGGTGAAGGTGGGCGACCTGGTCCGCACCGGGCATGAGGTCGCCAAGGCCGGCTCGACCGGACGCTCCACCGGCGTGCACGTGCACTTCGAGGTCTGGGAGAACGGCCGGGTGCTCAACCCGCGCGAGTTCCTGGACGACATGGGCGTGCGGCGCCAGTAGAACCGTCCGTTCCGAAGCCGGATCGGGCGGCCTGCGGCTCCCCATCACGAAGCGGCTCCCGCCCGGCGCGATCGTCCCTTTCCCGCCCGCGGGAGAGGGGATGGGGCGAGGGCCGCCAGCTTGAAAGGCAGGGTCCTCATCCCCACGGTACAATCCGCTCCGCCATGAGAAAGGGCGCCCCGCGCCCTTTTTCGTTGCGGGCCCCGGGGGACCGGCGGCCCGCGCCACGATTCCCGAACCGGTACCTCCATGCTCAATCGCCTGCTCACCAGCGTCTTCGGCAGCCGCAACGAACGCCTCGTCAAACAGCTCGAGAAGGTGGCCCAGAAGGTCAACGCCCTGGAGCCGCAGATGCAGGCGCTCTCCGACGCCGACCTCCAGGCCAAGACCCCGGAGTTCAGGCAGCGCCTGGACAAGGGCGAAACGCTCGACCAGCTGCTGCCGGAGGTGTTCGCGGTCTGCCGCGAGGCCAGCCAGCGCGTGCTCGGCATGCGCCACTACGACGTCCAGCTGATCGGCGGCATGGTCCTTCACATGGGCAAGATCGCCGAGATGCGCACCGGCGAGGGCAAGACGCTGGTGGCCACCCTGCCGGTCTACCTCAACGCCCTGGAGGGCAAGGGCGTGCACGTGGTGACGGTGAACGACTACCTCGCCCGCCGCGACGCCGCCCAGATGGGCCGGCTGTACAACTGGCTGGGCCTCAGCGTCGGCGTGGTCTACCCGGGCATGCCGCACGGCGACAAGCATGCCGCCTACGGTGCCGACATCACCTACGGCACCAACAACGAGTTCGGCTTCGACTACCTGCGCGACAACATGGCGCTGGCCAAGGCCGACCGCTACCAGCGCGGCCTGCACTACGCCATCGTCGACGAGGTCGACTCGATCCTGATCGACGAGGCGCGCACGCCGCTGATCATCTCCGGCCCGGCCGACGAGAGCCCCGAGCTGTACATCAAGGTCAACCGCGTGGTGCCCTCGCTGCTGCGCCAGGCCACGGAGGAGGGCGAGGGCGACTTCTGGGTCGACGAGAAGCAGAAGCAGGTGCACCTGTCCGAGGCCGGCCAGGAGCATGCCGAGGAACTGCTGCGCCGCGCCGGCATCCTGGGCGAGGACGAGGGCCTGTACGACCCGCACAACATCCACGTGGTCCACCACCTCAACGCCGCGATGCGCGCGCACGCGATCTACCAGCGCGACGTGGACTACATCGTGCGCGACGGCGAGGTGGTGATCGTCGACGAGTTCACCGGACGCACCCTGACCGGGCGCCGCTGGTCCGACGGCCTGCACCAGGCGGTCGAGGCGAAGGAGGGCGTGCCGGTCCAGCGCGAGAACCAGACGCTGGCCAGCATCACCTTCCAGAACCTGTTCCGCATGTACGGGAAGCTGGCCGGCATGACCGGCACCGCGGACACCGAGGCCTACGAGTTCCAGAGCATCTACGGGCTGGAAGTGGTCGTCATCCCGACCCATCGCCCGATGGTCCGCAAGGACCACCCGGACGCCGTCTTCCTCAACCGCGCCGGCAAGTACCGCGCGGTGGCGCGCGAGATCAAGGAGTGCCACGAGCGCGGGCAGCCGGTGCTGGTGGGCACCACCTCGATCGAGGTCTCCGAGCTGCTGTCGGCCCAGCTCAAGGCCGACGGCATCGCCCACGAGGTGCTCAACGCCAAGCAGCACGAGCGCGAGGCGCAGATCATCGCCCACGCCGGCCGCCCGAAGGCGGTCACCATCGCCACCAACATGGCCGGCCGCGGCACCGACATCGTGCTCGGCGGCGCGCTCGAGGCCGAGCTGGCGGAACTGGGCGAGGACGCCTCCGACGCGCAGAAGGCGCAGGTCCGCGCCGACTGGCAGCAGCGCCACGACCAGGTGGTGGCCGCCGGCGGCCTGCACATCATCGGCACCGAGCGCCACGAGTCGCGGCGCATCGACAACCAGCTGCGCGGCCGCTCCGGCCGCCAGGGCGACCCCGGCTCGTCGCGCTTCTACCTGTCGCTCGAAGACAACCTGATGCGCATCTTCGCCGCCGACTGGGTGCAGCGGGTCATGGCGCGCATGGGCCTGCAGGAAGACGACATCATCGAGAGCCCGCTGGTCACCAAGCAGATCGCCAACGCCCAGCGCAAGGTCGAGGCCCACAACTTCGACATCCGCAAGAACCTGCTCGACTTCGACGACGTCAACAACGACCAGCGCAAGGTCATCTACGGCCAGCGCGACGAACTGCTCGAGGCCGAGAGCGTCAAGGACAACATCGACGGCATCCGCGGCGACGTGGTGGCCGACCTGGTGGCGCGCTTCGTGCCGCCGGAGTCGATCGACTCGCAGTGGGACCTGCCCGGCCTGCAAGCCACGCTGGAGCAGGAGTTCGGGCTGCGGGCCGACCTGCAGGCGCTGCTGCGCGACCAGGACCAGCTCGACGCCGAGGGCATCGCCGCGCACGTGCAGGGCGAGGTCGACGCGCTGTTCGACGCCAAGGAGCGCCAGATCGGCCCCGAGACCATGCGGATGCTGGAGAAGCACCTCATGCTCAACGTGCTCGACCAGAGCTGGAAGGAGCACCTGGCGCGCATGGACTACCTGCGCCAGGGCATCTACCTGCGCGGCTACGCGCAGAAGCAGCCGAAGCAGGAGTACAAGCGCGAGGCGTTCGTGCTGTTCTCGGAGATGCTCGACAAGGTCAAGCGCGAGGTCGTGGCGCTGCTGGCGCGCGTGCGCGTGCGCAGCGAGGAGGAGATCGCGGCGATGGAGGCGCAGGAGCGCCGCCAGGTCGAGGCCCAGCTCAACCAGGCGCAGTTCCAGCACGCCGATGCCGGCGGCTACGGCGCCGACGAGGAGGCCGAGGAGGCGCTGCGCCAGCGCGCGCAGCCGATGGCCGGGGTGCCCGTCACCCGCGAAGCGCCGAAGGTCGGCCGCAACGATCCCTGCCCCTGCGGCAGCGGCAAGAAGTACAAGCACTGCCACGGGCAACTCAGCTGAGGCTGAGTTGCCCGTGGGGCAGCCCGTATGCGGGCTGCCCATCCAGGTCCGCGTTGCGGACCTGGATGCACGGTTCTTCTCTCCAATCCCCACGCCTTCGGCGCGCCCCTCACGTCCGTGCTGCGCACGAACGTCCCAAGATGCGCTGCGCACATCTCGGGCCCCACGCCGTGCGCCCGATCCCCCGCGCCTTCGGCGCGCCCCCCTTACCAAGGGGGGCTCTTCTCCGGATGCGACTTCGTTTCGCGCACATGCGTCGGCGGGTTGATGAGGGGCCGGAAATCGGGCGGTGATTGCCCGGGGCGCGGTTGTTGCCGATGATGGCGCCATGAGCGAGCAGGACGGCGCCGCGCCCGTGGAGGTGGTGGCGGGAGTGATCACCGATGCGCGCGGCCGCGTGCTGCTGACCCGCAGGACCGAGGGCCGGGACCTGGCCGGGCTGTGGGAGTTCCCGGGCGGCAAGCGGGAGCCCGGCGAGACGCCGGAGGCGGCGCTGGTGCGCGAGCTGCGCGAAGAACTCGGCATCGCGGCCCGGGTGGGCGCGCCGCTGATCGCGGTGCCCCAGGCCTACCCGCACAAGCGCCTGCGCCTGGACGTGCGCCGCATCGACGGCTGGCAGGGCGTGCCCAAGGGGCACGAGGGCCAGGCGATGGCCTGGGTGCCGCAGGACAAGCTCGCCCGCTACGCCATGCCGCCCGCCGACCGGCCGGTGGTCGCCGCGCTGCGCCAGCCGGACCGCTACGCGGTGACGCCCGCGCCGGCCGCCGGCGAGCCGGACGAGGCGTGGCTGGCCGGCGTCGAGCGGCTGCTGGCCGCGGGCGTGCGCCGCCTGCAGGTGCGCCTGCCGGGCGTGGACGACGACCGGCGGGGGCGCCTGGCCGCCGCCGCCGCATTGCTGGCGCGCGCCGTGGGCGCGGAGGTGCTGGTCAACGGCGACGCCGCGCTCGCCGCGGCGCTGGGCGTGGGGCTGCACCTGCCCGCCGCGCAGCTGGCCGCGCTGGCGCGGCGCCCGGTCGAGGCCGAGGTGCCGCTGGGCGCGTCCTGCCACACCGCGGAGGAACTGCGCCACGCCCAATCGATCGGCTGCGACTTCGCGGTGCTGGGCCCGGTCGCTCCCACCGCCAGCCATCCGGGCGCCGAAGTGCTCGGGTGGGCCGGCTTCGCCAGGCTGCGGGAGGCGGTCTCGCTGCCGATCTACGCCATCGGCGGCCTGGGCCTGGACGAGATCGGGGCCGCGCGCGCCCACGGCGCCCAGGGCATCGCCGGCATCCGCGCGTTCTGGCCGCCGGGCTGAGACGCGGCAATCCCTGCAGGAGCGCGCTCGCGCGCGATCGCTTTTCGTGCTGTGCCGGAGGGAAAGAGCGTCGCGCGCGAGCGCGCTCCTACGCGCTGCCGGTCCCGCCGGGGCGTTCGGCCAGCAACCGGTAGCGTGCGTCGAGCTCGGCGACATGGGCATCGAGCGCCTCGATCGGCGCATCGTTGTAGATCACGTCGTCGGCGATCGCCAGCCGCGCCTCGCGGCCGGCCTGGGCGGCGAGCATGCGCTCGGCGAGTCCCGCGTCGATGCCGTCGCGCCGCTGCAGGCGGGCGAGCTGCACCTCGGCCGGCACGTCGACGACCAGCACGCGGTCGATCCAGGGATAGTGGCCGGGCCCGCTCTCGGCCAGCAGCGGGATCGCGGCGATCGCGTAGGGCCCGGGCGCCGCTTCGCAGGCCGCCCGCAGGCGCGCGCGGACCTGCGGGTGCACGATGCCTTCCAGCCGCTTGCGTGCGGCCTCGTCGGCGAACACGAGGCGGCGCATGCGCGCGCGGTCGAGGCTGCCGTCGGCCTGCAGCAGGTCGCGCCCGAACGCCTCGACCACCTCGGCCAGGCCCGCGCTGCCGGCGGCCACCGCCTCGCGCGCCGCCGCGTCGGCGTCGGCCACCGCGACGCCCAGCGCCGCGAAGCGCTTCTCCACCTCGCTCTTGCCGGAGGCGACGCCGCCGGTCAGGCCGATGACGTAGCCGCTCATGCCGGCGCCTCGGGGCCGGCGTCGCGCGTCGCCGGCGCGCCCGGGTCCTGCACCAGGCGGATGTTCTGCGCGGTCGGCGCGAGCTGGATGCCCTGCGCGCGCAGGCGCCGCAGGAGTTCGAAGAGCACGTCGCTGCGGGTGCCGCCCACCGTGCGCGGCGAGCGGGTGAAGCCGACGGCGGTGATCGCGATCGAGGCGTTGGCGATGCCGTCGAGCGTCACCGAGGGGGCCGGGGTGTCCAGTACCGCGGCGTTCTCGGCGAAGACGGCCAGCAGGATCGCGCGCACGGCGTCCACGTCGGTGTCGAGCGGCACCGAGAACTGCACCAGCACCCGGCCGAGGGGATCGGCCAGGGTCATGTTGCGCACCGGCTTGGTGATCAGGTCGGAGTTGGGCACGATCACCGTCGAGCGGTCGGCGACCAGGATCTCGGTGGCGCGCACGTTGATCTTCTTCACGTCGCCCTCGAACTCGCCCACGCTGACCCAGTCGCCGATCTTCACCGGGCGCTCGGCCAGCAGGATCAGCCCGGAGATGAAGTTCTGGGTGATCGCCTGCAGGCCGAAGCCGATGCCCACCGACAGCGCGCCCACCACCAGGCCGATCTGCTGGATGCTGATGCCCAGCGCGGCGAGCCCCAGCGCCAGCACCACGGTGATGCCGAAGTAGCGCGCCACCGTGGCCACCGAGTTGCGCGAGGCGCTGTCCAGGTCGGTGGCCGGCAGGTAGCGCTCGACCAGCCAGTTGTGCGCGGCCTGCACCACCGCCCAGCCGCCGCCGAGGATGACCAGCGCCTTGGCCACGCCCGAGGGCGCGATCGTCACCTCGCCGATGCGCAGCCCGCCCGCGGCCGCCGACAGCAGCTCGCGCCAACCGGAGAAGCTGGTCCCCAGCGGCGCCAGGATCAGGCCGGCGGCCATCAGCACCAGCGCCACCTTGATCACCGCCGCGACGATCAGCCCCGCCTGCTGCATCCGCCGCCGCGGGATGCCGGCCGCGCTCGCCGTGGCCGCGGCCATGCGGCTGTCGCCGCCGAACAGCGTGCCGCACAGGTCGTCGACGCCGACCCACAGCAGGTACAGCAGCGCCGCCACGATCGTGGCCCAGACCACCTCGCGCCCGACCAGCAGCGCGAACTGGAAGTAGCCCAGGCACAGCGCCGCCAGCAGCAGCAGCACCGACAGGCGCATCACCGCCAGCAGCACGCGCACCGCCGCGGCGAGGTGCACCGCGTCGCCGTCGGCGCCGCTGCCGTCGACGTGGATGCGCTCGCGCCGCACGCTGATCGCCAGCAGCGCATAGCTGAGCGCCATCGCGCCGGTCACGACGGCGCCGAGCGCGTCGTTGGGGCTGATCGCCTCGGCGACCGCCTCCACCAGCCGGTCGAGGAAGATCAGGCCGCCGGCCAGCCAGGGGTAGCGCTGCAGGCGCGCGACGATATCGTCGGGCAGCGGCGGCAGCCGCCAGCTGGCGTTGTTGGGCAGCAGCAGGCTGTTGCCCAGCGTGGCCGCCAGGGCGCCCACCACGGCCGCCGCGACGCCGGCGTCGGCCAGGCGGTCCATGACCTCGGATGCCGGCTGGCCCCAGCGCAGGAACTGCGAGACCAGATACGCGGCGACACCGATGCAGGCGGTCCCGGAGGCCACCAGCCACAGGGCGAGCACCGAGCGGCGCAGGCGGCCGCCGGGAGTGTGGCGGATGGCGTAGTTGCGGCCGAGCCGGCGCAGCAGGCGCCGGACCGGCCAGGCCAGCGCCACGGCGAGCAGCAGGGTGCCGACGGCCGCGGCGGCGCCGAAGCGGGCGACGGCGTCGCCGACCGTCCGCCGCACGGTATCGAGGAAGGCCTGCACCCGCTGGCGGTCGGCGGGGAAGTCCTCGACCACGGAGCGCCAGAGGCGCGGTCCCAGCGGCGAGCCGAAGCGCTCCGACAGCGTGGCGCCGAGCCGGCGGTTCTGCGCCGAGGCGACCGCATCGCGCAGGTCGCGGATATCGAGCGCCAGCAGCCGGCCCCGCGCCACCGCGCCGTCGAGCGACGAGACGCGGTCGGCGAGGCCCTGCCGCCGGCGCCGGATATCGGCGTCCTCGGCGTCGGGCGCCGGGCCCAGCTCATCGACACGAGCCTGGGCCGCCTTCAGCTCGCCTTCCAGCGAGCGCACCGCCTCCTGCACCCGCACTTCCAGCGCCACCGCGGCGTCGCGCAGCTGGACGAAGTCGGCCGTCTCCTTGGCCTGCGGCAGCCGGTCGCGCAGCGCCTGCAGGTCGCCGGCGGCGGTGGCGAGGGTAGCGATCGCAGCATCGGCCGGCGAGGTGGCGGCTTCCTGCACGGCGTCGGGGGCCTGCGCGAGCGCAGGCCAGGCGGGCAGGAACAGGCAGAGGAGCAGGGCCCAGACCGACGCGGCGGGCGCGGGCCGGCGGGCGGGAGCGGGCGAAGCGGGGACGGGTCTGTGCGCTGGGGACGTCATGCGGACCGGGCGGGCGGGGCGTCGCCGCCATTGTGGCGCGAGCGGGCGTGATGTCCACGCGCATCGCGCGGCCCGCACCGTTCGGCCTGCGGCGTCAGCCGAGTCCGGCGTAGCGCATGTAGGCGCCGATCAGCTGGTCGCCCCACATGAAGACGATCCAGCCGGCGATGGCCAGGTACGGCCCGAACGGGATCGGGGTGGCGCGGTCGCGGCCGCGGGTCGCCAGCCAGATCGAGCCGACGATGGCGCCGGTGACCGCCGAGAGCAGGACGATCGGCAGGATGCCGGTCAGCCCGCACCAGGCGCCGAGCGCGGCCAGCAGCTTGAAGTCGCCGTGGCCCATGCCCTCCTTGCCGGTGACCTGCTTGAACAGCCACCAGACCGACCACAGGCTGACATAGCCGGCGATGGCGCCCAGCAGCGCCGGCTTGGCGGGCATGTAGAGGTTGTCGGCGGCGGCGATCAGCCCCAGCCACATCAGCGGCAGGGTGAGCTGGTCGGGCAGCAGCTGCGTGCGCAGGTCGATGCCCGCCAGCGCGACCAGGAAGGCGGTCAGCACGATGGCGCCGAAGCCTTGCCAGCCGAAGCCGAAGTTCCAGACGCAGGCCAGCACCAGCAGCATGGTCAGCAGTTCGACCAGCGGGTACTGGATCGAGATGGGCGCCCGGCAGCTGCGGCAGCGGCCGCGCAGCGCCAGCCAGCTGAAGACCGGGATGTTCTCGTACCAGGCCAGCTTGTGCCCGCAGTGCGGGCAGTGCGAGGGCTCCACCACGATGCCGGGGGGCGGCGGATCGTAGAGTTCGGGCTCGTCCAGCGTCTCGCGCGCGTCGCGCTTCCATTCCCACTCCAGCCGTCGCGGCAGGCGCAGGATCACCACGTTGAGGAAGCTGCCCAGCGCGAGGCCGAGCGCGGCCGCGGCGGGATACCCGAGGGCCGGGTGCTGGTCGAGGAATGCCATGCGGCGATTCTAAATGGTCGACGCCAGCTTGAAGATGGGCAGATACATGCCGATGACCATGCCGCCGACCACGATGCCGATGAAGATCATGATCACCGGCTCGATCAGGCTGGACAGCGCATCGACGGCATTGTTGACCTCCTCCTCGTAGAAGTCGGCCACCTTGAACAGCATCGTGTCCAGGGCGCCGGCTTCCTCGCCGATCGCGGTCATCTGGATGACCATGTGCGGGAACAGGTTGACCTGCTTCATCGCCATATTCATCTGATAGCCGACGGAGACGTCGTCGCGGATGCGATGAGTGGCTTTCTCGTAGACCGTGTTGCCGGTGGCACCGGCCACCGATTCCAGCGCCTCCACCAATGGGACGCCGGCCTTGAAGGTGGTCGCCAGGGTGCGGCTGAAGCGTGCGATCGCCGAGTTGTGCAGGATCTGGCCGATGACGGGGATCTTGAGCAGCCAGCGGTCGACTCCGTGCTGGAGAGCGGTCGAGCGCTTGTAGCTCATCACCAGTCCGACGACCACGAGCACCAGGATGCCGAGGATCGCCCACCAGTAGGACACCATGAATCGGCTGGCGCCGACGATCAGCTGGGTAAAGGCAGGCAGTTCGGCGCCGAAATCGGCGAACACGGCCTCGAACTGCGGAACGACGAAGATGAGCAGGATCGCGCTGACGGCCAAGGCGACCGCGATGACCGTGGCCGGATAGAACAGCGCCTTCTTGATCTTGCCCTTGAGGCTCTCGATGCTTTCCTTGTAGGTGGCGATGCTGTCCAGCACCGTCTCCAGCACGCCCGCCGATTCGCCAACGCGCACCAGATTCCGCGTCAGTTCGTCGAACTGGACCGGATACCTGCCCAGAGCGTCGGCGAAGGCGGTGCCGTTCTCGATGTCGAGCCGGACGGCATTGACCATCTGCGCCATCTTCGGGTTCTTGTGGCCGCTGCCGATGATCTCCAGCGCCTGCACGATCGGCACGCCCGACTTGATCATGGTGGCGATCTGGCGGCTGAAGACCGCGATTTCCTTCGGCGTGATCTTCTTGCCGGCGCCGCCGAAGAGCGGCTTGGGCTTGGTCTTGATGAGACCGGGATTGATGCCTTGGCGACGCAACTCCGCTCGTAGCAGGTTCGCGCTCTTGGCCTGCTGTTCGCCTTTCATCTTCGTGCCGCGCTTGTCGGTGCCTTCCCAGACGAAGGTCTCGAGCTTCACGCCTTCGCGAACGGGCGTGGCGGGCTTTCGGGCCGAGTTGCGGGCGGCGGAGCGGGTCGCGGACATCGGGGATCCCCTTGGCCGGCCTTCCCCGGCCGGCGTCTGGCCTCATGGTAGCGCGTTGCCGGTGATGGCGGGATGCCCGGTTGTGACGCCCGGCAGGCTTTGGAATGGCGCCTTCGTCCGGCGACGGGCGCGCTTTCCTGCGCGGGGGTGAGCTCGGGATCAGTCGGCCGTGGGCTGTTCGGGTGCGGGCACGTCGGCCGCCAACAGGTCCGCGGCATACCCGCGCCGCCGTTCGGCCAGGCCGCCGAGGAAGGCGCGGATCGGGGCGTCGCCGTAGGCACGGCGGACGTCGGCGACCAGCCAGGTGCCGCCCTGGGCGCCCAGCGGGCGGAAGCGATAGAGATTCCACTCCACGATCGTTTCGCCGTCCGCGCCCGGCGCGGACAGCAGGAAGTCCAGCAGGATCTCGCCGTCCGGTCCTTCCAGGACTTCGTAGCGGGCGACCGGATCGGTGGCCTGGCGCGCGTCCAGTTCGCGGGCCTTCGCCAGGGCGACATCGCGCGGCGCGGCCGAGGCCAGCGTCTCCACGATCAGCATCCGTTCGAAGCGCTCCAGCGACTGGCCGCGGGGCAGGTACTCGTGCTTGTAGTAGCCGGGCTGCGGGTGGCTGCTCCAGGCGAGGTGGAACGCTTCGGTGCCCACCGAATAGGGGCCGGGCAGGGCGAGATAGTCGCGAGGCGGCTCTGCGAATGCCGGAAGCAGGCACAAAGACAGCCACAACACCGCGATCCAGCGCATCGTCCCGCCCTCGATCCGCATGCTTCGCTCCCGGCCGTCCATCGAGCGCGAGTATCGCACGGGCCGCGTCGCCTCACCGGCGCATCGTCCCGCCGCAAGCGCGATGGCCGGACGATATGCCGGAGCCCGGCCGTGCGGCGATCAGTCCTTGGTCACCCGGTTGATCTCCGCCAGGCTGGTGATGCCCTTCTTGACCTTCAGCAGCGCCGACTGCCTGAGGTCCCGGACCCCTGCGCGGCGGGCCGCCTCCTCGATCTGCAGCGCGTTGCCGCCCGCCAGCACGATCTCCTGGATCTCGTCGCTCATCGGCATGACCTGGTAGAGGCCGGTGCGGCCCTTGTAGCCGTTGGTGCAGTCGTCGCAGCCGACGGCGTCGAAGATCCTGAGCCCGGCGTGGATCTCGTCGGCGGTGAACCCCTCGGCCAGCAGCGCGTTGGGCGGCAGGTCCATCGGGCGCTTGCACTTCTCGCACAGGCGCCGGGCCAGGCGCTGGGCGATGACGAGGGTCACGGAGCTGGTGATGTTGTAGGGCGCGATGCCCATGTTCATCAGGCGCGCGATCGTCTGCGGCGCGTCGTTGGTGTGCAGCGTGGACAGCACCATGTGGCCGGTCTGTGCGGCCTTGATCGCGATCTCGGCGGTCTCCAGGTCGCGGATCTCGCCGACCATGATGATGTCGGGGTCCTGGCGCAGAAAGCTGCGCAGCGCCGCGGCGAAGGTCATCCCGCGCTTGACGTTCTGCTGCACCTGGTTCACGCCGGGCAGGCGGATCTCGACCGGGTCCTCGACCGTGGAGATGTTGTGCTGCTCGTCGTTCAGGATTCCCAGAGCGGTGTAGAGCGACACCGTCTTGCCGGAGCCGGTCGGGCCGGTGACCAGCACCATCCCGTAGGGCTTGTGGATCGCGTCCAGGAACATCTTCTGCTGGTCGGGCTCGTAGCCCAGCTTGTCGATGCCCAGGCGCGCGGCGCTGCCGTCGAGGATGCGCAGCACCACCTTCTCGCCGAACAGCGTGGGCAGCGTGCTCACGCGGAAGTCGACCTGCCGGGTCTTGGAGATGTTGAGCTTGATGCGCCCGTCCTGCGGCACGCGCTTCTCGGCGATGTCCAGCTGCGCCATCACCTTGAGCCGGGCGGTGATGCGGCCGTTGAGCTTGACCGGCATCTTGGCGACCTGCTTGAGGATGCCGTCGATGCGCAGGCGCACCCGGTAGTCGTTCTCGTAGGGCTCGAAGTGGATATCGGAGGCGCCCTTGCGGATGGCGTCCAACAGCACCTTGTTGACGAACTTGACGATCGGCGTGTCGTCGCCCTTGCCCTCGCCGACCGTGTCGGCCCGGGCCTCGCCGTCGTCGCCGACATCCAGCGACTCAAGCCCCTCCGTGTCGGCCAGCGCATCGCCGAGGGCGTCGTTCGCCTCCAGCCACAGCTCCAGCGTGCGCTTGAGCACGTCCTCGTCGACCAGGATCGGCTCCACTATGAGATTGGTATGGAACTTCAGCTCGTCCAGGGCGCGCGTGTCGGTCGGGTCGCTGGTGCCGACGAAGAGCTTGCCGCCCCGCTTGTACAGCGGGATCACCGCGTGCTTGCGCAGCAGTTCCTCCTTGACCAGGGCCACGGCGTTCTGCGCCGAGTCCATCGCCGAGGGATCGAAGACCGGCATGCCGAACTCGATGGAGTTGGCCGCAGCCAGCTGGGCGCCGCTGACCTTGCGGTGCTCGCGCAGCCAGGTGCCGACCTGCTTGCGCTCGGCGGTCGCCTTGTCCAGGGCTTCCCGGGCGGCCGCCTCGTCCAGGGCGCCGTCGAGCACGAGGCGGCGTGCGATGCCGGTGATGCCTACCAAGTTCTGGGTTATGGCCGCATTCATCGTCGATGATCCAGCGTTCGAGGTCAGAACTTTAGCGCAAAGCCTGGTCGCGAGGAGGCCGGCGGGTCATTCGAGCCGGTAGGCCGCGCTGCCCGTGATCACCTCGTTTCGCCAGGACCGCAGCTGGGTGGTCTCCATCGACTGAATGAGATTTCTGCTCTCGCCGGGATCGTCCTGGATGTCGTAGAGGAACTCCTTACCGGCGGACAAGTCGCTCCAGTACTTCAGTACGCGGCCTGCGTCGTGCGCGCTGTACAGGCCGAACTGAGCGGCTTGCTGGAAATGGACGATCCGGGGCCCGGCGAGAGATTGGAGAGGCCTGCCGAGCCAGCTCGCAGGTGCTGAGATGCCCAACTCATCGAGAATGCTGGGCGCGATGTCGATTTGCGAGGTCAGAGGCCATCCGCCGATGGGTTCGCCGGCATATCCCCTGCGCTGGAGCACGATCGGGATGCGAAGAACCGCTTCATCTACGGTGTGTTGATGGCCGAAAAGCGCCTTTTCGCCCAGCATCTCACCGTGATCGCCGGTGATGACGACGACGGCATCCGAGAGGTAGCCCTTCGATTCCAGGGTTTCGAGCAGGCGGCTGACGATCCGATCGAACTGCAGCACTCCGTTGTCGTAGTAGTTGACGGCCTTCGGCGCTTCGTCGGGAGAAGGAGCGGTGCGTTCCCTTCGAGGCGGCCAACGATAGTAGTTGACGGTGGGTTGGAACACCGCTTCGGAGGCGTGCCGCAATCCAAGTCCATGGGTGGACATGAGGTGGAACTGGAACATGACCGGCTGCGAGCCGTCGTAGGGCGGGAGCGAGGAAACGTAATCGAGCAGCAGGAGGTCGTCGTTGATGTAGCGGGCGTCTTGCAGCGTGCCGTCGAAGTAGGCGTCGAACGCGCCATACGCCTCCTTCAGGCCATAGAAGTTCGTATGGTCACCGCTCAGCGCGAGGTTGATGCGATAGCCGTGCTGGCGGAGCACTTCGTGAAGGGTGAATGGTCTTGTGGGCGTCAAGTGCAGCGGTCGAGACGAAGCGATCGCCAGCAGCCCGCAGGAGGATTCCGCGCAAACGGACCGGGGGTTGCTGGCGATGAGCGTCTGGTGGCGTCTCGTCGATTCCTCGAGGAGCGGCGTCGTTGCACGTGCGTATCCGTAGATGCCCATATGGTCGGAACGCAAAGCATCGCCGACGATCAGCACGACGTTCCGGCGCTCGAACGAGATGGTCTCTCTGTACGAGGATCTGGCTTTATCTTCGGCCGCGTCGATCACCGGAGATGTCGCGACCGTGTGGCTCTGCAGCGGCGTGGACCGGTTGGCGAAGAAGCTGATGCCCAGCGGTTCCTGCGGATGATAGTCGGTCAGGCTGGATAGGCGCATGATCTGCGCCGCTGTGACACCGATGCCGAGCGCGGAAACCATGAGCAGGCCGGGGCCTGACAGGCTGATCGCGGCTTTCCAACTCCAGTCCAGTCTGGGTAACGCATTGCGTAGGAGCGCGACGGGCAGCACGAGCAGGGCGGCCGCGACCAGAAAAGACCATGCGGGCAATCCGAGGACGCCTGCGAGATGTCCCGCTTGGAACAGGTAGGTCTTCATGAGAGGCCACGTCGTGACGCGACCCCAGGATGCCAGTCCGATCAGAACGGAGGCGTACCAGAGCGAGAGCGTTGCCGGCGGCAAGATGAGAAGCGCCGTCGAGAGCCATTTCGCTGCCTGGGCAGAAGGCATGAAGCGCCAGTTCAGCAGCCGGAATCCGGCGATCCCCAGCCAGAGGGCTGTGACCGCGATCAGATGCGGCAAGACGACCGTGGGAGAGGCGCCGAAACGGCTGATGTAGAGGTACAGGAAGATGCCGGGCGGGCCGACCCACAGAACGGCTTCCGTCAGAAGCGCGGTCGTTCTGCGATCAAGGAGCGCGCGAGTCATTGCGAATGACGACCAGCTTCGAGAGACCGAACAGGTTGACGGAGAGCGCCTGCTCGACGGACCAGTCGTGCTGCAGGATGTGCCTCTCGTAGTCGAATTCGGAGCGGAATCCGATCCTGTCCGAGATCGACTTCACCATCTTTTCCAGCGCCCACCAGAAGCGGCCGCCGCTGAAATGGTTGACGATGACGATGTGTCCGCCCGGCTTGCAGACGCGGCGGAGCTCCGAGACCAGCCGGTCCGGATTCGGGGTCACCGACAGGACGTAGGGGACGGCGATGCAGTCGAACGAACCGTCCTCGAACTCCAGGTTCTCGGCGTCCATGGCGTGCAGGGAGATGTCGTGATCGGGCAACGCGTCGGCCTGCTCCCTGGCTCGCGCCAGCATGTCTTCCGAGAGGTCGATCCCGACGATCCGGGCCTGCGAGGGATAGCGAGGCAGCGTGAGGCCGGTCCCGACCCCGACCTCCAGCAGCGTACGCGGTGCCAGTGTGGCGACGAACTCGGTCATGCGTTCCCGGCCGGGCCCCAGGACCGCACCGAACAGGAAATCGTAGATCGGAGCGTAACGGCGATAGGTCTTTACGACGTCTTGCGGGGTGATATCCGTCATGGAACTGCCAGAGTCTGCCGGAAGGCTCGGGTCGACGCTTCTTGCTGTATCGGAAAGAGACTGGGGGGCTTTCGCCCCCCAGTCGTCCAAGCGCAGTCCGAGAACGGGATCAGGTTCCCGTCGATGCGGTCTTGCGGCACTCCGTGGGAACATACTTGTGCACGGTGGCAGGCGACGTGCACTCCCAGTTGATCGGAGACGTCGGAGTCGCCTGGGACGGAGTCCAGGTCAGAACCGGCTCGGTGTCCGCGCCGGTCTCCCTTGTGGTGGTGGTGATAACACCCTCATTACCCACCACGATCGACGCGACGTAGTCAGTCCCATTCGCCGGGAAGGAGAAGCCGCTGTTCTCACCCGTAACGTCCTCCAGATCGCCGAGCGACGAGGCGGTCTCGGCCACCGCCAGCTTGGCCGGGGCGGTCTGCGCGACGGCTTCCGACACGCGCGCGCGGACGGTGTAGTCCTGGTAGGCCGGCAGCGCGATCGCGATCAGGATGCCGAGGATCGCGATGACGATCATCAGCTCGATCAGGGTAAAGCCCTGTTGCATCTTCTTCATGGTGTATCCCCTAGGAGTGGTTGGCTCACGTGCCTGCGGTCGGCGGGGGCCGGGTCCGTTGGCAGCCGCGCGGGTCCGCACGTGCACGCCAAGGGTACGCAACTCGCGTGCCAACGTGTCGGGGAATCCCCGACGGGCAGCTTCTGCCAGCCTGGGTCACAGAACCGGCCGGCGATCGGACGACAGGGTGACCGGTTGCGTCACTTTCCGGCGCGCGGGTGACCAACTTTGCGGGGCCGGCCGCCCACCAGCTACCCGGGTGGGGACGCTTTCGCTTCGCAGTCCCGGGTCGCAACCCGGGACCGGCAGGTCGGGCAGGCGCCCCGTCAGCGGCCGATCACGCCGCCGGGCCCATACTCGCCGGGCCCGCCTGCCCTGGTCCGGCACCGGGCGGCCAGCCGGCGTCGCGGGCCGCGGCGTGGGTTGGCGTAGGAGTTTCTCGTCCAGGTCCCGGAGGCCCCATGCCCGAGCAAGCGCCCGCCTATCCCGTGCCCTCCAACGAGGAGGCGCGCCTGAGCGCGCTGGCGGCCTTCCACCTGCTGGACACCCCGCCCGAGCAGGAGTTCGACCGCCTCGCGGAGCTGGCGGCACGCCTGTTCAAGGTGCCGATCGTGCTGATCTCGCTGCTGGACCGGGACCGCCAGTTCCTGAAGGCGCGGGTGGGCATGGACGTGTGCGAGACCAGTCGCGAGGTCTCGTTCTGCGCCCACGCGATCATGCAGGACGACATCTTCCTGGTGCCCGATGCGATGAAGGACCCGCGCTTCGCCACCAATCCGCTGGTGCTCGGCCCACCCTTCATCCGCTTCTACGCGGGCAAGCCGCTGACGACCGCGAACGGGGAGAAGCTCGGCACGGTCTGCCTCATCGACCATGAGCCGCGCGACCATTTCGGCGACGAGGACCGCCGGAACCTCACCGACCTGGCCGCGCTGGTGATGGACCGGATGGAACTGCGGCGGCTGGACTTCGCCACTACGATCAGCCGGAGGCGGTTCGAGAACATCGCCGCCACCTCGCCCGATGCGATCATCTGCTCGAACGCGCGCGAGGAGGTGACCTTCTGGAACCGCGCCGCGCAGCGGCTGTTCGGCTACACCGCCGAGGAGATGGCGCACCAGCACGCCTCGGTGATCGTGCCCGAGAGCTGGCGCCGCATCTACGAGGCGGAGATCGCCCGCCTGCAGCGCGGCGAGCGCATGGAGCTGGCCGATCGGACGATCGTGCTGTCGGGGCGCCGCAAGGACGGCAGCGAGTTCCCGGCCGAGTACTCGCTCTCGACCTGGGACGAGGGCGGGACCACGAGCATCGGCGCCATCGTGCGCGACATCACCGAGCGCCGGCGCAACGAGGAGCGGCTGTTCCGCCTGGCCTCGCTCGACCCGCTCACCGACCTGCCCAACCGGGGCGCCTGGCAGTCGCAGGTCGCGGCCACCCTGGCGACCGCGGAGCCGGTCAGCGTGCTGCTGCTCGACCTCGACGGGTTCAAGGACGTCAACGACACCCTGGGCCACTCGGCCGGCGACGCCGTGCTGCGCGAGGTGGGCGGCCGCATCCAGCGCGTGTGCGAGCGGGCGATCATGGTGGCCCGGCTGGGCGGCGACGAGTTCGTGGTGCTGCTGCGCGGCGACGACCTGGGCGATGCCGAGCGCGCCGCGGGCGAGGTGGTGCGCGCCATCGCGCAGCCGTTCGAGTTCGCCGGCGAGCGGATCGACGTGGGCGCCAGCATCGGCATCGCGCTGGCCCCGGAGCATGGGCGCCGCGCCGAGGACCTGCTGGGCGCCGCCGACCTGGCGCTGTACAAGGCCAAGGCCGCGGGCAAGGGGCGCTACGAGCTGTTCCGGCCGTCCTTCCGCGACGTGGCGATCGCGCGGCGCGCGTTCGAGACCGAACTGCGGCTGGCCTACGAGCGTGGGGAGTTCGAAGTCTTCTACCAGCCGCAGGTGGCGACCGACGGCGGCGCGGTGACCGGTGCCGAGGCGCTGCTGCGCTGGCGCCACCCGCAGCGCGGCCTGCTCACGCCCGCGCACTTCGTGAAGGTGCTGGGCGAGAGCCCGGTCTCCCAGCATGTCGGCGAGTGGGTGCTGCGCGAGGCCTGCCGGGAGGCGGCGCGGTGGCGGCAGGCGATGCCGGGGTTCCGGATGGGCGTCAACCTGTTCGAGACGCAGTTCCGCTCCGTCGGCCTGATCGAGACGGTGACGCAGGTGCTGGCCGACGCGGGCCTGGTGCCGGAAGCGCTCGAGCTGGAGATCGTCGAGAACACGCTGATGCGCGACGACCAGGCCACGCTCCACCTGCTGCAGCAGCTGCGCGCGGTCGGCATCGGGCTGGCGTTCGACGACTACGGCACCGGCTTCGCGTCGCTGAGCCTGCTCAAGCGCTATCCGGTGACGCGGCTGAAGATCGACCGCTCCTTCATCCGCAACGTCATCGTCGACGAGGAGGACGCGGCGGTGGTGCGGGCGGTGATCTACCTCGGCCGGAGCTTCGGGCTGGAGGTCACCGCGGAGGGCGTGGAGACCAGTTCGCAGCTGGAGTTCCTGCGCGCCAACCGCTGTCCCGAGGCGCAGGGCTACCTGTTCGGCAAGCCGGCGCCGGCGGCGAAGTTCGAGCGGATGTTCCTGGGCATGCCGCCGGCCGAGGCCGGCGCGGCGTGACCGCGGGGCGCGGCCCGGGCGGTCAGTCGATCCCGAACTTCTTGAGCTTGTAGCGCAGCGCCCGGAAGGTGATCCCCAGGGCGGCGGCGGTCTTGGTCTTGTTGTAGCGGTTCTCCTGCAGCGCCTGCTGGATGGCCGCGCGCTCGATCTCCTCGATGTAGGAGGGCAGGGCGCTGGAGGCGGTGTCGTACGGGCTGAGCGTGCGCGGATCGGCGCCCTGCGCCGCCGCCGGCGCGGCGTTCGCCGGGCCGGCGGCCGTCGCGGTGGCCGCGGCCTGCGCCGCGCGCGGCACCCGCGGCAGGTGGAGATCGTCGGCGTGGATGATGTCGCCGTCGGCGAGCGCCAGCGCGCGCTCCAGGATGTTCTCCAGCTCGCGCACATTGCCCGGGAACGGGTAGTCCTCCAGGGTGGCCAGCGCCTCGCTGGAGATCACTGGCGTGGGGCGGTGCATGGCGTGGGCGAGGCGCTGCAGGATGGCCGTGGACAGCAGCTTGAGGTCGCCGGTGCGCTCGCGCAGCGGCGGCACGTGCAGGCCGATGACGTTGATGCGGTAGTAGAGGTCGTGGCGGAAGCTGCCGAGGTCGACCTGCTGGGCGAGATCCTTGTGCGTGGCCGAGAGGATGCGCACGTCGACCTGGGTCTCGGCCGACGAGCCCACCGGCCGCACGGTCTTCTCCTGGATCGCGCGCAGCAGCTTGACCTGCATGGCCAGCGGCAGCTCGGCCACCTCGTCGAGGAACAGGGTGCCGCCGTTGGCGGTCTGGAACAGGCCCGGCTTGTCGGCGTGCGCGCCGGTGAAGCTGCCCTTCTTGTGGCCGAAGAACTCGCTCTCCATCAGCTCGGTCGGGATCGCGCCGCAGTTGACCGGCACGAACGGGCCGGCCGAGCGCGCGCTCTGCGCGTGGATGGTGCGCGCGACCAGTTCCTTGCCGGTGCCCGACTCGCCGCTGATGTGCACCGGCGCCTGGCTGCGCGCGACCTTGGCGATCGTCTGCCGCAGCGCGACCATCGCCTCGGACTCGCCGAACAGGCGGCTGGCGGGATCGTCCTGCGGCGGTGCGACGCGGGTGTGCAGGTCCAGCGCCTGCCGCGCCAGGCCGCGCAGCATGTGGATGTCGACCGGCTTGCTGACGAAGTCGAAGGCGCCGGCCTTCAGCGCTTCCACGGCCGCCTCGATGTTGCCGTAGGCGGTGATCACCGCGACCGGCGTGTTCGGGAAGCGGCCGGAGATCTCCGAGACCAGCTCCAGCCCGGAGCCGTCGGGCAGTCGCATGTCGGTCAGGCACAGGTCGTAGCGGTTGGCGGCCAGCAGCGCGCGCGCGGCCGAGACGGTGGCCGCGGTGTCGGTGCGCAGGCCCATCCGGCCCAGGGTCAGGACCAGCAGCTCGCGAATGTCGTGCTCGTCGTCGACGATCAGGACGCTGCGTTGTTCGCTGGGCATGGCAGTGGCTTCCTCGACGTTGGCGGCGGCGCCGCTCGCGCCCGTCCCGGCGTCCTGGCGTGGGCGGGCTGCGGCGCGATGCCCGCCGGCGCCGCGGGGGCGAGGACGGCCTGCCGGCGCCGCGAGGGCGCCCGGTCGTCGACGCCCGCTCGTCGGCAACTGCCCGGCGGTGTCATGAAGTGACCGATTATGCCGAAAGCAGCGGGTTTCGTCCCGGCATGGCGAGGCGGAAGCAGGCGCCGCCGGCGGGGACCGGCACGTAGTCGAGATCGGCGCCGTTGGCGCGCGCCAGCTCGCGGGCGATGTAGAGCCCCAGGCCGGTGCCGTGCTCGGAGGTGGTGAAGAACGGCCGGCCGACCTGGTGCGCGACCGCTTCCGGGATGCCGGGCCCGCGGTCGACCACCTCGATCGCGGGGCGCCCGTCGCGCTCGCCCACGACGATGGAGACCCGCGCCGGCTCGCCCGGCAGGCGCCCGTGGTGGATCGCGTTGTTGGCCAGCACGGTCAGGATCTGGTGCAGGTGGCGCGGGTCGAACACCGCTTCCAGCGGGCGGTCCCGCCCGCTCGCGCGCACGCTGCCGTTCTCCGGCTGCAGGGTGAGCTGGTACTCGTCCACGAACCGGCGCACGCAGGCCACGAGGTCCACCGGCTCGCCCATCGCGCGCTCGCGGCGCGCCAGGCTCAGCACGCTCTCCACGATGCCGTTGGTGCGCAGGCACTGCTGGTGGATGATCTGCAGCAACCGCCGGTCCGGCGCCGACAGGTCCTCGGACTCCTCCAGCAGCTGGGTCGCGTAGCTGATCGCGGCCAGCGGGTTGCGGATCTCGTGGGCGAGGCTGGCGGAGAAGCGGCCCATCGCCGACAGCGTCAGCGACTCGGCCCGGCGCGAGACCAGCGAGGCGTCGTCGAGGAACACCAGCGCCGAGTCCGAGCCCGGCAGCAGCCGGGCGAAGCGCGGCTGCACCTCGATCCGCTCGGGGCCGCAGGCCAGCGGCGACTCGTCGTTGCGGCCGTCGCGCCGCCAGCCGCGCAGCCGGCGCGCCAGGTCCGGCGACAGCTCCGGCAGCGCGCTGCCCTCCAGGGCGCCGTCGTGGCCGGCGAAGATCAGCCCCGCCGCTTCGTTGGCCAGCTGCACCGTGCCCGCGCCGTCCACGATCATCACCCCGGTGCGCATGCGGCGGATGATCAGTTCGTTGAGGCCGGCGAGGTTGGCCGCCTCCTCGCCGCGGCGCTCGGCCAGGGCCTGGCTGCGCCGCATGCGCTCGCCCAGCAGGTTGGTCAGCGTGGCGGTGGCGAAGAAGCTGACGCCGAACATCAGCGCCTCCGCCAGCGGCCGCGTCTCGCCGCCCTCCAGCACGCTCCACACGAACTCGGCCGCCAGCCCGAGCGCGGCGACCGCGGCCACGATCAGCGCCACGCGCAGGCGCAGGAACAGCGCGGCGCCGCCGATGTTGGCCACCAGCAGCAGCGCGACCCCGGGGCCGGCGGCGGGCAGGGCATGGCTGATGAAGGTGGCGATGAGGATGTCGACGACCACGCCGATCAGCGCCATCTCGCCGAGATCGGCGCCCGGCCGCCGCGCCCACCACCACAGCGCGAGCGAGGCGGGCAGGCTGGCCAGCGCCACCGCGACCCCGAGCGCGCGGTCGTGCGGCGCGCCGATCAGCGCGCCGACCGGGCTGAACACCAGCAGGCAGAGCAGGCTCGCTTCCAGGATGCGGTACAGCGCCAGCAGGTGCAGCTCGCGGCGCAGGACCGTGTCGGTGTAGACGATGCTGGCGGGCAGCTGGAACAGGACGCGCCCCTCCCCGGGCCGGATGGCGGCGAGTATAGGCGCCGCCGCCCGGGGCCGCCGCCGGGCCGATAGGCGCGGCCCATCGAGGCGATTCCCGGGGACGATCCGGATACCGCGTTTTGCCCCGGCTGGCCGCATGGGCGAGAATAGCGGTCTGTCCGCGCCCCCACCGCCGGCCCCGACGCCAGCGGATCCGTCGTGCGCGGTCCGTCACCCCACGCAGGATTCCACATGAATTTCCACGAATATCAGGCGAAGCAGCTGTTTGCCGACTACGGCATCGCGGTACCGGCCGGGCGCGTCGCCCAGACCGCCGACCAGGCGGTCGAGGTGGCCAAGGCCCTGGGCGGCAACTTCTGGGTGGTCAAGGCGCAGATCCACGCCGGCGGCCGCGGCAAGGCGGGCGGCGTCAAGCTGTGCAAGACCCTCGACGAGGTGCGCGCGGCCGCCGACGGCATGCTCGGCACGCGCATGGAGACCTACCAGTCGGCCGGCGTGGCGCTGCCGATCGATTCGGTGCTGGTGACCGAGGCGACCGACATCGCGCAGGAGCTGTACCTGTCGGTGCTGGTCGACCGCGGCACCCAGTCGATCACCTTCATCGCCTCCAGCGAGGGCGGCGTGGAGATCGAGAAGACCGCCGAGGAGAACCCGGACGCGATCCAGACCCTCAACGTCAAGTTCGTCGAAGGCCTGCAGGCCTACCAGTGCCGGCAGCTCGGCTTCGCGCTGGGGCTCAACGCCAAGCAGGTCAACCAGCTCGCGAAGATCATGCTGGGCCTGTACCGGCTGTTCAACGAGAAGGACCTGGCGCTGGTCGAGCTCAACCCGCTGGCGGTCCTGAAGTCGGGCGACCTGGCCGTGCTCGACGGCAAGGTGAACTCCGACGACAACGCCTCGTTCCGCCGCCCGGACCTGGTCGCCATGCGCGACATCCGCCAGGAGGACGAGACCGAGGTCAAGGCCAGCCAGCACGACCTCAACTACGTGACCATGGACGGCAACATCGGCTGCATGGTCAACGGCGCCGGCCTGGCGATGGCCACCATGGACGTCATCGCCCTCAACGGCGGCTCGCCGGCCAACTTCCTGGACGTGGGCGGCGGCGCGACCAAGGAGCGCGTGACCGAGGCCTTCAAGCTGATCCTGTCCTCGGACAAGGTCAAGGCCATCTTCGTCAACATCTTCGGCGGCATCGTCCGCTGCGACATGATCGCCGAGGGCATCATCGCCGCGGTCAAGGAAGTCGACGTCAAGGTGCCGGTGATCGTGCGCCTGGAAGGCACCAACGTGGAGGCGGGCAAGCGGCTGCTCAACGAGAGCGGGCTGGCCATCACCGCCGCCGACGACATCAACGACGGCGCCAAGAAGGCCGTCGCCGCCGCCGCCTAGGCCCATACATCACCTGTAGGAGCGCGCTCGCGCGCGACCGCGGCCACGCCGCGGTGCCCGGCGCTCCTACGTCAGCACAGGATTTCCAATGAGCGTCCTCATCAACAAGAACACCAAGGTGATCGTGCAGGGCTTCACCGGCCAGCAGGGCACCTTCCACGCCGAGCAGATGCTCGACTACGGCACCCAGGTCGTCGGCGGCGTGACCCCCGGCAAGGGCGGCACCCGGCACCTCGGCCTGCCGGTCTTCGACACCGTGCGCGACGCGGTCGCCGAGACCGGCGCCGACGCCTCGGTCATCTACGTGCCGCCGCCGTTCGCGGCCGACGCCATCCTCGAGGCCGCCGACGCCGGCATCAAGGTCATCGTCTGCATCACCGAGGGCATCCCGGTGCTCGACATGCTGCGGGTCAAGAACGTGCTGAAGTCGCACGAGGACGTGGTGCTGGTCGGCCCGAACTGCCCCGGCGTGATCACCCCCGGCGAGTGCAAGATCGGCATCATGCCCGGCCACATCCACAAGCCGGGCAAGGTCGGCATCGTCTCGCGCTCCGGCACGCTGACCTACGAGGCGGTCAAGCAGACCACCGACGCCGGCCTCGGCCAGTCGACCTGCATCGGCATCGGCGGCGACCCGATCAACGGCACCAACTTCATCGACGCGCTGAAGCTGTTCCAGGACGATCCGCAGACCGAGGGCATCATCCTGGTCGGCGAGATCGGCGGCAGCGCCGAGGAAGAGGCGGCCGAGTACATCGCAGCGCACGTCACCAAGCCGGTGGTCGGCTTCATCGCCGGCGCCTCCGCCCCGAAGGGCAAGCGCATGGGCCACGCCGGCGCCATCGCCTCGGGCGGCGCGGGCACGGCCGAAGGCAAGTTCGCCGCGCTGGAGAAGGCGGGCGTGACCACGGTGAAGTCGCCCGGCGACCTGGGCGCGGCGATCGCCAAGCGCCTGGCCGGCTGATCGCGGGCCCGCCGTTCGCGAAGCAGGAAGGCCGCCCCCGGGCGGCCTTCTTCTTTCCGACGGTCTCCATGGTTCCGCCCGCGGGAGGCGGCCCAAGCGCGGCGCCGCCCATGGGCGAGGCGGGGGCGCGGACCTCGTGCGACCGGCCTGAGCGCACCGGGGTGTCCCGGGTGCGATCGCCGATTCTGGGATAATGAGGGTCGTCTCCCGCGCACGGTGCCCCATGTCCACGACCCTCCGCATCGCCATGGCCCAGTTCGACTTCCCGGTGGGCGCGGTCGAGCGCAACGCCGAGCGCATCGGCGAGATGATCCGCGAGGCGCGCGAGGAGTTCGGCGCCGACATCGTGATGTTCCCGGAGCTGGCGATCAGCGGCTATCCGCCCGAGGACCTGCTGATGCGGCCCTCCTTCCTCGCCGACTGCGAGCGCGCGCTGCAGGCGGTGGCCAAGCAGGCCACCGGCATCGTCGCCGTCGTCGGCTGGCCGGAGTCGGCCGGCAGCGTGCTGTACAACTCGGCCAGCGTGCTGCGCGACGGCCGGGTGGAGCGGACCTACCGCAAGCGCGAGCTGCCCAACTACAACGTCTTCGACGAGCGCCGCTACTTCCACGTCGATCCCGACGGCGGCGCCTGCGTGTTCGAGGTCAAGGGCGTGCCGCTGGGGCTCGTGGTCTGCGAGGACCTGTGGTTCGCCGAGCCGATCGCCGACACCGTGCGCGAGGGCGCCGAACTGGTGCTGGTGCCCAACGCCTCGCCCTACGGGCGCGGCAAGCACGCCGAGCGCGACGGCACGCTGTCCGACCGCATCGCCGAGACCGGCGCCGCGATCGCCTACCTCAACGTGGTCGGCGGGCAGGACGCGCTGGTGTTCGACGGCGCCTCGCTGGTGGCCGACGGCGACGGCGCCATCCACCCGGCGGCGGTGGCGTTCTCCGACCAGTGGCTGGTGGTGGACTACGCCGCCCAGTCGCGTCGCTTCTCGCCGGTGGTGTGGGTGGACGACGGCGACGAGAGCATCGACGCCCTGGCCTGGCGCGCGGTGACCCGCGGCGTGCGCGACTACTGCGACAAGAACGGCTTCACCAGCGCCTGGGTGGGGCTGTCGGGCGGCCTCGATTCCTCGGTGGTGCTCGCGATGGCGGTCGACGCGCTGGGCGCGGAGAACGTCACCGCGGTGCGGCTGCCCTCCCGCTACACGGCGGGCCTGAGCAACGACCTTGCCGCCGAGCAGTGCAAGGCGCTGGGCGTGCGCATGCTCACGCTGCCGATCGAGGCGCCGTTCCAGGGCTTCCTCGACACGCTGTCCGAGGTCTTCGCCGGGCGCGAGCCGGACGTGACCGAGGAGAACCTGCAGTCGCGCATCCGTGGCGCCATGCTGATGGCGATGTCCAACAAGTTTGGCGGCCTGCTGCTGACCACCGGCAACAAGAGCGAGTACGCGGTCGGCTACGCCACGATCTACGGCGACATGTGCGGCGGCTACGCGCCGATCAAGGACCTGTACAAGACCGAGGTCTACGGCCTGGCCAAGTGGCGCAACACCGTGGGCGGCGCCCCGGTGATCCCGCGCGGGGTGATCTCGCGCCCGCCGTCGGCCGAACTGCGGGAGAACCAGACCGACCAGGACTCGCTGCCGGCCTACGACGTGCTCGACGCGATCCTGCTGCGCTTCGTCGACTACGAGCAGTCGCGCGACGAGATCGTCGGCGCCGGCTTCGACGCCGGCATCGTGGACAGGGTGCTGCGGCTGGTGCGCGCCAGCGAGTGGAAGCGGCACCAGGCCGCGCCGGGGCCCAAGGTCTCGCGGCGCGCCTTCGGCCGCGAGCGGCGCTACCCGATCAGCAACGCCTACCGCGGCTGAGCCTTCCCGCCGCGGCGCCCCCTGTAGGAGCGCGCTCGCGCGCGACAGGGCCGCCGGGAAGGCCTGTCGCGCGCGAGCGCGCTCCTACGGAACGGGAGCCGCCGCTACAGGTAGCGGGTCCACAGCACCTGCGCCTCGGCCGCCTCGTCGGTCCCGCCGCCGTCGCAGTCGCCCATGCAGGGCGGCTGGCCCGGGTTGTAGGCGTCGTCGCCGGTGGTGTAGTCGATGACGGTGCTGCCGCCGATCACCGCGCGGTTGTTGCCGCCCGACTGCGCGGCCGACACGATCGCGCCGTCGATCCGGGTGCTGCCGCCGGTCACCAGGGTGTCGCCGGCCGAGACGTTGCCGGAGACGTGGCTGGACGCGCCCAGGGTGATGCGGCCGCCGACGAAGGTCTCGGTGCCCGGCAGGTAACCGCCGGCGATGAACCCGGCGTTGCCGAGGGCGATGCCCAGCAGTTCGCGGGTGCTCAGGTCGCAGAGGTTGGTGGGGGCCTGCCCCGCGAAGTCGGCGTTGGACACGCCGCCCGTGGTCAGCGGGGCGTTGGCGCAGGTGCGGTCGTAGCCCGCCCAGTTCGGGGCCATGGTGCGGTGGCCGCCGGCGGTGTTGATGTTGCCGGTGGCGAGGAAGGTGTTGACGTAGGTGCCGTTGCCCAGCTCGAGGTTGCCGTCGAACCAGGCCACGCCGCGCGACATCGACTGTCCGTTCACCGTCCAGGTGCCGTTGCTGTAGGAGAAGCAGCCGTTCTGCGGCGAGAAGCCCTGGCAGATCGTGGCGACCGGCTGCGTGCAGGTGGTGCCCGACATGTGCTGCGGCTTGCACAGGTAGTCCGGATAGCGGTTGTAGTTGGCGTAGCGTTCGCCGAGCACGTAGGTCCCGGACTCGATGCCGTTCACGTAGGCCACCGTCACCTGGATGCGGCCGCCGACGTACTCGAAGACGTAGTTGGCGGCCACCTTGAGCGGATACACGTCCACGCGCGTGCGCGGGATCACGACCTCGGGCACGGCGGCGACGGTGACCGCCGCCACCGTGGTCACGGCCGCCTGGTAGCCGGGCTGCACCACCACGTTGACGCTGCCGTTGTACTGCTGCTGCTTCTGCAGGGCGCCGCCGATGACGCCGCTGCCCACGCTCTGCCAGCCGCCCACGTAGAGCGAGCCGCTGGCGTGCACGCTGGTGACGCTGCCGCTGCCTTCCATGCGCACGTTGCCGCGGCTGGCCAGCGCGCCGGCGCCGGCGCTGCCGGTCAGGGTCACCGCGCCGCCGGCCTGCACCTGGTTGGTGGTGCCGTAGCCTTCCAGGCGCACCGTGCCGTTGGACTGGACCACGCTGACGCCCGCGGCCTTGATGACGACATTGCCGACCGCGACGATCGAGGTCGGCGAGCGGTTGCCGCCGGCGTACTCGACGCTGCCGTTGGCGCGCAGGCTGCCCACGCCGCCGCCGCTGCCGGTCCAGCGCACGTTGCCCTCGGTGACGATGGAATCGATGTTGATGCCGCCGCCGGTCACCACCACGTCGCCCTTGGCTTCCACCACGCTGCCGCTGCCGCCGGTGAAGGTCACCGTGCCGTCGCTGCGGATCGTCAGCGGCTGGGCGCCGCCCTCGACGCGCACGTTGCCCTGCGCGTAGACCTGGGAGACGCCGGAGCTGCCGGTCAGGGTGACGTCGCCATTGGCGTAGACCGAATCGACCTTGATGCCGCTGCCGATGGTGACGCTGCCGGTCGAGCGGATCGAGTTGACGCCGGTCACGCTGGCGTTGTCGAGGACGACGTTGCCGTCGACGTTGAGGGTGGCGTTCTCGCCGCGGAACTCGATGCCGCCGGTGACCAGCAGGTCCTGATAGATGTTGATCGCGCCGATCTCGCCGGTGCCGCCGCCGCTACCCGGTGTGCTGCCGCCGGCCACCGTCATCAGGTACACCACCTCGACCGTGGAGGTCGTCGCGGCGGTGCCCTCGGCGGCATGGCCGGTCACCTGCGCGGTGACCCGGTAGCTGCCTTCGTTGGGCAGCCGGCAGACCTCGCTCAGCACCGCGCGCGACACGCCGATCGGGCCCGCGCCGGTGATCGCGATCGCGCCGCGCGCCGGGGTGTCCTCGCAGGCGTACTCGGCGGTGCCGGCGTCCTCGTCCGCGGCGGCCGCGCTCGCGCTCGCGGAGGCGGCAGAGGGTGCGCTGTCCAGGCGGTCCCAGCCCTGGCCGTCGGCCCAGTTCTCGTAGCGGTCCTGCGGCAGCTGCAGCAGTGCGGTGCGGATGGCCTCCACGCCGCGCCAGGCCGCGCCCTGGGCGGCGGTGGCGGCGTGCGTGGTCAGCTGGCGCTGCTGGGTGCCGCGCAGCGAGACGGTCATGGTCAGCACCGTCACGCCGATCGCCAGGCCCAGCAGCAACAGGATCAGGATGGTCGCCACGCCGCGCTGGCGGCGGGGGGCGCGGCGCCGGGCGGCGCGGACCGGGAAGCGGGTGGCTGCGTTCATCCGGTGGCCTTCAGGTTGGACAGGCAGGCGGAGAACACCACGTCGCTGCCGACCTTCAGCGAGACCCGCTGCGAGACGTCCAGCAGGCCGGCCTGCTGCGCGTAGGGCAGGCTGCACTCGCCGTCGCGCTGGAAGCTCGCGTTCTGCAGCGAGCGCAGGCCCGCCTCGTCGGCGAACAGGTTGCCCGACCGGTCCTGCTGCACGAAGAAGCCGGTCGCCGAGAGCAGGCGCCTGGGCGCGGTCGCGCCGGTGCTGTTCCACGCCGGCGGCGCGTCCGCGCTGGTGCAGGGCTGGGCCGGCAGCCAGTACAGGCCGCGCCGGTCCGCGCCGGCGTCGGCGGGGGTCACCGGCACCGCGGTCGAGGCGGCGTCGTCCACGATGCGCAGGCCCGCACAGGCCTCGCCGGCGTCGGGATAGAGGCTGTAGCGCCACACCACCTGGCGGCCGCCGTCGAGGATGGCGAACACGCCGGTCTCGTCGGGCGGCACGCCGAAGCCGGCGCGCTGCATTTCGATCTGCGCGGTCAGCAGCCCGGAGGCCATCTGGCCGTCGCGGTGCGCGCTGCGCGAGGCGTTGCCGGACACGTCGATCATGAGCGCGTAGACCGCCACCATCGCCGCGATCGTCAGCAGCGAGATCAGCAGCCCGACCATCATGCCGATCAGGCTCTGCCCGCGCTGGCGGCGGACGCTGCGGACGCCGCGGCAGGGGCGGTGCGCGCTCATTGCGGCAGCTGCCGGGTGCCGACCACCAGCGCGGGCCCGTCGTCCCGCCGGTCGCCGCCGGTCATGCCCAGCGCGCCCGGCGAGACCTCCAGCGCGACCTCCGGCGGCGCGGCGACCGTCGCCGAGGCGCCGCTGCCGAAGCCCAGGGTGACGTTGGGCGCGGACGAGCATTGCACGGTCGCGTCCTCCGCGGCCGCCGCCGACCACGGCGCCTGGATGGCGGTGCTGCTGCCCTCGCACAGCGACAGGCCGTCCATCTGCAGCGCCAGGCGCAGCTGCTCGACGGCGAAGGACTCGACCTTGGCGTCGCGCTGGCTGGCGGCCACGCGCGCGGCCACGTGGCCCAGGCCGGCGCCCAGCAGGGCCAGCAGCGCCACGCCGATCAGGGCCTCCAGCAGCACGTCGCCGCGCTGACCGGAGCGGCCGCGCGCGCGCCGGCGGTCGCGGTCAGAGGAGTTCGGCATATTCGAGCGCCTGGTTGCCGATGCCGATCGCCACCCGCTCCTGGGTCGCGAGCGCGCAGCCGTCGGCGTCGGCGCGCTGCCCGTGGCTGTCGAAGGCCACGCAGGAGAAGGCGTTGCCGTCGGCCTGGAAGGTCGCCAGGTCGGCGAATCCCGCCTGGCCGGTCAGCTTGAAGACGAGGTCGGAGTGCGGGAGCGGGCCGGTCGTCCACACCGGCTGCGACGGCCAGTCGCCGTCCTCGTCGCGTACCAGCACCTGCAGCGTGCGCTCGCCGCCGCCCTCGACCAGCTCGAGGCGGACCGTGCCCCCGGCGATCGACGCCGGCAGGCCGGACGGATTGCGCAGGGCCATCGCGCGGGCCTGCGACACCGCCTCCTGCAGCTGGCTGCGGGCCTGCAGCTGGCGCGCGCCCTCGACCCAGTCGCGGGTGAACGGCATGCCGACCAGCAGCAGCATCGCCATGATCGCGATCGTCACGACCAGTTCGATGAGGGTGAAGCCGCGGGCGCGACGGATCACCACGCCACGTCGCCCACGTCCGGGCAGGAGGACCGCGTGCGGGTGTTGTCCGCGGCCAGCTGCAGCGTGCAGCCTTCCAGCCTGCCGCCCGCGCCCACCGCGCTGAGCGTGTAGCCGTTCTGCGTGCTGTACGAGAAGGCGAAATCGTCGGCGGAGGCCGGCGACCAGCCGGGGAAGGCGGTCCGCAGCTGCGAGATGCCCGTCAGGTTGCCGGTGGGGTAGACCAGGGTGCGCTGGCGGTGGTTCTCGACGTTGGCCGACAGCGCGAGCAGGTCGGCCTGGGCGACGCGGATCTTGCTGCGCAGGACGTAGTTCGTGTACGACGGCCACGCGATCGCCGCCAGGATCGCGACGATCGCGATCACCACCATCAATTCCACCAGGGTGAAGCCTGTTGGATGCCTGCGCGCCACGTGAAGCCCCTTTTCTCGAAAGCCGGCTGCGGCAATACGCTCGTCCTGCAAAGCCGGCAGACTATTTAAGTAAGAGCGCATTCACACTGTCAATGTGATACGCATCAAAAACTCACATCCGGTTACCTGTGGTTAGCGATGGTGCATGCCGCGATGCATAGAACGCGTCAGTTGTTGACGCGCGGCTGACCCCACCGGTCCGAAGTTGCCCTGCTGCGGCGGGGCCCGGCGTGCGTCGGGCCACGGTACACGACCGGCATTCCAGGCGCGCTGCGGTCCTCCGGAAAGACCGATGCGACGCCGCTGCCGTCCCTCCGATGCATGCAGTTTCCGTGCCGGAAGCGCCCGTGCGCATCGGGGGCGGCGCCCGACCGTCGCGCTGGCGATACGCAGCGTTCCTGCCGCCGCAGCCGGGCCGGCTAGAATCGCCTCCGTCCATTGGGGAGTCGCCATGAGCAGAAAGAAGCGCCGGCACGCAGGCCGGCGTCCCGACCCGCGGCCCGCGACCGCGCGCGCCGCGCGCCTGGCGCCCGACTGGCCGGCGCTCGCCGGCGCCGTTCTCGGCCTGCTGCTGACCGGCTACCTGGCGATCGTCGCCGCGCGCGACGGCGCCCCGGCGTTCTGCGAGGCCGGCAGCGGCTGCGATGCGGTGCAGGCGAGCGACTGGTCGACCTTCCTCGGCCTGCCGATGGCGGCCTGGGGCTTCGGCCTGTACGCGCTGATCGCCCTCGCGGCGGCGACCGGCCGGTCCGAGGTCTCGCGCTGGCGCTGGCTGTCGCGCTGGACCCTGCTGGGGCTGGCGATCAGCGTGTTCCTGACCGCCGCGGCCTGGCTCGACGTCGGTGCGACCTGCGCCTGGTGCCTGGCCTCGCTCGCGCTGCTGGCGGCGCTGTTCGCCTGGGTGCACGCGCGCCGCCCCGCCGGCGCCCCGGGCGCGGCGGCGCGCTGGAGCAACTGGTGGCTGGGCAACGGCCTGGCGGCGCTGGGCGTACTGGCGCTGCTGGCGGTCGCCGGCGGCGGCCTGCTCGACCGCACGCCCGAGGACCCGCGCGTGGCGGGGCTGGTCGACCATCTCAACGACATCGGCGCCACCTACTACGGCGCGTCCTGGTGCACGAACTGCCGCCGGCAGTCGCGGCTGTTCGGCGCCTCGGCGTCAAGGCTGCCCTACGTCGAGTGCTCGCCCGGGGGCCAGGGCGGCCCGGTGGCGCAGGCCTGCCGCCGGGCGGGCGTGAGCGCCTACCCGACCTGGGTGATCCACGGCCTGCACCACACCGGCCTGCAGCGGCCCGAGCAGCTGGCGCAGCTGTCCGGCTACGTCTGGGAGGCCGGCGCCGGCGATTGAGGCGGGACGCCGCGCCGGGGCTGCGGCTCGGCAACCCGCCGGCAGGAGCGTGCTTGCGCGCGACCGGGCCAGGTGCCACCGGACAGAAGAAGAACGCGTCCCCACGGGCGGACGCGGGCGAGCGGCCGGCACCGCTTCTTCCGCGAGTCGAAAAAGCTGTCGCGCGCGAGCGCGCTCCTGCCATGGGGCCTCGCGGAAGGTCGGGACGGCGCGGGCCGGGGCCCGGGCACGGGAGCGGAGCGCGAAAAAAAAGACCGGCCGAAGCCGGTCTTTCTCCTGGTTCGCGTGCGCTGCGGGTCAGTCGTTGGACAGCGGCGACTTCTCGCCCGCGAAGGGATTGATCTTGCGGATCGCCCAGGGGTAGTTCGGCCAGTCGCCGCTGAGCCAGGCGTGGTCGGGCGCGTTGAGCTCCAGCACACGGCGCGCGTCGGCGGCCAGGGTCTCGTTGCCCAGGCGGGTGTAGGACTCGGCCAGCACCGCCACCGCATCGTTCTGGTACTCGCTCTGCGGGTAGGTCTCCAGCAGGTAGGTGGCGCGGTTGGCGGCGGCCACGTAGGCGCCGCGGCGCAGGTAGTACAGCGCGGTGTCAATCTCGTGGCGCGCGAACAGGTTGCGCAGCGCCACCATGCGCTGGCGCGCGTCGGCGGCGTAGCGGCTGTTCGGGTAGCGCTCGGTGACGATGGTGAAGTCGGCGTAGGCCTGGTTCGGCGTGGCGAGGTCGCGGCGGCTGGCGTCCAGGTTCCACACGCGCTGCAGGAACACCGTGTCGCGGTTGGAGTTCACCAGGCCGCGCAGGTAGTACATGTAGGCGGTGTTGCGATGGGTGGGGTAGGTGCGCAGGAAGCGGTCGATGCTGGAGATCGCCTCCTCGTTGTTGCCCATCTTGAACTGCGCGTAGGCGGTCTCGATCAGCGCCTGCTCGGTGTAGGGGCCATAGGGGTACTGGGCGACCAGGCGGCGGAAGGTGACCGCCGCGGCGTTCCAGTTGCCGTAGCGCATCGACTGGTGGCCCTTGTCGTAGAGCGACTCGACCGGCACGCCCTCGTCCGGGTCCTCCTTGTCGCCGCGGAAGCGGGAGCAGCCGCTCGCCAGCAGGACGGCCAGCAGCGAGAGGACGACTGCGACGCGGAAGACGGATGAGGCTCGGGTCATGGGGGCGTGGGCGTGAACGGCATGAAGCGCCGATAATAGCAGCCCCGCCCGCGCCGCCGCCCGCCGCGCCTGAACGATGCCCCGCCGATGACCCAGCCCCCTTCCGACGCCGCCCCCCGCCCGGACGACGACCTCGAATCGCGCAGCGTGGAGGTGCCGCCGTCGCTGGCCGGGCGCCGCTTCGACCAGGCGCTGGCCGAGCTGTTCCCCGAGTTCTCGCGCTCCCGCCTGGCCGCCTGGATCAAGTCCGGCGACGCCCTGCTCGATGGGCGGCAGGTGCGCCCGCGCGATCCGGTGGCCGGCGGCGAGACGATCGCGCTGGACGTCGCGCTCGACGAGCAGACCCACGACGCGCCCGAGGACATCCCGCTGCAGGTCCTCTACGAGGACGCCGACGTGCTGGTGATCGACAAGCCGGCCGGCATGGTGGTGCATCCTGGCGCGGGCAACCGCAGCGGCACCCTGGTCAACGGCCTGCTTTTCCGCGACCCGGGTCTGGCGGCCCTGCCGCGGGCCGGCATCGTGCACCGGCTGGACAAGGACACCTCCGGCGTCATGGTGGTGGCGCGGACCCTGCAGGCCCATGCCGGGCTGGTGGCGCAGCTCTCCGCGCGCGAGGTGCACCGGCAGTACCTGGCGATCGTGGTGGGGGCGCTGGTCAGCGGCGGCACCGCCGACGCGCCGATCGACCGCCATCCGCGCGACCGCCTGCGCATGGCCGTGCGCGAGGACGGCCGCGAGGCGGTCACCCACTACCGCCTGCGCGAGCGCTTCCGCGCGCACACCGCGCTGGAGTGCCGGCTGGAGACCGGCCGGACCCACCAGATCCGCGTGCACATGCAGCACCTGCGCCACCCGATCGTCGGCGATCCGCTGTACGGCGGCGCGCTCAAGCTGCCCAAGGCCGCGTCCGAGGAACTGGCCGCCGGGCTGCGCGGGTTCCGCCGCCAGGCCCTGCACGCCGAGACGCTGGAGTTCGCCCATCCGCGCACCGGCGAACCCGTGCGCGCCGGCGCCCCGGTGCCCGAGGACATGCAGACGCTGATGCGCCTGCTGCGCGAGGACACCCGCCGGCATGCCGAAGACGGGCGGCGCTGAGATGCGTCCCGGCGACGCCCCGGCCGGGACGGCGCCGTGGCTCGACGCGGACTGGCCGGCGCCCGCCGGCGTCCGCGTGCTGACCACGCTGCGCGGCGGGCCCGGGGTGTCGCGGCCGCCCTTCGACCGCCTGAACCTGGGCGCGAACAGCGGCGACGACGTCGCCGCGGTGGCGCGCAACCGCGACATCCTGGCCGCGCTGGCGGGGCTGCCGTCGCCGCCGCGCTGGCTGCGGCAGGTGCACGGCACCCGCGTGGTGGCCTGCGACCCCACTGCCGTCGACGTCGACCCGCCCGAGGGCGATGCCGCCGTCGCCTCCGCCCCGGGGACGGTGCTGGCGATCCTGACCGCGGACTGCCTGCCGGTGGCGTTCGCCTCCCGCGACGGCCGCCGCATCGGCGCCGCCCACGCCGGCTGGCGCGGGCTCGCCGCCGGCGTGCTGGAGGCAACGCTGCGGGCCATCGGCGCACCGCCCGGCGACTGCCTGGCCTGGCTGGGGCCCTGCGCGGGTCCGCAGGCCTACGAGGTGGGCGCCGAGGTGCGGGATGCGTTCGTCGGTGCCGATCCCGGCGCGGCCGCCGCGTTCGAGGCCACGCGCCCCGGGCACTGGCGGGCCGACCTGTACGCGCTGGCGCGCCGGCGCCTGGTCGCGGCCGGCATGGCCGCCGCCGACATCCACGGCGGCGGACTGTGCACCATCTCCGACCCCGCGCGGTTCTACTCGCATCGCCGCGACCAGCGCACCGGCCGCATGGCGACGCTGGTCTGGCGCGTACCCGGTTCGGCATAGGGCGGGCTCGCGCGCGTCTGCATTCGTCGGGAAAGAGCTCCTTCGCGCGCGAGCGCGCTCCTACAAGAAGCGGTCGGCATGCGTGCGCTTCCGCGTTGCCTGCTCTTCCGTAGGAGCGCGCTCGCGCGCGACGGAATGTCGCGGAATGCCCTCGCGCGCAAGCGCGCTCCTACAGGGCGCGGTGCCGCCGCTCAACCGTTGCGCAGGTCGTGCAGGTAGCTGCGGCGCCAGTCGTTGATGTCGTGCTTGCGCAGGTGGTCCATCATCGCGTGCCAGCGCTCGACGCGCTTCTCGCGCGGCATGGTCGAGGCGATGGCGATCGCGTCGGCGACGCCGTCGAGGTCGTGCGGGTTGACCAGCAGCGCGTCCTTGAGCTCGTAGGCGGCGCCGGCCAGCAGCGACAGCACCAGCACGCCGGGATCCTGGGGGTCCTGGGCGGCGATGTACTCCTTGGCGACCAGGTTCATGCCGTCGCGCAGCGGCGTCACCAGGCCCACGCTGGCCAGCCGGTAGAAGCCGGTGAGCGTGGCGTGGGCGAAGTTGCGGTTGACGTAGCGCAGCGGGGTCCAGTCGGGCTCGGCCCAGGCGCCGTTGATGTGGCCGGAGATCTGCTCCAGTTCCTGCCGCAGGGCCTGGTACTCGGTGACGTCGCCGCGCGAGACCGGCGCGATCTGCAGGTAGGTGAGCTGGCCGCGCTGGTCGCGATGGGTCTCCAGGTAGCGCTCGAAGCCGCGGAAGCGCTCCGGCAGGCCCTTGGAGTAGTCGAGCCGGTCGACGCCGATGGCGAGCTTGCGGCGGTCCAGGCTGGCCCGCAGGTCCTTGATCGCGGGCTTGGACATCGCCGCCCGTGCCTGGCTGGCGATCAGCTCGGTGTCGATGCTGATGGGATAGGCGTGGGCGCGGAAGCGGCGCCCGCCGGGCGCCTCCAGCTGGCCGTCGGCCAGCACCTGGCCGCCGCCGAACAGGCGCACGTAGTCCTGGAAGCGTTCGACGTCGCGCCGGGTCTGCATGCCGATCAGGTCGTAGGCGTACAGCGACGAGAACAGCCGGTTGTGGTTGGGCATCGCCGCCAGCAGGTCGGACGAGGGCATCGGCACGTGCAGGAAGAAGCCCATGCGGCAGCCGACGCCGCGCTGGCGCAGCAGCGAGGCCAGCGGGATCAGGTGGTAGTCGTGGATCCAGAGGATGTCGCTGTCGCGCAGCATCGGCGCCAGCTTGTCCGCGAACATCGCATTGACCCGCGCGTAGCCTTCCCGGGTGGCGCGGTCGTAGTCGACCAGGTCGAGGCGGAAATGCAGCAGCGGCCACAGCGTGCGGTTGGCGAAGCCGTTGTAGTAGGCGTCCAGGTCCGCGCGGTTGAGGTCCATCGTGAGGTAGCGGATGTCGCCCTCGACCTGCTCGTGCAGGGCGCCGCTGTCGCCGCGCACGGTGCGCCCGCTCCAGCCGAACCAGAGGCCGCCGTGCTCCTTCAGCGCCGCTTGCAGCGCCACCGCGAGGCCGCCGGCCCGGCTCTCGCCGGGCACCGCGACGCGGTTGGAGACGACGACCAGGCGGCTCACGTGGCGTCCTCCCACGAGCGCGAGAGCCGCATGGCGGCCGCGATCAGGCCGACGTGGGAGTAGGTCTGCGGGAAGTTGCCCCAGGCCTCGCCGTCCTCGAACGCCAGGTCCTCCGACAGCAGGCCCAGCGGATTGCGGCGCGCCAGGATGCGCTCGAACAGCGCGCGCGCCTCGTCCTTGCGGCCGATCGCCGCCAGCGCCTCGATGTACCAGAACGTGCAGATGGTGAAGCTGGTCTCCGGCGCGCCGAAGTCGTCGGGCGCGATGTAGCGGAACAGGCCGTCGCCGCGCTTGAGGTCGCGCCCGATCGCCTCGACGGTGGCGACGAAGCGCGGATCGTCGGCGGCGACGAAGCCGATGTCGGCCAGCAGCAGCAGCGAGGCGTCCAGGCGGTGGCCGTCGAAGGCGTCGGTGAAGTGGCCGAGTGCCTCGTTCCAGGACCGTGCCAGCACCCGCGCGTGGATCGCGTCGGCGCGCTCGCGCCAGTGGGTCACGCGCTCGTCGAGCGCCAGCCGCGCCGCGATCCGCGCCAGGCGGTCGCAGGCGGCCCAGCACATGGCGGCGGTGTAGGTGTGCACCTCGGTACGTCCGCGGAACTCCCACAGTCCGGCGTCCGGCACGTCGTGCAGCGCGTAGGCCTGCTCGCCCAGCGGCTCGAGCTTGCGGAACGCCGCGGCGTCGCCTGGGTTGGCCAGGCGCAGGTCGAAGAACAGCTGCGTCGAGGCCAGCACCACGCTGCCGTAGACGTCGTGCTGGCGCTGCACCCAGGCCAGGTTGCCGCGCCGCACGGGGCCCATGCCGCGGTAGCCCTGCAGCGCCTCGACCTCGTGCTCCTCCAGCTTCTCGGAGAAGTCGATGCCGTACAGCGGCTGCAGGCTGCCGTCGTGGGTGGCGATGTTGAAGATGTAGCGCAGGAACTCCTCCATGCTCCGGGTCGCCCCCAGCCGGTTGAGCGCGCGCACCACGAACGCGGCGTCGCGCAGCCAGCAGTAGCGGTAGTCCCAGTTGCGCGGCGTGTGCGGCGCCTCCGGGATGGAGGTGGTCATCGCCGCGATGATCGCGCCGCTGTCCTCGTACTGGCACAGCTTCAGAGTGATCGCGCTGCGGATAACCGCCTCCTGCCACTCGAGGGGAATGGAGAGATAGCGCACCCATTCCCGCCAGTACTCGGTGGTGCGCTTCTCCGCCTCGTGCAGGAACCCTGCCAGCGGCTGCGTCAACGATTCGTCGGCGCCCAGCAGCAGGTGGGCCGGCTCGCTGAGCACGAACGGGGTCTGCTCGCGCACGAAGCGCACCGGGACGTCGGTGGTCAGGCGCAGGGTGAAGTCGGGCAGCAGGTAGCGGATGTGGTTGCTGCCCCATGTGGTCTCCGCGCGCTCCGAGCCCCAGCGCACGAGCGGGCGCACGCGCACCCGGATCCGCGGGCTGCCGGACAGCGGCGTGATCCGGCGCATGAGCGTGACCGGGCGGTAGAGCCGGCCGTGCTGGCGCCAGCGCGGCGCGAAATCCACGATCTCGATCGCGCCGCCGCTGCGGTCGTACAGCACCGTGCGCAGGATCGCGGTGTTGTGGACGTAGCACTGCTCGCTGCGCGCGAAGTCCTCGAGCTCGATCGCGAAGTCGCCGCCGTCGTGGTCGCGCGGCGACAGCAGCGCGCAGAAGGCGGGATCGCCATCGAAGGCGGGCAGGCAGCTCCAGACCACCCGCGCGCGGGCATCGAGCAGGGCGCCGAAGCTGCCGTTGCCGATGACGCCGAGGTCGAGCGTGGCCGAGGTGTCCGGGGGGATGGAAGCGGGCGGGGTCATGCGGGGAAGGCTTCCTCGAGCCAGGCGTGGACCGCGGGGACGTCGGGCAGCGCGAACCGCGCGGCGCTGGGCTCGCGCGCGCCGACCAGCACGCTCAGGCCGCGGCGCTCGTTGACGATGGCGAAGCCGTGCTCGTCGGTCAGGTCGTCGCCGACGAAGACCGGGACGCGCCCGCGGAAGGGCGGTTCCTCCAGCAGGGCCGCGATGGCATCGCCCTTGTCGGCGCCGCCGGGCCGCAGCTCGACCACGTGGTCGCCCGGCTGCAGCCGGTAGCCCGGCAGGCGCGGCAGCACCGACTCGGCGAAGGCGCGCATCGCGTCGCCGTGCTCGGGCGCCTGCCGCCAGTGCAGCGCCAGGCCGACCTGCTTGTCCTCCACCAGCGCACCGGGCAGGCGCTCGGCCAGCGCCTCGGCCTCCGCCAGGATGCGCGGCAGCGCAGGCGGCGCCTGCAGTGGCGGTGCGCGGTAGGCGCCGTTGCGCCGCTCCAGGCCGTGCATGCCGGCCGAGGGCAGCCGCAGCGGCGCGAACAGGCCGTCGAGCACCGCCAGCGGCCGGCCGCTGACCAGCGCGAGCGCGCCGTCGAGCCGCCGGTGGACGCGCTCCAGGCTCGCGCGCAATGGCTCCCCGACCGCGACCAGGGCGGGATCGGGGGCGAACGCCAACAGGGTGCCGTCCACATCGAGGAAGAGGGCCCAGCCCTCGTCGATCGGTGGCGGCGGCGGTCGGGTGGGGGACTCGGCTGCCATCCGCGCATTGTGCCGCATGCGGCGTGAGCGGTGCTCGCGGCGCTGGCGGAGGTTCATGCTGGATGCGCAGGCCGCATCGAGGCGAGTTGCCCCGTAGGAGCGCGCTCGCGCGCGACGGACCCTCGGCTGGCCGCGGCTGCACCGCCACCCGTGCGAGGGTCCGCCGGCGCATCGGGCTACGGCGTGCGGGGGCCTGCGCCGCGGATCGCCGTGACGCCGCCGAGCGTTTCCACCAGGATGTCCTCGTCCTGCGCGGTCGGGGATTCGATGGTGGCCCAGAAATCCAGCCCGTCGCGTTCCCATGCCGCCGTCAGGGAGAGACCGCCCGCTGCAGGCCGTGCCGCACGCAGGATCGCCGGCCGGCCCCCGATGTAGGCGTTGGCGTTGTCGGCGAGGTTCTGCGCGTTCCTCTCGGACTGTTCCGTCAACTGCAACGTCACGAAGTCCGCGCCGCACCGGTAGTAGTAGTTGCGTCCGCTCAGGACGCCGGGCGAAGTCTCGAAGCCGCTGGCATTGGAGCCGATCGACTCGCAGTGGCGAGGCAGACCGACCAGCCGCAGGGGATCGAGCGCGGAGCGGTAGTGGGCGAGCCTGCGGATGTTCTCGTGGGCGGTCTCGATGGGATCGCCGGCTGGCGCGGCCGAGACGATCTTCGATACCGGTTCGTTGTCGATGCGCGATAAGGGAGCGCTGGTGAGGATGGTGCAGCTCGTGGAAGCGACTTGATCGGTCCTGCACGGAACGGCGGGAGTTCCCGCGAAGATATGCGCATAGCCCGGTTCGCAAAAGGTGTCTTCCAGGTAGCGCGCGCGGTCTTCGCCAGTATGATCCTGGTCGTCCTGCGGTTCGAATTCCACATAGAGGGTGGAGCGGGCCGACTTGTTTCTGCCCGGAAAGCAGTCATTGCATTCAAAACCGAAGCCGGTCGTTCTGTTCTCGACTTCCCAGAACTCGACAGTTCTGCCTGACAGCGAATCGGTGACAACGAAGTCGATCGCGAAGTTCCATTTTGCAGAGGGTTGGCTCTGGTCGGTCAGGATGACGGCGGCATCATTGCAGTCCACTGCCAACCGGCTATCCAGCCGGATTTCGTGTGCGGATGCGGCAAAGGGAAGCGCGAGCAGTACGGAGAAAAGTCGGGTTCGGTCCATCTGTTTCGATCCTTCTGTGAGTGATTGTCGATCTTCTTCATCTGCAGGCCGTCCTCGGCGCGGGCCCGGCCGGCATCAAGGCATCATTCGATATGCGATATGTCTCTCCTCTTCTGGTCTCATAACGTCTCCATGAACTCCGTCAGTGCCTCCAGCTCGGTCCTGTGGAGATCGAGCCGTTCCACGAGCGGATCCGGCTGCGGATACAGCGGATCGTTCACCTGCTCGGCGGTGGGGCGGGGACGCGGCATCCCGGCGTTGTACATGTTCATGACGCCGCGCAGGTGCGCGAACAGACCGTTGTGCATGTAGGGGGCCGTGCGCGAGACGCCGCGCAGCGAGGGTGTGCGGAACCTGCCGCTGTCGGCGGGATCGCCGGTGACTTCGTAGCGGCCCAGGTCCTGCCGGCGGCGGCCGTAGAAGTGCAGTCCGAGATTGTGGAAGCCGTTGTCGGTCAGCGCGGGGCCGCTGTGGCAGTTCATGCAGCGGGCGTGGGTGCGGAACAGGTGCAGGCCCCAGAGCTGCTGGTCGTTGAGGAGGTCGCGGTTGCCTTCCAGGAAGCGGTCCAGCCGGTTGCTGCGCGGCACGAGGCTGCGCTGGTAGGCCGCGAGCGCCTGCGCGACCTGGCGCGCGTCGATCCGCTTGCTGTCGAAGACCTGCGCGAACTCGGCCGGGTAGTCGTCGCTGCGGTTCAGGCGCCGCTCCAGCTGTCGCGCGGTGAAGGCCATCTCCCGGCTGTCCTGGATCGGGTGCAGCGCCTGTTCCTCCAGCGATGCGGCGCGGCCGTCCCAGAACAGTGGTTGCGCATACGCGCTCATCGCCACGCTGATCGCATTGCGCCGGCCGGCCTGTCGGTCGTGGCCGAAGGAGACGCGCCGGCCGTCGCTCCAGCCCAGTTCCGGCTCGTGGCAGGTGGCGCAGGCGATCTGGCCGGAGCGCGACAGGCGGGGGTCCCCGAAGAGCTTCCGGCCCAGGGCGATCTTCTCCGGGGTGCCCGGATTGCCGGCCGGCTCGGGCGTCGCCTTCGGCAGCGGCGCCAGCTCCTGCCAGGCGACGCCCTCGGACACGTGCGGCACGGGCCACTGGTCCGAGGGCAGCCGATAGACCCGGCGCAGGCAGTCGAAGTCGATGGCCGGCGCGCTGGGCGCGATGCGTTCGCGGCACTGCGCCAGCGCGGCGGCCTCGGTGTCGTCGGGATGCGCCTGCGTCCACGCCGCCAGCGCCACGGCGGCCAGGACGGCCGTCGTGGCGAGGCGCCAGGGGAGCAGGCGGCGCATCGGGGGCATGCCGGCCTAGAAGCGGTAGCCGACTTCGAGCCAGTAGCTGCGGCCGGGTTCGAAGAACGCCGTCGTGTCGCTGGTGGACGAGGTCAGCAACAGGTTGCGGTTGAGCAAGTTCTGCACCTCGACCCGGACGTAGGCTTCCTGGTCGTTCCGCAGCCGGAAGCCGTACTCCAGGGTCGAGTCCCAGGTCCAGCCGCTCGGGTTCTCGCGCTTCTCGATGACATCGATCGACACGGTCTCCTCGCCGTCCTGATAGTCCTCGCTCCCGACCGTAGCGAACCAGGTATGTCCAGCCCGCCAGCGCAGGAAGTTGCTCCACAGCAATCCCCAGTTTTCCAGGCGCGTCTGCGTGGACAGTCGCGCGCTCCAGGGCCGGTTATAGCCGTCCTGGGGCAGTTCGTAGGCTCGGATGAGGTCGCCCTCATAGCGCACCAGGCGATCGTAGGTGCCGGTGTTGTAGGTAGTGTCGTAGCTGCTGTAGTTGCGGCGGATATCGGTATGGTCCAGCGCCAGCTGGGCCTGGGTGACGCTCGGGCCGAGGCGCCAGGGCTGCTGCAGGTCCACGCTCAGTGTGAAGGTGTCGCTGCTGCTGCGGCCCTTGTTGACGTACTGATAGACCTGGTTCGAGTAGTAGCCGCTGCCGTCCTCGCTCGGCACCCGCTCGCGCAGCAGTTCGTCGCGGCCCTCGCGCCGGATGTACTTGAAGTCCAGACCATAGCGCGACCAGCGCTGGCTGAGGCCCAGCGCCAGCTCGTCGTTGTAAGGGATGTCCAGCTCCTCGAACCGGTTGTTCGCGGTGTAGCGCCGGGCGACAGTCCATTCGTCCTCGATGGAGCCGCGCTCGTACTCGGTCTGCAGGTTCTCCCGGCCCTCGCGCAGCTTGTAGCCGAAGAAGTTTCGCCCGTAGTAGCGGTTCGCGCCTGCGGTCAAGATCGTGTCCTGGTCGCCCAGGACGTCCCAGGACACGGCGAGCCGGGGCGCGATGGTGTCCTTGTCCATCATGTCGTCGCTGTCGAGGCGGAGGCCGGCGCGCAGGCTCCAGCGCCCGAGCCGGATGTCGTCTTGCACGAAGGCTGCCAACTCCCGGACGTGGACATCGAACTCGCCGGCGCTGTAGACGTTACGGGTAGTGAAGAACTGGCCCTGGCCGGCGGCGAGGATCGGATTGCCTCTGCTGTCCCAGCTGCTCCTGGCCACAGGCGACAGGGAGCAGCTATCGGTATCGACGACGCCTCCCGGTCCCTCGCAGCTGGTGGTGGCGACGGGATCGAGAAAGCTGTAGTGATCGTTCAGGCGATGGTAGTGAGCCTTGCGGTCGCGATACTCCAGGCCGAACTGCAGGTTGTGGGCGGTGGGCCCGATCCGAAGTTCTTCACGGTCGGCCGTGAACTTCCAGGCGAGCGTGCGCGTGGCCTGGTCGATGTTGCCCCAGTTGCCCTCGAAGCTGGAATTGTTGACGCCCCAATCATGTTCCTCGGAGCGGGCCCACGCCTTCCAGTAGTCGATGCCGGCATCGACGCGCCGAGAACTGTCCAAGTCGCTGTAGCTGAGGCTATTGTCGAACGTCCACGCGTTCCCCGCATAGCCCAGCCTGAGCCCGGCGACCGGGCCGCCCTGCTTCAGGTCGAAGTACGAGTTCTTGGCGTTCTGCGTGAAGTAGCGCTCGTCGGTGGGCGCATGCGTGAGGTTGGCACTCGCGCTGATGCGTTCGGTCGGCGACCAGTCGGCGCGCAGGCTGATGCTGGTATTTTCGCGGCGCTGTTCCTTGACGAGCTCGTCGTTCTCGCTGACGTTGCCTGCCGAGTAGCCGCGCAGGGGAATGTCGGAGCGGGTGCGGCTGATGTTGCCGATCAGCCCGATTCCGTTCCGGGTGCGGCCCTCCAGCATGACTCCTAGCTTGTACTTGTCGTAGACGGGCTGGTTCTGCCAGATCGACGATTCCACGAAGCTGTCCTGATTGCCCTCCGGCACGATCAGCTCGTTCCAGACCGAGCGGGACATGCGGAAGTACAGCTTCCCTCCGAAGGCATCCTGGGCCCGCCTCGTCCGCGCGTCCACGACGCCGCCGGTGAACCCGCCGAACGCGACGGGCACATTGCTGTCATAGACAGTGAGGCGCTCGAGCAGATCCGTGTCGACGGCGATGCCCTGGTAGGGCGCCGGGACCTCGGCGACAACGTGGGGGTTGAAGCTTGCGCCGGGCTCGATGTCGTTGTTGAAGCCGATGCCGTCGAGCAGCAGCAGGTTCTGGTAGGGCAGGGCGCCGTTGATGCTGAAGTCGGCCGGCCGGATTTCGCCAGCCTGCCGGGATGACGTGCTGCGGGCGTCTTCGAACTGCACCGCCGGATTGATCCGCAGCAGCGTGGCGATGTCGCCGTTGCCCTTGGCCTGGCTCTGGATGTAGTCCTCGTCGAGCACCATGCCCTCCGAGTAGGGAAACGTGCGCTGGCCGCCGATCCGCAGGGACGGCATCGCGATCGCGCCGCTGCCAGCGGCGGGTGCGCGGACCAGGGTGTAGCTGCCGTCTGCGCGCGGGAGCAGGCGCAGCCCGGAGCCGGTGAGCAGGCGCTCGAAGCCCGAGCGGGCGCTGTACTCGCCCTGCAGGGCCGGGGCCTGCAGGCCCTCGGTCAGCGCGGGATCGAAGGACAGGGCCACGCCGTGGCGGCTGGCGAAGGCGCCGAGCGAGCGGCCCAGGGGGCCGGCCGGCAGGTCGGTCCGCTCGGTGCGATCGGGCAGCGCGTCGAGGTCGGCGGCGTGCGCAACGGCAGGCAGCGCGGCGGCCAGCGCGATGGCGAGCAGGGTGGCGCGGAGGCGGGGCAGGTGCGTGGGGAACGGCATCGGGAACGACCGGAAGTGAAGGGGCTCCTCCCTTTGCCACCCGAGTCGGGAAAAAGTGTCAGGCCCTGGCGCGGGTCCGGCTCATCGCGGCGGGCCGACCACGGTCCAGTAGCCGCCGGCGGTGCTGCGCACGCGCACGGGGTAGGTGGCCTCCAGCATCGCCAGGCTGCGGGCGGTGTCGTCGAGCGGGAACGCGCCGGAGACGCGCAGGCCGGCGACCTCCGGGTCGCAGCGCAGCAGGCCGCGGCGATGGCGAGCCAGTTCGGCGAGCAGGTCGGCCAGCGGCATGGCGTCGGCGGCCAGCATGCCGTGCACCCAGGCCAGCGCGCGCTCGTCCGTCGTCGTCGGCGCTTCGGCCTGCACGGCATCGAACGCGGCCTGCTGGCCGGCCTGCAGCACGCGGGCGGTGCCGGGACCGTCGGCCGGTTCCAGCCGCACCGCGCCTTGCAGCACCGCCACGCGGGTATGCGTGCCGTCGACGCGCACGCTGAAGCGCGTGCCCAGCGCCTCCACTTGGCCCTGGGGCGTGGCCACGCGGAACGGGCGGGCCGGCGTCCACGGGTCGGCGCCGGTGTCGATCGCGATCTCGCCGGTGTGCAGACGCAGCAGCCGTTCCTCCGGCCCGAAGGCGATGTCCATCGAGGTGGCGGTGTTGAGGTCCAGGCGGCTGCCGTCGGGCAGGGTCAGGCTGCGCCGCTCGCCGGTCGCGGTGCGCACGTCCGCGCGCCAGCCGGCGTCTCCGGACAGCCTCCAGGCCAGCCACGCGCCGGGTGCGGCGGCCAGCAGCGCCGCCAGCCGCTTCACCGCGGCGCGCCGGCGGGCGTCGGCGGGGCGGCCGAGCACGGGCCTGGCCAGGTCGGCCGGCACCGCCGACAGCAGGCCGCGCAGGCGCTCGGCGCGGCGCCAGGCCTGCTGGCGCTCGGGGTGGCCGTCGCGCCAGCGCGCGCAGGCGGCGCGGTCGGCGTCGGTGGCCCGGCCCGAGTGCAGGACCAGCAGCCAGTCGACGGCCTCCTCGATCACCGACGCCGGCAGCGGCGCTTCGGCCTCAGCTCGCATGCGCCAGGCACCCGAGGAAGGCGCGCTTCATGTGCCGCTTGACGGTGCTCAGCGAAATCCCGAGCCGCCGGGCGATGGCGTCGTAGCCCAGGCCATCGAACTGCGACAGCAGGAAGACCTGCCGGGCCTGGGGCGGCAGGCCGTCGAGCATCGCGTCGATCTCCTGCAACGCCTCCAGGACCAGCGCGCGCTGCTCCGCCGACGGCGCGACGGCCTCCGGCTGCGCGGCCAGGTGCTCGAGGTAGGCCCGTTCGAGCGATTGCCGGCGGCACCAGTTCGCCATCAGGCCGCGGGCGACAGTGGTCAGGAAGGCCCGCGGTTCGCGCACGGAGGCCAGTTCGCGGCCGGCGAAGACGCGCAGGAAGGTGTCCTGCGCCAGGTCGGCGGCGACCTCGCGGCAGCCGAGGCGGCCGGCCAGCCAGTTGCGCAGCCAGGGCTGGTGTTCGCGGTAGAGCAGGCCGATGGCGTGTGAGTCTCTGGGCATGGCGTCGCTGGAAGACGTGTCCGTCCCGGACGTGGTGATGCAAACGAGAATTATTATCGATTATCGCAGCCATCGGGGCGCGGCGCCAGAGGGAAGGCCGGGCGGCCGGTTCGATGGAGTAGGAGCGCGCTCGCGCGCGACGCTTTAATCTTGTCCCGACGGACAAGAAGCGGTGCCGGCCGTCGTTCGCCATCTTCCACGCGTGGGGACGCGTTCCTCGTCTGCCGCGAGTCCGATGGCACCTGGCGTGGTCTGGCAGGGCGGGCGCCGCGTCGGCGTGCTCCGTGGCCGGAGTGCCGCGGGCGCGAGGCGGGCACCCGCGGCGTCCGCGCCGCGGCACCCGCCCCGCCAGTCGGGGCGGCCCGGCGCCAGGCGCCGGGCCGTGAGGTCCTAGAACGTGTAGCGCACCCGCGCATACCAGTACGCGCCGTTGCTGCCGATGGGCGACAGCACGTCGTAGGGCAGGTTGCCGAAGTAGAAGATGTCCTCGTTGGAGAGATCGGGGTACTCGTCGGTGATGTTCTGGCCGCCGATCGCCACCGCCCAGCGCTCGCTCACGCGCAGCTCGGCCTCGGCGTCGAGCTGCCATTCCGCGCCGTAGGTCTGCTCGGGCTCGTAGCCGCCGCCGAAGTTGAAGACGCGCTTGGCGCTGCCGTGGCGCTGCACGCGCGCGAGCAGGTTCCAGCGGTCGTCGTTCCAGTTGGCGGAGAACTGGGCACGGGTGCGCGGTGCGGCGCCGGTCAGCGTGTTGCGCTCCTCCACGCCGAACAGCACGTAGTCCGGGTCCAGGGCGGCGAGCTGCGCCGGGGTGGCCACGATGTCGGTCAGCTCGGTCTTGGCGTAGCTCCAGGCGCCGGTGAGCAGCAGCGCGCCGCCACCGAGGCGGTCGCGCCAGTTGGCGACCACCTCGGCGCCGCGGGTGCGGGTGTCGGCGGCGTTGACGAAGAAGCTGACGCTCTGCACCCCGGGCACGCCGAACTCGCCGGCGATGAAGTCGGTCAGCGCGTCGCCGGTGATGCTCTCCGACAGCGCCACGCGATCGTCGATCTCGATCTGGAACACGTCCAGCGACAGGTCGAAGCGTTCGCCGATCCGGCTGGTGAAGCCGAGGCTGGCGTTGACGGACTTCTCCGGCGCCAGCTCGGTGGCGCCCAGCGCGCGCGCGATCGGGTTGTTCACCGACAGCAGCCGGCCCTGCACCAGCTGGCCGGCGGCGCTGTAGCCGGTGCTGGTGGACTCGTAGCCGATCTGCGACAGCGACGGTGCGCGGAAGTTGTTGGACAGCGCGCCGCGCAGCGCGAAGGCGGGAGCGAACTCGTAGCGCGCGGCGAGCTTGCCGGTCAGCTCGCCGCCGAAGTCCTCGTAGTGCTCGTAGCGCACCGCCACGTCGGTGGTCAGGCGCTCGCCGAAGGCGCTCGACACGCTGGCGTAGGCGCTGGCGACGTCGCGATCGAGGTCGGCCTCGTCCTGCGGCGTCAGCCCGCCGCCGGCCTGCGATCCGGTGGGGCGGGCGGTCCACGGGCCGGCGGCGTAGCTGGCGGGATCGCCGGCGCGGGTCTCGTAGCGCTCGGCGCGCAGCTCCACGCCGGCGGCCAGGGTGTGCGCGCCGAAGGCCCGGCTCAGGTCCAGGTTGGCGAGCGTCTGCGCGAACTCGTAGTCGCCGGTGCGGAAGCGGGTGGGGCTGCCCGGGCCCAGCGAGGCGTTGAGGGAGTCGCGCAGGCGGTAGGTGAACGCGTTGCGGCCGTGGTTGAGGCTGAGGTCGTAGTCCCAGTCGCCCCACTGGCCGCGCAGGCCGCCGACGCCGGCCAGGTCCAGGTTCTCGCCGACCGACACCGGGCGGAAGCCGCGCGGGTACACCTCGGGCCAGTTGGACTCGCTGTCGGGGTAGCGGAAGTAGTTGGCGCCCTCGGTGTCGCGCTGGTGCCAGGTGCCGAAGAAGTACAGCTCGGAGGCCGCGCCCACCGGCAGCTCGCCGTTGATCCAGGCGTTGAGGTCCTTCGATTCGCCGTCGCCGAGGTGGTAGTTGCGCTGCCCCTGCACGGCCAGGTTGGCGGGGGTCTGGTCCCAGGGCGGCACCTGGTCGAAGCCGGCGCGGTTGGTCCGCTCGCGGTTCTTCAGCTCGAAGCCGGTGCGGAAGAAGCCGCCGTCGCCGAGGCCGCTGCCGACCTTGCCGGCGAGATAGCCGGTCTGGCCGTCGGTGAGGCTGCGGCCGATCGGCTCGACGTCGGTGTGGTGGGCGCCGAAGCTGGCTTCCCACTCGCCGCCCTCGGCACCGTCGTCGAGCAGGATGTTGATCACGCCGGCCACCGCGTCGGAGCCGTACTGGGCGCCGGCGCCGTCGCGCAGCACCTCGATGCGGCGGATCGCGTTGAGCGGGATGGCGTTGAAGTCCACCGGGGTGGTGCCGCGGCCGATCTTGGAGCCGGTGCTCACCAGCGAGGTCACGTGGCGGCGCTTGCCGTTGACCAGCACCAGCACCTGGTCGGGGGCGAGGCCGCGCAGCTGCGCCGCGCGCACGTGGTCGGCGCCGCCCGAGTTGGACTGGCGCGGAAAGTTGAACGAGGGCAGCAGCGCCTGCAGCGCGCTGCCCAGTTCGCCGTTGACCGCGCCGGCGCGCCTCAGGTCGTCGGCGTCGAGCACGTCGATGGGGACCGTCGATTCGAGCACGGTGCGGTCGCGGGCGAGGGTGCCGGTGACGATGACGGCATCGAGCTCGGTGGCGCCGGCGGGCGCCGCTTCCTGGGCGAAGGCGGGTGCGGCGAGCGCGGCCAGGACGGCCGCGGCGAGCGGGGACGGGGAGCGTGGGGGCATGGACGACCTGCGGACGAGCGGGAAAGAGGGCCGGCGGTGCGTGCGCAGCGCGCGGCGGGGACGGCGGTGCGCGCCGTCAACAGCGGCGACGCGGACAGCGGGCGCGGTGCGCGATCGCGATGCGGGGAGTGAATCTCGTCGGAGGACGCGAGCGATGCACGGAAGGGAGGGCGCCGGGGCCGATCGGTGCTCCATTCAAGCGCGGAACGGGCGCGCCGGGGGAGGCGGGACGAGCGATACAGTGTTGGCCGATCTGGAACGATGGCGCGCCCGCGCCTGCCTAGGATGGCCGGTCTGTCATGCGGGAGCGACGAATGCGCGCAAGAGGATTCCGGCCGGTCGCGATCTGCCTCGCGGCGATGCTGGCGCTCGCCGGCTGCGCCTCGGTGCACGGGGATGCGGCGCCGGCCCCGGTCACGGCCACCCTGCACGACGACCCGGCGCATCCCGCGCTGGCCACCGGCTGGCTGCGCAGCGAACTGTACTTCGGCGTGGGGCCCGACGGCGACGCGCCGGTCGATCCGGCCGGCTGGAGGGAGTTCCTGGACCGCGAGGTGACGCCGCGCTTCCCCGACGGGCTGAGCGTGTTCGACGCCTACGGGCAGTGGCTCTCGCGCGAGCAGGCCACGCCGGGGCGGCTGCGGTCCAAGCTGCTGGTGATCCTGCACCCGGACACGCCGGAGCACCGGGCGCGGATCGACGCCATCCGCGTGGCCTGGAAGCGCGAGACGGGTCACCAATCGGTGCTGTGGTCCTGGCAGCGGGTTGACGTATCGTTCTGATCACCCCCGCCGCACGCGCCGCCGGAGCATCCCCCATGCCCATGTCCGCCTTCCCGCCCCGCCCGCCGCGCCGGGCCGTGCTCGCCGTCGCCCTGGTTGTCGTCATGGCCTGGCCGCTGGCCGCCGCCGCGCAGGCGCCCGAACCTGCGGACACCGCCGCCACCCTGGACGCGGTACAGGTCACCGCCCAGCGCCGGGTCGAGAACATCCGCGACGTGCCGGTGTCGATCGGCACCGTGAGCGGCGAAGCCCTCGACGTGCTCGGCTCCGGCGGCGGCGACGTCCGCTTCCTGTCCGGGCGCGTGCCCAGCCTCAACATCGAGTCCTCCTACGGCCGCGCCTTCCCGCGCTTCTACATCCGCGGCCTGGGCAACACCGACTTCGACCTCAACGCCTCCCAGCCGGTGTCGCTGGTCTACGACGACGTGGTGCAGGAAAGCCCGCTGCTGAAGGGCTTCCCGGTCTTCGACCTGGAGCGGATCGAGGTGCTGCGCGGCCCGCAGGGCACGCTGTTCGGCCGCAACACGCCGGCCGGCGTGGTCAAGTTCGACTCGGTGCGGCCCTCGCAGGACTTCGGCGGCTACGCGCAGGCCGCCTACGGCACCGACAACCTGGCCAACTTCGAGGGCGCGGTCGGCGGCGCGCTGGGCGGGCGCTGGTCGGCGCGCCTGTCCGGCCTGTACCAGCACCGCGACGACAGCGTGCGCAACATGTACGCGGCCGGGCCGACCGATGCCCTGGAGGGCTACGACGAATCCGCGGTGCGCCTGCAGTTCCTGTACGAGGGCGACGCCTTCGAGGGGCTGTTCAACGTGCATCGCCGCGACCTCGACGGCACCGCGCGGGTGTTCCGCGCCAACATCATCCAGCCGGGCGGCAACGACCTGGTGCCGGGCTTCGACCGCAACCGCGTCTGGCTCGACGGCGTGAACCACTCCGAGCTCGAGACCTGGGGCGCGAGCGCGCGCCTGCGCTGGGACTTCGAGGGCCTGAGCCTGCACTCGATCACCGGCTACGAGCGCGCCGAGTCCTTCAACCGCGGCGACATCGACGGCGGCTACGGCGCCGCGTTCCTGCCGGACGGCGGCGGCCCCGGCACGATCCCGTTCCCTTCCGAATCGGCAGACGGCCTGCCGGGCCACCGCCAGGTCAGCCAGGAGCTGCGCCTGGAATCGGACACCGGCGGCCGCTTCGACTGGCAGGCCGGGCTGTTCTGGTTCCAGGAGGACATCACCATCGACAGCTTCAACTACGACTCGCTCTCGCCCGGCAACCCGCAGAGCGGGCACGCGGTGCAGACGCAGGAGAACGAGGCCTGGGCGGCGTTCGCCTCCGGCGAGTTCGCCGCCAGCGAGCGGCTGAAGCTGCGCGCGGGCGTGCGCTATACCGAGGACCGCAAGGACTTCAGCGCCAGCGTGCTGCAGGCGGTGCCGGGCGGCACCCCGGCGGGCGGACCCTACCTCGTCTCCACCGACGCCAGCGACGTCAGCTGGGACCTGAGCGCGGTCTATGCCCTGAACCCGGACGTCAACCTGTACGGCCGCGTCGCCAAGGGCTTCCGCGCGCCGTCGATCCAGGGCCGGCTGGCCTTCGGCGGCATCTCCACCGCCGATTCCGAGGAGGTGATCTCCTACGAGGCCGGAGTCAAGGCGGACCTGTTCGGCCGCCGCGCGCGGCTGGACTTCAACCTGTTCCGCTACACCGTGGACGGGCAGCAGCTGATCGCGGTGGGCGGCGCGGCCAACCAGGCCAACCTGCTCAACGCCGACCGCACCATCGGCCAGGGCGCGGAGCTCAGCCTCGAGGCCTACCTGGGCGATCGCCTGCTGGTGACGCTGGGCAGCAGCTACAACGACACCGAGATCGACGATCCCGAGCTGGCGGTGGCGGTCTGCGGCACCGGCATGTGCACGGTGACCGATCCGGTCCTCGTCGGTCCCGGCGGGCAGACGCTGGCGCTGATCGACGGCAACCCGCTGCCGCAGGCGCCGGAATGGGTGCACAGCCTGACCGCGCGCTGGGCGATCCCGCTGCGCCAGGGCGGCGAGTTCTTCGTGTTCACCGACTGGGCCTACCGCAGCGAGGTCAACTTCTTCCTGTACGAGTCGGCGGAGTTCACCGGCAAGGCGACGCTCGAAGGCGGCCTGCGCGCCGGCTACCTCTGGGAGGGCGGCGACCGCGAGCTCGCGCTGTTCGGCCGCAACATCACCGACACCACGCGTGTGGTGGGCGCGATCGACTTCAACAACCTCACCGGCTTCCTCAACGAGCCGCGGACCTGGGGGCTGGAGTTCACCACGCGCTTCTAGCGCTGGCGCCCGGGGACGAGACGGAATCCACATGCCTTCGATGTACGAGATCTACGAGCGCTTCCCCGACGCCGAGGCCGCCGCGCGCGCGTTCGACTTCTTCTTCGGCGAGGCCGCCGGCGAGGCGGTCCGCCGCCGCGGCAGCGCGGTGGTGCCCGAGTTCACCGGCGTGTGGCACAGGACGCTGCAATGAGCGCGCCTCCCGCTCCCGCGTCGCGCGCGCCGCGCTGGTTCGTGCCCGGCGACCTCAACGGCTTCTTCGGCCTGGTCGTCGACAACCTGTCCATCCTCGGCTTCATCGCCGCGGCGCTGATCGGCCTGTTCGGCGTGCCGGCCGAGATCGTGTTCGGGCGCATGTTCCCCGGCACGGCGCTGGGCGTGCTGGTCGGCAACCTGCTCTATACCGCCATGGCGCGGCGGCTGGCCGCGCGCAGCGGGCGCGACGACGTGACCGCCATGCCGCTGGGCCTCGACGCCCCGACCAGCATCGGCATGGCGCTGCTGGTGCTGGGCCCGGCCTTCGCCGCCTGGCGCCAGCAGGGGCTGGACCCGCAGGCGGCCGGCATCAATACCTGGCAGCTCGGCATGGCCTCGCTGGTGGTGATGGGCCTGCTGAAGCTGGCGCTGTCCTTCGCCGGCGACGCGATCACGCGCCTGGTGCCGCGCGCCGCGCTGCTGGGCTCGATCGGCGGCGCCGCCCTGGTGCTGCTGGGCTTCCTGCCGCTGGTGGAGGCGCTGCGGGTGCCGGTGGTCGGCCTGGTGACGCTGGGCCTGCTGCTGTACGTGCTGGCCGCGCGGGGCCCGCTGCCGGTGCGGGTGCCGGGCGTGCTGTTCGCGTTCCTGGTCGGCACCGCGCTGTACTACGGGCTGGGCCTGGCGGGCGCGCTGCCTGGCTTCGCGCTGCCCGCGCCGGCGCCGCTGGCGTTCTCGCCGCCGTGGCCGAGCCTGGGGTTCGTGGACGGGCTGCCGGCGACCGTGCCCTACCTCTCGCTGCTGCTGCCGTTCGGCCTGCTGATGGTGATCGGCGGCATCAACGTGGCCGAGAGCGCGCGCGCGGCCGGCGACGACTACCGCACCCGCGACGTGCTGCTGGTGGAGGCGGCCTCGACCCTGGTCGCCGGCGTCTGCGGCGGCGTGGCGCAGACCACGCCCTACATCGGGCAGCCGGCCTACAAGCACATGGGCGCGCGCAGCGGCTACACCCTGCTGACCGGGCTGTTCGTGGGCCTGGGCGGCATGCTGGGCATCGTCTCCGGCCTGGTGCAGTGGCTGCCGCTGGCGGCGCTGGCGCCGATCATCGTCTACGTGGGCCTGGACATCGCGGTGCAGGCCTTCCACAGCACGCGGCGCGAGCACGCGATCGCGGTGGCGCTGGCGTTCCTGCCGGCGGTCGCCTACCTGCTGGCGATCAAGTTCGGCAACCCGGCCTGGATCCCGCCCGAGCGGCTGGCCGCGCTGTACGCCGAGCGCGGCGGCCACGGGCTGCCGGAGATGGCGACCCTGCTGGCGCTGGGCAACGGCTTCATCATCACCGCCATGCTGTGGGCGACGGCGCTGGTGGCGCTGATCGACGGCCGTCCGGGCCGCGCGGTCGCGGTGCTGCTGCTCGGCGCCGTGCTGACCGCGTTCGGGGTCATCCACTCCGCGCATCCGCAGGGCGCGGTCTACCTGCCGTGGGCGCTGGAGGGCGTGCGCCGCGAGCTCGCCTGGCAGTTCGCCGGGGCCTACGCCGCGCTCGCGGTCGTGCTGGGGCTGCTGGCGCTGCAGCGGCGGAAGGAGGCGCCGGCGGCCTAGCGGCGCCGCGCGCCGTCCCTCCGGCGCCGCGTCGCGGCCGCGTGCATGGATGGGCGCGCCCCGACCTTCCATAATGGGCCGCCCCCTCAGAGGAACGAGCGATGACCGCCCAGACCCGTGCCGAACTGGCCCAGGTGCCCGGCGTGGCCGCGCAGCGCGACGCCGCGACCGCCGACTTCGTCTTCAACCACACCATGCTGCGGGTCAAGGACGCCGCCGCGTCGCTGGACTTCTACACCCGCGTGCTGGGCTTCACCCTGGTCCGCAAGGTCGACTTCGCGGAGGCGAAGTTCAGCCTCTACTTCCTGGTGCTGGCCGACGGCACCGGCATTCCCGACGACGATGCCGGCCGCAAGACCTGGCTGGCGCGCCAGCGCGGCGTGCTGGAGCTCACCCACAACCACGGCACCGAGACCGAGGACGGCCCGGTCTACCACGACGGCAACAGCGATCCGCGCGGCTTCGGCCACCTCTGCGTGAGCGTGCCGGACGTGGTGGCCGCCTGCGAGCGCTTCGAGCGGCTGGGGGTGGCGTTCCAGAAGCGCCTCACCGACGGGCGCATGCGCGAGATCGCCTTCATCAAGGACCCGGACGGCTACTGGGTGGAGATCATCCAGCCGACTGCCCTGTAGGAGCGCGCTCGCGCGCGATGCTCTTTTCTTTCGTTGCCGACAAGAAAAAGCAATCGCGCGCGAGCGCGCTCCTACACAGGTGTTCGGCGGCCGCTATGCTGTGCGCCGCGACGGCCTGTGCTCTCCATGGACCCCACCCTGTTCCAGCAGCTGCTGGGCGCGCGCTTCTACCGGCTTCCCGCCAGCCTGCGCGCCCTGCACGGCATCCGCGGCGAGGGCCTGTACGCCGGGCGCGCCACCGTGGTCCGCGGCACCCGGCCGCTGGCCCGGCTGTGCGCGAGGATCGCCGGCCTGCCGCCCGGGATGGAGGACGTGCCGACCACGGTCGCGTTCGTCGCCGACGCGCGGGGCGAGACCTGGCGCCGCGACTTCGGCGGCAAGGCGATGCAGTCGCGCCTGTGGCGCCGCGGCCCGTGGCTGTGCGAGCGGCTGGGGCCGCTGCAGTTCCGCTTCGCGCTGCACGCGCGCGACGACGCCATCCACTGGGAAGTGGCCGCGGTGCGCCTGCTGGGCGTGCTGCCGCTGCCGGCGGCGCTGTTCTCGCAGGTGCGCTGCCGCGAGCGCGAGCGCGCCGGGCGCTACGAGTTCCGGGTGGAGGCCGCGATGCCGCTGATCGGGCCGCTGGTGCGCTACGAGGGCTGGCTTGAGCCGGCCTGAGGCCGCCGGTGACGGCCGGGCGATCGTCGTCTTCGACGGCGTCTGCGTCCTGTGCAACGGCTGGGTGGACTTCCTGCTGGCGCGCGATGCGCGCGAACGCTACCGCTTCGCCGCCATGCAGGCGCCGGCCGGGCGCGCGCTGCTGGCCCGCCACGGCCTCGATCCCGATGCGCCGCGCTCGCTGCTGCTGATCGACGCGCAGGGCGCGCATACCGACAGCGAGGCCGTGGTCCGCGTCCTCGCCGGCCTCGGCGGCGCCTGGCGCGCCGTCGCGCTGGCGCGGCTGCTGCCGCGCGCCGTGCGGGATCCGGCCTACCGCTGGCTGGCGCGGCATCGCTACCGCTGGTTCGGCCGGCGCGCGGCCTGCCGGGTGCCGGCGCCGTCGGAACGGGACCGTTTTCTCTGAAGCCGCGGCACCGCCGCCGTCTCGCGGGGTCTTGAAACGGCCCGGCGCAACCGCATCTGGAAGGCATCGCCGGCCCCGCCGGCCCCTCCTGTCCCGAGGACTCCCCGATGCGGATGGACAAGCTCACCTCGCGCTTCCAGCAGGCGATCGCCGACGCGCAGTCGCTGGCGGTGGGGCGCGACCACAACCTGATCGAGCCGGCGCACCTGCTGGCGGCGCTGCTGGACCAGCAGGGCGGCGGCACGCGGCCGCTGCTGGCGCAGGCCGGCGTCAACGTGCCGTTGCTGCGCGAGCGCCTGGGCGAGTCGCTCGACCGCCTGCCCAAGGTCTCCGGCCAGGCCGGTGCGGTCTCGCTCGGCAACGACCTGGCGCGCCTGCTCAACGTGACCGACAAGCTGGCCCAGCAGCGCGGCGACGCCTACATCGCCTCCGAGCTGTTCCTGCTGGCGGCGCTGGACGGCGGCGGCGACGCCGCCCGCGCGCTGCGCGAGGCCGGCGCCGACAAGGCGCGCCTGGAGGCCGCGATCGACGCCATGCGCGGCGGCGAGAAGGTGAAGGACGAGAACGCCGAGGACGCGCGCCAGGCGCTGGAGAAGTACACCGTCGACCTGACCGAGCGCGCCGAGAGCGGCAAGCTCGACCCGGTGATCGGCCGCGACGAGGAGATCCGCCGCACCGTGCAGGTGCTGCAACGGCGCACCAAGAACAACCCGGTGCTGATCGGCGAGCCGGGCGTGGGCAAGACCGCGATCGTGGAGGGCCTGGCCCAGCGCATCGTCAACGGCGAGGTGCCGGAAGGCCTGCGCGGCAAGCGCGTGCTCTCGCTGGACATGGGCGCGCTGATCGCCGGCGCCAAGTTCCGCGGCGAGTTCGAGGAGCGGCTGAAGGCCGTGCTCAACGACCTGGCCAAGAACGAGGGCCAGATCATCCTCTTCATCGACGAACTGCACACCATGGTCGGCGCCGGCAAGGCGGAAGGGTCCATGGACGCCGGCAACATGCTCAAGCCGGCGCTGGCGCGCGGCGAGCTGCACTGCATCGGCGCGACCACGCTCGACGAGTACCGCAAGTACGTGGAGAAGGACGCCGCCCTGGAGCGCCGCTTCCAGAAGGTCTTCGTGGGCGAGCCGAGCGTGGAGGACACCATCGCCATCCTGCGCGGCCTGAAGGAGAAGTACGCCGTCCACCACGGGGTGGAGATCACCGATCCGGCGATCGTGGCCGCGGCCACGCTGTCGCACCGCTACATCGCCGACCGCCAGCTGCCGGACAAGGCCATCGACCTGATGGACGAGGCCGCCAGCCGCATCCGCATGGAGATCGATTCCAAGCCGGAGGAACTGGACCGCAAGGAGCGCCGCCTGATCCAGCTCAAGATCCAGCGCGAGGCGCTGAAGAAGGAGAAGGACGAGGCCTCGCGGCAGCGGCTGGCCGACCTGGAGACCGAGATCGGCACGCTCGAGCGCGAGTACAACGACCTGGAGGAGGTCTGGAAGGCCGAGAAGGCCACCGTGCAGGGCGCGACCCGGATCAAGGAGCAGATCGAGCAGGCCAAGCTGCAGCTCGAGGCCGCGCAGCGCGTGCAGGACTACGCGAAGATGAGCGAGATCCAGTACGGCGCGCTGCCGGCGCTGGAGAAGCAGCTCGCCGCCGCGCAGGAGGCCGAGACCTCGGGCTTCCGCCTGCTGCAGGACAAGGTGACCGCCGAGGAGATCGCCGAGGTGGTCTCGCGCTGGACCGGCATCCCGGTCAGCAAGATGCTGGAGGGCGAGCGCGAGAAGCTGCTGAAGATGGAGGACGCGCTGCACGCGCGCGTGGTCGGCCAGGACGAGGCGGTCAAGGTCGTCTCCGACGCGGTGCGCCGCTCGCGCGCGGGCCTGTCGGACCCCTCGCGCCCCAGTGGCTCGTTCCTGTTCCTGGGCCCCACCGGCGTGGGCAAGACCGAGCTGAGCAAGGCGCTGGCCGAGTTCCTGTTCGATTCCGCCGACGCCATGGTGCGCATCGACATGAGCGAGTTCATGGAGAAGCACGCGGTGTCGCGCCTGGTCGGCGCGCCCCCGGGCTACGTCGGCTACGAGGAGGGCGGCTACCTGACCGAGGCGGTACGGCGCCGGCCCTACAGCGTGATCCTGCTCGACGAGGTGGAGAAGGCGCACCCGGACGTCTTCAACATCCTGCTGCAGGTGCTCGACGACGGCCGCCTGACCGACGGCCAGGGCCGCACGGTGGACTTCCGCAACACGGTCATCGTGATGACCTCCAACCTCGGCTCGCAGATGATCCAGGAGCTGGGCGGCGACGACAGCGCCGAGAGCTACACGCAGATGAAGGCCGCGGTGATGGGCGTGGTGCAGGCCCACTTCCGCCCGGAGTTCGTCAACCGGCTCGACGACATCGTGGTCTTCCACCCGCTGCAGAAGGCGCAGATCCGCGAGATCGCGAAGATCCAGATGCGCGGCCTGGAGAAGCGCCTGGCCGAGCGCGGCCTGCGGCTGGAGATCACCGACGCCGCCTTCGACCTGCTGGGCAACGTCGGCTTCGATCCCGTCTACGGCGCCCGGCCGCTGAAGCGCGCGATCCAGCAGCAGCTGGAGAACCCGCTGGCGCAGAAGATCCTGTCCGGCGAGTTCGCGAGCGGCGACACCGTGCGCGTGGACGCCCAGGGCGGCCAGCTGGCGTTCGCGGCGGGCGCGCCGGCCGCGTGACTCCGGCCCCGTAGGCGCGCGCGAGCGCGCCTACGGGTCTCGCGCGGGCGCTTCCGTTTCCGCGGGCGGCTCGCCGATGAGGTCCAGCGAAGCGTGCGAGGTGCGCAGCATCGGCAGGAAGTGCGGGTGGTCCGGGCGCTGGCGGCGGAAGGCACGGTAGCGATGGGCGGCGTAGGCCGCCAGCGCGCCCAGCAGCAGGGCGAACCAGCCGAACAGGGCCTCCGGCCCGACCGCCGACATCAGCATGCCGGCCGCCAGCGGTCCCAGCGCCGAGCCCAGCCCGGTCAGCAGCAGCGCGCTGCCGCTGGCGGCGAGCAGGTCCTCGGGCGGCAGGTGGTCGACCAGGTGGGCCACGACGATCGGATAGATCGCGAAGGCCATGCCGCCGTACACGAACATCAGGGCGAGCAGGGCGCCGCGGTGGCCGCTGGCCATCGGCGAGAGCAGGGCGGCGGCGGCCGCCACCAGGCAGACCAGCGCGAGCACGAGGCGGCGGTCGCGGCGGTCGGACAGGCGGCCGATGGGCCACTGCAGCAGCGCGCCGCCGAGGATCGCCACGCTCATCACCGTGCCGACCGCCGCCGCGTCCAGCCCGCGCCCGGTCAGGTAGGCCGGCATCAGGCCCCAGAACGCGCCCATCGCCAGGCCCGACAGCAGCGCGCCGGCACCGGCGGTGGGCGCCGCGGCGAACAGGCGCCGCAGCTGCAGGCGCGGCGCGGGCGGCAGCTGCGGCTGCGACTGCCGCGTCAGCAGCACCGGCAGGCTGGCCGACGAGATCAGCAGCGCGACCAGCACGAAGGCGAAGAACGCGTGAGGGCCCTCCAGCCGCAACAGCTGCTGCGCCAGCGTCAGCGCGCCCAGGTTGACCACCATGTAGGTCGCGAACACCTGTCCGCGGTGGGCGGGATCGGCCTGCGCGTTGAGCCAGCTCTCGATCACCGTGTACATGCCCACCAGCGCCAGGCCCAGCAGCAGGCGCGCCAGCAGCCACAGCCAGGCGGCGTCGCCCAGCGTGTGCAGCAGCACGGTGCAGGTGCAGCAGGCGCTGTAGAACGCGAAGGCGCGGATGTGGCCGATCCGGCGGATCAGCGGCGGCGCGACGAAGGTGCCGACGAAGAAGCCGACGAAGTACGCCGAGGTCAGCGCGCCGACCAGGCCCGACGAATACCCCAGCGCGCTCGCGCGCACCGAGACCAGCGTATTCACCAGGCCGCTGCCGAGCAGCAGCAGGCCGACGCCGCACAGCAACGAGAGGATGGGACGCAGGTAGACCGGCATGCGTACAGCCTACGGCCCCGGCGCAGTCGGGTGCGTTCTCGCGCCGTGAAAACGCGATGTCCGTCGCGGCGGGCGCGCGCGGAAGGTGACGCTCGCTTCATCGCGCGTCTGCTGGAATCCCGGCGCACGAGATCGCGCGGTGCCATCGCCGCGGTCCCGCCCGCAGAAGGCCGATCGTCGGCCAGAGGCTCGCAATGCGCATTCTCATCAGCGGAGGCAGCGGCTTCCTGGGCCGCGCCCTCAGCCGGGCGCTGCTCGAACGCGGCGATGCGCCGGTCTGGCTGTCGCGCGACCCGTCTTCCGTCGCGCCGCCGGCCGCCGTGCCGGCGCGGCACTACGACACGCTCGGCGCGGACGACGCCTTCGACGCCGTGGTCAACCTCGCCGGCGCCGGGATCGCCGAGCGCCGCTGGGGCGACGCCCGCAAGCAGGAACTCTTCGACAGCCGCCTGGTCCCCACGCGCCGCCTGGTGGCGTGGATGCGACGCGCGAAGGCGAGGCCGCGGGTGCTGCTGAGCGGGTCGGCGGTGGGCTGGTACGGGCGCCAGCCGCCCGGTGCGCCGGCGCTCGACGAGCGCAGCGAGGCGCACGACGAGTTCGTGCACGCGCTGTGCGCGCAATGGGAACGCGCCGCGCTCGAGGCGGTGCCGCTCGGCGTGCCGGTCACGCTGCTGCGCACCGGCGTGGTGCTGCACCCCGAAGGCGGCATGCTGCAGCGGCTGCTGCCGGCGTTCCGCCGCGGGCTGGGCGCCCGCCTCGGCGACGGCCGCCAGGTGCTGAGCTGGGTCTCGCGCGAGGACTGGGTGGATGCGGTGCTGGCGCTGCTGGACCAGCACCTCGCGCGCGCGCCGGCGGCGATGGTGGGCCCGGTCAACCTGTGCGCGCCGGAGGCGGCCACGAACGCCGAGTTCACCCGCTCGCTGGCCGCCGCGGTCGGACGGCCGGCGCGGCTCGGCCTGTCCGCGACGCTGCTGCGGCTCGCCTTCGGCGAGATGTCCACGCTGCTGCTGGACGGGCAGCGCGTGAGCCCGGCGCGGCTGCTGGCGGCCGGCCACCGCTTCCGCCACCCGAACCTGGACGCGCTGCTGGCGCCCGCGGCCATGTAGGAGCGCGCTCGCGCGCGATGCTCTTTGCTTCTCTCTTGCCGCGCCGGAGGGAAAAAGCATCGCGCGCGAGCGCGCTCCTACGAAATCAATGCGGCGGGGTCGCGCTCGCCCGCGTCCAGCCGCGCCGCCAGGCGCTGCACGCCCTCGGCGGCGGAGCAGCGCCAGGATGCGGTCGCCGACGCCGTCAGCGGTGTCGGCGTCGGGTTGATCTCCAGCACCGCGGCACCCGCGGCGGCCGCGAGGCCGGGCAGGGATGCGGCCGGTTGCACCAGCCCCGAGGTGCCGACCACGATCGCGAGTTCCGCCTCGCGCACCGCCGCCACCGCCGCGTCCCAGGCGGCGGACGGAAGCGCCTCCCCGAACCAGACCACGCCGGGCCGCACCGGCGCGCCGCAGCGCGCGCAGTCCGGCGGCGGCACGCGGCCGTCGTCGCCGGCCCGTGCCGGGCGCAGCAGCGGCTCGGGCGCCGCCGGCTGCGCGCAGCGGCTGCAGCGCGAGGTGAACAGTGCGCCGTGCAGGTGCACGACCTCGCGCGAGCCGGCGCGCTCGTGCAGGTCGTCGACGTTCTGGGTCACCACGCGCAGCGCGTGCGCGCGCGCCAGCCGGGCGAGGCCCGCATGGCCGGCATGCGGTTGCGCGGCGGCCACGCCGGCGGCGCGCCAGCGGTACCAGCCCCAGACCCGCGCGGGATCGGCGGCGAAGGCCTCGGGCGTGGCCAGCGCCTGCGGATCGAAGCGCGCCCACAGCCCGGTCCCGGCGTCGCGGAAGGTCGGCACCCCGCTCTCGGCGGACATGCCGGCGCCGGTGAGCGCGACGATGCGCATCGTCGGTGGCGCTACGCCGGCGTGGCGGTGCCGACGGCGGGCGGCGGCGGCTCGCGCAGCGCGCGGAAGGGCGGGGTGGCCATCACCATCTCCGACAGCGAGTAGGCCAGTTCGCGTTCGGCCAGCACCGCGGCGTCCACGCCGCGGTCGAGCAGGTGGCGCACCTCGCCGTCGCTGTGCGCGCGGGCGAGGATGCTGAGCGCGGGGTTGATCTCGCGCAGCCGCGCCACGGTCTCGCCGGCTTCCAGCGCGCGCGGGATCGCGAAGATCGCCATCTTGGCGGTGTCCGGCCGCGCCTCGGCCAGCACCTGCTCGGCCGCGGCGTTGCCGCGCACGGTCATGAAGCCGGCGTCGCGCGCCTTGGCCACCAGGTCCGCGTCCTCCTCCACGATCACCAGCGGCACGCCGCGCTCGCGCAGCAGCTCGGCGAGCTGGCTGCCGACGCGGCCGAAGCCGACCAGGATCGCGTGCCCGGAGACCTCCAGCGGCGGCGGCCGCTGCTCCTTGGGCGCCAGCGCGGCGGCACGCGCGTCCTCGCGCGCCTGCCAGCGGTCGAGCACCGCGAAGATCAGCGGGTTGCAGATGATCGACAGCAGCGCGCCGGCCAGGATCAGGTCCTGGCCCTGCTGCGGCAGCACCTGCAGCGACATGCCCAGCCCGGCCAGGATGAAGGAGAACTCGCCGATCTGCGCCAGGCTGGCCGAGATCGTCAGCGCGGTCGAGTTGGGCTTGCCGAAGGCGCGCACGATCCCCCACGCGGCCGCGGACTTGCCGACCACGATGATGAGGAAGGTCGCCACCACCTCGACCGGGTGCTCGATCACGATCGTCGGGTCGAACAGCATGCCGACCGAGACGAAGAACAGCACCGCGAAGGCGTCGCGCAGCGGCAGCGAGTCGTTGGCGGCCTTGTGGCCGAACTCGCTCTCGTTGAGCAGCATGCCGGCGAAGAACGCGCCCAGCGCGAACGACACCCCGAACAGCTCCGAGGCGCCGAAGGCCACGCCCATCGCCAGCGCCAGCACGCACAGGGTGAACAGCTCGCGCGAGCCGGTGCCGGCGACGCGGCTGAGCACCCAGGGGATCACCCGCCGCCCGACCAGCAGCATCACCGCCACGAAGGCGCCCACCTTGCCCAGCGTCAGCAGCAGGGTGGTGCCGATGCCGGCGCCGCCCTGGCCGCCGGCCGCGCCCTCCAGCGCCTCGGCCAGCGGCGGCAGCAGCACCAGCGCCAGCACCATCGCCAGGTCCTCGACGATCAGCCAGCCCACTGCGATGCGCCCGCGCGCGGTCTCGACCAGCCGGCGTTCCTCCAGCGCGCGCAGCAGCACCACGGTGCTGGCCACCGACAGCGCCAGGCCGAAGACCAGGCCGGCGGCGTTCGACCAGCCGAGGAAGCGCGCCAGGCCCCAGCCCATCAGCGTGGCGACGGTGATCTGCGCCACCGCGCCGGGCAGGGCGATGGCCTTGACCGACATCAGGTCGCGCAGCGAGAAGTGCAGGCCGACGCCGAACATCAGCAGGATCACGCCGATCTCGGCGATCTGCGGCGCCAGCTCCTGGTCGGCGACGAAGCCGGGGGTGTAGGGCCCGGCGATGATGCCCGCCACCAGGTAGCCCACGATCGGCGACAGCCGCAGCCGCTGCGCGGTCAGCCCCAGCACGAAGGCCAGCACGAAGCCCATGCAGAGGATGGCGATCAGCGAGATGTTGTGCGGCATCGTGAGGGGGATCTTCCGTGCGGGGCAGGGCCGCGCTTCGCGTGCGGGGGCGCGCGAACGGGGGGCGGGCGATGCCCGAAGTCTGACACAGAAACGGCGACGCCCGGATGACCCGGGCGTCGCGCGGCGCGGCGCCGGCCGCGCTACCAGCGGTAGCCGATCTTGCCGTAGACGTAGGCGCCGCCGAAGCCGAACGGCGACAGGTTGCTGTACGGGAACTGCCCGTTGGTGGAGTTGCCGAAGATGTTCTCGTCGGGGTACTCGTCGAGGATGTTGTCGGCGCCCAGGGTGAAGCTCCAGCGGTCCACGTCGAGCGTGGCGGAGGCGTCGAGCAGCCACTTGGCGCCGTAGCGCTGGTCGAGGGAGGGGTCGTTGGGCGTGGTGCTGACGCTGCCGTAGCGGGTGGCCGCCAGCGACCAGCGCCAGTCGCCCAGCGTCCACAGGCCGGAGAGCAGCAGCTTGTTGCGCGGGAAGCCGCGCTCGATGCGCCCGGTCTCGACGCGGTCGATGCGCTCGAGGTCGACGCCGATGGCCTCCAGCTCCTCGGGGTTGGGCGCCACCCGGGTGACCTCGGTCTTGGTGTGGTTGTAGCCGGCGGTCAGGTCGAGCGTGCCGGCGGCCAGCGCCCAGCGGTAGGTGCCCACCACGTCGATGCCGCGGGTGCGGGTGTCGATGGCGTTGGTGAAGTAGCGGCCGCCGTTGACGCCGAAGATGCCGCGCGACTCCAGCAGGTCGCGCACCGCCTCGCCGGTGAGATTGGAGGACAGCGCGATGCGGTCGTCGACGTCGATCTGGTAGGCGTCGACGGTCACGTACAGGTTCTCCACCGGCTGCAGCACCAGCCCCAGGCTGTAGGAGCGCGACTCCTCCGGCTGCAGCGGCTCGGCGCCGAAAGCCTGCGCGATCTCGCTGTCGGCGGGGAAGGTGCGGATCTCGAAGGGCGTGCTGATGCCCGGCAGGTACACCGTGCTCAGGGTCTGGAAGTACTGCTGCGCCAGCGAGGGCGCGCGGAAGCCGCTGGAGACCGTGCCGCGCAGCGCCACCGCGTCGGTGAAGGCGTAGCGGGCCGAGAGCTTGCCCGAGGTCTGGCTGCCGAAGTCGTCGTAGTCCTCGTAGCGCACCGCCGCGCCGCCCGAGAAGCGCTCGGTGAAGTCGGCCTCGAGGTCGGCGTAGAGGGCGTAGCTGTCGCGCGAGTAGTGGCCGGCCACCTCGGGCGCGAAGCCGCCGAAGCCCTGCGCGCCGCCGGGGCGGCTCAGGTCGGGCTGGGCGTAGGAGCCGTACTCGCCGGGCGACTGGTTCCACTTCTCGTTGCGGTACTCGGCGCCGAAGGCCAGGTTGACCGGGTAGGCCAGGCCCCAGTCGAACTGCCGGCTGAGGTCGAGGTTGAGGATGTTCTGGGTGGTCTCCAGCGCCCCGTCGTAGAACGAGGTCGGCGAGGTCGGGCCGATGCTGGCGTTGAGGGTGTTGCGGGTGTAGAACTCGAGGTGGTTGTAGCCGTAGTTGTAGCTGGCGTCCCAGTTCCAGCCGCCGGCGCCGTGGCCGCGCACGCCGGCGACCAGCGAGCGGTCCTTGGAGATGTTGTTGATCTCCGGCACGTAGCCGTCCGGGTGGATCGAGGGGATGTTCTGGGTCGGGTTGCCGGGCGCGCGGAAGAACGCGAACGAGGTGACGTCGCGGTTGCTGATCGTGCCGAAGGCGTAGCCGGTCACGCTGTCGGAGAACGCGTACTCCGCGTTGGCCGAGAACGCGCCGAAGTCGACCTCCGGCTCGCCGATGACGAAGGCCTTCTGGCCCAGCGCCGGCTGGGTCGGGCCCGGGGTGCCGGCGAAGGGCCGCGCGCGGTTGGTGGAATCCTGGCTGCCCGCCTGCGCCGCCAGGCGCAGGAAGCCGCGGTCCTCGCCCAGCGCCAGGCCGGTGTCGGCGGAGAGCTGGGCCTGCGCGCCGTCGCCGGCGGCGTACTGGCCGCCCGTCAGTTCAACGCTGCCGTCCTCGCCGGCGCCCTTGAGCACCACGTTGACCACGCCGGCGATGGCGTCGGAACCGTACTGCGCCGAGGCGCCGTCGCGCAGCACCTCCACCCGCTCGATCGCCGAGACCGGGATGGTGTTGAGGTCCACCGGCGCCGAGCCGCGGCCGATGGTGCCGTTGAGGTTGAGCAGCGAGGAGGCGTGGCGGCGCTTGCCGTTGACCAGCACCAGCACCTGGTCCGGCGACAGGCCGCGCAGCTGCGCCGGGCGGATCGCCGAGGAGCCGTCCACCAGCGCCGGCCGCGGGAAGTTCAGCGAGGGCAGCGCACGCGACAGCGCGGTGGCCAGCTCGGTGGTGCCGGTGGCGCGCAGGGTCTCGCCGGTGATGATGTCGATCGGCGACTGCGACTCGGCCACCGTGCGGTCGGCCACGCGGGTGCCGGTGACGATCACGGTGTCGAGGGTGGCCGCGCGCTGCGGATCGTCCTGGCTGCCGGCCGACTGCGCGTGGGCGGAGGACGCGGCCGCCAGGGCGACGGCGACCGCGAAGGCGAGGGAGGTGCGCTGCATGCTCGATCCCTGAAGGAGTGGCGACGCCCCATTAACGATGCGTCATTGCATGCGTGTCAATGGTTGCACCGGATTCCTTTCCATTGTTCCGAATCGGGAATTGTTAATGTCGATCGATGTAGGTGCTGCGAGTGCCGGGCGTGCCGTGGATCGGGGGCGCGCGCATGCGCTTCGAAGTGCCTGGCGTTCTAGAATGGGCGGATGATCGCTTTTCGAAACTTCGCCCTGCGGCGCGGCGAACGCCTGCTGCTGTCCGACGTCGACCTCGCCCTGCATGCCGGCTGGCGGGTCGGCGTGGTCGGCCGCAACGGCACCGGCAAGTCCTCGCTGTTCGCCGCCATCCGCCACGAGGTGGAGCCCGACCGCGGCGACCTCGACGTGCCCGGACGGGTGCGCATCGCCAGCGTGGCGCAGGAGACGCCCTCGCTGCCCGACCCGGCGATCGACTTCGTGCTCTCCGGCGACGCCGAGGTGGCCGCGGCGCTGCGCGAGGAGGCCAGGGCCACCGCGGCCGAGGACTGGGACGCGGTCGCGCACGCGCACCTGCGCCTGGCCGAGCTCAACGGCTACGACGCCACCGCGCGCGCCGGCAAGCTGCTGCACGGGCTCGGCTTCCCGCCCGACACCCACCAGCGCCCCGTGAGCGCGTTCTCGGGCGGCTGGCGCGTGCGGCTCAACCTGGCGCGCGCGCTGATGACGCCCAGCGACCTGCTGCTGCTCGACGAGCCGACCAACCACCTCGACCTCGACGCCGTACTGTGGCTGGAGCAATGGCTGCTGAAGTACCCGGGCACGCTGCTGCTGATCAGCCACGACCGCGAGTTCCTCGACAACGTGGCCACCCATACCCTGCACCTGCACGAGCAGCGCGCGAAGCTCTACGTGGGCGACTACACCGCCTTCGAGCGCCAGCGCGCCGAGCACCTGCGCCAGCAGCAGATCGCCCACGACAAGGAACAGGCCGAGCGCGCCCACCTGCAGAAGTTCATCGACCGCTTCAAGGCCAAGGCCAGCAAGGCGCGGCAGGCGCAGTCGCGGATGAAGCGGCTGGCGAAGCTGGCGGGCACCGAGGCGGTGCGCGCCGAGCGCGAGTTCCGCATCGACCTGCCGGCGCCGTCGAAGCTGCCGCACGCGTTGTTGCGGATCAACGGGGGCACCTGCGGATATGCCGCAGGTGCCCGGGAATCGGGAGACGGGAATCGGGAATCGGAAGGGCGCGCGTCCCCGGGCGCCGTCGTCGTTCTGGATGGCGTGGGATTCGGGCTGGAGGCCGGCGATCGGATCGGCCTGCTGGGGCCGAACGGCGCGGGCAAGTCCACCCTGGTGAAGTCGCTGGTCGGCGAGCTGCCGCTGCTGGCCGGCGAGCGTTCGGCGCACCCGGACCTGCGCATCGGCTACTTCGCCCAGCACACGGTGGAATCGCTCAAGGCCGGCACCTCGCCGATCGACCACCTGCGCGAGCTGTCGCCCGGCAGCGCCACCCAGGCCTTCCGCGACTTCCTGGGCAAGTGGAACTTCCCCGGCGACCGCGCCTTCGAGAGCATCGACGGATTCTCCGGCGGCGAGCGTGCGCGGCTGGCGCTGGCGCTGATCGCCTGGCGGCAGCCGAACGTGCTGCTGCTCGACGAGCCGACCAACCACCTCGACCTCGACATGCGCGAGGCGCTGGCCGAGGCGCTGGCCGACTTCGATGGCGCGATCGTGCTGGTCTCGCACGACCGCCACCTGATCGGCCTGGTCAGCGACACCTTCTGGCGCGTGGCCGACGGCGTGGTGCAGCCCTTCGACGGCGACCTCGACGAGTACGCCGCCTGGCTGCGCAGCCGCCAGGGCGAGGACCGCGGTACGAAGCGTCCCGCCGCGGCGCCCGCGCCGGCACCGGCGGCGGCGAAGGCGAAGCCGGCACGCAAGTCCAATCCGCACCGGCTCGCCGAGGCCGAGCGCGCCGTCGCCGAGCTGGAAGCGGAACTGGCCCGCATCGACGCCGCGCTGGCCGACCCCGCGCACGGCGCCGACGTCGCGCGGCTGGGCGGCGAGCGCGAGGCGGCCGCGGCGCGCCTGGCCGAGGCCGAGGCGCGCTGGCTGTCGCTGTACGACGCCGCCTGAGGCGCGGCGGGGTGGGCGGCGTGGCTTCCTGCGTCCCGCCCCCGCGCGAGCGCGCGACGGCCGGCCGTGCCGGAGCCGGCGGATGAGCGAGGACATCACCCGCATGCTGCACTCGTGGCGCGAGGGCGACACCGAGGCGCGCGACGCGCTGTTCGCCGCGGTCTACGAGGACCTGCACCGCATGGCGATCGCCCGCACCGGCGACCGCGGCGACGCCACCCTGCGGCCGACCGCCCTCGTGCACGACGCGGTCCTGCGGCTGCTCGGCGCCGACGTCGGCTACGCCGACCGCGCGCACTTCTTCGCCCTGGCGTCGACCAAGATGCGCGCGGTGCTGGTCGACCACGCCCGCGCCCGCGCCGCCGCCAAGCGCGGCGGCGGCGCCCTCGCGCTCACGCTCTCGCATGCCGACGCGCAGGCCGCCACGGACGCCGACGGACGCGGCGCGATCGAGGTGCTGGCGCTGCACCAGGCCCTGGAGCGCCTCGCCGAGCGCGATCCGCGCGCGGCGCAGGCGGTGGAGATGGCGTACTTTGGCGGCATGTCGCAGCCGGAGATCGCGGTGGTGCTCGCGCTGTCGGTGCAGACGGTGGAGCGCGACCTCCGCTTCGCGCGGGCGTGGTTGAACCGGCAGCTGAGCTAGGCGCGTGGCGATGGGCTGCACAGACATTGGCAGCCCCCGAAGGGGGCGCGGCGGCACCGCCGCAGGGGGAAGCACGTGAGCGAGGACGACTGGAAGGAACTGCGCCGGCTGTTCGACGCGGTCTGCGAACTGCCGCCCGAGGCCTGGGCCGACCGGCTGGAGACGCTGACCGGCGATCCGGCGCTGCGGCGGGAGACGCTGGAGCTGCTGCGCTCGGCGACGCGCTCGCTGCGCCGCGCGCAGGGCGCGGTCGATGCGGCGCTCGAGAACGCGCTGGGCGCGGAGATCCGTCCGGGCGACATGCTCGGCCCGTGGCGGGTGGAGCGCCGGCTCGGCAGCGGCGGCATGGGCGTGGTGCTGCTGGCCGAGCGCGCCGACGGCCTGTACGCGCAGCGCGCGGCGATCAAGGTGCTGCACGGCATGCCCGGCACGGGCGCGGTCGAGCGGCTCGCGGAGGAGCGCCGGATCCTGGCCGGGCTGCAGCACCCGCACATCGCCCACCTCTACGACGGCGGCACGACCCCGCAGGGGCGGCCCTACCTGGTGATGGAGCACGTGGACGGCATCCCGGTCGACGCCTATTGCCGGGAGGCGGGGCTGGGGCTGGAGGCGCGGCTGCAGCTGTTCGTCGAGATCTGCGGCGCGGTCCAGGCCGCGCACGCCCGCCTGGTCGTCCACTGCGACCTCAAGCCCGCCAACGTGCTGGTCCGCGAGGACGGCGAGCCGGTGCTGCTGGACTTCGGCATCTCCCGCCTGCTCACCGGCGCCGCCGATGCCGGCGGCGGCTACTACACCCCCGGCTACGCGGCGCCCGAGATCCTGGCCGGGCAGGCGCCGGGCATCGCCGGCGACGTCTACGGCCTCGGCGTCCTGCTGCTCGAACTGGTCGCCGGGCGCGCGCTCGGGCGCGCGCGCGAGGACGCCCACGCGCCGGTCCCGGCGCCCTCGGCCTGGGCGCCCGAGGGGCTGGCGTGGCGGCGGCGCCTGCGCGGCGACCTGGACGCCATCGTCGCACGCGCCTGCGCGCCCGCGGCCGACGCGCGCTACGCCACCGTGGAGGCGCTGGCCGACGACGTGCGCAGGCACCTGCGCCTGCAGCCGGTGCGCGCGCGCGCCGGCGAGCGCTTCTACCGCGCCCGGCGCCTGCTGCGCCGGCGCTGGCGCGAAACCGCCGCCGCCTCGATGCTGCTGGCGCTGTGCGCGGGCTTCGTCTGGCGCCTGGACGACGCGCGCGCGCTGGCCGAGCGCGAGGCGGAGGTGTCGCGGCAGGTCAGCGGCTTCCTGGTGTCGATGTTCGAGGCCGCCGACCCGCGCGAGCGCGGAACGCGCGGCGGCGAGACGATCACCGTCAAGGAAGTGCTCGACCGCGCCGCGCAGCGCGTCGACGGCGAGCTCGAGGCCTCGCCCGAGGTCCGCGCCCGCCTGCAGGGCGTGATCGGCATGGCCTACCGCAACATGGGCGACATTCCGCGCTCGCTGCCGCTGCTGCGTGCGTCGGCCGACGGCCTGGCCGCCGCGGGCGGTCCGCACGTGGACGAGGCCTCGCGCATCCTCAACATGCTCTCGGCCACCTACGCCAACAACCGCGACGGCGAGGCCGGCGAGCGCCTGGCGCGGCGCTCGCTGGCGCTGCTCGGGCCCGACTACCCGGACAGCTTCCGCGTCGCGCAGGCCTACAACTCGCTCGGCCTGTCGCTGGTGGCGCAGCAGCGCTACGACGAGGGCGAGGACGCGTTCCGCCAGGCGCTGATGCGCCACGAGGCGGCCGGCCGCGAGCTGTTCGTCGCGATCACCCTGGATAACCTGGGCGTCCTGCACCGGCGACGCGGCGAGCTGGAGGCCGCCGAGCGCGCCTTCCGTCGCGGCACCCCGATCTTCCTGCGCGAGCACGGCGAGGTGTCCTTCGAGTACTGGGCCCACCGCACCGAGCACGCGCTGGCGGTGGCGGACGCCGGCCGGCTGGCCGAGGCGCGGGCGATGCTCGAGCGCAACCTCGCGCTGACACCGAAGATCTTCGGCGAGCACAGCGTCTACTACGCCAGCGAGCACGTCCGGCTGGCCTCGGTACTGCTGCGCCAGGGCGACTACCTGGGCGCCGAGCCGCTGGTGGCCGACGGCGAACGCCTGTTCGGCGAGGTGATGGGGACCGACAGCTTCGTCTACTCGCTGGCGCTCGAAGCGGAGGCGGCGCTGGCGGAAGCGCGCGGGGACCCGGCGCGGGCCGAGGCCGCCTACCGCCGCATGCTCGCCGTGCGCGAGGCGAGCGTCGGCGCCGCCCACCCGGACACGCTCGACGCGTCGCTGCAGCTGGGCCTGTTCCTGGCGCGCGAAGGGCGTGCCGACGCCGGCGCCTTCCTGCAGCGCGCGTTCGACGGCTGGCTGCCGCGACTGCCGGCCGACAGCGCCAACGCGGTGCGCGTCCGCCAGGCGCGCGCCGAGTGGCTGACGCTCGCCGGCAGGCTCGACGAGGCGGGACGGGCGCTGCGCGAGGTGGAGGCCGACGCGCTCGCGGCGGGACCGCACCCGGCGGTGCGGCAGCGCGTGCTGGCCGCGGCATGGCGGCAGCGCACCGGCCCCGCCGGCGTTGCGGCGCCGGCCTGGCGCGAGGCCGTCGACGCCGCGGCCTCGCTGTACGGCGCGGAGTCCGCGGCCACCGCCGCCTGGCGCGTGCCGCTGGCGGAATCGCTGGTCGCGGCCGGAGACGAGGCGGGCGCGTCGGAGCAGGCCGGGCGCGCGGCCGCCGCGCTGTCGGCGCAGCTGCTGCCGCAGGCGCCGCTGCTGGCGCGGCTGGCGCGGCTGGCGCGCGTCGCGCACTCCGAACGTTCCCGCACGCCCGGCGGCCGCGAGGCGGACGTGCGGCCCCTGGCGGGGCGGCCGGCCTCGCCCGCGCCACGCGCCCGGCCCCACGATGGTCCGGATGCGCGGACGGCGCACGCCCAGGCGCACGACGCGCCCGGACGCAGCGGCCACCGGGCCGCGGCGGATTTGCCCGCGCTGCCCGCAGCGGTTACGGTTCGGAGATGAACGCATTCACGCTCCCGACCGCCGCCGCGCTCGCGCTCGCCCTCGCGGCCTGCTCGCCCGCCTCCGGCCCTGCCGCCGGTGCCGACGCACCGTCTCCCGCGCCCGTCGCCGATGACGCTGCGGAGGCCGCGCCCGCCGACGCCTTCCTGGCCGCGCTCGCGCGCCATTGCGGCCAGGCCTTCGAGGGCCGCATCGTCGCCAACCAGCCGCCGCCCGAGGGCGAGGACCCGTTCGAGGGCCGCACCCTGGTGATGCACGTGCGCGGCTGCGACGAGCCCGCCCGCGAGCTGAAGGTGCCCTTCCACGTCGGCGAGGACCGCTCGCGGACCTGGGTGCTGACCCGCACCGGCACCGGCCTGCGCCTCAAGCACGACCATCGCCACGAGGACGGCAGCGAGGACGCGGTGACGATGTACGGCGGCGACACCACGGCCCCCGGCACCGCCCAGCGGCAGGAATTCCCGGTCGATGCCGAGTCGGTGGCGCTGTTCGAGCGCGAGGGCCTGAACGCCTCGGTCGCCAACACCTGGGCGATGGAGATCGAGCCGGACCGGCGCTTCCTCTACGAGCTGTCGCGGCCGGGCGGGCGCCTGTTCCAGGTCGAGTTCGACCTGGCCGCGCCCGTCGCTGCGCCGCCGACGCCCTGGGGCCACTGAGGGCCCGTCCCGCCGTCGCCCGGTCGCGCGCGCTCCCACGCAAAAGCCGGCGGTAGAGCGCGCTCGCGCGCGACCGCTCCTGGATCCCGGGACAGCGCCGCCGGTCGTGTCTGTTCCGCCGGAAGCCAGCGGCGCCGGGTGCTGTCGCGCGCAAGCGCGCTCCTACAGTCGGGGGGCGGAGCGCGCCTGCGCGCGACCGGCCGACGGCGGCGAGTCAGTCCTTGTCCAGCCCGTCCTGCGCCTGCAGCCATTGCCGCAGGCGCCTGACCGGCTCGCGCTCGCGGCGCGAGCGCAGCCGCGCGAACCAGTAGCGGCCGATCCGGATGCCGACCGGGAACGGCCGCAGCAGGCGGCCGTCGGCCAGTTCGCGCTCGAACATCCGCAGCGGCAGCAGGGCGAGGCCAGCCGCCGCGCCAGCGCCGGCGCGCAGGCCGGCGCGAACAGGGTGTCCACCACCGGCGTGCAGGCCAGGCCCTGCCAGTCCCCGTCGCCGAAGCGGATCGCCGCGTCCAGGCCCTCGCTGGCCAGGTCGATGCGGTTGTTGTGGGTATGCACCCGTAGCTCGATGCCGGGGTTCTCGGCTTCGAACGCATCCAGGCGCGGCAACAGCCAGCCGATGGCGAAGGTGCCGACCACGCCCAGGCTGAGCACGTCGCGCACGCCGCGCGCGGTGGCGCGGGCGACCGCGGCGGCGATGCGGTCGAGCGCGTCGTGCAGCACCGGGTACAGCGCGGCGGCCTCGTCGGTCAGCAGCACGCCGCGCGGCAGGCGATGGAACAGGCCCTCGCGCGGCCTGGCTGACGTGCAGCTCCAGCGCGGCGCGGGTGAAGTTCTGGTGGCGCGCGGCGGCCTCGAAGGCGCGCAGGGCGTGCAGCGGCAGCGGCGGGCGGGACATTGCGGGCAGCGGTGAGCGGGATCGATGGATCATCGCATCGACGGCGCCGGGAGCGAATGTTCGCGGCCGGCCGGGCCGCGAGCCATCGATCCGGTTCATGCCTGCCCCCGATTCTTCGCGCTGGTGGCGGCGCCGCGGCGGGCCGAGAATCCGTGCTTCCCGCCGTTGGAGATGCGCATGTCGTCGCGACGCTCGTTCCTGAAACTGGCCGGCATCGCCGCGCTGTCCGCTCCCGCCGCGCCGCTGCTGGCGCAGGCCGCCGCGGCGCGCCCGCCGTCGATCGCCGCGGCGCCGGACCTGGCCGCGCTCAAAGCCGCCAGCGGCGGGCGCCTCGGCGTGGCGCTGCTGCGCGCGGGCGGGGACGCGGTGCGCCTGGGCCATCGCAGCGGGGAGCGCTTCCCGATGGCCAGCACCTTCAAGTACCTGCTGGCGGCCGCGGTGCTCGCGCGCGCCGACGCCGGCGCGCTGTCCCTGGACCGGCGGCTGCCGGTGCGCGAGGCGGACATGCTCGCCCATGCGCCGGCGACCGGGCGCCACGTCGGCCGCGACCTGAGCGTGCGCGACCTGTGCCGCGGCACCATGGTCTGGAGCGACAACCCGGCCGCGAACCTGCTGCTGCCCCTGATCGGCGGCCCCGCGGGGCTGACCGCGTTCCTGCGCGAACGCGGCGACGCGGTCACCCACTGCGCCCGCTACGAACCGGAAGCCAACCGCTTCGCGCCGGGCGATACGCGCGACACCAGCACGCCGGCGGCGATGGCCGGCAACCTGCAGCGATTCGTCCTGGGCGACGCGCTGTCGCCGGCGTCGCGCGCGCAGCTGGCCGACTGGCTGATCGACAACCGCACCGGCGACCGCCGCATCCGCGCCGGCGTGGCCGAGGGCTGGCGGGTGGGCGACAAGACCGGCGGCGCCGACGGGGTCAGCAACGACATCGCGCTGCTGTGGCCGCCCGGCGGCGGCGCGCCGTGGCTGCTGGCCTGCTACCTGCAGGGATCGCCGCTGGACGCCGAGGCCCGCGACGACGTGCTGCGCCGCGCCGCCGAACTGGCCATCGCCGCCACGCAACCGTAGGAGCGCGCTCGCGCGCGATGGGGCGTTCCCCGCCGAGCCCGGTCGCGCGCGAGCGCGTTCCTGCGAACGCGCCGTCGCGCTCGGTCCGATCTCCGTGGTGCGCTCAATCGCGCAGGAAGTACTCCACCGTGGTCACCACCCGCACGGTCTTGACGTGCGGGCTGCCGCGGTCGCGGTCGCTGATCGACACCACGCCCTGGTTGGCGCTGCGGATGCCGCCGATGCGCGCGCCCGAGTCCTGCGCGAACTGCTCCGCGGCCACCCGGGCGTTGGCGGTGGCCTCGGCGATCAGTTCCGGCTTGATGTCGTTGAGGCGGGTGAAGTCGAACTCGGGGCCGCCATCGTCGCCGGTGTTGAGCATCACCCCCTGGACGACGATCTCGCCGCTGCGGCGCAGGGCGGCCATCGCCTCGGCCACCCGGCCGGTGCGCAGGGTGACGGTGTTGGAATAGCGGTAGCGCTCCGGCGGGCGGCTGTCGCCGTAGGAATAGGCCCAGCGGTCCTCGAGCCGGGGCGGCGAGACCACCACCTCGTCGTCGGCGAAGCCGGCGCCGGAGAGGAACTGGCGGATGGTGGCGGTGTTGGCGTCCAGGCCGGCCTGGACCGCGGCGAGGTCGTCCCCGCCCACGGTCTGCGAAAGCGGCCACACCACCAGGTCCGCATCGACGATGCGCTCGGCCGAACCCTTGACGGTGACGTAGCGGTCGGCGGTGCGCAGCTTGGCCAGGCCCTGCGCGGTCGTCCAGCCGGCGCCGATCAGGCCCAGCGCCACCAGCAGGGCGGCGGCGATGGTGCGGAAGTTGGGCGGCTCGCGCATGCGGGGAGGCTCCTGTCGACGGTGCCGGGAGTCTAGGGCCTGCCGCGTTAACGGTCGCTTGGAGCCGCCCACCGGGCCGTCCGGGCCGTCGGGGGCTTGAAAGACGGGCGGGGAGCCCCAGAATGCCGGCTCCTTCGTCGTCCAGCGATCCGCCATGCCGATCTACGCTTTCCGCTGCGCCGAATGCGGCCATTCCTTCGATCGCCTGCAGAAGCTCTCCGACCCGGACCCGGAGGCCTGCCCCGCCTGCGGCGCCGCCGCCGTGCAGCGCCAGGTCACCGCGCCGGCGTTCCGCCTGGCCGGCGGCGGCTGGTACGAGACCGACTTCAAGAAGGACGGCGACAAGAAGCGCAACCTGGCCGACGGCGGGACGGGCGAGGCCGCGAAGCCCGAGCCGAAGGCGGACGCCAAGCCGGCGGCCGAGGCGAAGCCGGCCCAGGACAAGCCGGCCAAGTCCGATCCCGCGCCCGCCAAGCCGGCCGCCTGAGCGCCGGGAGCGCCGGCCGCATTTGCCGCTGTGCGGGCGGGCCCGCAAAATAGCCGGTTCCCCGGCCGCGTGCCGGGTCGATCCCTCCCGGAGCTTCCATGCGTACCCACTACTGCGGCCTGATCGACGAGGCCCTGATCGGCGAGACCGTGACCCTGTGCGGCTGGGTCAACACCAACCGTGTGCAGAGCCACGTGGTGTTCACCGACCTGCGCGACCACGAGGGCGTGGCGCAGGTGGTGGTCGATTCCGACATGGGCGCGCTGTTCCAGGCCGCCAGCGGGCTCAGCGCGGAGAGCTGCGTGCGCGTGACCGGCATCGTGCGCGCGCGCCAGGCCGCCAACGACAAGATCCGCAGCGGCCGGGTGGAAGTGCTGGCCGCGGAGATCGAGGTGCTGAACAAGGCCGAGCCGCTGCCCTTCCACGCGCACGAGAACGCCGGCGAGGAGACCCGCCTCAAGTACCGCTACCTCGACCTGCGCCGGCCGGAGATGCAGCGCATGCAGCGCACCCGCATCCGCCTGGTGCAGGCGCTGCGGCGCTGGCTGGACGCCGGCGGCTTCCAGGACATCGAGACCCCGATCCTGACCAAGGCCACGCCCGAGGGCGCGCGCGACTTCCTGGTGCCGGCGCGCCTGCACCCGGGCGAGTTCTACGCGCTGCCGCAGTCGCCGCAGCTGTTCAAGCAGATCCTGATGGTGGCCGGCTTCGACCGCTACTACCAGATCGCGCGCTGCTTCCGCGACGAGGCCCTGCGCGCCGACCGCCAGCTCGAGTTCACCCAGCTCGACATGGAGTTCGCCTGGGTCCGCGAGCGCGACGTGCAGGACGCGGTGGAGGGCATGATCCGCGACGTCTTCGCCGAGGTCGCCGGCGTCGCGCTGGAGGCGCCGTTCCCGCGCATGACCTGGGCCGAGGCCATGCGCCGCTACGGTTCCGACAAGCCGGACCTGCGCATCGACCTGGAACTGGTCGACGTGGCCGAGCTGGTCAAGGACGGTGGGTTCGCGGTCTTCGCCGGCCCGGCCGCCGACGCCCACGGCCGGGTGGCCGCGCTGCGCATCCCGGGCGGCGCGTCGCTGTCGCGCAAGCAGATCGACGAGTACGCCGCCCACGCCGCGAAGTACGGCAGCAAGGGCCTGGCCTACGTCAAGATCGGCGAGAGCGGCGAGATCGCGTCGCCGATCCAGAAGTTCTTCGACGAGCACCAGTTCGCCGCGCTGCTGCGGCACGTCGGCGCGGGCCACGGCGACATCGTGTTCTTCGGCGCTGGCGCCTACGGCACGGTCTCGGACTTCATGGGCGCGGTGCGCCTGAAGGCCGGCCGCGACTTCGGCCGGGTCGCGGAAGGCTGGCGCCCGCTGTGGGTCACCGACTTCCCGATGTTCGAGTGGGACGACGAGGCGCAGCGCTACGTCGCCCTGCACCATCCGTTCACCGCGCCGGCGGTGGACGACATCGACGACCTGCGCGCCAACGCGCGCACCGCGGTCTCGCGCGGCTACGACATGGTGCTCAACGGCAACGAGATCGGCGGCGGCTCGATCCGCATCCACCGGCCGGAGATGCAGCGCGCGGTGTTCGAGCTGCTGGGCATCGGCGCGGAGGAGGCGGAGGCGAAGTTCGGCTTCCTGCTCGACGCGCTCAAGTACGGCGCGCCGCCCCACGGCGGCATCGCCTTCGGCATCGACCGCATCGCCGCGCTGATGGCCGGCACCGAGTCGATCCGCGACGTCATCGCCTTCCCCAAGACCACCTCCGCGCAGTGCCTGATGACCGGCGCGCCGTCGCCGATCCCGGACGCGCAGCTGGCCGAGGTGCACGTGCGGGTGCGCGAGGCGGGCTGACCCGCTCCCGCAGCGTCGGCCGCCGGGGCGGGGGCGGCGCGCCCGACGCGCTCAGTCGGCCTCGCGCCGGCCCTGCACCTGGCCGACCTCGCGGCGCGGCGGCGCGCCGAACAGGCGCTTGTACTCGCGGCTGAACTGCGAGGCGCTCTCGTAGCCGACGCGGTGGGCGGCGGCCCCGGCCTCCAGGCCGTCCACCAGCATGAGCCGGCGCGCCTCGTGCAGGCGGATGCGCTTCTGGAACTGCAGCGGCGACATCGAGGTCAGCGCCTTGAACTGGTGGTGCAGGCTCGACGGGCTCATGTGCAGCGCCTGGGCCAGCGATTCGATCCGCAGCGGCTCGGCGTAGTCCCGCCGCAGCACGTCCACCGCGCGCGAGATCCGCTGCGCGCGGCTGCCGGTGCTGGCCAGGCCCGACAGCCGGTGCCCAAGTTCGCCGGTCAGCAGCCGGTAGTGGATTTCCCGCACCCGCATCGGCGCCAGCGCCGCGAGGTCGCGCGGGCTGTCCAGCAGCCGGACCAGGCGCAGCACCGCGTCGAGCAGCTGCGGCGTGGCGCGCGCCGCGAACAGGGCGCTGTCGACGCTGTCGGGCTGCTGCGGCCGTTGCGCGCTGTGGGCCGCCAGCGCATGCAGGTGCGCGGGGTCGAGCGACAGCTTGAGCGCCAGGTAGGGCCGCTCGGGGGTGGCCTCGACGATCTCGCCCAGGGCCGGCAGCGGCGTGGACACCACCAGGTAGTGCAGCGGGTCGTACTCGTAGCGCCTGCCCGCGAGCACCGTCGCCTTGCGGCCCTGGGCGACGATGTACAGGCGCGGGTCGTACAGCACCGCGTTGCACCCCTGCGGGCGCGAGAAGCGCGCGAGGGTGAGCCCCGCGACCGCGGTGGGATGCACGCCGTCCTCGCCGGCGTGGCGCGCGATCAGCGCGCCCAGTTCGGCCTGCTGGTCGAGGCGGCCGGCGGTTTCCGGCGGGCGGCTGGAGGCGCTGCGCATGGGGGCTCCCGGCGAGGGCTCCGCACGATTATGCAAACCGCCGGCGGAAGACCGCAGGGACTGGACGGCGCTTTGCAGGATCGGGCAATCATCGCGCAGGATCGTTCTAATCGGGCCGGTCGCCTCCGCGCATCATGGAAACGCGGCGGCGACCGCGGCGACCGACCCCCCGCGGTCGCGCCGTCGCCGCCCGCCCGTCGCGGCCGCGCTGCGGCCCGCCGGCGGCGACGCCCGGGAGTGCCCCCACATGTGGATCGTCGAATACGCCCTGGCGCGCCGCTACACGATCGGCGTGCTCGCCATCCTGATCCTGCTGTTCGGCCTGCAGGCCTCGCGCCGCATGCCCACCGACATCCTGCCCGAAGTGGGCATCCCGTCGGTCAGCCTGATCTGGACCTACGCCGGGCTGCCGGCGGCGGAGATGGCGGCCAAGCTGACCTCGTTCTCCGAGATCTCGGTGCTCAACAACGTCGACGACCTGCGCGAGGTGCGCTCGGAGAGCCTGAACGGCATCGGCATCGTGCGCGCCGACTTCCAGCCCGCGGTCAACCTGGAGCGCGCGCTGGCGCAGATGACCGCGGTCTCGCAGACGATCCTGCGGCGCATGCCGCCGGGCACCTCGCCGCCGCTGGTGGTGCGCAACAACCTGTCCAGCACGCCGGTGCTGCAGCTGGTGCTGTCCTCCGACGCCATGACCGAGGCGCAGCTGTACGACTACGCGCGGCTGCAGCTGCGCTCGCAGATCCAGTCGATCCCCGGCATCCGCATGACGCTGCCCTACGGCGGCGCGCCGCGGCAGGTCATGGTGGACCTGGATCCGCGCGCGCTGCAGACCCACGGCCTGACCCCGCAGGACGTGACCGGGGCGCTGGAGCGCGGCAGCCCGACGCTGCCCTCGGGCACCATCCGCGAGGGCGCGCGCGAGATGCAGATCGCGCTGGAGACCAGCCCGGACAGCGCGGCCGGCTTCCTCGACCTGCCGATCGCCGGCCGCGGCGGCAACGTGATCCACGTGCGCGACGTCGCCAGCGTGCGAGACGGCGGCGCGCTGCAGACCAACATCGCGCGCCTGGATGGCGCGGCGGCGGTCTCGGTGGCGCTGATCAAGATGGGCGGCGCCTCGGCGGTGGAGATCGTGCGCGAGGTGCGCGCGCGGCTGCCGGAGATCGCCGCCTCCGCCCCGCCGGGCACGCGCATCGAGCCGATCTTCGACCAGTCGGTGTTCGTGGACAACGCCATCGCCTCGATCCGCCACGAGGCGCTGCTGGTGGGCCTGCTGGTGGCGGCGGTGGTGCTGGTGTTCGTGGGCTCGTGGCGGTCCAGCCTGATCGTGCTGTCGGCGATCCCGCTGGCGCTGCTGGCCTCGGTGGCCGCGCTGTACCTGCTCGGCTACACCTTCAACGTGATGACGCTGGGCGGGCTGGCGCTGGCGATCGGCATCCTGGTCGACAACGCGGTGGTCGACGTGGAGAACACCAACCGCCACATCGCCGAGGGCAAGGACGTGCGCGAGGCGATCCTGGCCAGCGCGCGCGAGGTGGTGTTCCCGGAGTTCGTGTCGACGGTGTCGATCTGCATCGTGCTCACGCCGATCCTGCTGATGACCGGGCTGTCGGCCTGGGTGTTCACGCCGCTGGCGCTGGCGGTGATCTTCGCGATGATGGCCTCGTTCCTGCTCTCGCGCACGCTGATCCCGGTGCTGTGCTACCTGCTGCTGCCGGCCGACATCCGCAGCCGCGCCGCGCCGCGCTGGGCCGCCGAGCGCGCGCTGCTGGCCGTGCACCACCGCTTCGACCACGCGCTGGAGCGCCTGCGCGAGCGCCACCACGCGGCGCTGCTCCGGCTCGGGCACCGCGGCGGCGTGCTGGCGCTCGCGGCCGGGCTGGTGCTGCTGGTCGGCGCGGGCGCGGCGGCGCTGCTGGGGCGCGAGTACTTCCCGGCGGTGGACGCCGGCCAGATCCGGCTGCAGGTGCGGCTGCCCACCGGCACCCGGCTGGAGCAGGCCGCGCAGCGCCTGGCCGAGATCCAGGCCGAGATCCGCGACATCGTGCCGGCCGGGGAACTGCAGACGGTGTACGAGCAGATCGGCATCCCCGACGCGGTCAACCTGGCGTGGGTGGACAGCGCCGTGGTCGGCTCGTTCGAGGCCGAGCTGATGCTGCAGCTGCGCGCGCCGCACGGGCCGAGCGCGGGCTACCTGGCCGAGATCCGCCGGCGCGTCGCCGAGCGCCATCCCGACGTGCGCCTGTTCGAGCGCCCGCCCGACGCCACCAGCCGCACCCTGGCCGGCGCCGCGGTCGGCGCGTTCGAGGTGCGGGTCGACGGCCGCGACGCCGCCGGCAACCTGGCGGTCGCGCGCGAACTGGAAGCCCGCCTGCGCGAGGTGCCCGGCGCGGTCGACGTGATGCTGCGGCAGGTGCTGGACCTGCCCGAGTACCGCATCGCCATCGACCGCACCCGGGCCGCGCAGCTCGGGGTGAGCGCCCAGGACGCCAGCCGCGCGGTGCTGGCGCTGCTGGGCGCCTCGGGCACGGTCACGCCGGTCTACTGGGTGGAGCAGGCCACCGCGACCTCGTACACGGTGCAGCTGCAGGTGCTGCCGGCCGACCTCGACAGCATCGAGACGCTGCTCAACACGCCGCTGCGCATCGGCGAGGACGGCCGCAGCGTGCTGATGCGCCACATCGCCACGGTCTCCCCGCGCAGCGTGCCGGCCAGCGTCAACCGGGTGATGATGGCGCCCACGGTCAGCGTGATCGCCAACGTGCAGGGACGCGACCTGGGCTCGGTGCACACGGCGCTGAACGAGGTGGTCGCCTCGCTGCAGCCGCGCCTGAAGCCCGGCAACCGCATCCAGGTGGTCGGCCAGGCCGGCGAGATGCAGAGCGCCTACGGCGAGCTGGCCTCCGGCCTGGCGATGTCCGCGGTGCTGGTGTTCCTGGTGCTGGTGGTCAACTTCCAGTCGTGGATCCAGCCGCTGGTCGCCATGTCCGGGCTGCCGATCGCCATCGCCGGCGCCGCGGTCGGGCTGGCGGTCACCGGCACGCCGCTCAGCGTGCCGGCGCTGATGGGCCTGATGATGGTGATCGGCGTGTCCACCGCCAACAGCGTGCTGGTCACCAGCTTCGCCCGCGGCCTGATCGAGGCCGGCCACGATCCCGAGCAGGCGGCCTACGAGGCGGCCGCGGTGCGCCTGCGCCCGGTGCTGATGACCGCCAGCGCGATGATCCTGGGCATCGTGCCGATGGCGCTGGGCCTGGGCGAGGGCGGCGAGCAGAACGCGCCGCTGGGGCGCGCGGTGATCGGCGGCCTGGTGTTCGGCACCCCGGCCACGCTGCTGCTCGTGCCCTCGATCCTGGCCATCCTGGGCCGCCGCCACAACCGCCGCGTCGCCGCGGCGCAGACCGCCGACGGCCTGCCGGCCGACGGCCGAGGAGTCGCGCTATGAACACCCGGACCGTCCCGGCCTGGCCCGCCGCCTGCGCGGCGCTGGCGGCCGTCCTGCTGCTGGCCGGCTGCGGCCGCGGCCGCGCCGAAGCGCAGGCGGACGCGCAGCCGCCGGAAGTGCAGGTCGCGCAGGCCAGGCAGGCGGAGGCCGAGTACGAACTGGCCCTGCCCGCGCGCGTGCAGGCGGCCGAGAGCGCGCAGCTGTTCGCCCGCGCCAGCGGCCAGGTGGCCGCGAGGCGCGCCGACCTGGGCGACGCGGTGACCGCGGGCCAGGTGCTGGCCACCATCGCCGCGCCGGAGATCGACCAGGCGGTGCGCGAGGCGGAGGCCGCCCTGGCCCGCGCCGAGGCCGGCCTGGCGCTGGCCAGCGGCCACCACCAGCGCGCCGCGGCAATGGTGGAGACGCAGCTGATCTCGCGCGAGGCCTACAGCGACCGGCTCGGCGCGCGCGACGCGGCGCAGGCGGAACTGCGCGCCGCGCAGGCGCAGCTGGCCAGCGCGCGCGACCGGCAGGCCTACCTGCAGGTGCGCGCGCCGTTCGCGGGCGTGGTGAGCGAGCGCAACGTCGAGCGCGGCGACCGCGTCGTCGGCGATGCGGCGGGCGAGGCCGCGCCGATGTTCCGCGTCGATGCGCTGGACCCCCTGCGCGTGCTGGTCGACGTGCCGCAGCGCGCGGCGCTGCAGGTGCGCCCGGGGCTGCGCGCCGAGCTGGCCTTCCCGGAGCTTCCGGGCGAGCGCTTCGGGGCCGAGGTGGTCCGGGTCGCGCCGCGGATCTCCGACGATGCCGGCGGCATGCGCGTGGAACTGCGCCTGCCCAACGCCGACGGGCGCATCCCCGCCGGCATGGTCGGCCAGGTGCGCCTGCGGGTGCCGCGCGCGGCGCCCGCGGCGGTGGTGCCGCTGGCGGCGGTGGTGCAGGGCGCCGGCGGCGCCCGCATCGCGCGGCTGGCCGACGGCGACGTCGTCCGCTTCGGCGAGGTGACGCTGGGCCGCAACCTGGGCGACGAGATCGAGATCGTCGACGGCCTGGCCGCGGGCGAGCGGGTGATCGTCGCGCCCAACGCGCTGCTGGCCGACGGCGCGCGCGTGCGCCCGCGCGAGCGCAACGCCCAGTAGGCGCGCGCTCGCGCGCGACACGACGCGCACGGCGGCGGTGCCGGGGCAGCCGTGCCGATGGAGACGTTTCGACGCGGCCGCCGGCGGCCGCGGTGGGATACTGGCGCTCCGCCCGTTCCCGCCGTCCCGCATGCCCGCTCCCGCCACGATCCGCCGCGCCGTCCCCGGCGACGCGCAGGCGCTGTCGACCCTCGCCGCGCGCACCTTCACCGAGACCTTCGGCCACCTGTACCCGCCGCAGGACCTGGCCGGTTTCCTCGCCGAGCACTACGCGGTCGAGCGGCAGCGCACGATCCTCTCGCATCCCGACTACGCGGTGTGGCTGCTCGAAGCCGACGGCGAGGCGGTGGGCCACGCCGCCGCCGGCCCCTGCGGGCTGCCGCACCCCGGGGTGGCGCCCGGCGACGGCGAGCTGAAGCGGCTCTACCTGGTGCGCGGCCTGCAGAACGGCGGCCACGGCGGCCGCCTGATGCGGATCGCCCTGGACTGGCTGCTGCGCGACGGGCCGCGCCCGCTGTGGGTCGGGGTGTGGTCGGAGAACCTCGGCGCCCAGCGCTTCTACGCGCGCTACGGCTTCGCGCGCGCGGGCGAGTACCTGTTCCCGGTCGGCGCGACCCGGGATCTCGAATTCATCATGCGCCGGGAGCCGTGAGCGCGCGGCGCCTGTGACTGCCGGCCCAGTCCGGTCCGGGCTGCGCGGCTAGGCTGGCGCGGGGGATCCTTCCGACGGAATGGAGGCAGAGGCGATGAACAGAGGCAAGCGCAAGGCCATCGGGGCGATGGCGCTGGTGCTGGGTGTTCTGGTGGTGGGCAGCGTGGCGGCGCGCTGGCCGATCCCGGGCGTGGAGTGGGCCGAGTGGACGCGCTACGACGCCGCCGGCAACGCCATCGGCGGCGGCCGGATCGAATGCGACGGCTCGATCCAGACCTGGGGCAACGCCGGGTCGCCGCAGGGCTACACGATCTATCCCTGTCCGTGAGGCCGCGCGGCGGGCGGGGACCGCTCCGCCCGCCGCCTTCGGCGCGCCCCGGCCGGCGATCCGCCGGCCGGGGCGAGGCCACCCCTGCCGCTGCTCGCGCCTGCGCGCGGCCCCGCGGCGGATGCCGGTCGCCTTGACCCCGCGCGCCCGGGCGGCTGAACTGGCGGGATGACCGCCATCGACGACCGTCCCCGGGTGCTGGTGCTGCACGGGCTGTGGATGCCCGCGCTGGCGATGCGCTGGTTCGCCGCGCGGCTGGCGGCCGAAGGTTACGCGGCCCGCACCCTGGGCTACCGCAGCATCCGCGGCGGCGACGGGCGGGCGATCGAGGCCCTGCGCGAGGCGCTGCGCGACGGCCCGGCCGGCCTGGTCGGGCACAGCCTCGGCGGCGTGATCGCGCTGGAGGCGCTGCGCCGGCACCCCGAGCTGCCGGTCGGGCGGGTGGTCTGCCTGGCCAGCCCGCTGTGCGGCAGCGCGGCGGCGCGGGCGCTGCGGCGCCATGCCCTGACCGGCGCCTACATGGGCCGCAGCGGGCCGCTGCTGGCGCGCGGCTGCGCCGAGTGGCCGGCCCGGATCGAGGTCGGCATGATCGCAGGCGACCGGCCGCGCGGCCTCGGCGCCCTGGTGGCGCGGTTCGACGAGCCGCACGATGGCACGGTGGCGGTGCGCGAGACCCGCGCCCCCGGCCTGGCCGACCACTGCGTGCTGCCGGCCAGCCATACCGGGCTGATGTTCAGCGAAGAGGCCGCGGCGCGGACCGCGCGCTTCCTGCGCGAGGGCCGCTTCGCCCCCGGGGGAGGGGAGTCCGAGGTGTAAAATCCCCGCTTTCCCTGCAGGCGGATTCCATGGGTCGAGGACCTTCCATCGAGGCGCGCAAGAACGCCTCCGACGCCAAGCGCGGCAAGATGTTCACCAAGATCATCCGCGAGATCGGCGTGGCCGCGCGCGCCGGCGGCGGCGATCCGTCCAACAACCCGCGCCTGCGCACCGCCGTCGACAAGGCCCTGACCGCCAACATGTCCAAGGACGTGATCGAGCGCGCGATCAGGAAGGCCACCGGCGAACTGGAGGGCGTGGAGTACGAGGAGGTGCGCTACGAGGGCTACGCCCCGGGCGGGGTCGCGGTGATCGTCGACTGCCTGACCGACAACCGCGTGCGCACCGTGGCCGACGTGCGCCACGCCTTCTCCAAGTGCGGCGGCAACATGGGCACCGAGGGCTCGGTGGCCTTCATGTTCCGGCGCCTGGGCGTGCTCAGCTACGCCGCCGGTGCCGACGAGGACCGGGTCACCGAGGCCGCGATCGAGGCCGGCGCCGAGGACGTGGCGGTGTACGCCGAGGACGGCAGCATCGAGGTCCTGACCTCGCCCGAGGACTTCGCCGCGGTGCGCGAGGCCATGGCCGCGGTGGGCCTGGCCCCGGGCCACGCCGAGATCACCTTCCGCGCCGACAACGACGTGGCCGTCGACGCCGACGTCGCGCCGCAGGTGCGCAAGCTGCTCGACATGCTCGAGGACCTCGACGACGTGCAGGACGTGTACTCCAATGCCGATCAAGCGTCGCTAGGGAACGCCTGATGGCGTTCCCGGGAGTCGGGAGTGGGGATCGGGGATTGGTGGGGCGGCCTTCGCCCCCGCTCTCCCCACGGCCCACTCGCGCTCCGAATCCCGAATCCCCAATCCCGAATCCCGGTCAAACCACCCGCATCCTCGGCATCGACCCCGGCTCGCAGCGCACCGGCGTGGGCGTGGTGGACGTCGCCCCGGACGGGCGCCTGCGCCACGTGCACCACGCGCCGCTGAACCTGCTGGGCGAGGGCGGGTTCCCGGTGCGGCTGCGGCGGCTGCTCGACCAGTTGGGCGAGGTCATCGACACCTGGCGGCCGGACGAGGTCGCGATCGAGCAGGTGTTCATGGCGCGCAACCCGGACTCGGCGCTGAAGCTGGGCCACGCGCGCGGCGCGGCGATCTGCGCCGCGGTGCTGCGCGACCTGCCGGTGCACGAGTACGCCGCCACCGAGATCAAGCTCGCCGTGGTCGGCCGCGGCCGCGCGGAGAAGGCGCAGATCCAGCACATGGTCGGCATCCTGCTCAACCTGCAGGGCCGGCTGCAGGCCGACGCCGCCGACGCGCTGGCCGCCGCCATCACCCACGCCCACGTCCGCGCCAGCGCCGCGCGGCTCGGGGTGAGCACGAAACAGGTCTGGAGCAGAAAATGATGGAAGCCGGGAATCGGGAATCGGCAATCGGGAATCGAAAAGAGCGGGAGAGCGGGCAGCTGCCCGATTCCCGATTCCCGATTCCCCATTCCCGCGCCCGGAGGGCGCAAGCATGATCGGCCGCCTCAAGGGCATCCTGGCGCACAAGCAGCCGCCGTGGCTGGTGGTCGACGTGCACGGGGTGGGCTACGAGCTGGAGGCGCCGATGAGCACCTTCTACGACCTGCCTCCGGTCGGCCGCGAGGTGGCGCTGTTCACCCACTACGCGCAGAAGGAGGACAGCGTGTCGCTGTACGGTTTCCTCAGCGAGCCGGAGCGGCGGCTGTTCCGCGACGTGCAGAAGGTCAGCGGCATCGGCGCCCGGATCGCGCTGGCGGTGCTGTCGGGGGTCAGCGTGGGCGAGTTCGCCCGCCAGATCCAGGCCGGCGACGTGACCGCGCTGACCCGCATTCCCGGCATCGGCAAGAAGACCGCCGAGCGCATGGTGGTGGAACTGCGCGACCGCGCCGCCGACTTCGCCGGCGGGGCCGTCGCGGCCGGCGGCCGGGCGGTCCCGGCCGATCCCCTGTCCGAGGCCGTCGAGGCCCTGCAGCAGCTGGGCTACAAGCCCGCCGAGGCGCAGAAGATGGTCAAGGCCGCCGCCGCCGAGGGCGACGGGGCGGAAATCATCATCCGAAAGGCGCTACAGTCCGCGCTTCGCTGACAGCCCCCACTGTCCGACCCGACCGAAATGACCCGTCCCGGCACGCCCGCCGAGCCCGCCCGCAGCGATTCCGCGCACCACGGCAAGATCGGCCTCGCCGGCCTGGTCGTCGGCGCCATCGGCGTCGTCTTCGGCGACATCGGCACCAGCCCCCTGTACACCATCCGCGAGGCCTTCTCGCCGCACTACGGGCTCGTGGCCGACCACGACACCGTGCTCGGCGTGCTGTCGATGATCTTCTGGTCGCTGATCCTGGTGGTCACGGTCAAGTACGTGACGATCATCATGCGCGCCGACAACGACGGCGAGGGCGGCATCATGGCGCTGATGGCGCTGGCCCAGCGCTGCCTGCCCACCGGATCGCGCTCGGCCTACGTCGTCGGCCTGCTCGGCATCTTCGGCGCCTCGCTGTTCTTCGGCGACGGCGTCATCACCCCGGCGATCTCGGTGCTCTCGGCGGTGGAGGGCCTGGAGGTGGTGGCGCCGCAGCTGCACCACTGGATCGTGCCGATCGCGCTGGTGGTGCTGGTGACGCTGTTCGCCACCCAGCGCTACGGCACCGCCAAGGTGGGCCGGGTGTTCGGCCCGGTGATGGTGCTGTGGTTCCTGGTGCTGGCGGTGCTGGGCGTGTCCAACATCGTCCACGAGCCCGAGGTGCTGCACGCGCTCAACCCGTGGTGGGCCGCGCAGTTCTTCCAGACGCATACCGTGGGCGGCGTGTTCATCCTCGGCGCGGTGGTGCTGGCGGTGACCGGCGGCGAGGCGATCTACACCGACATGGGCCACTTCGGGCCGCGGCCGATCCGGCTGGCCTGGTACTGGTTCGTGCTGCCGGCGCTGATGCTGAACTACCTCGGCCAGGGCGCGCTGGTGCTGGAGGACCCCTCGGCCATCCGCAACCCGTTCTACATCGGCGTGCCGCAGTGGGCGCGGATGCCGATGGTGGTGCTGGCCACCGCGGCCACGGTGATCGCCTCGCAGGCGGTCATCACCGGCGGATTCTCGGTGGCGCGGCAGGCGATGCAGCTGGGCTACATCCCGCGCATGAAGGTGCTGCACACCTCGCACGAGACCATCGGCCAGATCTACATCCCCGGCATCAACTGGATGATGATGGTCATCGTGGTGGCCCTGGTGCTGGGCTTCCAGACGTCTTCGGCGCTGGCCACCGCCTACGGCATCTCGGTCTCGCTGACGATGCTGATCGACACCCTGCTGCTGGCGGTGGTGGCGCGCGCGCTGTGGCCGCGCTGGCGCACCTGGGTGCTGCCGCTGTGCGCGGTGTTCCTGGTGGCCGACGTCGGCTTCGTGGTCGCCAACGTGGCCAAGATCCTGCAGGGCGGCTGGTTCCCGGTGGTGCTCGGGGTGACGCTGTTCACCCTGCTGCGCACCTGGCGCCGCGGCCGCCAGCTGCTGCACGAGGAGATCCAGCAGCAGGGCATCCGCCTGGACACCTTCCTGCCCGGGCTGATGCTCTCGCCGCCGGCGCGGGTGTCGGGCACGGCGGTGTTCCTGACCAGCGACCGCGGGGTGGTGCCGCAGGCGCTGATGCACAATCTCAAGCACAACAAGGTGCTGCACGAGCGCAACGTCTTCCTGACCGTGGAGACCCTGACCGTGCCCTACGCCCGGCAGCGGCTGAAGATCGAGGCGGTGGGCGAGGGCTTCTACCGCGTGCTGGTGCGCTTCGGCTTCATGGAGATCCCGGACGTGCCGCTGGCGCTGATGCGCTGCGGCGACATCGACCAGGGCATCTGCCTCGACCCGATGGACACCACCTACTTCACCAGCCGCGAGACCGTGGTCGCCACCGCGCGGCGCGGCATGACGATCTGGCGAGAGAAGCTGTTCGCGCTGATGCACCGCAACGCCGCACCCGCGTCCGGCTTCTTCCGCATCCCCGGCAACCGCCTGGTGGAACTCGGGACGCAGGTCGAGATCTAGTCCATCACGCCATCCCGAGCGCCCGGCGCAGCGCCGCAAGATGGGCGCGGCCGACCGGCAGTTCGGCGCCGCCGGCCAGGCTCAGCCGGTAGCGGCTGCCGGACGCCGCGTGCAGGCCGCGCACGTGGCGCAGGTTGACCAGGTAGGAACGGTGGCAGCGCGCGAAGTCCGGCGGCAGCAGCGCGGTCAGCGCCGCCAGCGGCTTGTCGTGCAGTTCGCTGCGGCCGTCGAGCAGGCGCAGTTCGCTGTAGTCGCGGTCGGCGCGGATCCACAGGACCTGCTCCAGCTCGACGGTCTCGGTGCCCTGGGCGCGCCAGACGCCGAGGTAGCGCGCGCCGCCCGCGCGGTGGCGCCCGGCGTCGAGCAGCCGGTCCAGTGCGCGGGCGAGGCGCTCGCGCGAGAACGGCTTGGCGACGAAATCGAGCACGCCGTGGTCGAACGCCTGCAGCGCGCGCTCGCGGTGGGCCGAGACCACGACGCAGTGGTAGCGCCCGGCGACCGCGCGCCGCAGCAGCTCGAAGCCGTCCTCGCCCTCCAGGTTCAGGTCGAGCAGCAGTCCGTCGTAGACCTGGCGCCCGAGGCGGTCGCCGGCGGCCTCGAGATCGGCCACCGCATCGAAGCGCGCGCGGCCGCCGGCGAGCTCGCCGCACAGGCGCAGCAGGCGCTGGCGTACCAGCGGCTCGTCCTCGACGATCAGGATGCGCACGGCAGCTCGATCCGGCCGTACCAGTCCGCGCCGTCGGCGCGCTGGGCGAAGCGGCCGCCGCGTGGCCGCGCGGCGGCCAGGCTGGCCTCGATGTAGCGCGTGCCGGTGCCCTGTCCGCGCCGGTTCGCGGTGCCGCGCGCGCTGCGCAGTTCGAGTACGTGGACGTCGCCTTCCCGGCGCACCCGCAGGCGGAACGGCCGGTCCGCGCAGGCGGCGGCGCCGGCATGGGTCAGGGCGTTCTCGACCTGCGCGTGCAGCACGCCCGGCGGCAGCATCAGCGCGGTGTCGTCGGCCTCCACCTCGAAGTGGATCGGCCGGCCCAGGGCCAGGCCGGCGATCCGCAGATGGTTCCGGCACAGCGCCAGCTCGTCGCTCAGGCGCACGCGCTCGCGGCCGCTGCTGTCGCGCAGGCGGTCGAACTGCTCGGCCAGCAGTTCGACCAGGCGGCTGGCCAGCGGCGGCGCCTGCTCGATCAGCTCCTGCAGCGAGGTCAGCGTGTTCATCAGCCAGTGCGGCTGGATCCCGCGCTGCAGCAGTTGCAGCGACAGCCGGGCGCGCTCGGCGCGCAGCCGCGCGTTGTGGCGGTCCAGCTCGCGCAGGCGCACCGCGTGCCGCAGCAGCAGGAAGCCCATCAGCACCGCGAGCAGCAGGAAGTAGGGGCCGTCGAGGAACGCGCCCCCGGCGATCGGCAGCGCCAGCGCGCCCACCGCCAGCACGGCGAGGATCGGCGCGCGCTCATCGCCTTCGCCCTCCACGCGCAGCAGCACGCCCGCCGAGGCCAGCAGGCTCAGCAGCAGCACCGCCGCGCCGCGCGTGTCGAAGCCGGGCAGCAGCGCGGCCGCCAGCAGCAGCGCCGCCAGGTAGGCGACGCGGACCCTGCGCGGCACCGCGACCGCGAAGCGGCGGGCCAGGTAGGCCGGCAGCAGCACGGCCGCGGCCAGGTGCAGCGACAGCAGCGCGAGCAAACGCACGCCATGCAGCGGATAGGCGTAGCCCAGCAGCGGCCGCCAGGCCTCGACCAGCGGCAGCGCCAGGCCGGCGGCACCGAGCCACAGCAGCAGGCGGGCGTCCGGCGAGCGCGGCCGGCCGCGCTGCGCGATGAAGAAGTACAACCAGGCCGCGGCGAGCGCGCCGGCGGCGAGGGCGGCGATCAGCCAGGGCCGGTAGCGGCCGGCGTAGAGCGCTTCGACCGGTCCCGCCTCGACGAAGGCATCGGCGCTGCGCAGCGGCAGCCACCGGCCATGGCTGGAGGCGTGCACCAGCAGTTCGTGCACGCCGGCCGCGGGCGCGGCCGGCAGCACCCGCACCGCGTCGATCCGCCCGGGCCGTTCCTCGGCGGCGGTGCGGCCCACCGTGCCGTTGCCGGCGAGCGCGCGGCCGTCCCAGTACGGCTGCGCCGCCGCGCGCAGCGCCAGGTGCAGCGCGACGTCGCCGCCTTCCCCGGGCGCTGTGGGCGCCAGGCGCCAGCGCAGCCAGTACGGGCCGGACCAGCGCGCCAGCGCGCGCTGGTCCAGCGCGCGCCAGGCGAGGCCGCCCGCCGGATCGCCCGCGCCGCCGCCGGGCGTACCGGCCGGATCGGGCGCCATCTCCGCCGACAGGACCTGCCACAGGGCGGGATCGCGTGCCGACGCCCCCAGCCAGGCGGCGACCGCCGCCAGCAGCACGAGGAGGACGGCGAGGGTGCGGCGGATCGGCATGCGCGCATCGTATCGGGCGCCCGGAGACGTTGGGCCCCTGCTGGGAGCCGTTCGGCCGACCGCGGCGCCCGGACCGGCGCCGCGGCGGGCAGCCTGGGCGCTCGTCCATCGTACCGGCAGCCCGCATGTTCCGATCCCGCCCCCTTCCGCATCGCCGCCGCGGCCGCGCTCCGGCCTGGCTGCTGCTTCCGCTCGCGTTCGTCGCGGCCGGCGCCGCGGCGAGCGGCCGGCCGGCGCCGCTGGCGTTCGCGCCCTACGCGTTCGAGACCGAGCGGCACGGCACGATCGACGCCGAAGTCGCCTTCCTGGAGGTGCCGCGGCGGCACCGGGATCCCGACGGCCCGCGCCTGCGCCTGCGCGTGGTGCGCCTGCCGGCGACCGGTGGCGACGGCCGCGCGGCGCCGGTGATCTACCTGGCCGGCGGTCCCGGCGGCTCCGGCGTGGGCGCCGCGCGCGGCCCGCGCTGGCCGGTGTTCGACCTGGTGCGCCGCCGCGCCGACGTGCTGCTGCTCGACCAGCGCGGCACCGGCCTGTCGGAGCCGCCGCCGCCATGCCCGCACGTGCATCGGTTCGACGAGGCGCGCCCGCTGGACCGCGACGAGGCGCTGGCGGCGCTGCAGGCGACCGCCGCGCGCTGCGTTGCCCACTGGCGCGGCCTGGGCGTCGACCTGGCCGCCTACACCACGCTCGAGAGCGCCCACGACATCGAGCGCCTGCGCCTCGCGCTGGGCGTGCCGCGGGTGGCGCTGTGGGGCATGAGCTACGGCACGCACCTGGCGCTGGCCGCGCTGCGCCTGCACGGCGCGCGCATCGACCGCGCGGTGCTGATCGGCGCCGAAGGCCCAGACGACACGCTGAAGCCGCCGCTGTCGGCCGATGCGCTGCTGGCGGCGCTGTCGGAGGCGGCCGCGGCCGACGGCTTCGAGGATGTCGCCGGCTCGGCCCGGCGCGTGCTGCAGGCGCTGCGCCGCCAGCCCGGGCAGGGGCGCAGCTACCTGCAGGGCGGCGTGCGGGTGACGATCGGCGAGTACGACGCCCAGCTCGCGATCGCCGTTGCGCTGGGACGGCGGTCGACCCAGCGCCTGCTGCCGCTGGCGCTGCGCGACGCCGAGCGCGGCCGCTACGACCTGCTGGCGGAACTGGTGCTCGCCACGCGCGCGCAGCTCGGCCGCTTCGAGGCGATGCCGCTGGCGATGGAAGCGGCCTCCGGCAGCAGCGCGCGCCGGCGTGCGCTGGCCGGGGCGCAGGCGCGGCGCAGCCTGTTCGCCGACGCGTTGAACTTCCCGTTCCCGGCGCTGGCCGATGGCCTCGGCCTGGTCGACCTCGGCGACGCCTTCCGGGCGCCGCTGCGCAGCGAGGTCCCGGTGCTGTTGGTCAGCGGCACGCTCGACGGCCGCACGCCCCCAGCGAACGCGCAGGCGCTGAGCGCCGGCCTGCCGCGCGCGGCGCGGCTGCTGGTGCGCAACGCCAGCCACGACGACGAACTGTGGCTGGGACATCCCGCGATCGCCGGGCGCATCGCGGACTTCGCGGCCGGGCGCGACGTCGCCGACGCCGAGCTTACGGTGCCGCCGCCGGCGTTCGCGAGGAACGCGCTCGACGTCGTGCTGCAGGCGATCGGCGTCGGCCGCGCCGCCGCGCTCGCGGTGCTGGCACTGGCGGCGGCGCTGGCCGCGCTCGCGGCGCGCTGGTCGTGGCGGCGGCTGCGCCGGCGCCGGCGCCAGGTGGCGCGCGGCGCATGAGGCGCGCTGGCGTCGGCAACCGGACCGGCCGGCCGCTCAGCCCTTCCAGGCCGGCAGCTTCTTCTTCACCGGCGCGTTCTTCAGGGTCACGTAGGCGGGAATGCCGTTGCGGTAGGGCGGGTAGGCCTCGCCGCGGATCAGCGGCTCCAGGTAGCGGCGCGCGGCGGCGGTGATGCCGTAGCCGTCGCGGCGCAGGAAGCCCGCGGGCATCTTCTTCTCGTGGTTGGCGACCTGCTCCAGCGGCGCGCTGTCGATCTTCCAGCGGTAGGGCTTGTCGGCGGTGCGGCGGATCACCGGCATGGTGGCGTTGCGGCCGGCCAGCGCCAGGCGCACCGCGGCCTTGCCCACCGCGAGCGCCTGGTCGAGGTCGGTCTTGGAGGCGATGTGGCGCGCCGAGCGCTGCAGGTAGTCGGGCAGGGTCCAGTGCACCTTCAGTCCCAGCTCGTCCTTGACCTTGCCGGCCAGGTAGGAGGCGACGCCGCCCAGCTGGGTGTGGCCGAACGAGTCCTTGCCGCCGCCGGCGTCGGCGACGAAGCGCCCGTCGGCGGTCTGGATGCCCTCGCTGGCCACCACCACGCAGTAGCCGACGCGGTCGACCACCTTGCGCACGCGGGCGAGGAAGTCGGCCTCGTCGTAGGGGCGCTCCGGGAACAGGATCAGGTGCGGCGCGTCGTCCGGGCCCTCGCCGGCCAGGCCGGCGGCGGCGGCCAGCCAGCCGGCGTGGCGGCCCATCGCCTCGTACACGAACACCTTGGTCGAGGTCTCCGCCATCGCCGCCACGTCGAGCGCGGCCTCGCGCACCGACACCGCGGTGTACTTCGCCGCCGAGCCGAAGCCCGGGCAGCAGTCGGTGACGGCGAGGTCGTTGTCGATGGTCTTGGGCACGCCGATGCAGGTCAGCGGATAGTCGAACTCGGCCGCCAGCTGCGAGACCTTGTGCGCGGTGTCGGCGGAATCGTTGCCGCCGTTGTAGAGGAACCAGCGCACGTCGTGGGCGCGCAGCACGTCCAGCAGGCGCTCGTAGCGCGCGCGGTCGGCCTCGAGCGACTTCAGCTTGTAGCGGCACGAGCCGAACGCGCCGCCCGGGGTGTGGGCCAGGCCGCGGATCGCGGCCGCGCTCTCCTTCGAGGTGTCGATCAGCTCCTCGCGCAATGCGCCGAGGATGCCGTTGCGGGCGGCCAGCACCTTGACCTTGCGCGCGCGGGCTTCGCCGATCACGCCCGAGGCGGTGGCGTTGATGACGGCGGTGACGCCGCCGGACTGGGCGTAGAGCAGGTTTCCGGATGCCATGGACGAACGCTCGCGTTGGACGGATGGAGGGCCCCGGCCGCGCGGTTCGTGGAAACCGGACCGGATACGGTAAAGTGGCGGCTGTTCATTGCGCCGGGCCGCAGTCTACCGCGCCGGGCCGCAGGCCGAATCCCCGCTGGAGTGGAGTCTTCGATGCGACTGGTTCTGTTGGGTGCGCCCGGGTCGGGCAAGGGCACGCAGGCGGCACGGCTGAAGGAGCACCTGCGGGTGCCGCACATCTCCACCGGCGACCTGCTGCGCGCCGAAGTCGCCGCCGGCACCCCGCTCGGGCTGCAGGCCAAGGAAGTGATGGCCCGCGGCGACCTGGTCTCCGACGAGATCCTGCTCGGCATGCTGAAGGCGCGCTTCTCGCGCGACGACACCCGCGACGGCTTCATCCTCGACGGCTACCCGCGCAACCTGGCGCAGGCCGCCGCGCTCGACGAACTGCTCGCCGGCCTCGGCCGGAAGTTCGACGCCGCGGTGCAGCTGGAGGTCGACAACGAGCTGCTGATCGAGCGCCTGGCCGGCCGCGCGCAGGCCGAAGGGCGCGCCGACGACAACCCGGAATCGGTGCGCAAGCGCCTGGCGGTGTACGACGAGCAGACCGCGCCGGTCATCGAGTTCTACCGCCAGCACGGCCAGCTCGGCGTCGTCGACGGCGTGGGCACGCTCGACGAGGTCTTCGCCCGCATCCTCGAGGCGATCGGCGCCGGCCGCGAGGTCGGCTGAGCCGCGGGCCGGGCGCGATCGCGCCGGCGCAGTCGAAGGACGCCGCTTCCTTGAAGATCCACATCCTGGGCATCGCCGGCACCTTCATGGGCGGCGTGGCCGCGCTGGCGCGCGAGGCCGGCATCGAGGTCGAGGGCAGCGACCAGGCGGTCTACCCGCCGATGTCCACCCAGCTCGAGCGTCTGGGCATCCGGCTGGCGCAGGGCTACCGGCCCGAGCACATCGGCGACGATGCGGACATCGTCGTGGTCGGCAACGCGCTCTCGCGCGGCAACCCCGCGGTGGAGGCGGTGCTCGACGCCGGCCGCCGCTACACCTCCGGCGCGCAGTGGCTGGCCGAGACCGTGCTGCCCGGGCGCACCACGCTCGCGGTGGCGGGCACCCACGGCAAGACCACCACCACCACGTTGCTGGCCTGGCTGCTGCAGGCGGCCGGCCGCGAGGCGGGCTTCCTGATCGGCGGCGTCGCCGGCGACTTCGGCGTCTCCGCGCGGCTGGGCCGCGACCCGCTGTTCGTGGTCGAGGCCGACGAGTACGACACCGCGTTCTTCGACAAGCGCAGCAAGTTCGTGCACTACCGGCCGCAGGTCGCGATCCTCAACAACCTCGAGTACGACCACGCCGACATCTTCCCGGACCTGGCCTCGATCCAGCGCCAGTTCCATCACCTGGTGCGCACCGTGCCGGGCGGCGGCCGGCTGATCGTCAACGGCGAGGACCCGCACCTGGCCGAGGTGCTGGCGATGGGCTGCTGGACGCCGGTGGAGCGCTTCGGTATCGGCGGCGGCTTCGACTGGAGCGCGCGCCTGCTGGAGGCCGACGGCAGCGCCTTCGAGGTCGCGCACCGCGGCGAGCGCGTGGGCGAGGTGCGCTGGCCGCTGCTCGGCCGCCACAACGTGATGAACGCGCTGGCCGCGATCGCCGCCTGCCGCGCCGCCGGCGTCGACCCGGCCCCGGCGCTGCCGGCGCTGGCGCGCTTCGGCAGCGTCAAGCGCCGCATGGAGCGGCTCGGCGAGGCCGGCGGCATCGTGGTCTACGACGACTTCGCCCACCATCCGACCGCCATCGCCGCGACCCTGGCCGGGCTGCGCGCGCGGGTCGGCGAGGGCGGGCGGATCGTGGTGGCGATGGAACCGCGCAGCAACTCGATGCGCCTGGGCGCGCACGCCGACGCGCTGGCGCCCTCGCTCGACGCCGCCGACGCGGTGGTGTTCCTGCACCGCCCGGAGCTGTCCTGGGACGCCGGCGCGGTGGTCTCGGCGGTGCGCGGCCACGCCAGCGCGGTGCCCGACGCCGACGGCCTGATCGCCGCGCTCGACGCCCTGGCGCGGCCGGGCGACCAGGTGGTCTTCATGTCCAACGGCGGCTTCGACGACGCGCCGCGCCGCTTCCTCGCCCGCCTGCGTGAGCGCGGGGACGGCGGCGCGTAACGGCCCCTATCCTCCCGCGGCGTAGCCCATCATCGCCGAGATCTCGGCGGCGGTGCTGCGCAGCGCCTCGATGTGGGCCGGATCCGCCGCGGCCGGCAGGTAGTGGATCGAGCCGACGATGGCCAGCGTGCCGAACAGGTCGCCGCCGGCCTGCAGCAGCGGCGCGGCGAGCGCGTTGATGCCGGTGAACAGTTCCTCCGGCGCGTCGGCCCAGCCGCGGCCGCGCACCAGGTCCAGTTCCGCGCGCAGCCGGTCGGGCGCGACGATCGTGCGCGGGGTGTCGCGCGGCAGCGGCCGCGACAGGTAGGCCTCGCGCAGCGCAGGCGGCCCGTAGGCCAGCACCAGCTTGCCCTGCGCGCTGGCGTTGAGGCTGAAGTGGCTGCCCGGGCGCAGGCTGATCTCCAGCGGCGAGGTCCCGCGCAGGAAGTCGATCACCACCACCTCCTGCTCGGAGTAGGAGGCGATCACCACCGTCTGCCCCACCGCATCGCGCAGGCGCTGCAGCGCCGGCTTGGCCAGCGTCATCAGGTCGAAGCGGCCCACGCAGGCCTTGCCCAGCAGGTAGAGCTGCCAGCCGATGCGGTAGTGGTTGGTGCGCGGGTCCTGCAGCAGGTAGCCGTGCTCGCGCAGCGCGCTGAGGTGCCGGTGCGCGCGCGCCTTGGGCATGCCCAGCTGCTGCGAGAGCTGGGTCACGCCCAGGCCCTGCGGCGCGTGCGCCAGCGCCTCGATGACCTGCAGCGAGACGATGGCGGTGGGGAGCGAGGCGTCGCCGGGCTCGGAAGGCGGGCCGGCCTGGGGCAGGGCGGGATCGGGTCCCATGGAAGATCGGGTCCTGTGCTGGCGGCAGGGCGCGAGCCGCGCCCGCCGGGGCAGGGTACCCGACCCCGTGTCACTCAGGTAGATCGATGTCTCGCTCCGCGAAAACGCGGTAGGTCTGCACCTTGGGCGCGTCCGCGTCCTCGGCGCGCACGTAGCGGATCGAGCTGCGGCCCTTGAGCGCCCGCGGCAGCAGGAAGCAGCGCACGAAGCGCGTCGCCTCGCGCTCGGTGGTGGGCGCGAGCACCGGCGCCGGGCCCAGTTCGAACCAGGCCTCGCCCGGCGCGTAGCGGTCGCGCGCGCCCTGGGTCTCGATCGCGATCTCGCCCTCGGCGCAGATGCGGATGCCCGGCCCCTGGTGCACGTGGGTCAGGGCGACGCCGCCGGGCGGGAAGCCGACCTCGTCGCAGCGCATCAGCCAGTCGAAGCGCGGGTCCAGGCTCACCTCCGCCTCCAGCTTGAGCGCGCTGCGGGTGGCCGGGGCAGAGGGCAGTGCGGCCGCGGCCGGCGCGCCGGCCGCGCTCAGCTCCCAGCGCCACAGGCGCGTCGGCGCATCGTCGTTCACGAGGACTGCGCTCTGCTGGCAGACGCGGGCCGCGCCCGCCGGGATCCACTGCGCGTCGCCGGGGCCTTCCACCGTCAGCGCGCCCTCGGCCACATAGAGGGCGCGCGGCGTCGCCGGCAGGAACACGGGCGGGCAGCGGGCGGGCAGGGCGTCCTCGTACAGCCGGAGCATCAGTGTGCGCATATCGGGTCCTTGTATCGTTGATCGATACAGATGAGCGAGTATTGACTCATCTGTCGAGACTTATTGTATAGTAAGACGCGAGTATCGAACAACGATACGGCGGACACGCCGCATCGAAAGCCAACGGGCCGGCGCCGCCGGCCAGCAGCACCCTCGGGAGGGGTCAGCGATGTCGCAGGACAAGGCCGATGTGGCGGTAGGCGCGGGACAGGACCGGTGGTGGAAGGGCGCGAGCCGGCCGCAATGGCGCGCGTTCAACTCCGCCTACCTGGGCTGGATGCTCGACATCATGGATCTGATGCTGTTCGCCATGGTCATCCAGCACGTCAGTGCGGACCTCGGCATGGACAAGTCGGCGGCGGGGCTGGTGATGTCGGCCACCCTGCTGGCCACCGCGGGCGGCGGCCTGGTGTTCGGCTTCCTCGCCGACCGCCTGGGCCGCGCGCGCTCGATGATGCTCAGCATCATCTGCTATTCGGTCGGCACCGCGCTGTGCGGCCTGTCGGAGACGGTCGGCCAGCTGATGCTGTTCCGCATCATCGTCGGGCTCGGCGTGGGCGGCGAGTGGTCGGCGGGCTCGGCCCTGGTCAGCGAGACCTGGCCTGCGCGGCACCGCGGCAAGGTCATGGCCTGGGTGCAGAGCGCGTTCGCCGCAGGCTACGCGGCCGCCGCGGTGGTCGCGGCGGTGGTGATCCCGATCGCCGGCTGGCGCTGGGTGTTCGCGGTCGGCCTGCTGCCGGCGCTGCTGGCCTTCTACGTGCGCCGCCACGTCGCCGAGCCCGAGATCTGGCTCAATCAGGAGACGCGCCTGAGCTTCGGCGCCACCCTCAAGGAACTCTTCGGCGGCCCGCACGCGCGCAACACCTGGATCGGCCTGGCCTTCACCACCGCGGCGATGTGCGGCTACTGGGGGCTGTTCACCTGGATCCCGACCTACCTCGCCACGCCGGTGGCCGAGGGCGGGCCGGGGCTGGACCTGGTGCGCTCGACGATCTGGATCGTGATCATGCAGGTCGGCGCCGCCGCCGGCTACATCACCTTCGGCTACTTCGCCGACCGCATCGGGCGCAAGAAGACCTTCCTGCTGTTCTTCCTCGCCTCGGCGATCGCGGTGCCGGTGTTCGCGACCATCCGCTCGCAGGAGCTGCTGATGGTGTTCGGCATCGTCGTGGCCTACTTCGGCACCGGCTTCTACAGCGGCTTCGCGCCGACCTTCGCCGAGTTGTTCCCGACCGCCATCCGCGCCACCGCGCAGGGCTTCGTCTACAACGGCGGCCGCGCGATCGCCGCGGTGGCGCCGTTCCTGATCGGCTTCCTGGCCACGCGCTACGGCGTAGCCAGCGGCCTGCTCGCCACCGCCGCCTTCTTCGCCCTGGCCGGCCTGATCGTCTGGGTGTTCCTGCCCGAGACCCGCGGCCGCGAGCTGGCCTGACCGCATCCCTTCCGACGACCGGAGCGCCCATGCCCCTCATCCACGTGACCCTGGTCGAAGGCCGCGACGACGCGCGCGTCGAGGCCTTCATCCGCGAAGTGGCCCGCACGGCCGCGCGCACGCTGGACGCGCCGCTGTCCTCGGTGCGGGTGTGGGTCGACGAGGTCCCGGCGGCGCGCTTCGCGGTCGGCGACCGGCTCAAGAGCGATCCGCCGGGAGACGGCGCGTGAGCGGCGCGGTCAACGCCGGCTACTACGCCGACGCGCTGCACGCCGCGCTGCGCGGCGGCGCGCCGATCGAGCCGCTGACCGGCCGCGTCGACGGCCTGGACCTGGCCGGCGCCTACGCCATCGCCCAGGCCGGCATCGCCCTTCGGGTCGCCGAGGGCGAGCGCGTGGTCGGGCGCAAGATCGGCCTGACCAGCGCGGCGGTGCAGCGCATGCTGGGCGTGGACCGGCCCGACTTCGGCGTGCTGACCGACCGCATGGACCGTTCGGCCGACGGCACGGTGCCGCTCGCGGGCACGATCGCGCCGCGCGCGGAGGGCGAGATCGCCTTCCACCTGGAGCGCGACCTGGCCGGCCCCGGCATCGCCGCGCACGACGTGTTGCTGGCCACCGGCGCGGTGTCGGCCTGCTTCGAGATCGTCGACTCCCGCATCCGCGACTGGAAGATCGGGATCCTCGACACCGTGGCCGACAACGCCTCGGCCGCAGCCTTCGTCGCCGGCCCGCGGGTGTCGCCCGCCGGGATCGACTTCGGCACCTGCGGCATGGTCGTGGAGAAGAACGGCGCGCTGCTGTCCACCGGCGCCGGCGCCGCCGCGCTCGGCTCGCCGCTGAACTGCGTCGCCTGGCTGGCCAACGCGCTCGGCACGCTCGGCACGCCGCTGCGCGCCGGCGACATCGTGCTGTCCGGCGCGCTCGGCCCGCTGGAGCCGGTGGCCCCAGGCGACCGCATGCGCCTGCGCATCGGCGGGCTCGGCGCCGTCGAGGCGCGCTTCGTCTAGGCAGTTCCCACGCTCCCCCATTCGCATCGAGGAGACAGCATGTCCGTCAAGGCCGCCATCGTCGGCTCCGGCAACATCGGCACCGACCTGATGATCAAGATCCTGCGGCACGGCCGGCACCTGGCCATGGGCCCGCTGGTCGGCATCGACCCCGCCTCCGACGGCCTGGCGCGCGCCCGCGGCATGGGCGTGGAGACCTGCGCCGAGGGCGTCGAGGGACTGGTCGGCTCGCCCGCCTTCGACGGCGTGGGCATCGTGTTCGACGCCACCTCGGCGTCCGCGCACGTGCGCAACGACGAGGCGCTGCGGCGCGCGCGCCCGGGCATCCGCGTGGTCGACCTGACCCCCGCGGCGATCGGCCCCTACTGCGTGCCGCCGGTGAACCTCGAGGCCCACCTCGACGCCCCCAACGTCAACATGGTTACCTGCGGCGGCCAGGCCACCATCCCGATCGTGGCCGCGGTGGCCGGCGTGGCGCGCGTGCACTACGCCGAGATCGTGGCGTCGATCGCATCGAAGTCCGCCGGCCCCGGCACGCGCGCCAACATCGACGAGTTCACCGAGACCACCTCGCGCGCGATCGAGGCCGTCGGCGGCGCGCAGCGCGGCAAGGCGATCATCGTGCTCAACCCGGCCGAGCCGCCGCTGCTGATGCGCGACACCGTCTACGTGCTGTCGGAGGCCGCCGACACCGGTGTGGTGGCCGCCGCGGTCGAGGCGATGGTCGCGCGCGTGGCCGGCTACGTGCCCGGCTACCGGCTCAAGCAGGCGGTGCAGTTCGAGCGCATCGACGAGCCGCTGCAGATCGCCGGCGTCGGCCCGGTGACCGGGCTCAAGACCGCGGTGTTCCTCGAGGTGGAGGGCGCCGCGCACTACCTGCCGTCGTATGCCGGCAACCTCGACATCATGACCTCCGCGGCGCTCGCCACCGGCGAGCGCATCGCGCAACGACTGCTGCAGGCGCAGCCGGAGCCGGCCCGATGAACGCACGCGCGCTCTACATCTCCGACGTCACCCTGCGCGACGGCTCGCATGCCGTGCGCCACCGCTACACGCTCGACCAGGTGCGCGCGATCGCCGCCGCGCTCGACGGCGCCGGCGTGGATTCCATCGAGGTCGCGCACGGCGACGGCCTGCAGGGCAGCTCCTTCAACTACGGCTTCGGCGCCCACACCGACCTGGAGTGGATCGAGGCCGCCGCGGAAGTCGCGCAGCGGGCGCGGATCGCGACCCTGCTGCTGCCGGGCATCGGCACCGTGCACGACCTGAAGGACGCCCATGCCGCCGGCGCGCGCGTGGTGCGCGTGGCGACCCATTGCACCGAGGCCGACATCGCCCGCCAGCACATCGAGGCCGCCAACGCGCTCGGCATGGACGCGGTGGGCTTCCTGATGATGAGCCACATGGCCGAGCCGAAGGCGCTGGCCGCGCAGGCGAAGAAGCTGGAGTCCTACGGCGCCTCGTGCGTCTACGTGGTGGATTCCGGCGGCGCGCTCGGCATGCAGGACGTGCGCGAGCGCTTCCGCGCCTTCAAGGACGCGCTCGACCCGTCTACGCAGACCGGCATCCACGCCCACCACAACCTCTCGCTCGGCGTCGCCAACTCGATCGTGGCGGTGGAGGAGGGCTGCGACCGCGTCGACGCCAGCCTGGCCGGCATGGGCGCCGGCGCCGGCAACGCGCCGCTGGAGGTCTTCGTGGCCGCGGCCTCGCGCCTGGGCTGGAACCACGGCTGCGACCTGTACGCGCTGATGGACGCCGCCGACGACATCGTGCGCCCGCTGCAGGACCGCCCGGTACGGGTGGACCGCGAGACCCTGGCGCTCGGCTACGCCGGCGTCTACTCCAGCTTCCTGCGCCACGCCGAGGCTGCGTCGAAGCGCTTCGGCATCGGCACCGTCGACATCCTGGTCGAGCTGGGCCGGCGGCGCATGGTCGGCGGGCAGGAGGACATGATCGTGGACGTGGCGCTGGACATGGTCCGCGCGCGCGAGGGCCGCGCCGGCGCGGAGGACGCGGCATGAGCCTGGACCGGGCGGAGGTCGAGCGGCTCGCGCACCACCTGCACGCGGCCGAGCGCGAGCGCCGCGAGGTGGTCAGGATCACCGACGCGCTCCCCGATCTCGGGGTCGAGGACGCCTACCGCGTGCAGGACGCGCTGCGCGCGCTGAAGACCGCGCGCGGCGTGCGCGTGACCGGCATGAAGATGGGCCTGACCTCGTTCGCCAAGATGCGGCAGATGGGCGTGGAGACGCCGATCTACGGCTTCCTCGGCAGCGACAACGCCGTCGACGACGGCGGCGCGGTGGAGGCCGGCGCGCTGATCCATCCCAAGGTGGAGGCGGAGATCGCCTTCGTGCTGGGCGACGGCCTCGACGGGCCGGACTGCACCCCGGCGCAGGCGCTGGCGGCCACGCGCTACCTGCTGCCCGCGATCGAGGTCATCGACTCGCGCTACGAGAACTTCCGCTTCGACCTGCCCAGCGTGATCGCCGACAACACCTCGGCCGCGCGCTATGTGCTGGGCTCGCGGCCGCTGCCGCCCGACGGGCTCGACCTCGCCACGACGGGCGTGGTGCTGGAGCGCAACGGCCAGGTGGTGGAGGTGGGCGCGGGCGCCGCGGTGCTGGGCGATCCGGCGCTGGCGGTGGCGATGCTGGCGAACATGCTGCACGCGCGCGGGCAGCGCCTGCCCGCCGGCAGCGTGGTGCTGTCCGGTGCGGCCACCGCCGCGGTGGCGGTCTCGGCCGGCGACCACGTCTCGGTGCGCATCGACGGGCTCGGCACGACCGGCCTGCGTTTCGTCTGAACCCGCCGCGGCGCCGTGCGCCGCGTGCGTCTTTTCGGACCCGCGCCACTCCGGGCGCGGGCCGTTGTTGGGAGGAGCATCATGTTGAACCCGAATGGGCGGCGCTGGGCGCCGCCGCTGGCGTTCGCCCTGGCCGCGGCCTGCGCCGCGCCGGTCGCGGCGCAGGCCGTGGACGTGGCGGCGGTGGAGGCGCGCCTCGACCAGCTGGAGCGGGAGGCGCGCGAACTGCGCGCCCTGCTGGAGACGCAGCGGGGCGACGCAGGCGCGCCGACAGCCGCCACCGCCGCCGCGCCTGCGGCGTCCACCGCACCCGCGTCGCCCGCCGCCGCGCGCCGCATCCAGGACGCGCCGATCCTGCCCAACGCCAGCCCCGGCACCCGCTTCTCGTTCGGCGGCTTCGTCAAGCTCGACGCGATGAGCACGCGCACCAGCGACGGCGAGATCGCCGACGGATCGCCCGGCCGGCTGTTCTACTTCCCCGGCGCGATCCCGGTGGCCGCGCCCGGGCAGGCCTCGCCGTCGACCTATACCGACGTGCACGCGCAGTTCTCGCGGTTCTGGTTCGGCGCCGACAGCACCACCGAGGCCGGCGACACCCTCAAGGCCTACCTGGAGGCCGACATGTACGGCGGCGGCAGCAACGCCTTCGCCGGCAACGAGGTCATCACCAACACCTACGCGCTGACCCTGCGCCACGCCTACGTCAGCTTCAACGGCTGGCTGGCCGGCCAGACCTGGTCCAACTTCCAGGATGTGGCGGCGCTGCCGGACACCGTGGACTTCACCGGTCCGTCCGAGGGCACGATCTTCAACCGCCAGGCGCAGGTGCGCTACACCCGCGGGCCGTGGTCGTTCTCGGTCGAGAACCCGCAGACCACGATCACCCCGTACCTGGGCCGGGCGGCGCGCTTCAACTCCGGCGAGGACAGCGTGCCCGACCTCACCGCGCGCTGGGCGACCCGGGGCGACTGGGGCCACTTCACCGTGGCCGGCCTGCTGCGCCGCTTCGAGTACGCCGACGACAGCGACACCGGCACCGCGCTCAGCGTGTCGGGGCGCATGAACCTGGGCGCTTCCGACGACATCCGCTACATGGTCAGCGGCGGCGACGGCATCGGCCGCTACCTCGGCTTCGCGCTCGGCTCCGACACCGTGCTCGACGAGACCGACGGCCTGCACAGCCTGCGCGGCTACGGCGGCTTCGTCGGCTGGCGCCACGCCTTCGGCCAGCGCCTGCGCGGCAACCTCGTCTATTCGGTGGCCTCGCTGGACAACCCGGCCGCGCTCACCGGGACCGAGGTGACCGAGCGCGCGCAGTCGTGGCGGGTCAACCTGATCTACTCGCCGCTGCCCGGCCTCGACGTGGGCGGCGAGCTGAGCTGGGGTGAGCGCCGGCTGGAGGACGGCCGCGACGGCGACCTGCGCCGCGTGCACACGCACCTGAAGTACAGCTTCTGACGCGCCCGCCCGCCGCGGGACGCCGCGGCGGGCCGGTGTAGCATGGCGGCATGTCCGCAGCCGCCGAGAGCCTGCCGCTGTTCCCGCTGTCGACGGTGCTGGTGCCTGGGGCATCGCTGTCGCTGCGCGTGTTCGAGCCGCGCTACCTGGACCTGGTGCGCGACTGCGGCCGCAGCGGCACCGGCTTCGGCATCTGCCTGATCCTGGAGGGCCGCGAGGTCGGCGCCCCGGCGACGCCCGCCGCGGTCGGCACCGAGGCCGCCATCGAGGACTTCGACCGCGGGCCCGACGGCCTGCTGATGCTGGCCGTGCGCGGCGGCCGGCGCTTCCGCGTGCAGCGCACGCGCGTGCGTGACAACGGCCTGGTGGTGGCGGACATCGCCTGGCGCCCGGACGATCCCGCCGCGCCGCCGCGCCCGGAGCACGCGCTGCTGGTGGAGCTGCTGCGCCGGATCCTGGAGCGCGCCGCCGGCGCGCAGGTGGCCCGCATTCCCGAGGCCCGCTTCGCCGACGCCGCCTGGGTCGGCTGGCGGCTGGCCGAGCTGCTGCCGCTGCGCGAGACCGAACGCCAGGCGCTGCTGCAGGAGGACGACCCGGACGCGCGCCTGCAGCGGCTGCTGGAACACGTCGCCTGACTGCCCGCGTGCTCTCGTAGGAGCGCGCTCGCGCGCGAAGCTCTTTGCTCTTTCGTTGCGGCACGAAAAGCATTGCGCGCGAGCGCGCTCCTACATGGGCGCGTCGCGCCGCGTGCGCACGCGCAGCACCGGCACCCCGGACTGCGGGTGCACCGCCTCGGCGGTCTCGAACCCGGACAGGTCCTCGCGCAGCGCGCGCCACGCGTCGTGGGCGTCGGCCTGCGGCTGCCACAGCCCGAACAGGCCGAACAGCGGCCGGGTGTACTCGAGCGTCTGCACCGTGCCCACCCACAGCGGCAGCTCGCCGTCCAGCAGCGCCGGCGCGTGCCACAGGCGCAGCACCTGCAGCCGCCCCTCGCCGGCCGGGCGGCGCATCAGCAGCACCTCCGCCTCGGTGTCCAGCGTGGCCGGCAGCACCGGCTGCCGCGCCGGCGGGGTGTCGTCGTCGAGCAGGCCGAGGGTGGCGATCCAGTCCGCCTGCGGCTGCTTGGTCCAGCCCTCCGCTTCCAGCCGCGCGCGCAGCGGCGCCAGCGCCCCGGCGACCTGGACGTCCAGCGGCCAGCGCTGGTCGGCACTGCGCTCGCTGCGGCGCGAGGGCAGGGTCTTCCAGGCCTCGTCCCACCAGGCGTCGCCGGCCAGGGTCAGGGTCGGGGTGGGGGGGCGGAAGCTCGCCAGCAGCGGGTCCACCGCGCGCGGCGCGTGCCAGGCCGCCGCAACGGCAAAGGTCAGGTAGAAGATCAGCGCCAGCGGCCGCATCCAGAACGAACGCGCCACGTGGCGGCGGTAGGCGATGCCCAGCCCGAGCAGCCAGACCACGCCCAGCAGCAGGCCGCCGACCACGTCGCTCAGCCAGTGCGCGCCCAGGTAGATGCGCGCGAAGCCGACCAGCGCCACCGCCACGCCGGCCAGCAGGTAGGGCCAGACGCGGCTGCGGCCCGGCAGCTCGCGCGCGATCAGCACCGCGAAGAAGCCGAAGGTGATCGTGGTCATGGTCACCGTCATCGATGGGAAGCCGAAGCCGCTGTGCGCGGTCGGCGGCCGCGGCACGTCGATCGCCGCCTCCAGGCCCGCGGTCAGCACCAGGCCGAAGGCCAGCGCGGCCAGCCAGTGCGCGGCGGCGATGAAGCGCCGCCGCCACACCAGCCACAGCAGCGCCAGCCCGGCGGCGGGTACCAGCACCGGCGCGTCGCCGATCGAGGCCAGGCCCGCGAACAGGCGGTCGGCCAGCGGGTTGCGCAGCGCGATCATGGTCTCGTACACGCTGAGGTCCAGCGCCAGCGGCTCGCCGCGCATCAGCACCGTGGTCAGCAGCGCGAACCACGCCCAGCCGATGGCCAGCAGGCAGACCGCGAGGATCGCCAGCGAGGCGGATTCCGGGCGGTTGGGATCGATCAGCGCGCCGGCGTAGCGGCCCAGCCGCGGGTGCGCGCGCGACCACGCCAGCGCGCGCGCCAGCAGGTTGTTGGCGTGGGTGTCGAACCAGCGGTAGGTGTACAGCACCAGCGCCCAGGCCAGCGCCAGCACCACGATCATCGCGCCGAGCACGATCGCCAGCCGGTCGGCCACCGCCGCCACCGCATCGTAGGACGCGCCGAAGATCCAGCCCGGCGCCAGGAACACCGCCGCCCACGACACGCAGGCGAACAGGCTCACCGGCAGGTAGCGGCGCAGCGGCATGCGCGCGATGCCGGCGATGGCCGGCACGAACGGGCGGATCGCGCCCACGTAGCGCGCCACCAGGATGCTCTTGACGGCGTTGCGGCGGAACAGCACCTCGCCGCGGTCGAGCAGCTGCGGGTAGCGGTGGAACGGCCAGACCTGGCGCAGGCCGCCGCCCCAGCGGCGGCCGACCCAGTAGCTGAGGCCGTCGCCGGCGAGCGCGCCGAGCGCCGCGCAGATCACCGCGTAGGGGCCGGACACCTCGCCCAGGCCGATCAGCACGCCGATGCCGAACAGCAGCGGCAGCGCCGGCACCACCGCGCCGAGCACGATCACCGAGTCGGCGAAGGCGATGAGGAAGATCGCGATGCCCGCCGCCACCGGATGCTCGCCGATCCAGGTGACGGTGTTGTCGAAGAGTTGGGACAGCATCGCGCCATTATGACAGCGCGCTCCTTGCAGCCCGGCGACGAGGGCGGCCATGCGGTTGGCTGGCGGACAGGCCCGCGGCCCGGCCCGCTTACAATCCGCCCCATGAACCGTTCCGACGCCATCGAGGTCCAGGCGCTCAAGGCCGACAGCTTCGGCCGGATCTCGCTGATGCGGGGCGCCGGCGGCGCCTTCGTGCGGCGCGACCTGGCCCACGTGCCCTGGTGGCTGCGCCTGCCGGCCTGGTGGCTGGCGCGCCGCGAGGCGCGTGCACTGGAGGCCATCCGCGGCATGCCCGACACCCCGCAGCTGCTGGGCTGGGACGGCCGCCGGCTCGACCGCAGCTTCATGGCCGGGGACGCCATGTACCAGCGCCCGCCGCGCGGGGACCTGGCCTACTTCCACCGCGCGCGCCGCCTGCTGCAGCAGCTGCACCGCCGCGGCGTGGCGCACAACGACCTCGCCAAGGAAGCGAACTGGCTGGTGCTCGAGGACGGCCGGCCCGGCCTGATCGACTTCCAGCTCGCCACCCGCGGCGATCCGCGCGCGCGCTGGATGCGGCTGCTGTGCCGCGAGGACCTGCGGCACCTGCTCAAGCACAAGCGCATGTACTGCCGCGAAGCGCTGACGCCGGTGGAGAAGCGCCTGCTCAAGCGCCGTTCCTGGCTGCGCGACCTGTGGTTCCGCACCGGCAAGCCGGTCTACCGCTTCCTGACCCGGCGGGTCTTCAAGTGGGAGGACAACGAGGGCCGGGGGCCGAAGCCTTGAGCGCGCCGCCCGGTCGCCGGCGTCCGGCCCGTCTATGCTGTCCCGCGCCCCGGCTCCGGGGCCCACGTCCAGAGACCATGTCATGACGACTCTTTCAGGCAAGACCCTCTTCATCACCGGCGCCTCGCGCGGCATCGGCCTGGCCATCGCCGAGCGCGCCGCGCGCGACGGCGCCAACGTGGCCATCGCCGCCAAGTCCGACGTGCCCAACCCGAAGCTGCCGGGCACCATCCACACCGCCGCCGAGGCGGTGAACGCCGCCGGCGGGCGCGGCCTGGCGCTCAAGTGCGACATCCGCGAGGAGGACGAGGTGCGCGCCGCGGTCGCCGCGACCGTGGACGCCTTCGGCGGCATCGACATCCTGGTCAACAACGCCAGCGCCATCTGGCTGCGCGGCGCGCTGGACACCCCGATGAAGCGCTTCGACCTGATGCAGCAGGTCAACGCCCGCGGCACCTTCCTGTGCGCGCAGGCCTGCCTGCCGCACCTGCTGCAGGCGGCCAACCCGCACATCCTCACCCTGGCCCCGCCGCCGTCGCTGGACCCGAAGTGGTGGACCCCGCACACCGGCTACACGCTGGCCAAGATGGGCATGAGCTTCGTGACCCTGGGCCTGGCCGGCGAGTTCGGCCCGCAGGGCGTGGCGGTCAACGCGCTGTGGCCGCGCACGTTGATCGCCACCGACGCGCTCAACATGATCCCGGGCGTGGACGGCGGCAACGGCCGCGCGCCGGCGATCGTGGCCGACGCCGCGCATGCCGTGCTGACCCGGTCGGCCGCCGGCTTCAGCGGGCGCTTCCTGGTCGACGAAGACGTGCTGCGCGAGGCCGGCGTGGAGGACTTCTCCGGCTACGCCGTCGATCCGTCGAAGCCGCTGTACCCGGACCTGTTCCTGGACTGAGCGCATGGACTGCGCCTTCTGCGCCATCCTGCAGGGACGCGCCGAAGGCGTGCTCGTGGCCGAGAGTGAGGCCGCGGTCGCCCTGGTCGACCTGCGCCAGGCGGTGCCCGGCCACGTCCTGGTCCTGCCGCGCCGGCACGTGGAGACGCTGTTCGACCTGGACGAGGCCGACGCCGCCGGACTGATGCGCCTGGCCTGGCGCGTGGCCCGCGGGCTGCGCGCCGCGTTCGCGCCCGAGGGCCTGAACCTCTGGCAGTCCAACGGCGAGGCGGGCGGGCAGGAAGTGCCGCACGTGCACCTGCACGTGCAGCCTCGCCGGACCGGCGACGGGCTGCTGCGCGTCTATCCCGGCCGTCCGCCGCCGCCGGCCCCGCGCGCGCAGCGCGAGGCCATCGCCGCCCGCATCCGCGCCGGCTTGGAGGGCGTCGGGAGGCCGTAGGCGCGCCGTCCCCGCGAAGCCCGACACCCGTAGGAGCGCGCTCGCGCGCGCCGGCGCTTTCCCCGCGAAGCCCTTCGCGCGCGAGCGCGCCCGCCGTAGACGCGGGACGCGCCACCGTGCGGACGAACTCGAACGATTGCGGCACGAAAACCGGGAAAAGCTTCGCGCGCGAGCGCGCTCCTACAGGGCCTGCGCGAGGTCGTCGATCAGGTCCTGGGCATGCTCCAGCCCCACCGACAGCCGCAGCAGGCCGCGCGGCGACACCACCCGCGGCTCCTCGATCGAGGCGCGGTGCTCGACCAGCGATTCGGTCGAGCCCAGCGAGGTCGCGTTGGTGAACACCCGCAGCCGGCCGGCGACCTCCAGCGCCGCCGCCTGGCCGCCGGCGACCTCGAACGACAGCACGCCGCCGAAGCCGCGCATCTGCCGCGCCGCCACCGCGTGGCCGGGATGGTCCGGCAGACCCGGGTAGTGCACCGCCTCCACCCGCGGGTGCGCGGCCAGGTACTCGGCCAGCGCCCGCGCGTTCGCGCCGTGCCGCTCCAGCCGCACCGGCAGCGTGCGCAGGCCGCGCAGGGTCAGCCAGGCCGAGAACGGCGAGGCGCTGCTGCCGAACAGGCGGCGCACGTCGTAGCAGGCCGCGGCGAGCGCGTCGTCGCGCGCGAACGCCAGCACCCCGCCCATCGCGTCGCCGTGCCCGTTGAGGAACTTGGTGCTGGAGTGCAGCACCACGTCCGCGCCCAGCGCCAGCGGCTGCTGCAGCGCGGGCGGCGCGAAGGTGCCGTCCACCAGCAGCTGCGCGCCGGCGGCGTGCGCCAGTTCGGCGAGCGCGGCGATGTCAGCGATCTTCAGTAGCGGGTTGGACGGCGTCTCCACCCACAGCAGGCGCACGTCGCCGCCCAGCGCCGCGCGCACCGCCCCGGGATCGGACGCGTCCACGACCGTGTGGCGCAGCCCGCGCGGCGCCAGGAAGCCCTCGATCAGGGCGCGGTAGCCGAAGTAGGTGTCCTGGCCGATGACGATCGCGGCGCCGGCCGGCAGCGCCTGCAGCACCGCCGCGCCGGCGGCCATGCCGGTGGCGAAGAACAGCGCGCGCGCCGCGCCGTCCAGCTGCGCCAGGACGTCTTCCAACTGCCGCTGGTTGGGGTTGTCGTAGCGCTGGTACAGGAAGCCGAGCGGCGTCGAGGCGTCGGGGGCGTGCTCGAAGGTGGTCGCCAGCTGCAGCGCGGGGCTCAGCGCGCCGGTGACGGGATCGGGCGAGACCCCGGCGTGCGCGGCCAGGGTGTCGGGGTGGCGCGGGCCGGTTTCGGCGGGCGGGGCGTTGGACATGCGGCGGCGCTCAGGGCGGATAATGGGGGCGGGCCCGGCGTGCGGCCCGCCGACGAAGGTTCACTTTGCCATGAATGCCAGCGTGTCCGGTCCCGCTTCCGATCGCCTGACCGATCTCGCCGCCCGCTACTGGCTGCCGGTCTACCGCCCGCGCGACCTCGTGCTCGAACGCGGCCAGGGTTCGCGGCTGTGGGACAGCAGCGGCCGCGACTACGTCGACTTCGCCGCCGGCATCGCCGTGTGCAGCCTGGGCCACTGCGATCCCGACCTCACCACCGCGCTGGCCGAGCAGGCCGGGCGCCTGTGGCACACCAGCAACGCGTTCTACAGCGAACCGCCGCTGCGCCTGGCCGAGGAACTGGTGACCGCCTCGCGCTTCGCCTCGCGCGTGTTCCTGTGCAACTCCGGAGCGGAGGCCAACGAGGCCGCGATCAAGCTGGTGCGCAAGTGGGCCGCCGCCCAGGGGCGCGGGCCGCAGCAGCGCGTCGTGGTCACCTTCCGCGGCAGCTTCCACGGCCGCACCTTGGCCACCGTCACCGCCACCGCGCAGCCGAAGTACCAGGCCGGCTACGAGCCGCTGCCGGCCGGCTTCCGCTACGTCGACTTCAACGACCTGACCGGGCTCGAAGTGGCCATGGCCGCCGGTGACGTGGCCGCGGTGCTGGTCGAGCCGGTGCAGGGCGAGGGCGGCGTCATGCCGGCCGCGCCGGGCTTCCTGCGCGGCGTGCGCGAGCTGTGCGACCGCCACGGCGCGCTGCTGGCGCTGGACGAGATCCAGTGCGGCATGGGCCGCACCGGCACGCTGTTCGCGCACTGGCAGGACGACGTCGTGCCCGACATCGTCACCCTGGCCAAGGCGCTGGGCGGCGGCTTTCCGGTGGGCGCGATGCTGGCCGGGCCCAAGGTGGCCGACGTCATGCAGTTCGGCGCCCACGGCAGCACCTTCGGCGGCAATCCGCTGGCCTCGGCGGTGGCGCGCGTCGCGCTGCGCAAGCTGTCCTCGCACGCGGTCCAGGCCAACGTCGCCCGGCAGTCGCAGGCGCTGCGCGAGGGGCTCGCGGCCATCGACCGCGAGCTGCAGGTGTTCTCCGAGATCCGCGGCCGCGGCCTGATGCTGGGCGCGCAGCTGCGCGAGGCCTACGCGGGCCGCGCCGGCGAGATCCTCGACGCCTGCGCCGCCGCGGGCCTGCTCGCCCTGCAGGCCGGGCCCGACGTGCTGCGCTTCGTGCCGGCGCTGACCGTGGCCGACGCCGACCTGGCCGACGGCCTGCAGCGCCTGCGCGAAGCGCTGCGCGACTTCCTGGCGCGCGCGGCCGCCTGAGCCCTATCCGGCTGCGGCGACGTCCGCGAAGGCCTCGCGCGCCGCGGCCAGGGTGGCCTCCAGCGTCTCCGCGTCGTGCGCGCTGGAGACGAAGCCCGCCTCGAACGCCGACGGCGCCAGGAACACGCCGCGGTCGAGCATCGCGTGGAAGAAGCGGGCGAAGGCCGCGGTGTCGCAGGCCACCGCCTGCGCATAGGTGTCCACCTGCGGCGCGTCGGTGAAGAACAGGCCGAACATCGCGCCGACGCGGTTGGTGCAGAAGGGCACGCCCGCCTCGCGCGCGGCCGCCTCCAGCCCGTCGCACAGCGCGTTCGCGTGCGCCTCCAGCGCATCGTGGAAGCCCGGCGCCTGGATCACCTCCAGCAGCGCCAGCCCGGCGGCCATCGCCACCGGGTTGCCCGACAGCGTGCCGGCCTGGTAGACCGCGCCGGCGGGCGAGACCTGCGACATCAGCTCGCGGCGCCCGCCGTAGGCGCCCACCGGCATGCCGGCGCCGATGATCTTGCCGAAGGTGCTGAGGTCCGGTGTCACCCCGTAGCGCGCCTGCGCGCCGCCCAGGGCCACCCGGAAGCCGGTCATCACCTCGTCGAAGATCAGTACCGCGCCATGGCGCGTGCACAGCGCGCGCAGGTGCTGCAGGAAGCCCTCGCGCGGCGGCAGGCAGTTGGCGTTGCCGGCCACCGGCTCGACGATCAGCCCGGCGATCTCGTCGCCGGCGTCCGCGAACAGCGCGGTGGCGGCGTCGAAGTCGTTGTAGGGCAGGGTGAGGGTGAGGTCGGCCAGCGCCTTGGGCACGCCGGGCGAGTTCGGCACGCCGAAGGTCAGCGCGCCGCTGCCGGCCTTGACCAGGAACGAGTCGCCGTGGCCGTGGTAGTTGCCCTCGAACTTGACGATGCGGTTGCGCCCGGTGGCGCCGCGCGCGAGCCGGATCGCCGACAGCGTGGCCTCGGTGCCCGAGTTCACCATGCGCACCATCTCGCACGAGGGCACCAGGCGCACGAGGGTCTCGGCCATCGCCACCTCGGCCGCGCAGGGCGCGCCGAACGACAGGCCATCGCCGATCGCGCGCTTCACCGCCAGCCGCACCGCCGGATGGTTGTGGCCGGCGATCATCGGCCCCCACGAGCCGACGTAGTCGATGTAGCGGTTGCCGTCCACGTCGTAGAGCCAGGCGCCGTCGGCGCGCTCGACGAAGAACGGCTCGCCGCCCACCGAGCCGAACGCGCGCACCGGCGAGTTCACCCCGCCGGGCAGCAGCGCGCTGGCGCGGGCGAAGAGGTCGTGGGAACGGGTGCGTTGCATGCGGGGACTCCGGGTATGGGGGCGGCGCCGCCGGTGCGGCGCCGGGGAAGGCGGGGCGGCTCAGTGCGCGAAGGCGGCCAGGTAGGCGCGCGCCGCCGCGGGCGGGTCCGGCGCGTCGAACACGCCGCTGATCACCGCCAGCAGGTCGGCGCCGGCGGCGACCAGCCCCGGCGCATTGTCCGGGGTGATGCCGCCGATCGCCACCCGCGGCACCCCGAGCGCCGCCGCCGCGGCCAGCAGCCCGGGCCCTGCGCGGCGCGCGCCGGGCTTGGTGGCGCTGGGGAAGAACGCGCCGAAGGCGACGTAGTCGGCGCCGGCGGCCACCGCGCGCACGGCGCGCGCGCCGTCGTCGTAGCACGACACGCCGATCCGCGCGCCCGGGCCGAGCAGCGCGCGCGCGCGCGCCGGATCGCCGTCGTCCTCGCCCAGGTGCGCGCCGTCGGCACCGATGCGCGCGGCCAGCGCGGCATCGTCGTTGACGATCAGCGGCACGCCGGCCGCGCGCGCCAGCGGCAGCAGCGCCGCGGCCTGCTCCGCGCGCAGGCGTGCGCCCGCGGCCTTGTTGCGGTACTGCAGCCAGCGGGCGTGGGGAAGCACCGCCGCGACCCGCGCGAGCAGGCGCGCGGTGTCCGGCTCGTCCGGCGTGATCAGGTAGAGGCCGCGGTCGGGCGCGGCGGGAGACGGCGGGTTCATGCGGGGGGATCCTTCGCGCGCGGGCGCGCTGTGGGAGAATGCGGCGCGAACTCCGCCAGCCGCGCATTATCCGATGAACGACACCACCGCACCGGCCGCCGCCTACCGCACCTGGATGTGCGTGGTCTGCGGCTTCATCTACGACGAGGCGCTGGGGCTGCCCGACGAGGGCATCGCGCCGGGCACGCGCTGGGAGGACGTGCCCGACGACTGGACCTGCCCCGATTGCGGGGTGACCAAGGACGATTTCGAGATGATGCCGCTGTGAGCCGCGGCGCGGCCGCCGGTCAGTGCAGGCGGCCGGCGTCCGAGCTGGCGACGATCAGCGCCTCGCGCACGCGGCGGGCGTCGTCGGCGTCGGGCTGCATCAGCAGATAGCGGCCCAGGTCCTGGCGCGCGCCGGCCAGGTGGCCCAGCCGCAGGTAGCACAGGCCGCGGTCGCGCAGCGCCTCGGCGCGGTCCGGCGCCAGGCGCAGGATGCGGTCGGCGCATCGCATCGCGCGCTCCCAGTCCTCGGCCTCCACGTACAGGCCGTGCAGGTTGCGCAGCATCCGCACCAGGATCGCGCGGTGCGAAGCGGGATGCAGGATCTGCTGCAGCACCTGGTCGTCCATCGGGCTGCCGTCCAGGTGCGGGATCGCGCGCTCGCGCAGCTCGTCCACGTCCAGCGGGCGCCCGCGGTTGAACGGGTCCATCACCAGCACGCCGCCCTCCACCGGCAGGCGGACCAGGAAGTGGCCCGGGAACGACACCCCGTCCAGCGGCACGTCCAGCCGCCGCGAGACCTCCATCTGCACCAGCGCCAGCGAGATCGGGATGCCCAGCCGCCGCTCGCAGACCTGGTTGAGGTAGCTGTTGCGGGGGTCGTAGTAGGCCTCGTGGTTGCCCGCATAGCCCTGTTCCTCGAACAGGTAGCGGTTGATCTCCAGCATCTTCATCGGCGAGTACGCCGCGGCCTCCACGCGCGTGCGCAGCGCCCGCACGTGGGCCTCCACCAGCGCGTCGTAGACGGCGGGGTCGAGGTCGGGATACTCGTCCTGCGCGATCAGCAGGGCGGTGGCGAACAGCGGGACCGCGGTGTCGTCCAGCGCGGCCAGGCCGTTCCAGGCAGGCAGGGTCATCCGCTCTCGCATGGGCGCAGACTGCCGCGCGCGCCCCGGCGGCGCAAGGCGTCCGCGCAGGCGTCGTTCAGCGCGGCAGCCCGACGCTCGGCGACACCGTCAGCGTCGCGCCGTCCTGCAGTTGCAGGCGCGCCGCCTCGCCGGCGTTGAGCTCCAGCACGTAGCGCGCGGGCGCCGAACTCGGGTAGGTCGGGCAGCGGTTGCCGGCCGAGCACGGCGGCACGTCGCGCTGCTGGGAGACCAGCCGCAGGCCCTCGTCGAAGTAGAGGATGTCGAGCGAGATGCGGGTGTTCTTCATCCAGTACGCGAGCGGGGTCTGCGCGTCGTGGATGAACAGCATGCCCCGGTCGCGCGGCATCGAGTCGCGGAACATCAGGCCGCGCGCGCGCTCGGCATCGTTGGTGGCCAGTTCCACCGTGTAGCGCTGGCCGGCCAGTTCCACCCAGTGCGAGCCCGCGCTCGCGCAGGAGGACAGCAGGAGCGCGAGGACGAGCAGCGCGGAACGGAGCAGCGGGCGCAGGGTCATGGCAGGGGAGCCGGCGGTGCGGAGTTGGCAGGAACATCGTGCACACGAGCGCCGATCGTCAAGTCCGCGGCGGTCCCCCGCGTCGTCGCCCGATGGTCGTCACGGGGTCTTGACGTCGTCCCGCGCGGCGCTAGAATGCGCGGCTCGCCAACGCGGAACCGGACCCGTTCCGACCGCTACGGCAGCTGAAGCGGCCCCATTCACAGGGTGTTGACTGAAGCCGAAACCGCGCTATGATGTGCGGCTCCCCGGGGCGAAAGTCTGCGGTGGGAAGGGAAGGCGGCGCTGAGGCCGGTTTCCGAGATCTTTGACAGTGTACGCAGGAGACTT
>NZ_JAIWPR010000046.1 GCF_021191635.1 Alterluteimonas quercicellularis
CCCGGCCGCGGACCAGGCGGCCGGGCCGGCGGACAGCGCCGCGGCCGGCGAGGGGTGCGCCGCCAGCAGGGCGCGGCGCGGGGCCAGCGCGCCGCCGGCCGCGGCGAGGCGGAGCAGGCAGTCGGCGTCGGCATCGGTGCGGAGGGCGGGCATGGCCGCAGCGTCGCCCGGCGGGGCGGGGGGCGCAGTCGGCGGGCGGCCCGGCCGGGGGTAGGAAAGCCGCCCGCGTCCGGGTGCGGAAAAGCGGACGGCGGCAGGGGCGCCCGGGGGCGGCGATGGTCCTTGCGGCGGCGCGCGCGATCCCCCGAGCGATTGCCCGGGAGAGGTGTCGGAGCGCCGGCGGGTCCCTCGCCCCACCGCCTGGCGGTTCCCCCTGCCCCGTGGGCGGGAGCGGGGGCGGTGGTGGGCGGCCTGCGGCCGCCGTGTCTCAGTAGGGGGCGTCGGGGTGCTTGAGGTGGTAGCCGATCTGGGTCGGCTTCACGCTGTCCATCACCAGCGCGTAGCTGACGCGCTCGTAGGTGCGGAACACCATGGCGTGGCCGGAGAACTCGTCGGGCAGGCGCAGCTTGTTCTCGAAGAACACCGTCTGCGGGTCGCGGTCGGGGCCCTTCTCGACCCGGTCGATGCTGCTCGAACCCTCGCGCCACAGCGAGAACACGGTGCCGTTGTCCACGCCCTCGCGGGTGCCGACGGAGATGGCGATGACGTCGCGCGGGCCGCCGGTGGTGAGCATGTCGGCCACCGCCAGCACGCGGGCCCGGCCGTACTCGGTCTGCAGGCGCGGCGGGTGCGGGAAGAACTGCAGGTCGTAGGGCTGCGGGTTCACCGGCACCAGCCGGTCGCCCACGCGCACCTCGTTGCCTTCCTGGTCCAGCAGCAGGGTGGTGACCTGGATGCCGCCCACCTCGCCGCGGGTCACGGTGCCGCCGCTCACCCGGACCAGCTCGTGGCCGAGGGTCTCGCGGCCGCTGTCGGGGAACACGACGTTGGTCCAGAACTGGCGGCCGTCGCGCACGTGGCGGCCGCGGAAGTCGAGGTCGTCCTTGTAGAACAGGTCGCAGCACAGGCCGGAACGCTCGAGCCGGTGGTAGCGCGTGGTCGGCCGCACGATGGTGTAGCGCTCGCCGGGCGTGGCCTCGGCCAGGCCGCGCACGTAGACCACCTGGCCCTCGGCGGCGCGCATGCGCTCCTCCTCCAGGCCGACCACGTAGGGCAGGTGCTCGAAGTCCTCGACCACCTGCAGGTCGCGCAGGAAGGGCTCGATGTCCGACAGCGGGATCGCGTTGATCGGCGCCGGGTCCTGGCGCGGGCCCGGCTGCACCGCCATGCCGGTGACGCGGTCGAGGTAGGACAGGCTGATGACGTCGCCCGGATAGATCAGGTGCGGGTTCTGGATCTGCGGGTTGGCCTGCCAGATCTCGGGCCACAGCCACGGCCGCTGCAGGAAACGCCCGGCGATGTCCCACAGCGTGTCGCCGCGCTGGACGACGTACGTATCGGGGTGATCGCCGCGCACCCCCTGGGCGGCGGCATAGGTTGCCACGGTCAGCAGCGACACGGCGCAAACCGTACGCAGCGACCGCGAAAGGCGCTCAAGCATGCGAGCCATCTACCTGCTCCCCTTGGATATTTCCCCTTGCAGCGCCGGCACTATAGCCTACAAATCGCGGCCGGGCGCAAGAGCCCGGGGTTACACTGTCGGGGTCGTTTTTCCGTTGTGACCCAGGCCCCCTTTTCATGTCCCTGCTGCAGATCATCGAGTATCCCAACCCGCATCTGCGCGAGCGCGCACAGGACGTCGACGCCGCCCGGATCGCCGAGCCGGCGTTCCAGCGCCGCCTGGACGACATGTTCGAGACCATGTACGAGGCGCCCGGCATCGGCCTGGCGGCGCCGCAGATCGACGTGCTCGAGCGCTTCCTGGTCCTGGACGTGAGCGAGGACCGGAACCAGCCGCTGGTGTTCGTCAACCCGGTGATCCGCAACCGCTCCGACGATCTGCGCGCCCACCAGGAAGGCTGCCTGTCGATCCCGGGCGTCTACGCCGAGGTGACCCGCGCCGACGGCATCGAGGTCGAGGCCCTGGACCGCCACGGCAAGCCGTTCTCGCTGCGCATCGACGGCCTGCTGGCCACCTGCGTGCAGCACGAGGTCGACCACCTCGACGGCAAGCTGTTCATCGACTACCTGTCCCCGCTCAAGCGCAGCATGGCGCTGAAGAAGCTCGCCAAGCTGCGCAAGCGAGGCTGATGCGGCCGGGCGATCGCCCGGCCGCACGGGATTCGGGATTGGGGATTCGGGATTCGCCCGAAGCGTCTCGGTCACCGCGCCCGCCCCAGCTCCCGCTGTTTCGAATCCCCAATCCCGAATCCCGAATCCCCGCCCCATGAAAATCGTCTTCGCCGGTACCCCCGAGTTCGCCGTGCCCTCGCTGCGCGCGGCGGCGGGCAAGGCCGAGATCGTCGCCGTCTACACCCAGCCCGACCGGCCCGCCGGGCGCGGCCGCGCGCTCACGCCGTCGCCGGTCAAGCGCGAGGCGCTGGCGCGGGGCTTCCAGGTGCTGCAGCCGCAGACCTTGCGCAGCGAGACCTCGGTGCAGGCGCTGCGCGCGCTGAAGCCCGACCTGATGGTGGTGGTCGCCTATGGCCTGCTGCTGCCGCAGGCGATCCTGGACGTGCCCGCCTTCGGCTGCTGGAACGTGCATGCTTCGCTGCTGCCGCGCTGGCGCGGCGCCGCGCCGATCCAGCGCGCGATCGAGGCCGGCGACGCCGAGACCGGCGTCTGCCTGATGCAGATGGAAAAGGGCCTGGACAGCGGGCCGGTGCTGCTGGAGCAGCGCACCCCGATCGGCGCGGAGGAGACCGGCGGCGAGCTGCACGACCGCCTCGCCGCGCTCGGCGCGCAGGCGCTCGCCGACGGCCTGGGCCTGCTGCGCGCCGGCATCCGCCCGGTGGCGCGGCCGCAGCCGGAGGCGGGCGTGACCTACGCGCGCAAGCTGGACAAGGCCGAGGCCCGGCTCGACTGGCGCGAGCCGGCCGCCGCGCTCGCCCGGCGCGTGCGCGCCTTCCACCCCTGGCCGGTGGCCGAGGCCGAGATCGCCGGCGAGCGCCTGCGCGTGCATGCCGCGACCGCGCTGCCGCTGGCCCACCAGGCCGCACCGGGCACGCTGCTGGCGGCCGGCCGCCAGGGGCTGGACGTGGCCTGCGGCGAGGGCGCGCTGCGGGTGCGCAGCGTGCAGCGCGCCGGCGGCAAGGCGATCGCTGCCGCCGACTGGCTCAACGCGCGCCGCGACCGTGCCAGGTAGTGCTTCCGGTGGCGATCTTGATGAACGCGCCGCCGCGCGCTGCGAAGGAAAACCGCGGCGGCTTCTGCCTGCGGTCGATCCTGGCGGGTGTCGGATGACGGCGCCGGGCGTGGCGGTGCGCGTGTCCGCCGCGCGCGTGCTCGATGCGGTGCTGCGCAAGGGGCGCTCGCTGCGCCCGGAGCTGGCCGCGGCGCTGCCGGCCCTGCCGGACGCCCGCGACCGCGCCCTGCTGGAGGCGATCTGCTTCGCCGCCCTGCGCCAGCGCCCGCGCGCCGACGCCGCGCTGGCGGCCTGGACCGAACGCCCGCTGGCGCCGCGCGACGGTCCGCTGCGCGCGCTGCTGCACGCCGGCTTCGCCCAGCTCGACCCGCTCGGCCTGCCCGCGCACGCCGCGGTCGCGGCGACCGTGGAGGCCGCGCGCGCGCTGGGCCGCGCGCACCAGGCCGGGCTGGTCAACGCCCTGCTGCGGCGCGCGCAGCGCGAAGGCCTGCCGCCGGCGTCCGCCGAGGCCGCCTGGCCGGACTGGCTGCGCGCGCGCGTGGCCGCCGACTGGCCCGACGCCGCCGCGGCGGTCTTCGCCGCCAGCGCGGTCGCCGCGCCCATGTGGCTGCGGGTCAACCGCCGCCGCGGCGACCGCGAGGCCTACCAAGCGCGCCTGCAGGCGGCCGGGATCGCGGCCGAGGCCCCGGCCGGCCCCGCGGACGCGCTGCTGCTGCGCACGCCGGTGGCCGTGGCCGCGCTGCCCGGCTTCGACGACGGCGAGGTCTCGGTGCAGGACGGCGCCGCCCAGCGCGTCGCCGACGCGCTCGCGCCGGCGGCCGGCGCGTGCGTGCTCGACGCCTGCGCCGCGCCCGGCGGCAAGGCCGCGCACCTGCTCGAGCGCGACACGTCGCTGCGGCTGACGGCGCTCGACCTCGACGCCGGCCGGCTGGCGCGGGTGGGCGAGACCCTGCGCCGGCTGCGGCTCGAAGGTCCCGTGCTGCGGCAGGCCGACGCCGCGCGGCCGCAGGACTGGTGGGACGGCGCGCCCTTCGACGCGGTGCTGCTCGACGCGCCCTGCTCGTCCACCGGCGTGGTGCGCCGGCAGCCCGACATCCTGCTGCACCGCCGCCCGTCCGACCTCGACGCCCTGGTCGCGCTGCAGGCGCGGCTGCTCGACGCCTGCTGGCGCACGCTGGCGCCGGGCGGCGCGCTGCTGTACGCGACCTGCTCGGTGCTCGCCGCGGAGAACGCCGGCCAGGTGGCCGCGTTCCTGGCGCGCACGCCCGACGCCGCGGCCGAGCCGCTGGACGAGGCCCTCGGCCGCGCCGCCGGCGCCGGGCGCCAGCGCCTGCCCGGCGAGGACGACATGGACGGCTTCTTCTACGCCCGCCTGCGCAAGGCCGGCGGATAACCAAACCCTTAGGTACGGCTGTGTAGACTCCGCCCAGCCCCCTAGTGCCTAGTCCATGTCGCCCTCGCAACCCTGGCTGAGCGTGCTGGTGCCCTTCTACCGGGTCGAGCCCTACCTGCGCGAATGCGTGGAGTCGATCCTCGGGCAGGTCGACGGCGGGGTGGAGATCGTCCTGCTCGACGACGCCTCGCCCGACAACTGCCCCGAGATCGCGCGCGACCTGCGCAAGCGCCACGGCGAGACCATCCGCCTGCTCGGGCACGACCGCAACCGCGGCATCTCGGCCGCGCGCAACACCCTGCTGGCCGACGCCCGCGGCGAGTACGTCTGGTTCCTCGACTCCGACGACCTGATGCTGCCCGGCGCGATCGCCGGGCTGAAGGCCGCGATCGCGCGCACCGGCGCCGACCTGGTGCTGTGCGACTTCCGCGTGCTGCGCGAGCGCAGCACGCTCAAGCACCGCATGCGCGGCGAGCTGCACCGGGCTACCTACGCCGGGCGCTCCTCGGTGCTGGAGACCGACCGCAACGCCCTGGTCGCCGGCCTGCTGGCGGCCCGGCAGCTGCATCCCTGGTCGAAGGTCGCGCGTCGCGAGGCCTGGGGCCGCGCGCCGTTCCCGGTCGGCCGCCGGCTGGCCGAGGACGTGGCCGTGGTGCCGACCCTGGTGCGCGGCGTGCGCAGCTTCGTCCACGTGCCCGAGGCCTGGGTCGGCTACCGGCAGCGGCCGGGCAGCGCGCTGGCCACGCTCGACGGCGACAAGTTCCGCGACGTCAACCTGTCCCTGCGCGAGCTGCACGAGGGCCTGACCCGCTCGCAGTCGCTCAACGCCCGCGCGCGCTTCGCGGTCGACTACTTCTGCGTGCGCACGTTGTCCTCGGTGGCGCACAAGATGCCCCGCGACGACGTCGCCCTGGCGGCGCAGATGCGCGAGACGCTGGGGCGGCTGTTCCCGGCCGGCCTGCCGTCGCTGCTCGAAGAGTGCCGGCGCCGCGGCTGGTGGCTGCGCGGCTGGCGCATCCGCCGCGGCATCGAGCGGCTGGAGCACATTGCATGACCGAGCGCGCGCCGCGCAGGCCGCGCGTGCTCCACTTCGTGACCGGCGGGTTCTCGGGAGGCGCCACCCAGGTGGCGATCCAGCTCGTCAACGCCGGCCGCGACGGCGGCCGCGTCGAGCCGCTGCTGGCGCTGCGGCGCAAGCGCAGGACCGACCCCGCCCGCATCGCCGAACTGGAGGCCGCCGGCACGCCGCTGCGGGTGGTGCCGGGCTGGTCGCACGCGGCCACCATCCTGGCGCTGGTGCGGCTGTGCCGGGCGTTCCGGCCCGACGTGCTGGTCGCGCACGGCTTCAGCGAGCACCTGTGGGGCCGCTACGCCGGGCTGCTCGCCGGCTTGCCGCACCTGGTCCACGTGGAGCACAACACGCGCGAGCGCTACACCCGCTGGCGGCTGGCGCAGACCCGCTGGCTGGCGCGGCGGACCTCGCGCATCGTCGGCTGCTCGGAGGGCGTGCGCCGGGTGCTGCTGGACATGGGCATGCCCGCCGAACGCACCGTGGCCATCCCCAACGGCATCCGCCTGGCCCCGTTCGAGGACGCCGGGGCGCATCCGCTGGCCGCGCGCACGCCGGGGCTGGTGATGGTGTCGCGGCTGTCGAAGCAGAAGGACCATCCCACCCTGCTGCGCGCGGTCGCCCTGCTGCGCGCGCGCGGCCTGCGCCCGCCGGTGCTGCTGGCCGGCGCCGGCAAGGCGCGCCACCGCGCGCCGCTGGAGCGGCTGGCGAGCGAGCTCGGCCTCGACGGGCAGGTGCGCTTCCTCGGCCTGTGCCGCAACGTGCCCGAGCTGCTCATGACCCACCGCGTCGCGGTGCTCGCCACCCACTACGAGGGCATGCCGCTGGCGCTGATCGAGGGCATGGCCGCCGGCTGCGCGGTCGTGGGCAGCGCGGTGCCCGGCGTGCGCGAGGTGATCGACCACGAGGGCGACGGCCTGCTGGTGCCGGAGGCCGACCCCGCGGCGCTGGCCGACGCGCTGGAACGGCTGCTGCGCAACGACGCCCTGGCCGCGCGGCTGGGCGCGGCCGCGCGCGAGAAGGCGGTGTCGGAGTACGGCCGCGAGCGCATGAACGCCCGCTACGAGGCGCTGTGCCTGGAGCTGGCGGCGGGGCCGCCGTTCGCGGCGACCTGACGGATGTCGCGGGGGGGCGCCCGCCGAAAAACCCCCACGCCGGGGGGGGGCGCGCCCCCCGGCGCCCGG
>NZ_JAIWPR010000047.1 GCF_021191635.1 Alterluteimonas quercicellularis
TGGGGGGGCCCCGGCCCGCCCCTCCCGCGGCGTTGGTGGGCGGCGCCGCCCCCCCCCCCGCGACTTCCCTCCGTCCCGGCGACGCTACCAGCGCAGCCGGCGCCGCGAGACCGCGGCGTTGAGGCGTTCCAGCAGCGCCTGCGCTTCCTCCACGGGCAGGTGGCGGATGCGCAGCGGCGGGGACATCGCCCCCGCGCCCGCGGTGTCCAGCCACAGCGAGGCCATGCCGCTCCAGCGGTCGAGCGGCGAGCGCCGCAGGCGCAGCGCCTGCAGCTTGTCGATCTCGGCGAAGCGCCAGTGCCGCGACCACCAGCCCTCACGCACCGCCAGCATGCGCGCGTCCAGCGCGTAGCCGGCGCGGCGCGCGTGCTGCACGGCCACCAGCGCCGACCAGGGCAGCCACAGCAGGCCGAGCAGGCCCCAGGCGCCGAACCACCACGACAGCCCGGCGGCCAGCGCCGCCGCGAACAGCGCGCCGGGCAGCAGCAGGCGCAGCCACGCCCGCCGGTGCAGCGGCGCCCAGCGCGCCGGCGGCCACGCGTCCAGGCCGGCCAGGTGCCGCACCAGCCCGTCGCAGGTCTCCGGCGCGGCGATCGGCGCCAGTTCCGACAGCCCGCGCAGCTCGTTGCCGCGGCTGATCACCGCGGTGTCCACGTGCAGGGCGCGCCGCCGCAGCAGGCGGTGCAGCGGCGTCTCGTGCAGCGTCCAGGCCTGGATCCGGCGCCGCGGCGCGCTGTTGCGCGTGCGCGTGAGCAGGCCGCGTTCCACGCTCAGCCGGCGGCCGTCCTCGACCAGCCGGAAGCCGTGGTACTGCACCAGCGCAAGCGCCACCGACAGCAGCCGCAGGGCCAGCAGCGCCAGCGCCAGCAGCAGCGCCGCGGCGGCCGCGCGCTGCATCCAGGTCGCGGCGAGGTGGCTGGCGTAGCCGAAGGCCTCGCCGGCGTAGCGGTTGAGCAGGTCGCCGGCGATGTCGTCGGGCAGCACCTGCATCAGCACGGCGAAGCCGCCGGCGACCACCACCATGCCGCGGTTGGAGACCAGGCCCAGCCGCACCACCTCCCCGGGCGGCAGCGTCAGCAGGGTGCGCGCCTCGGGCGCCGCCGGGGCCGCGTCGCCGGCCTGCGCCGCCGGGGCCGGCTCGGGCCGGCTGCGGCGGCGGATCACCTGCTCCAGCGCCAGCGCCTCCGGCAGCGCCAGCACCTGCATGCGCGCCTCCGGGCGGCTGCCGCCGGCCGATTCCAGCCGGACCTCCGCCACCCCGAACAGGCGGTGCAGCAGGTTCTGGTGCAGGGCCACGTCGTGGATGCGCGAGAACGGGATCTGCCGCAGGCTGCGCTCCAGCACGCCGCTGCGCACGAACACGCTGTCCTCGCCGATGCGGTAGGTGAAGGTGAGGTAGCGCCAGATCGCCGCCGCCAGCAGCACCGCCAGCACGATCATCAGCAGCGCGAAGCGGATGCTGTCCTCGCCGCGCGCGCCGAAGATCGCCACCGCCAGCAGCGGCAGCAGCATCTGGCCGATCTGCGACAGCAGCACGAACACCCACGACAGCGGGTGCAGGCGCCGCTCCGCCTCGGTCGGCAGCGCGGCCTCGGCCGCGGCCAGGGTCGCCGGGGCCTCCTCGCCGGTCGCGGGCGGCTCAGGCGTCGTCGTCATCGGAGCGTACCCAGGCCGCGAGGCGGTCGCGCAGGCGCTCGGCGTCGCCGGCGTCCAGGCACGGCACCGCCACCGCGCTGTCGCGGGTGCCGGCGGTGTGCACCAGCAGCGTCGACAGCCCGGCGCGGCGCTCCAGCGGCCCGCGGCGGATGTCGATGTGCTGCACCCGCGAGCCGGGCACCCGGGTCTCGGTGAACCACAGCCGCCCGCGCTGCAGGCCGAAGCCGTCGGCGTCCAGCCGCCAGCGGGTGTGGCGGTAGCGCCGCACGCCCATCCAGGCGCCCCAGACCAGCGTCGCCGCCCACGCCGACAGCATCAGCGTGCGCACCGTCTCGCCGCCGCCCAGCAGGGTCCCGAGGACGGTCAGCCCGACCGCGCCCGGCAGCGCGAAGCCCAGCCCGCCCGAGAGCACGAACAGCCAGCGCGCCCGCGGCGGCAGCGCCTGCCAGCCGGTGTCCCCGGACGGGGCGGGCGGCGCGGGGGCGGGGGGTGGGGCGTCGGCGCCGGCGGAGTCGGGGTCGTCGGGCGTGTCGTGGGGATCGGTCATGCGGGGTCGCCATCGGCGCCCGGGACTTCGTGCGCCTTGGGGTAGGGGTAGGGCTCGCCGCTGCCCGGCGGGCGCAGCGAGTAGCGCTTGTAGGTCCACTGGTACTGCGCGGGGTCGCGGCGGGCGATGCGCTCGACCGCGGCGTTGAGCGCGGCCACCGAAACCTGCGGGTCGTCCGAGGACAGCGCCGGCGGCGCCGGCTCGATACGCAGCGCGAAGTCGGGCCCGGTGCCGATCCGCTCGCAGTAGGCGAACACCACCGCCGCCCCGGTCTTGGCCGCCAGCCGGCCGAGCAGGGTCATGGTCAGCGCGCGCTTGCCGAAGAACGGCGCGTACTCGCCCTCGCCGGCCTTGGGCTGCTGGTCGGGCAGGATGCCGGTGACCCCGCCCTCGCGCAGCAGCCGGAACAGCTGCCGCACCGCCGGGCCCTCGGCGCGGATCTGGGTGACCCGGTCGCCGGCGTCGGCGCGCACCAGGCGCAGGAAGGCCTCGCCGACCCGCGACTCCGGCGCCCGGTACAGCACCGAGATCGGCGTGCGCGAGGCCAGCCACTGGTTCAGCAGTTCCCAGTTGCCGTAGTGCGGCGCGGCCACGATCAGGCCGCGGCCGGCGGCCAGGGCGGCGTCGAAGTGGGCCTCGCCGTGGACCTGGCGGATCAGCGCCAGGTTGCGCGCGTGCGGCCGCGTCCAGAAGCGCAGGGTCTCGACGAACTGCAGGGCGGTGGTGCGCAGCACCGCGTGGTGCCAGGCCTCGCGCTCGCCGGGCAGCCACTCGGGATAGGCGATCTCCAGGTTCTGCCGGGCGACGCGGCTCTCGCGCGCGTCCAGCCGGATCCAGGCCCGGGCCAGCCCGCCGGCCACCGCGCGCTGCCAGGCCCACGGCAGCCGCGCGAAGCCGGCGGCGAGCGCGTAGAGGAGGCGGGCGAGCAGATCGGGCATCCGGGCAAGTGTAGTGGGGAGCAGGGAGCGGGGAGCGGGGAGCAGGGGAAAGCGGGCAGCAAGACCGGGAAGGTGCGTCGAGACGGTAGGCTTTCCTACTCCTTGCCCCCTACTCCCTTCCTCCGCATGCTCAGCCTCATCCAGCGCGTGTCCCAGGCCCGGGTCGTCGTCGACGGCGAGACGGTGGGCGAGATCGGCCCCGGCCTGCTGGCCCTGGTGGGGATCGAACCGGGCGACGGCGCGGCCCAGGTCGGGCGCATGGCGGAGCGGCTGCTGGGCTACCGGGTGTTCGGCGATGCCGCCGGGCGCATGAACCGCTCGCTCGCCGACACCGGCGGCGGCCTGCTGCTGGTCAGCCAGTTCACCCTGGCCGCCGACACCCGCTCGGGGATGCGGCCGGGCTTCAGCACCGCGGCGGCGCCGGAGGCGGCCGAACGGGTCTTCGGCGAGCTGGTCGCGGCGTGCCGCGCCCGGCATGCGGCCGGGGTGGAAACCGGCCGCTTCGGCGCCCATATGGAAGTCGGCCTGGTCAACGACGGGCCGGTCACCTTCCTGCTCAAGGCCTGAGCGGGCGCTGGCGGCGATCCGTTCAGGAAGCCCGCGGCGCGTTCGCCGGGACGGGCGGACGGGTGGAAATGGCCGGCCCGAAGGCCCATATAGGGGGAGCCCGGCCGGCGACGGCCCGGCGACCCGCCTGCCGCGTCCCTGAACCGCGCAGCAGGCCGTGCCCGCCGACCGGCCGGGCGGGGCATCGGCCCCGATGGTATAATTACGGGTTCACTTTTTCCCCATCTTCCGGTAGCGCGATTCTATGGCCAACGAACGTCAGGCAGCGCCGCAGTCCGACATCAAGCAGCTGATCAGCAAGGGCCTCGAGCAGGGCTATCTGACCTATGCCGAGGTCAACGATCACCTGCCCGACGATCTCGTCGATCCGGAGCAGATCGAAGACATCATCGGCATGATCAATGGCATGGGCATCCAGGTGCACGAGAGCACCCCGGACGCCGAGACGCTGCTGCTGGCCGGCGAGGCCAGCGGCAACCGCGATGTCGACGACACCGCCGCGGAGGAAGCCGCCGCCACCCTGACCGCGCTCGACGGCGAGGGCGGCCGCACCACCGACCCGGTGCGCATGTACATGCGCGAGATGGGCACCGTCGAGCTGCTGACCCGCGAGGGCGAGATCGCCATCGCCAAGCGCATCGAGGAGGGCCTGAACCAGATGCTGGCCTCGGTGGCCAGCTTCCCGTGGTCGGTGCAGCTGCTGCTGGAGGACTACGAGCAGCACAAGGCGGGCAAGAAGCGCCTGGCCGAGATCGTGGTCGGCTTCAACGACCACCTCGAGGAGGAGGACGCCGCGGCCGCCGCCGAGGAGGCGCGCGCGGCCGACGTCGATGCCGACGCCGACGCCGATGCCGACGACGAGGAGGACGACGACGATTCCGGCGACGCCGAGGAAGCCGGCCCCTCCGGGCCCGATCCCGAGGAGGTCGCGCGCCGCATGGAGGCGATGGGCGCGCTGTACACCAAGTTCCTGAAGTCCTACGCCAAGAACGGCCCCACCGCCAAGCCGGTGCTGAAGCTGCGCGAGGAGATGGCGGAGATCTTCGTCACCTTCAAGCTGCCGCTGCCGCTGGTGGACACGCTGGTGCGCAAGCTGCGCGAGGTGGTCAACGAGATCAAGGACCGCGAGCGCCGCATCCTCGACCTGTCCACGCGCGTGGCCAAGATGCCGCGCAAGGACTTCATCCGCGCCTGGGAAGGCAACCAGACCAACGTGGCCTGGGTGGACGAGATGCTCAAGCGCAAGCAGAAGTGGTCCTCGGGCCTGCGCGACGTGCGCGACCAGATCGTCGCCGAGCAGGAGGCGATCCTCGCCACCGAGAAGTCGATGGGCGTGACCCTGGGCGATCTCAAGGAGATCAACCGGGCGATGGCCTACGGCGAGGCCAAGGCGCGCAAGGCCAAGAAGGAGATGGTCGAGGCCAACCTGCGCCTGGTGATCTCGATCGCCAAGAAGTACACCAACCGCGGCCTGCAGTTCCTGGACCTGATCCAGGAGGGCAACATCGGCCTGATGAAGGCGGTGGACAAGTTCGAGCACCGCCGCGGCTTCAAGTTCTCGACCTACGCCACCTGGTGGATCCGCCAGGCGATCACCCGCTCGATCGCCGACCAGGCGCGCACCATCCGCATCCCGGTGCACATGATCGAGACGATCAACAAGTTGAACCGCATCTCCCGCCAGATGCTCCAGCAGTACGGCCGCGAGGCCACGCCGGAGGAGCTGGCCAAGGAGATGGACATGCCCGAGGACAAGATCCGCAAGGTCATGAAGATCGCCAAGGAGCCGATCTCCATGGAGACCCCGATCGGCGACGACGAGGACTCGCACCTGGGCGACTTCATCGAGGACACCAACGTGGAGTCCCCGGTCGAGGCCACCACCAACATCAACCTCTCCGAGACCGTGCACGAGGTGCTGGCCGGCCTCACCCCGCGGGAGGCCAAGGTGCTGCGCATGCGCTTCGGCATCGACATGAACACCGACCACACCCTGGAGGAGGTCGGCAAGCAGTTCGACGTCACCCGCGAGCGCATCCGCCAGATAGAGGCCAAGGCCCTGCGCAAGCTGCGCCACCCCAGCCGGTCCGAGCAGCTGCGCAGCTTCCTCGATATCGATTGAGGGCGGGGATTCGGGATTGGCAAGAGCGAAGCCCGCCGTCTGGCGGGTTTCGCTTTTTCGAGGGCCGCGAGAGGCATGGCGGCGCTCGCGGGCGAGTGACGCGGCCCGCGTCGAATCGCCCGTCGCGTGCGCCGCTACCGCCTGGCGGACTTCTTCGTCGCCGCGCGCTTTGCGGGCTTCGCGGGCGCAGCGGGCAGCGCCTCGATGCGCCGGACCCGCTTCTGCCGCACGACGGTCTCGTCGCCGTGCAGGGTCAGCAGCGATTCCATCAGGTGTTCGTCCGCGCTCGAGCAGACGCCGAGCAGGAGCACCTCGTCGCAGCCCTCGGCGGCGATGTAGGCGTGGCCCATGTTCGAGTCGATGTACACCGATTCCCCGGTCTCGAGCACGATCGGGTCGTAGAACTCGGTGTGCACCTCCATCCGCCCCTCCAGCACGTGGATGTACTCCTCGCCGGAGTGGCGCACCAGCTCGCCGAACGCTTCCAGGCTCTTCGCGCGCACCCGGGTGAGCACCGGGATCATGCGCTTGCGGCGCAGTTCCGGGCACAGATAGTAGTAGTCGTAGTTGGGCGTGGTGACGCGGATCGCGTCGTCGATCCGGCCGATGCTGCGGCGCGCGGTCACCGCCGGCTCGGGCGCTTCGGCCTGCTCGGCGAACAGTTCCGACATGCGCAGCTGCAGGCGCTGGCTGAGCTGCAGCAGCTTGTCGTAGGTGAGCGTCAGGCGGTCGTGCTCGACCTTCGACAGGGTCGACAGCGGGATGCCGGAATGCTCGCTCATCTGCTTGAGGGTCCAGCCCTTGCGGGCGCGCAGCGAGCGCAGCAGTCCGCCGATGGTGGGGTGTTGCGATGTCATCCGTGCCGGATCTCCAGGGAACGTCGGCGACAGGCTCCTGCGTCCTGTGCGCGATCATCATCGCCGCAGCCGTGACCGCTGGGAAGGTCCAATTGCGGCACGCTCCGGACCGCCATCTCGGTGCCGGTTGACAATTCTCCGATTAGGATCATTATCTCCGAATCAGGATAAACGTGGCCGTGCCCGTCGCCGGGCGCGGCCAGGCCGCACCGCCGCACCACCCAGCCCGGAGACCGTTCGATGCGCGCGATTCCCACGATCCTGTGCGGCTGGCTGCTCGCAGCCGGACTGGCGTCCGCGGCGGCGCAGGAGGCGGCGGTCCCGCCCGCCGCCGTGCAGCCCCCCGTCGCGGCCGAACCGGCGGCGGCCGCCGCGAGCGAACCGGTGCCGGCGGGGACCGCCCGCCTGACGCGACCCGACCTCGAAGCCTGGCTGGACGGCTTCCTGCCCTACGCGCTGGCCGCCGGCGACATCGCGGGCGCGGTGGTCGTGGTGGTGAAGGACGGCGAGGTGCTGCTGCAGAAGGGCTACGGCTACGCCGATCTCGCCGCGCGCGCCCCGGTCGATCCCGAGCGGACGCTGTTCCGCCCCGGCTCGGTGTCCAAGCTGTTCACCTGGACCGCGGTGATGCAGCTGGTGGAGCAGGGCAAGCTCGACCTCGACGCCGACGTCAACCAGTACCTCGATTTCGAGATCCCGGCGCACGACGGCAAGCCGGCGACGCTGCGCCAGGTGCTGACCCACACCACCGGCATGGAGGAGCAGATCCGCGCGCTGATCACCGCGCGCGCCGACGAGGTCGTGCCGCTGGGCGATGCGCTCAAGCGCTGGGTGCCCGAGCGCATCCATGCGCCGGGCACCACGCCGGCCTATTCCAACTACGCCACGGCGCTGGCCGGCTACATCGTCGAGCGGGTGTCGGGCGAGCCGTTCGACGACTACATCGACCGGCACATCTTCGGCCCGCTCGGCATGTCGCGCTCCAGCTTCCGCCAGCCGCTGCCGGCGGCGTTGCTGGAAGGGATGTCGAAGGGCTACGCGAAGGCGTCGGACGGCGAGCCCAAGCCCTACGAGTTCATCAGCCTGGCGCCGGCGGGCAGCCTGGCCTCGACCGGCACCGACATGGCGCGCTTCATGATCGCCCACCTGCAGGACGGCGCCTACGGCGACGGGCGCATCCTCGGCGCCGGGACCGCGCGCGCGATGCACTCCACCGGGCAGGCCTCGGTGGGGCCGCTCAACCGCATGATGCTCGGCTTCTACGAGACCACGGTCAACGGCCACCGCGCGATCTCGCACGGCGGCGACACGCAGTGGTTCCACAGCGACCTGCAGCTGTTCCTCGACGACGGCATCGGTGTGTTCGTGTCGATGAACAGCTCCGGGCGCGACGGCGCGACCGGCCACATCCGCTACGCGCTGTCGCGCGGCTTCGCCGACCGCTACCTGCCCGGCGCGCCGCCGGCGGCCGCGGGTGTGCCGGAAGAAGACGCCAGGCTGCACGCGCAGCAGATCGCCGGCACCTACACCAGCAGCCGCCGGGCCGACAGCAGCTTCCTGTCGCTGGCCAACCTGCTCGGCCCGGTCGAGGTGGTGGCCAACGAGGACGGCACGATCAGCGTGACGATGGCGGTCGGTCCGGGCGGCGCGCCGAAGAAGTGGCGCGAGGTGGCGCCGTACCTGTGGCAGGACACCGCCAGCAGCGACCGCCTCGCCGCCGACGTGGTCGATGGCCGGGTGACGCGCTTCAGCATGGAGCCCTACGCGCCGATCATGGTGTTCCAGCGCCTGCCGGCCTGGCGGGCGCTGGCGCTGCCGCTGCTGGTGGCGAGCCTGGCGGTCCTGCTGCTGACCGTCGTGGCGTGGCCGGTGTCGGCGCTGGTGCGGCGCTACTACGGCGTGCCCTACCGGCTGGCGGGCGCCGATGCGCGCGCGCATCGCCTGGTGCGGATCGCCGCGCTGCTGGTGCTGCTGGCCGTGGGCGCGCTGCTGGGCCTGGTGGTCGCGATGCTCGGCAAGCTGGAGCTGACCAGTCCGGGCACCGACGGCCTGATCGTCGCGCTGCGGCTGTTCGCCACCCTCGTGCTCCCGCTGGGCGCCGCGGTGGCGGTGTGGAACGCCTGGCAGGTGCTGCGCGGCCGCCGCCGGCTGCTCGCCAAGCTGTGGGCGCTGCTGCTGGCGCTGGCCTGCCTGTTCCTGCTGTGGATCGGCTTCGCCCAGCACTTCTTCGGCTTCGGCGCCTACTACTGATCCGGCGCGGCCGGCAGCGGCTGCTGCCGGCCTCCCGTCCCACATCCGCCCCGGGAGCGCGCAGCCGTGCCGGTCGAACTCGAACTGCACAACGAGCCGTTGCCGCTGGCGGCGCCGTTCCGCATCGCCGGCCACGTGTTCGAGGCGATGCCGGCCACCGTGGTCACGCTGCGCGACGGCCGCCATGTCGGTCGCGGCGAGGCCGCGGGCGTTTACTACAACGACGATCGCCCGGAGACCATGCTGGCGACGCTCGAGGCGCTGCGGCCGCGCATCGAGGCCGGCATCGATCGCGACGCGCTGCGCACGCTGCTGCCCGCGGGCGGCGCGCGCAACGCGCTGGACTGCGCGCTGTGGGAACTGGAATCGCAGCGCAGCGGCCTGCCGGTGTGGAAGCTCGCCGGCCTGCAGGGCGTGCGCCCGCTGCTGACCACCTTCACCGTGGGCGCCGACGATCCCGGGACGATGGCCGATCGCGCGGCGGCGTACACGCAGGCGCGCGCGCTGAAGCTCAAGCTGACCGGCGAGCCGGACCTGGACACGGCGCGCGTGCGCGCGGTGCGCGCGCGCTGCCCGGAGACCTGGATCGGCGTCGACGCCAACCAGGGCTATACCGCCGACACGCTGCCGCGGCTGCTGCCGGTGCTGGTCGAGGCAGGCGTGTCGCTGCTGGAGCAGCCGTGCGCGCGCGGCCGCGAGGATGAACTCGACGGCATCGACCGCGTGCTGCCCATCGCCGCCGACGAGAGCATCCTCGACCTCGCCGAGCTGGAGGCGCGGCACCGCCGTTTCGACGTGATCAACATCAAGCTCGACAAGTGCGGCGGCCTCACCGAGGGCCTGCTGATGGCCCGGCGCGCGCGCGCGCTCGGCAAGCGGGTGATGGTCGGCAACATGGCCGGCAGCAGCCTCGCCGCCGCGCCGGCGTTCGTGCTCGGTCAGTGCTGCGACGTGGTCGACCTCGACGGGCCGGTCTTCCTGGCGCAGGACCGCAGCCCGTCCGTGCACTACGAGGACGGCCATATCCTCTGCGGCGACGAGGTGTGGGGGCCGGGGGCGGCCGCTTGAGCGGGGCCGCCGAGAAGACCTGGTTCGGGCAGCCGCGCGGGCTGACCATCCTGTTCCTGACCCAGATGTGGGAGCTGTTCTCCTACTACGGCATGCGCACGCTGCTGGTCTACTACATGACCAAGCAGCTGCTGTTCGCGCAGGAGAAGGCGTCCTTCGTCTACGGCACCTATACCGCGATGGCCTACTTCACGCCGATCCTCGGCGGCGCGATCGCCGACCGCTGGCTGGGCAAGCGCAACGCGGTGGTCCTGGGCGGCGGGATCATGGCGCTGGGCCACTTCCTGATGGCGTTCGAGCCGATGTTCTACCTCGCGCTGGCGACGATCGCGCTCGGCAACGGCCTGTTCCTGCCCAGCCTGCCCAGCCAGATCAACGACCTCTACGCCGCCGGCGACCCGCGCCGCGGCCGCGCCTACAACGTCTACTACGTCGGCCTCAACATCGGCGGCTTCCTCGCGCCGCTGGTGTGCGGCACGCTCGGCGAGCTGTACGGCTGGCACTACGGGTTCGGCGCCGCCGGCATCGGCATGTTCCTGGGCCTGGCGATCTACGTCGCGGGGCGGCGCTACCTGCCGCCGGAACCGCCGCGCCGGCCGCCGCCCGCCGCGACCGCGCGGCAGGAGCGCGACGCGCGGCGCAGGGTGTGGTGGCTGCTGCTCGGCGTCGGCATCGCGGCGACGATCTTCCGCGGCGCCTACGAGCAGATCGGCAACACGCTGCCGCTGTGGATCGATACCGGCGTGGACCGCGCCTGGGCGGGCTTCGCGATCCCGATGACCTGGTTCCAGTCGCTGAACCCGCTGCTGGTGATCGCGATGACGCCGCTGTTGCTGATGGCCTGGCGGCGCCGCGCCGACGCCGGCCGCGAGACCTCGCCGGCGATGCGCATGGCGATCGGCGCGGCGATCGTCGCCGTCGCCTACGGGCTGCTGGCCGCGGTCGCGGCCGTCGCCGGCGAATCGCGGGTGGGCTGGGGCTGGCTGCTGGCGTTCTTCGCGATCCTGACGCTGGGCGAGCTGTACATCCTGCCGACCGGCCTCGGCCTGTTCGCCAGGCTCGCGCCGCCGCGCCTCGGCGCGACCACCGTCGCGTCCTGGTTCCTCGCCATCTTCAGCGGCAGCCTGCTCGCCGGCGCCGTCGGCACGCTGTGGTCGAGGGTGGACCATGCCGGGTTCTTCCTGCTGCTGGCGGCGCTCGCGCTCGCCGCGGCGGCCCTGCTGTGGCGGCTTGACCGGCCGATCCGCACACTGCCGTGATCCGATCCGCATCCCGGAGCCCCGCCATGCCGCGCCTGACGCCCGTCCTGCTCGCCCTCGCCCTCGCCGCCTGCGGCACGCACCCGGCGGCCGATGCGCCCGCGCAGCGCTACGACCTGCTGGTCCGCAACGGCACGGTCTACGACGGCAGCGGCGCCGCGCCGCAGGCCGTGGACGTCGCCGTGCGCGGCGACCGCATCGCCGCGCTGCTGCCCGCCGGCAGCGACGCCGCGGCCGAGCGGGTGCTGGACGCGCGGGGCCGCGCGGTCTCGCCCGGCTTCATCAACACGCTGAGCTGGGCGACCGAATCGCTGATCGCCGACGGCCGCGGCATGAGCGACACCCGGCAGGGCGTGACCCTGGAGATCTTCGGCGAAGGCTGGTCGATGGGGCCGCTCGACGAGCGCATGAAGGCCGACGCGCTGCAGCGACAGGCCGACATCCGCTATCCGATCGCGTGGACCACGCTGGGCGAGTACCTGGCGTTCCTCGAAGCGCGCGGCGTCACCCCCAATGTGGCCTCGTTCGTCGGTGCCAGCACGGTGCGCATCCACGAGCTGGGCGAGGACGACGTCAGGCCGGACGCCGCGCAGCTGGCGCGCATGCAGGACCTGGTGCGCGCGGCGATGCGCGAGGGCGCGCTCGGCGTCGGCAGTTCGCTGATCTACCCGCCGGCGGCCTTCGCCGACACCCAGGAACTCGTCGCGCTGGCGCAGGCGGCGGCCGAATCGGGCGGCGGCTACGTCTCGCACCTGCGCAGCGAGGCCGACCGCTTCCTCGAGGCGCTGGACGAGACCATCGCGATCGCGCGCGCCACCGGGCAGCGCGCCGGGGTCTACCACCTCAAGGCCGCGGGCGAGCAGAACTGGCCGAAGATGGCGCAGGCGATCGCGAGGATCGACGCGGCGCGCGCGGAGGGGCTGCAGGTCGGCGCCGACATGTACGCCTACACCGCCGGCGCCACCGGCCTTACCGCCGGCCTGCCGCCGTGGGTGCAGGCCGGCGGGCACGAGGCGATGGTCGCGCGGCTGAAGGATCCCGCGATCCGCGGCCGGGTGCTGGCCGAGATGCGCGACCCCGGCGTGGCGTGGGAGAACCTGCGGCTGCTCGCCGGCTCCGACGAGCGCGTGCTGCTGATCGACTTCCGGAATCCGGCGCTCAAGCCGCTCGCCGGCAGGACCCTGGCGGAGGTCGCGCACGAGCGCGGCCTCTCGCCGGAGGAGGCCGTGCTCGACCTGATCGTCGAGGACGATTCGCGCGTGGGCGCGGCGTACTTCCTGATGAGCGAGGAGAACGTCGAGCTGGGGCTGCGGCAGCCGTGGGTGAGCCTCGGGTCGGATGCGGAATCGTCGGCCCCGGAAGGCGTGTTCCTGCAGTCGAGCACGCATCCGCGGGCCTATGGCAACGTCGCCCGCTTCCTGGGCCACTACGTGCGCGACCGCGGGCTGATGACGCTGGAGGAGGGCATCCACCGCCTCACCGGGCTGCCGGCGGCGAACTGGAAGCTGCGCGATCGCGGCTGCCTGCAGCCGGGCTGCTTCGCCGACATCGTCGTCTTCGATCCGGCAACGATCGGCGACCACGCGACCTATGCCAGGCCGCGGCAGTACGCGACCGGCGTCGCCGACGTCTTCGTCAACGGCGTGCAGGTGCTGCGCGACGGCGAGCACACCGGCGCCACCCCCGGGCGGGTGGTGCGCGGGCCGGGCTGGCAGGGGCACGGCGGCCGCGATCCGGGCGCCTGAGGCCTGGGTCGCGCGCGAGCGCGCTCCTACAAAGACCAGTTCTGCCGTAGGAGCGCGCTCGCGCGCGACCGCTCG
>NZ_JAIWPR010000048.1 GCF_021191635.1 Alterluteimonas quercicellularis
CCCCCTCCCCGCCCCCCCCCCCCCCCCCCCCGCCCCCGCCCCCGCCCCCCCCCCCCCCCCCCCCCCCCCCCCCACCGCTCGACCCGCTCGCGCCGGACCGGATCGCCCTCGCTACGCTCGCCCGTGGCCGCGGCGCGGGACGATCTTCGGTTTCTCCGTACGTGTTGACAATTCTCTGATTAGGATCATGATCCCTGATCAGGATATCCGGTGCGCATCGCCGCCAAGGGGCGCCGGCCGGGTCGTCGACGTTCGATTCCGCTGACCAATTCCGCCGACCGGCCGGGGAGCACCGAGATGAACGCGTTCCAGTCCGCACGCCCGTGTTGTCCTTCCCCGCTGTCGCTCGCGGTCGCCGCGAGCCTGGCCTGCGCCGTCGCGGCGCCGGCGCTGGCGCAGGACGTCCCCGCGTCCGGCGCGCCGCCGGCCGGCGACGCGGCCACGCTCGACACCGTGGTGGTGACCGCCAACAAGCGGGTCGAGAACGTCCGCGACGTCGGCGCCTCGATCAGCGTGGTCGGCGAGCGCGAGCTGGAGAACCTCGGCGCCAGCTCGCTGTCCGACTACGCCGCTCTCATCCCCGGCATGCAGGTGCAGAACAACGGCAGCCCGGGCCTGACCTCGGTGTCGCTGCGCGGCATCTCTGCGCTGTCCTCCGGCGCCACGGTGGCGACCTACATCGACGAGGTGCCGGTCGGCTCCAGCGGCATCTACCAGGGCGCCGGCGCCCTGATGCTGGACCTGCTGCCCTACGACATCAGCCGGGTCGAAGTGCTGCGCGGGCCGCAGGGCACGCTCTACGGCGCCGGCGCGATCGGCGGCCTGCTCAAGTACGTGACCCACGCGCCGGACGCGGCCGGCCGCGAGTTCCGCGTCGGCGTCGGCCTGCGCGCGGTGCAGGACGGCGGGCAAGCATGGAACGGGCGCTTCGGCGCCAGCCTGCCGCTGCAGGACGATCGCCTCGGGCTGCGCGTGAGCGCCGCCCGCAACGGGCTGCCCGGCTACACCGACAACGCCGTCGACGGCCGCCGTGACGTCAACACCGGCGAGCAGACCGGCGCGCGCGCGGCGCTGTCCTGGGACGGCGATGCGGTCGACGCGACCCTGTCGGTGCTGCAGCAGCGCGTGCGCAGCGACGACCGCGCCAGCGTCGCGCTCGATCCGCAGACCGGGGCGCCGCTGGACGGCGAGCTGGCCGGCCGCACCTGGCAGCGGCAGCCGTTCGACAAGAAGCTGACGCTGGCCTCGCTGAGCCTCGCCTGGGACCTGGGCTGGGCCGACTTCGTCTCCGCCACCGGCTGGTCGAACACGACGACGATGGACCTGATCGATTCCACGGTGCAGTTCGGCGAGGTGGCCGATCAGCTGCTGGGACTGCCGGAGCCGGGCAGCTCGTTCGTGCGCTACGACTTCGACCTCGACAAGCTGACCCAGGAGTTCCGCCTGACCTCCCGCAGCGGCGGCCGTTTCGAATGGATGGCCGGCGTGTTCTACACCAAGGAGGACGCGCTGCAGAGCCAGTTCGCCTGGCTGGGCCAGCGCGACGGCTCGCCGCTGCCGGCCGAGTACCAGGACTTCGCGACGCTTGCGCAGATCGCCCTGCCGAGCACCTACGAGGAGATCGCGCTGTTCGCCAACGGCTCCTGGCGCATCGGCGAGCGCTTCAAGCTCGACGCCGGCATCCGCCAGGCGCGCAACGAGCAGTGGTTCAACCAGAACGTCAGCGCCGGCATCCTCGCGCCGCTCGGCGAGGCGCCGGGCGAGTCCAGCGAAAACGTGTTCACCTGGAGCCTGAGCCCGCAGTTCAAGCTCACCGAGGACACGCTGCTGTACGTGCGCGCCGCCACCGGCTACCAGCCGGGCGGCCCGAACGTGGCGCTGGCCGGCATCCCGCCGAGCGTCGACTCCTCGATGCTGGCCAGCTACGAGGCCGGGCTGAAGTCGCAGTTCGCCGACCGCCGGGTGCAGCTCGACGTGGCCGCGTTCCGGATCGACTGGGAGGACATCCAGGTGGCCTCGTCGTTCAACGGCGTCGGCGGGCTGGTCAACGGCGGCGAGGCGAAGAGCGAGGGCGTGGAGCTGGCGGCACTGTTCCGCGCCACCGACAGCCTGCTGCTCGGCCTCAACGCCGCCTACACCCGGGCCAGCGTGAAGAACGACTTCGAGCCGACGGTGATCCCGCAGGACGGCTTCGACGTGATCCTCAACACCGGCCTGGGCGGCGACCGCATGCCCTACGTGCCGAAGCTGTCGTGGTCGGCCACCGCCGAGTACGCCTTCGCCACCGCCGGCGGGCTCGACGGCCAGGTCGGCGCCGCGCTGCGCTGGGTCGGCGACCGCGTCAACGACACCACCGAGCGCCAGCGCCTGACCGCGCCGGGCGATCCGTCGACGGTGCTGGGCGAGGAGGTGACGCCGCCGCTGGAGCTCGACAGCTACCGCGCGCTCGACCTGTACGCCGGCATCGGCCGCGAGCGCTGGTCGCTGCGCGCCTACGTCAACAACGTCACCGGCGAGGACGGCTGGTCGTCGATCACCCCGATCGACGGCGCGCTCACCGGCGCGCGCGGGCACCTGTCGGCCGTGCCGATCCAGCCGCGCACCTTCGGCCTCGAATTCGACTACCGCTTCTGACCCACGATCGCCGTCCGTCGACCCGGACGGCGCACCCGACCGCATCCGAGCGCCCCCGCATGCCGAATGCCGTTCCCGCGTTGCGCGAGGCCGAAGCGCTTCCGCAGCCCTATCTGCTGTTCCTCGGCGACATCACCGAGCCCGGCTACGCGAAGACCGCCTTCGGCCTGCGCGACTGGGCCGCCGAGCGCTGCGTGGGCGAGTTCGCCTGCGAGGGGGCGACGGTCAGCACCGGCCTGCCGTGGCTGACGCCGGCGCAGGCGCGCGCGCTGGGCGCGCGCTCGATGGTCATCGGCGTCGCCAACCCCGGCGGGCGGATCCCGCCGGCGTGGCTGCCGCCGCTGCTGGAGGCGCTGCACGCGGGGCTGGACCTGGTCGGCGGCCTGCACGCCCGGCTGGCGGCCATCGAACCGCTGCGCAACGCGGCGCGGGTCCACGGCCGCCGGCTGATCGACGTGCGCGAGCCGCCGCCGGGGCTGCCGGTCGCCAGCGGCCGCAAGCGCACGGGGCGGCGCCTGCTCACCGTCGGCACCGACTGCGCGCTGGGCAAGAAGTACACCGCGCTCGCGCTGGCGCACGCACTGCGCGAGCGCGGGCTCGATGCGGACTTCCGCGCCAGCGGCCAGACCGGCATCCTGATCGCGGGGCGGGGCATCCCGATGGACGCGGTGGTGGCGGACTTCGCCGCGGGCGCCGCGGAACTCCTGTCGCCGGACGCCGACCCGGCGCACTGGGACGTGATCGAAGGCCAGGGCTCGCTGTCGCACCCGGCCTACGCGGGCGTGTCGCTGGCCCTGCTGCACGGCAGCCAGCCGGACGTGATCGTCGTCTGCCACGCGCACGGCCGCGAGCGCGTGCTCGGCCATCCGCACTACGCGCTGCCGTCGGTCGAGGAGACCATCGACCTCGCGCTGCGGCTCGGCGCGCGCACCAACCCCGCGATCCGCTGCGCCGGCGTCAGCCTCAACACCGGCGGCCTCGGTGACGACGCGGCGACCCGGGCGATCGAGGACGCGGGCGCGCGCCTCGGCCTGCCCGTGGCCGACCCGATGCGCGGCGGCGAGCCCTTCGCCCGCCTGGTCGAGCGCTGTCTGGCATGACCTCGCCCTCCACCTGGTTCCAGCGCTACCTGCTGCCGGGCTTCGTGTTCCAGGCCGCGGTGATCGCCGGCGGCTACGCCACCGGGCGCGAACTGGTGGAGTTCTTCCTGCCGGCCGGCCCCTGGGGCGGCCTGCTGGGCATGGCGGTGAGCACGCTGGTGTGGAGCGCGGTGCTGATGGTCAGCTTCGAGCTGGCCCGGGTGGCGCGCGCCTGGGACTACCGCGCGTTCTTCAAGCTGCTGCTCGGCCGCGGCTGGTTCGCGTTCGAGATCGGCTACTTCCTGCTGATGCTCGTCATCATGGCGGTGATGGGCGCGGCGGCCGGGGAGATCGCCTTCAGCCTGTTCGGCCTGCCGAGGCTGCTGGGTTCGCTGGCGATGATCGCCGCCACCAGCGCCATGCTGTTCTTCGGCACGGCCGCGATCGAGAAGTTCCTGGTCGCGTCGGTCGGCTACCTGTACCTGGTCTACTTCGTGTTCGTGGCCTGGTGCGTGCTGGCGTTCGGCGACCGCATCGGCGCCGGCTTCGCCTCCGAACCGGTCGGCGAGGGCTGGTTCGAGGCCGGCGTGGCCTATGCCGGCTACAACGTCGCCACCATTCCCGCGGTCCTGTTCTGCGTGCGCCACTTCGGCCGCCGCCGCGAGGCCCTGGCCGCCGGCGCGCTGGCCGGACCGCTGGGCATGCTGCCCGGGGTGGCGTTCTACGTCGCGATGATGGGCTACCACCGCGAGATCGCCGACGAGGCCCTGCCCTCGGCCTTCCTGCTGGCGAAGCTGCAGGCGCCATGGTTCGAGTGGGCTTTCCAGCTCGCGGTGATGCTGACCCTGGTGGACACCGGCGTGGCCCTGCTGCACGCGATCAACGAGCGGGTCGCGAACGCCTGGGAGGAACGGCGGCGGCCCATGCCGCGGTCGCTGCGCCCGGCGCTGGCCGTCGGCGTGATGCTGGTCGCGGTGTACGCCGCCACCGCGGTCGGCCTGGTCGACCTGATCGCCAAGGGATACGGCACGCTCACCTGGTATTTCCTGGTGATCTACGTGCTGCCGCTGATGACCTGGGGCCTGTGGCTGCTGTGGCGCGGACCGCGCATCGCCGCCCAGCTTCGTTGACCGACGCGTCCGGGAGGACAGGATGGGAATCGCTTCGAAATGCCTGAGAACCTGTTCGCGATCCGTCGCGATCGCGGCGGGGTCCCTGTTCGCGGTCGCGGCGTTCGCCGCGCCGCCGGAGGGGTTCGACGCGCGCGTGCAGGCCGCCATACGCGAGCACGAGGTGCCGGGGATGGCGATCGCGATCGTCGAGGACGGCCGGATCGTGCACGCGCAGGGCTACGGCGTGCGCAGGCTGGGCGCGCCCGATGCGGTGGATGCCGACACGATCTTTCCGACCGGCTCCACCGGCAAGGCGGTCACCGCGGCGGCGCTGGCGATCCTCGTCGACGAGGGCCGGCTCGGCTGGGACGACCGGGTCATCGACCACCTGCCCGACTTCCGCATGTACGACCCCTGGGTCACGCGCGAGATGACGGTGCGCGACCTGCTGCTGCACCGCAGCGGCCTCGGCCTCGGCGCGGGCGACCTGCTGTTCATCCCGCGCAGTTCGCGCAGCCGCGCCGACATCGTGCGCGCCCTGCGCCACATCCGGCCGGCGACCAGCTTCCGCAGCGGCTACGCCTACGACAACATCCTCTACATCGTCGCCGGCGAGGTGGTCGCCGCGGCGAGCGGGCTGAGCTGGGAGCAGTTCGTGCGCGAACGCATCTTCGCGCCGCTCGCCATGCGCACCGCGACCAGCCACGAGGACGAGCGCTTCGCGACCGACAACCGCGCGCAGCCGCACGCGCGCATCGATCCGCGCCTGCGCGGCCTCGGCCCGCAGCAGGTCCTGCCGGAGCGCGAGGGCCTGGGGCAGGTCGGCGCGGCGGCCGGCGGGCTGTCGTGGAGCGCCAACGACTTCGCGCGCTGGCTGCAGTTGCAGCTCGCGCTGGGCGCGCTGCCGGACGGCGCGCGGCTCTACAGCGAAGCCTCGGCGCAGGAGATGTGGACGCCGCAGGTGCCGGTGCCGATCCGGCCGTTCCCGGAGCCGATCGCCGCCATCACCCCGCAGTTCTCCGGCTACGCGCTGGGATGGAACGTGCAGGACTACCGCGGCGTCAAGGTGGTGCAGCACGGCGGCGCGGTGTTCGGCGTGCTGGCCTTCGTCGTGCTGGTGCCCGAGCGCGGCATCGGCATCTCGCTGCAGATCAATTCCGAGGACGTGGAGGTGCTGCGCGGCCTCGGCTACGAACTGCTCGACCACTACCTCGGCCTGCCGCCGCGCGACTGGGTGGCGGCGTTCGACGCCTGGAACGAGCAGCGCCTCGCCGGCGGCCTGGCCGCCCTGGAGGCGGCCGGCGGGCAGACCCGCAAGGCCTCGCGACCCTCGCTGCCGCCGGCCGGCTACGCCGGGCGCTATGCCGATCCGTGGTACGGCCCGATCGCCATCGACGAGCGCGGCGGCCGGCTGCGCATCGACTTCCTGCAGACCCCGGACATGGCGGGCACGCTGACCCACTGGCAGTACGACACCTTCCGCGCGGACTGGGACGACGCCTCGATCGAGCCCGCCTACGTCACCTTCGCGCTGGACGCGGACGGCGAGGTCGCGCAGGTACGGATGAAGGCGGTGTCGCCGCTGGCCGACTTCAGCTACGACTACCACGACCTGCTGTTCGAGCCGCAGGCAGGGAAGTAGCGCGGCGTCCGTCCGCTTGCGGCGTGGCGCCGGCGCGGCCATCCTGCCCGGAAGGCGCCGCCGGCCGCGGCGCGCGGGCGGGGACGATCGGATGGCGTGTCGCAGCGGGTGGACGAGCATCATGGAGCGGGCGCGGAGGGCGGCCGCATGAGCGCCACCGTGCCGGGCCCGGACGGCCTCCCGCGCTGCCGCTGGTGCGCGGCCGCGCCCGAGTTCTTCCGCTACCACGACGAGGAATGGGGCTTCCCGGTCGCCGACGACCGCCGCCTGTTCGAGAAGCTGTGCCTGGAGAGCTTCCAGTCGGGCCTGAGCTGGCGGACCATCCTCGCCAAGCGCGAGCGCTTCCGCGAGGTCTTCCACGGGTTCGACTTCGACCGGATGGCGCGCTTCGGCGAGCGCGACGTCGAGCGCCTGCTGGCCGACCCGGGCATCGTCCGCCATCGCGGCAAGATCGAGGCGGTCGTCGGCAACGCCCGCTGCGCCGGGGAACTGGTCGCGGCCGAGGGCTCGCTGGCCGCCTACGTGTGGCGCTTCGAGCCCGCGCCCGAGGCGCTTGCCGCGCCGCAGACCGCCTCCACCTCCGACGCCTCGATCGCGCTGTCCAAGGACCTCAAGCGGCGCGGCTGGCGCTTCGTCGGCCCGACCACCGTCTACGCCTTCATGCAGGCCATGGGCCTGGTCAACGACCACGTCGAGGGCTGCGTGGTGCGCGAGCGCGCCGAGGCCGCCCGCGCCGCCTTCGTCCGGCCCCTGTAGGAGCGCGCTCGCGCGCGACGCTCTTTCTCTCCGGAGCCCGCAAGAAAAAGCATCGCGCGCGAGCGCGCTCCTACAAGTTGCCGCGCATCGCCGCGAGCACGTCGTGGCAGGCGCCCATGGTGTGGTAGTCGGTCTTGCCGGGCGGGCTCTTGAGGTCGTCGTAGCGGCGGTTCCGGCGATCCAGGATGCGGTACCAGGCGCCGTGGGCGTGGTCGACGAAGTGGCGCCAGGCGTAATCCCACAGGCGCAGGTAGTCGTCGCGGTAACGCGCGTCGCCGGTGGCCGCATGCAGGCGCCAGGCCGCGGCGATGGCCTCGGCCTGCACCCAGAAGTACTTGTCAGCGTCGCAGACGTACATCGGCGCGACGGCGAGGTCCGGCGGCGCTTCGCGAGGCCCCGGCGAGCGCTCGCGCAGGGCCTCGGGCGCGAAGCCGTAGACGATGCCGCCGTGGTCGCCGTCCCAGCCGTGCGCGAGCGCGGCGTCGTAGAGCCGGCCCGCGGTGGGCAGCAGCCAGTCCGGCGCCGTGGCGCCCAGGTGGTCGCGCAGCTGCAGCAGCAGCTTGGCCCACTCCACCTGGTGGCCGGGCTGGAAGCCCCAGGGCCGGAACAGGTGGGTCGGATCGTCGCGGTGGTAGTCCCAGTCCACCGACCAGTCGGCGCGGTAGTGCTCCCAGACCAGGCCGCCGGCGCGCGCCGCCTGCCGGCGGGTCATCGCGTCGGCCAGGGCCAGCGCGCGCGGCAGCCAGCGCGGGCCGCCGTCGGCCTCGTGCGCGGCGATGAGCGCTTCGCACAGGTGCATGTTGGCGTTCTGGCCGCGGTAGTCGCTGTAGCGCCAGTCGGGATCGGCCTCGTCGCGGTAGAGCCCGTGCGCCGGATCCCAGGCGTGCGTCTCCAGCAGGGCCCAGGTCTCGTCCATCCAGGCCGCGGTGTCGAAGCCGGCCTTGCGCGCGCTGGCGTAGGCCAGCAGCACGAAGGCGAGCCCGTAGGTGTGCTGGGTGCGGTCCTCGGGCACGCCGTCGCGCAGCGTCCAGGCGTAGCCGCCGGAGTCGGGGTCGCGGTGCGCCTCGCGCAGGAAGCGCAGGCCGTGCGCGGTCGCGTCGTGGTACTGCGCGGCCAGCGGCGAGTCGGCGAACTCGACCGCGGCCAGCGCGTAGCCGTAGACGAAGCGGGTGCTGCTGACCAGGTGGCGCAGGCTGCGGTCGGCGATGCGGCCGTCGTTGCGCAGGCTGTGGAAGAAGCCGCCGGCCCGGTCGATCGCGCGCGGGTGGTAGAAGGCCATCGTGTCGGCCACGTGCGCGCGCAAGACCTGCGGCGCGGTGAAGTCGGGCACGGGCGTGGCGGGCAGGGTCATGGGCGGGTTCCGGCCAGGGCGCGCACGGCATCGGCATCCGGCATCGCCGCGAACGCGCCGTGGCGCGTGGTCGCCAGCGCGCCGGCGGCGGCCGCATGCAGCAGCAGATCCTCGCGCACGGCGTCGTCGTCGAAGGCGGCGGCGAGATCGCCCGGGCCGATGCCGCGCGCGGTCAGCCGCCACAGCAGGCCGGCGACGAAGCCGTCGCCGGCGGCGGTGGTGTCGACCGCTTCCACCGGCCAGGTCGGCGCGGTGCCGGCACGCGCGCGCGTCCACCAGCGGATCGGTGCGGGGCCATCGGTGACCACCACCGCCTCGGCGGAGGCGTCCAGCAGGCGCGAGACCACGCGCGCTTCGTCGCCGGCGGCGAGGAAGGCCAGTTCCTCGCGGCTGAGCTTGACCAATCGCGCGAGCGCGAGCGCGCGCCACAGCACCGGCCGCGGGTCGGCGTCGCGCGGCCACAGCGCGGGCCGCAGGTTGAGGTCGAGGCTGACCAGCGCGCCGGCATCCGCCGCGCGCGCCATGCCGTACAGGGTGGCCTCGGCGATCGCGGGCTCGGTCAGGCTGTTGGAGCAGACGTGGAACACCGCCGCGTCGGCGAACGCGGCCTCGTCGAAGTCCTGCGCGCGGAACAGCAGGTCGGCGGCCGGCGGGCGGTAGAAGCTGAAGCTGCGCTCGCCGGCGGCATCCAGCGAGACGAAAGCCAGCGCGGTCGGCGCGGCGGCGGTGCGCCGCACCTGGGCGACGTCGACGCCGTGCGCGCGCAGCGCCTCCAGCAGCGCATCGCCGAACATGTCCTCGGCGAGCATGCCGACGAAACGCGCGCGGCCGCCGAGCCGGGCCACGCCGACCGCCACGTTGGCCGGCGCGCCACCCGGCTGGGCGAGGAAGCTGCGCGCCGCGCCGGGCGCCGCGGGGGCACCCAGGAAATCGATCAGCGCCTCGCCGAAGCAGGCGACCGCCGTGCGGGCGTGGACCATCAGTGCATGGGCCCGGGACGCGCCGCCGCTGCGGACGTGCCGCCCGCCGCGACCGCGCCGCCGCCGAGCTGCGAGCCGCGCAGTCCGTACCAGACGATGTAGCCGTAGCACAGCAGCGGCACCACGAAGGCGTGCTGGATGCCGATGCCGTCGGCGAGCGCGCCCTGCGCCAGCGGTATGACCGCGCCGCCGACGATCGCCATCACCAGCAGGCTCGACGCCTTGCTGGTCAGCGTGCCCAGGCCCTCGATCGCGGTGGTGAAGATGGTCGGGAACATGATCGAGTTGAACAGGCCGATCGCCAGCGCGCTCCACATCGCCACGCTGCCCTGCGTGGTCATGGTGACCGCGAGCAGGACGCAGACCGCCACCGCGCTCATCGCCAGCAGCCGGCGCGCGTCGAAGCGGGTCATCAGCGCCGCGCCGACGAAGCGGCCCACCATCGCCCCGCCCCAGTAGAAGGCCAGGAAGCGCGAGGCGCTGGCCTCGCTCAGGCCGCCGATCTCGGGCTCGGCCATGTAGTTGATCAGGAAGCTGCCGATCGAGACCTCGGCGCCCACGTACAGGAAGATGCCGAGAATGCCCCAGCGTACGCGCGGGAAGGACAGCGCCTCGCGGTAGGTGTGGCGGGCGTCGTCGCCGGCGTCGGTGGCCTCGCGCAGCGAGGGGATGCGCATCAGTACCACGAACGCGGCCATCAGCAGCAGGCCGCCGGCCAGCATCAGGTAGGGCAGCTCGACCGAGCGCGCCTCGGCGGCGCGGTAGGCGGCCTGCTCGGCGGCGCCCATCGCCGCGATCTCGTCCGCGCCCAGCACCGCGCCGACCAGGATCAGCGGGCCGATCAGCAGCGGGAACAGCGTGGTGCCCAGCGAGTTCAGCGCCTGCGCCAGGGTCAGCCGGCTGTGCGAGGTGGCGGCGCTGCCGAGCAGGCTGATGTAGGGGTTGGCCGCCACCTGCAGCAGGGTGATGCCGCTGGCCAGCACGAACAGCGCGGTGAGGAACAGCGCGTAGGACGGCAGGCGCGCGGCGGGGTAGAACATCGCCGCGCCGGCCGCGGCCACCAGCAGGCCGACGACGATGCTGGCCTTGTAACCGACCCGCGCCACCACCGCGCCCGAAGGCAGCGACATCAGGAAGTACGCGCCGAAGAAGGTGAACTGGATCAGCATCGTCTGCGCGTAGTTCATCGAGAACACGGCCTTCAGATGCGGGATCAGCACGTCGTTGAGGCTGGTCATGCCGCCCCAGGTGAAGAAGATCAGGCTGACCACGGCGATCGCGGCGGTGTTGGACATCGTGCGCGTCGGTGCGCTCATGCGGCAGTTCCTTCGGTCAGGGAATCGGAAAGGGCGAGGCTGCTCCGGCGCACGCGCAGCGCCACCGGCGCGACCACCGCGTGCGGCGCCGGCGGCAGCTCGCCGCGCAGGCGCGTCAGCACCAGGCGCGCCGCTTGCAGGCCGCGCGCGCGCGGGTCGGCGGCCACGGTGGTCAGCGGCGGTACGGCCACCGCCGCCTCGGCGATGTCGTCGAAGCCGACGACGGCGAAGTCCGCGCCGGCGCGGCGGCCGCGCGCGGCGAGCCCGGCCATCAGGCCGAGCGCGACGGCGTCGTTGTAACAGACGGCGGCCGTCGGCGCCGGATCGCGCGCGAACAGCGCGCCGGCCTGGCGCGCGGCCTCCAGCCGCGTCGGCGCGCACTCGACCAGCCAGCCGGGGTCGGGCGCCAGGCCGGCCGCCGCCAGCGCGTCGCGGTAGCCGGCGCGTCGCTCCTGGCAGGAGCTCGAATCGCGGTGGCCGCCGAAGAACGCGATCGCGCGATGGCCCTGGGCGAGCAGGTGCTCGGTGGCCAGCCGCGCGCCCTGGCGGTTGTCGAGCGCGAGGTAGTCCCAGCCGGCCGCGCCCTCGCCGTCGAGCGCGCGGTTGAACACCAGCACCGGCATGCGCGGGCCGAGCAGGCGCCGCAGGCGCGCGGCATCCGTGTGCTCGGCGGGCGAGAGGATCAGCGCCGCCGGGCCGTGCTCGGCCAGCGAGGCCAGCACCGCCTGTTGCCGTTCCGGCGATTCGCCGGTGCTGCCCAGCAGCAGCACGTAGCCGGCCTCGGCCAGCGCGGCATCCACGCCGGCCGCGAACTCGGCGAAGAAGGGATTGGCGAGGTCGTTGACCACCAGCGCCACCGCGTTCGAGCCGCCGCGGCGCAGGCTGGCCGCGCCGCGGTGGTAGACGTAGCCCTGCCGCTCCAGCTCGGCGCGCACGCGCGCGCGGGTGTCGGCGTGCACCAGCGGGCTGTCGCGCAGCACCAGCGACACCGTGGCCTTGGACAGGCCGCAGGCGGCGGCGATGTCGGCCAGGGTGACGCGGCGGGGCGCGGGGCGCTCGGCGGGCATGGCGGGCTTGGACCGGTTCAATGGCGCGCATGGTGAGGCCAGCGCGCGGCGGCGGCATCGTGCATCGCAGCATGCCCCGGCCGCGCCGCAATGCTAGGGTCGCGGCGATTGAACCGATCCAAAGAGGGGAACACGCATGACCCGACGCGGCGCAACGATGGCGGCGGCGCTCGGCGCCCTGGTGGCGGCCGGCGCGGCCCTGGCGGGGCCGACCGCGGTCGGCGAGCGCGCCTTCGGCGCGGTCGATCCCTTCATCGGCACCGGCGGCGAGGGCCACACCTATCCGGGCGCGACGGTGCCCTTCGGCATGGTGCAGCTGAGTCCCGACACCCGCATCCAGCCGCGCGAGCAGGCCTACGACTGGGCCGCCGGCTACCGCTACGACGACGAGAGCATCGTCGGCTTCTCGCACACCCACTTCTCCGGCACCGGGCACTCCGACCTCGGCGACGTGCTGCTGATGCCGGTCACCGGCGACCCCGGCCTGGAGCGCGGCGACCCGGAGGTGCCGCGCAGCGGCTACGCCTCGCGCTTCCGCCACGACGACGAGATCGCCGAGCCCGGCTACTACGCGGTCACCCTCGACGACTACCGCGTGCGCGCCGAGCTGACCGCCAGCGCGCGGACCGGCGTGCACCGCTACGCCTTCCCGGCCGGCACGCCGGCGCGCGTGCTGCTCGACCTGCGCACCTCGATGTACGACTACCCCGGCAAGATCCTGTGGTCGCGCCTGCGGCGCATGCCCGACGGCACCATCACCGGCTTCCGCGAGACCCGCGGCTGGGCGCCCGGCCGCCAGCTCTACTTCGCCATGCGCTTCTCGCGGCCGCTGCAGGGCCACGCCTTCCACAACACCGAGACCGACATCCGCTACAAGGGCTTCGCGCCGCCCGCGGACCGCACGCCCGGCGAACGCGCGCAGATCGAGGGCCGGCAACTCGTCGGCACCTTCGACTTCGGCCCGCTCGACGCGCCGCTGGTGGTCAAGGTCGCGATCTCGCCGGTCGACGAGGCCGGCGCGATCGCCAACCTCGACGCCGAGGTGCCGGACTTCGACTTCGACCGCGTGCGCGCGGAGGCGAAGCGGCAATGGGTGGAGGCGCTGTCGGTGCTCGACATCGAGGCGCCCGAACCTGAGCGCCGCAGCGCCTACACCGCGCTGTACCACACCCTGCTCGGGCCGACGCTGTTCATGGACGCCGACGGCCGCTACCGCGGCCCCGACAACGCCGTCCACCGGGCCGAGGGCTTCGCCCACTACTCGACCTTCTCGCTGTGGGACACCTATCGCGCGCTGCACCCGCTGCTGACCCTGGTGCAGCCGGAAGCGCGCAACGCCGACTTCGTCAATTCGCTGCTCGCCCACCGGCGCCACAGCCCCTACGGCATCCTGCCGGTGTGGTCGTTCCACGGGCAGGAGACGTGGACGATGATCGGCTACCACGCGGTGCCGGTGATCGCCGACGCCTACCTCAAGGGCCTGCGCGGCTTCGACGCCGACGAAGCGCTCGACGCCATGGTCGCCAGCGCCTCCTACGGCCCCTACGACGGCATCCGCCAGTACATGGAACTGGGCTGGGTGCCGATCGACGAGGAGGGCGAGGCCGCCTCGAAGACGCTCGAGTACGCCTACGACGACTGGACCATCGCGCGCATGGCGCAGGCGATGGGGCGCACCGACATCGCCCGCGATTTCGACGCGCGTGCGGCGAACTGGCGCCACGTCTTCGACCCCGGCACCGGCTTCATGCGCGCGAAGAACCGCGACGGCAGCTTCCGCACCCCGTTCGACCCTACCGCCAGCGGCTACGGCACCGACTACACCGAGGGCAACGCCTGGCAGTACTCCTGGTACGTGCCCCACGACGTCGCCGGCCTCGCCGCCAAGCACGGCGGCGCCGACGTGCTGCTCGGCCGGCTCGACCAAGCCTTCGATGCCGACGTCGATCCCGCGATCTTCGAGCACATGGAAGACATCACCGGCCTGATCGGCTGGTACGCCCACGGCAACGAGCCCAGCCACCACGTCGCCTATCTCTACGCCTACGCCGGCCAGCCCTGGCGCACCCAGGCGCGGCTGGCGCACATCATGGCCACCCAGTACGCCGACCGCCCCGACGGCCTGGCCGGCAACGACGACCTCGGCCAGATGTCGGCGTGGTACCTGTTCACCGCGCTGGGCTTCTACCCCGTCGCGCCGGGCAGCAACGAGTACGTCATCGGCCGGCCCTTCCTGCCGCGCGCCCGCCTGCACCTGCCCAACGGCAGAACCTTCAGCGTGGTCGCCGAGGGGCTGGAGCAGAGCCACGGCTACATCGCCTCGGCCACCCTGAACGGCCGGCCCCTGCAGCGCGCCTTCCTGCGTCACGACGAACTTCTCGCCGGTGGCGAGCTGCGCTTCGTCATGCAGGCCGAACCCAACCGCGACTGGCCGGGCGCCGGCGCCGAGGCGCCTTACTCGATGAGTCGGTAGGCTGCGCAAGGCCGACGGCCCGCTGCCCCAAGGATGCCCGGCCGCAGGCCGCGCCCCTGGTCTACACTGCTCCGCCTCGCGGGGGCCTATAGCTCAACGGTTAGAGCAGAGGACTCATAATCCTTTGGTTCCAGGTTCGAATCCTGGTGGGCCCACCACATGGCGTCCTTACGCCAGCCAAGCCCAAAGGACGCTGCCGTCAATCCAAGGGCAGGGCGTCCTTGGGTGGCGTTCCACGGAGAGGGAACCAAGAGCGGGAGGGGCGGGCCTCATCGATGACATGCCGCATCGAGGCGAGGCCCAGCAGGCGGTCCAGGTAAGCATGCACGCGCCCGTGCGCTTCCGGGATCGGATGCGTCCAGTGGCCGTAGAACAAGAACGGCACCGCGCCGCAGTCGGCGAGGGAGAAGTCCTGGCCCATTGCCCAGGGGCGGTCCCCAGGGCGTCGTCCAGCCTGCGATACGCCGTCTCCAGCAGGGTGCGCGTCCTCCACGCCGCGTGCGTCGCGTTTGTCGGCGGGGCGCAGCGCGTCGAGCACGATCTTCTGCTGCAGCGTGGAGACGTCGTTGTCGAAGAAGCGATCCAGCATGCGGGCCTGCGGCGCCGCCTTTCGGTCCGATCTCCCGCCGGTGGCCGGGGACTTAGAGATCCGGCCGACGATGCAGTGCGACGTTGTTGGTCGATCACCACGATCCAGTCGGCGTCGTCGATGCGCTCCTCGCGCAGCAGCTGGGCCTGTGCGGGTGTCCAGAATTCGGCATCTTCCAGACGTACGTCGTCCGGCAACGGGGCATGCCGGGCGATGAATTCCCGGATGCCGGCTTCATCCGATGGCAGGCCGAGCTGGTCGAACAGCTCGGAGAACGGGTGGACGGTATGTTCCATGGGGAGGTCTCCGAAAGTGCGGCGTTACCGATTCTGAAGTGTGCCGGGAGCCGCGGATAGTCGACTGGCGGCGCGAGTCGCTCCCGGAAGCGGTCCGGCATGCGGGGGGCTGGCCGCCCTCGTGGCAGCGCGGCCAGAGCAAGGCGGAGGGCCCGGGTGTTCAGAGGGGCGGATGCGCGACGGTTGTCTTGCGCGCTGCCGGAATCCCCGCAGCTGCCGCCACTTCGCACAGGTCGGCGACGCGCTGCGTCCGCGCTTCCTCGCGTTGAGGGGGCGCATTCACATGCGCAGCATGCCGGCGAAGACCGCATCGACGGGCCTGGCCAGCGCGGGTGCGTCGGGCGGCGGCTTGGCGGACCTGGTCATGTGCCCACGCTAGCGTAGGCCGTGATCCTGTGGTGATTGGCGACCGGGCGCCAGCGGCGGCCATCGTCGGAGAAATCCGACACGCGAATGCGCCAACCACCGACAGCAGCGACCGGGACCGGGGCGCAGAGTGGGCTGGCCGGCGGCGCGAGGTCTCGCCGCCCCCGCCGCCTCGTCCGGTGCGGGTCGGGGAGTGACGGGTCTTCAGGCCGGCCGGCTTCCTTCCGATCATGGAGAGTGGACATGAAGCGAACGATCAGCCGATTCACGGCCGCGTTGGGGATGTGTCTTCTGTTGGCCGCGGGCAGCGCCACGGCGGAGCCTGGCCAGCCCTGCGAGTTCGACGGGCAGACCGGCTACAGCTACGAGCCGGTGAACGGGCTCAACGGCTGGCACCTGTGGGAATGCAGCGGCGGGTCCTGGCGGTACGTGGCGTACTGCGGCGACGTGCTCTGCATCGTCTGACGCCGGTCGGCACCGCGCGGGCCCGCTCCGTCGGGGCCTCCACGCCGCGCGGTTCTCGGGGGCGTGGTCGTGTGCGTCGGGCGCGTGAGCGCGCGCGTTCATGCGGCGGAGTGCGGATCGAGCGGGCTCCAGCCCGCGTCGGATGCGCGAGCGCGGCGCTGCGGGCGAGCACGCCTGCCTCGCCCGCGGATTGCGGGCGGCCGCTTTGCGGCGCGGAGCAGCGGCCCGCGATGTCGGTCCGGGTCGCGTCCTGATCGAGGCCCCCGCAGATGCGGAACGAGTCGGTCGCCTCCGGCACGACGCGCACAGGTGAGCATCCGCGCACGTAGGGGAACTCCTACATGCAGGCGCGCCATCCGCCGACTGCATGGCCCTGTCGTTCGGCGCAGAGTCGAGGGCGCCAGCAACCCGCAGCGCGCCCCGCCCGGGCCGTGGCCGGTGGCGTCGGTCCCCGGGCGCCATCGGCCCCGAGCGGTCCGGTCGCGCCGCGAGCGCGCCGCTGCTTCAGCGGCGCCGCTGGCGTCCATCTCCAGGGAGACAGGGAAATGACCAAGCGATCGATGCTCCGGTTCGCCGCGGCGCTCGCCGCGGGCCTGCTGTGTACCGTCGGCAGCGCCTCGTCGGTGACGCCGCCTTCCGGCCCCTGCCAGGACGGCGAGGAGGCGTGGATCCAGACCGGCATGTACGGTTACGTGGTCTACCGCTGCTACGGCACCGAGTGGTATTACCTGTACGAGTGCGACGAATCGGGGTACTGCTTCATCGGCCCGGGTTGATCCCCCGCCCGCAGACGCCCGGGGATGCCCATGGAAGCGGCGGCGCGCCATGCCACTGAGCGTTGCGGAACACCGGCAGGCCCGGCGTCCGCTCGCGCAGCGGACTGCCGGCCGGCCGCGCGCCGGGGCCGGCAGCCCGCGGGCGCGTGCGACCTTCTCGTCCAGATCCCCGCCTACCGGGATCCCCAGCTCGTGCATACGCTGGACAGCCTCTTCGCGCAGGCGGCCGCACCGGGCCGGATACGCGTGCGCGTCTGCTGGCAGTGCGCCCCGCGCGACCGGCTCCCGCGGCGCTACGCCGATGCGGCCAACGTCGAGATCGACCGCGTCGACTACCGGGACAGCCGCGGTGCGAACTGGGCGCGCAGGCGCGTGCAGAAGGCATGGCGCGGCGAACCCTATTCCCTGATCTGCGATTCGCACCTGCGCTTCGCCCGCCACTGGGACCGCAGGCTCGTCGGGATGCTGCAAGGGCTGAGGGCGGCCGGCGTCGAGCGCCCCATCGTCACCGGCTACCCGCCCGACTTCGATCCGCGCACCTATCCGGCCGGGCGATCGCAGGCGCCGTTGAAGATGTACAAGGAAGCCTACGTCGACGGATTGCTGGCGCACTTCGCCGGCTTCGAGCTGCCGCTGTGGACGTGGCTGAAGGCGCCGATCCCGGCCCAGTTCCTGGCGCTGGGGTTCCTGTTCTCGGAGGGGCGCTTCAACCTCGACGTGCCGATCGACCCGCGCATCTACTTCTTCGGGGACGAGATCACCACCGGCCTGCGCGCCTACTGCCACGGCTACGACTTCTACCATCCCCACCGCGTCCTCGCCTGGCACGCCTACGACCGCACGACCCGCGGCACCCACTGGAGCGACCATGGCGACTGGCGCGCGCGCGACCGCGGCTCGCTCGCGCGCGTGCGCCGGATCCTGTGCGGGCAGGAGTATCGCGGCTATCCGCTGGGCAGGCGCCGCTCGATCGCCAGCTACGAGCGCTGGATCGGCATGCCGCTGGTGCTGGAGCCGGCGCCATGAGGACGGCAGCGCCCGCCGGGGACCCCCGCGCCGACGCCGCCCTGGAGCGCCCGGGCGATGCGATCGTCGTCGTGGACGGCTTCCTTTCGCCCGTCGAATGCCGGTCCCTGCTCGACGAACAGGCCCGCGGCGAGTGGGTCGACAGCGTCGTGGCCAATGCGGTCGGCGGTGCGATGCACGGGGGCGGGCGGCACAGCGATTCGCTGGTATTGCCCGGCTACGGCGCCACGGCTGCGCGGCTGCTGTGCGGGATCGAGCAGCGCCTGCAGGCGGCGTTCGGGGTCGCGCCGTCGCACCTCGAGCCGTGGCAGATGACCCGCTACCGGCGTGGCGGCGTCTACGACTACCACGTGGACTGCGGGGTGCCGCATCCCAGCGGGGAGCGGGAGCGCACGATCCTCATCGTGCTCGAGCCGCCGGTCCGGGGCGGTGCGACGCATTTCCGGGCGCTGCGGCGGACGGTCCGACCGCTGGCCGGGCGGCTCGTCGTCTGGCGCAACCTGCTGCCCAGCGGCCGCTGCAACCACGCCATGGTCCATTCGGGGCGGCCGGTCTGGCAGGGAACGAAGACGATCCTCACGACGTGGGAGCACCCGCGTCCCTACCGCGATGCATGACAGGGAGAACGGCATGTCGAAGGCCAAAGACGACAGACTCATCAAGGACATCATCAAGCGCTACGGCGACACGATCGACCTGAAGGGCAGTCCCTACCTCATCGTCGAGATCCTCCGCCAGTACGGGCCCAGGATCGACGGCGGCCTCGCCGCCACCTGCGCTCCGCCGGGCGGGACGCCGAAGCCGCCCGACCCGCTCGAGATGCTCCGCGAGATCAAGGCCAAGGTGACGGAGATCGACCGCCTGTACGCCTCGCTCGAGAAGACCCTCAAGGCGACCGCCGTGGTCGAACGGAAGGCGAAGCCCAAGTAGATCGCGCGATGCGGCGGCATCGGGCGCACACGCCGATGCCGGCTTCCCGTGCACCCCGGATGCTCGGGCGTGCTGGGAGGCGGTCGCCGTGGGCGCGGTTCCGGGGCCATGAACGGCACCGGGCCGGGCCGCCCGCGGCGTGCCGCGTTCCGGGTCGCCCATCCGCTCGCGCCCTTGCTTGGGAGCGGGAACGGATCGGAGGCGGCGTCTTGCGGAACGCGGTTCCTCCAGGGCGCAACCGCGCACCGGGCCTGCGATCGTGGCCGGGACCGGTCGTCGCCGAACGGCGCCGTCCCGCGGCCGTTTCGCCGCAGCCCTGCATCGCACTCAGGACGTGCGCCGTTCCGCGACGGGTGCACGCTCGGCCATCAGCGCCGCCACCCAGTCGATGAACACCCGCAGCCTGGCGCTGACGTAGCGGTTCGGCCGGAACGCCACGTGCAGCGGCATCGGGTCGAGGCGCCAGTCTCCGAACAGGGGGGCCAGTTCGCCGGCGGCGGCATGGGGCGCCGCCATGTAGTCGGGCAGCCAGAGGATGCCCATGCCGGCCAGGCCGGCGGCGAGGTAGGCGTTGCCGTCGTCGACGCGGAGCGCGTAGCGGCCGTGCACGTGGACGCGCTCGCCGTCGCGATGCATCGCGTAGGGGAAGGTCCCGCCGGCCCGGTTCCACCGGAAGCCGACGATGCGGTGATCGCCGTCTTCCAGCGCCCGCGGGTGTGCGGGCGTGCCGGCGCGGGCCAGGTAGCCCGGCGCGGCGTAGACGCCGAGCTGCAGGTCGGCGATGTGCCGCGCCTGCAGGGACGGATCGGTGAGCTCGCCGCCGCGTATCACGCAGTCCACGTTCTCGCCGAGCAGGTCGACCATGCGGTCGCTCGCGCCCAGGTCGAGCTGGAGGTCGGGATAGCGCGCGTGGAACGCGGGCAGCGCCGGCACCAGGACGAGGCGCGCCAGCGGGCTGGGCACGTCCACCCGCAGCCGGCCGCGCGGCGCCGCCAAGGCGCTGGACAGCTGGGTCTCGGCGTCGTCGAGGTCGGCGAGCAGGCGCACCGCGCGCTCGTAGTACGCCGCGCCGTCGTCGGTGACGCGAACCCGGCGGGTGGTGCGGTCGAGCAGCTTGACGCGCAGCCGCGCCTCCAGCCGCTGCACCAGCTGCGTCACCCGGGTCCTGCTGGTGCGCAGGGTCTGCGCCGCACGGGTGAAGCTGCCGGCCTCCACCACGCGGACGAAGGCCTGCATCGCGTCGAAACGGTCCACTGCGGTTCGGCTCCGGGCGTCGGGATTGTTTGGATTCTACAAACAGTGGTGGCCGGATCGCCGCGTTTATCGCCGCGGGCGCGCCCATAGAGTGAGGGCATCCATCCAACCGGGCCGGTGCCGGCCCCTCCGAGGAGCTTCCCCGTGACGAAACGAGACGTCGTGTTCCCGCCCGCGCGGCAGGCGCTGTATGCGCGCAACCGCTACTCCCCCGCGATCCGCTCCAACGGTTTCCTGTTCGTGTCCGGTCAGGTCGGCAGCCGCGAGGACGGCTCGCCCGAGCCTGACCTGGAGGCGCAGGTCAGGCTCGCGTTCGAGAACCTCGACGCGATCCTGCGCGCCGCGGGCTGCACCTTCGACGACGTGGTCGATGTCACCGTCTTCCTGGTCGATCCTGAATCGACGTTCGAGGCGGTTTGGAACGTGGTTGCGGACTACTGGGGCGAAGCCCCGCACCCGACCCTGACCGGCATCGGCGTGACCTGGCTCTACGGCTTCCGGTTCGAGATCAAGGTGATCGCGAAGCTGCCGGAGGGCGCCGCGGACCGGGCGGCGGGATAGCGCATCGCGTTGCGGCGCAGCGCGTTCCTGCAGGGATGTCCATCGTCTCGCACGCCCGCGACGCGGGCGCGTCCGGTCGCCGGGGTACGGGCAGGAGCGCGCTCGCGCACGATGTGCTGTACCCGCGCCTCATGTCGCGCGCGAGCGCGCTCCTACGGGTGTTGGGGTCTGCCGGCTCGCAGCATGGCATCCGCGGCGCGCTCGGGGGCGGGCCCGCGAGCGTGCCACCGCGGGGTGTCCATGGCCTCGTGCGCCCGCGACGTCTGTGCGCGGCATGGGTTACCTCGCCCGGACGCCTGGACAAGGCAGGAGCGCGCTCGCGCGCGATGGGCTCTACCCGCGCCCCATGTCGCGCGCGAGCGCGCTCCTACAGGTGTGGGGCCCTGTCGGGCCGCGTGCGGTGCGTCGGCGGAGCGCGGGCGCCGGGACCGGCGGTCGTCTCAACGCCGGCCGCGGTACGGCTCGCAGCCGATGCCGTCGTTGTCGCGGTCGAGATGCGCGCCGTAGCCGGGCTCGCCGCGGTGCACGGGCGCGGCGCCGGCCGCACGGGCTTCGGCGCAGTTGGCGAAGGGGCGGTTTCCTCCGCCGCCGGGGCCCAGCCGCTGCATGGGCCCGAGGTCGTCGCGCGGGGCCGGGGCGCTCGGGCCGCGGTGGCAGTGGTAGCCGCCGTTCTTGCGGTCGTGGTGGCAGCCCTCGGCGTTGAGGCCGCCGCCGTGGCCGGAGGCCGCGCCGGCGACGAGCAGCGCCAGGGCCGCGACGACGCGGGCGCGGATCACTCCGGCACCCGGACCCGAGCGCAGGCGTCGCAACGCTTGGCCGGGTCGGGCTGGTAGGGAGTGGCGGGCGGCGGCGTCCGGGCCGGCACCGGCCGTGCTGCGGGTGCGGCCGCCACGGCGGCGGGCGAAGGCGCTGGCGCCTCCGCCGCTTCGGCGTCTTCCGGCACGTAGATCGCCAGCCCGCTGCCGACCTTGTCGTACAGCGCGCTGCTGCTGCCCACGCCCCAGGCGCTGCCGCCGCCGGCCCAGGCGTTGGCGAAGCCGATGCTGCCGGCGTACTGGTTGCCGACGCCGCGCACGACGATGCCGTTGGCGCCGAGCCGGGCCGCCTCGGCCTTCATCCGCGCCACGACCTTGTCGGTCTTCTGCTGGTCGGTGACGGCCCAGGAGGCGGCGTTGCTCGCCTCCAGGATCGCCACGTCCTCGTACACCGGCGGCGGTTCCAGGTACAGCCGCACCTGCTCGGGCGGGATCGGCGGGCGCGCCCGGCCGACGAGGATGTGCGAGGAGGCGCAGCCGCTCAGGACGAGCGCGGCCGCGAGCGCGACGAGGTGCTTCATGAGGTCCCCTGTGGGCGCGCCTGGGCGCCGTCGTACCGGGCCGGATCGTCCCGTGGCGCGAGAGCCTGCGCCGAAGTGTGACGGGCGTCATTCGGAAAGCGCCGCGCCTGGCCGTAGGGGATTTCCTAGGGCGCCATTCACCTCATGCCAGCCGCCCTCATCGGGTCGGTGGATGGAGGATGGCGGGCCGGAGCGACCGGACCGGGGGCCGCGGGGCGACGCGACGATGGGCTACCGCCCGGCTCGGCCGTGGCGATCGGGCAACGGCCTGCCGGTGTGCAGCGCATCGAACACCGCCATCGGATCGGCCTGGCACCAGTACGCCAGGTGCAGTGCATCGTCGTCGCCCGGCAGGAGGTCCGCGACCCGCGCCTCCTCCGGCACCAGCAGCCGCGGACGTCGCCATTGCTGGGCGATTACCGCGATGCCGCGACCGGAGGCGCGGACGATCCAGGTCGCGCGGCCGCCGGCGATGGCGGCGAGCGGGCAGGCGCGCAGGGCGGCGTCGAGCAGTGCGCCCACCGGCGCGTCGGCGCGGATGTGGACGCGCGCAGCGTGCGGGTCGACGTCGTCGGCCATGCAGACGCTGTCGCGGTCGACCGAGATCTCGCGCAGCGGCGCCTCAGGCATGCGAGGCAGGATCGGCGGCGTGGGCCTTCGCCGAACCGATGGCGGCCTCGACCGCCGCGCGCGCCTGCGGGCCGTTCTTCCAGCAGGAGGAACCGACCATACCGGCGGCCGCGGCGACGATTGCGCCGGCATCGGCGGCGGCCGGTTCGCGCAGCGAGCCGAAGCCCATCTCCTGCGGCCGGCGCACCACCGTCGGACCGACGCCCTCGAGCGCCAGCAGGGCCTCGCGTTGGCGTGTGTCGAATCCCATCGGTCCGTTCGCGGCGCCCGGTGGCGGAAGGGCGATCGGGCGATTGTCCGGCTGCGTCGCGGCCGCGGCAAGCGAAGCCGCTCACACGCTGCGTGCGGGCGGCGCGTAAGCTCGGATGTCCAAGCCGGGCGCCGGCCGGGGCGGGGAAGCAGCATGGTGCAGGTCGATGCGATCGTCGTCGGCGGCGGGCCCGCCGGCCTGACCGCGGCCACCTACCTGCGGCGCTTCCTGCGCAGCTGCGTGGTGCTCGACGCGGGCTTCAGCCGCGCGCGCTACATCCCCGAGAGCCACAACTGCCCGGGCTTCCCGCAGGGCGTCTCCGGCCGCGCGCTGCTGCGCCGCCTGCGCGAGCAGGCCGAGGCGGTCGATACCGAGATCGTCGAGGCCTGCGTCGACCGCCTCGAACGCGTGGACGGCGGCTTCGTGGTCGGCGCCGGCGGACGCAGCTGGGAGGCGCGCTGCGTGATGCTGGCGACCGGCCTGGCCGATCGCCTGCCCGACGCGGCCTGGGCGGAGGACGCGATCGCCTGCGGCGCGCTGCGCCTGTGCGCGATCTGCGACGCCTACGAGGCCAGCGACCAGCGCATCGGCGTCTACGGCCCCGCCGGGGCCATCCTCGGCCATGCGCGCTTCCTGCGCAGCTACTCGGCCCGCGTGACCCTGCTGCCGGCCGACCGCGCGCCCAGCCGCCACGCCCTGCGCGAAGCGCGGCGCCTGGGGGTGGAGGTGCTGCCGGCCGGCGGCGCGCTGGAGTTTGACGGCGCCCGCTGCCGATACCGCGCGCCCGACGGCACGCGCACCGGCTTCGACACCGTCTATCCCTACCTCGGCTACGCGGGCCGCAACGTGCTGCTGCGCGGGCTGGGCCTGCCGGCCGAGGACGACGGCGCGCTGCGGGTGGACCGCCACCAGCGCACCCGCGTGCCCGGCCTGTACGCGATCGGCGACGTGGTCAGCGGCCTCAACCAGATCTCGGTCGCGGTGGGGCAGGCCGCCGTCGCGGCGACCCACGCCCACAACGCGCTGCCGTTCGCGGCGCGCGCCTGAGCGCGCGCCGCGCCGTGCTTAGCCGGCGATGTCGCGGACCAGGAAACGGCTGCGCTCGTCGATCGGCGCGGCCAGCGTGCCGGGCAGCACCGCGTCCAGGGCCTTCGAGTAGGGCTGGACGAGATGCGCCTCGTGCGACTGCGCATCGTCCCAGCGCTCGAACAGCACGTAGTGCTGCGGCTGGTCCTCCACCCGGTACAGCTCGAACGCGGCGTTGCCCGGTGCCGAGCGCGCATGGGGCGTGACCTCCGCCAGCGCGTCGAGGAAGGCCTGTTCCCGTTCCGGCCTGACCTGCAGCCGCACGATGACGTTGCGCGAGGCGGCGGGATCGGCCGGCGGGCGGCGCTGCGCGGTGCCGTAGGGCGGCACTTCCTTCAGCGTCAGCGAGACCGCTTCGCCGCCCAGCGCCGCCGGCAGCGCGCGCTCCACGGCCTGCAGGTTGGGGGTGGCGAAGTGGCGCTCGACCGCGGCGGCGTCGCGCCAGCGCTCGAACAGGTACAGGGTGCTGCCGCCGGCTTCCGGCTGGAAGACGTCGAAGCCGATCGCGCCGGGTTCCTCGCGCGACTTCCGCGCGTTGTCGAGCATGACCGGCAGGAAGACCGATTCCGCATCGGCGCGGATCGGCAGGATGCTGAAGAGCGCGACTTGCTGCGCCTCGGGCGCGGTCTCGGCGGACGCGGCCGGGTCCGGTCCGGCGGCTGCCGGCGCCGGCGATTGCGGCGAGCAGCCGGCGGCGAGGGCGAGTGCGACGGACAGCGCGGCAGCGGGCAGGGTGGGGTGGCGGGGCATGCGAGGTTCCTGGACGTGGGGGGAAACGAAGGGGCGGGCGCGTCGCCCGGTGGAGGCCGTCAGACGATGTCGTCGACCACGCCGCCGTCGACGCGCAACGCGGCGCCGGACGTGGCCGAGGCCTGCGGCGAACAGAGGTAGACGACCATGTGCGCGACCTCGTCGACCGTGGCCGGGCGCTGCAGCACCGAGCTGGGGCGCTGGCTGCGGACGAACTCCGTGCCCAGCTGCTCGATCGGCTTGCCGGTGCGCTCGGACTCCTCGCGCATCATCTCGGCGAAGCCGTCGGACAGGGTCGGCCCGGGCAGCACCGAGTTCACCGTCACGCCGCTGCCGGCGACGCGCTTGGCCAGCCCGCGCGACAGCCCGAGCAGTGCGGTCTTGGTCACGCCGTAGTGGATCATGTCGACCGGGATGTTGCGGGCCGACTCGGAGGAGACGAACGCCACCCGGCCCCAGCCGCGTTCGACCATGCCGGGCAGCAGCGCGCGCGACAGCCGCACCCCGCTCATCACGTTGGTCTGCCAGTAGCGCTCCCAGGTGGCGTCGTCGGTGTCGTAGAAGTCCAGCGGGCCGAAGATGCCGGCGTTGTTGACCAGGATGTCGACTGTGCCGGGCAGCGCGTCGAGCAGGCGTCGCGCGCCGGCGGCGTCGGACAGGTCGGCGGCCGCGCCGTGCAGCGAGGCGCCGGCGACCTCGTCGCGCAGCGTGGCGGCCGCGGCGGCGACGCGGGCTTCGCTGCGGCCGTTGAGCACGACCGAGGCGCCGCCGGCGGCGAGCCCCTTCGCGATGGCGTAGCCGATGCCGCCGGTGGAGGCGGTGACCAGGGCGGTGCGGCCGGACAGGTCGATCTTCATGGGGCGGTCCCAGAAGTGGAGGAAGCATCCGGCGCGCCGGCGGCGGCGCGCTCGCGCAGCGCGACGGCCGAGCGGCGCGCCTCGGCGAGCAGGGCCGGCAGGTCGACGCCGGTCAGCCGGCCGTCGCGCTTGAGCACGCGGCCGTCGACGACGACGTCGGACACGTTCGCGGGACCCGCCGAGTAGACGATCAGCGCGGCCGGATCGCCGCCGCCGAACCCGGACAGGCTCAGCGCGTCCGGGTCGATCACCTGCAGGTCGGCGCGCCGGCCCGGCGCCAGGCGGCCGGTCTCGTCGCCCAGGCCGATGGCGTCGGCGCCGCGGCGCGTGGCCAGCTCCAGCAGCGCGCGCGGGTCGGGCGCGGTTTCGTCGCGCGCGCCGCCGCTCCAGGTCAGCGCGGCCAGGCGCAGGGTGGCGAACATGTCGCCGCGGCCGGCCAGCGCGTTGCCGTCGATGCCCAGTCCCTGCCGCGTCGCGGCGGCGAACGCGTCCAGCCGGGCGAGGCCGTAGCCGACGCGATGCTCGCTCAGCGGGGTCAGCGACAGCGATGCGCCCGCCGCGTCGAGCGCGCGCAGGCGCGCGGCGCCGGCGTCGGTGGCGTGGACCACCGTCATGCCCTGGAACAGCAGGCCGCGCTCGATCAGCGCGTCGAACATGGGGCCGGGCTGGCCGCTGACGTGCACCTGGACCGGCAGGCCGAGGGCGCGCGCGGCCTCGTACTCGCGCCGGCGCATCGCCCAGTTCTCCTCGTCCGACAGGTCGCGCGGCAGGCGCCAGGCCAGCCCCAGGCGCACGCGGTCGCCGGGGTCGCGGCCGCGGGCCAGCCGCGCCAGGTGGTCGACGTCGATCGGGTGCCGGGTGGTCTTGTCGGGCCCGCCGTAGTACAGCGTGGCGCGGATGCCGGACGCCTCCAGCGCCGCCAGCCCGGCCTCCCCGTGCGCGGGGCCGGGCACGTTGTCGAAGAAGTCGGCGGTGGCGGTGATGCCGCCGTCGAGCAGTTCCAGCGCGCCGAGACGCATCGCCACGCCCACGTCCTCCGGCGTCATCGCCGCCGCCAGCCGCGACGACACCGGGAAGAACTCGCCCTGCGCGTTGCGGAACTGGCCGCGCATGGTGGTGACGTAGAGGTGCGAGTGGGTGTCGACGAAGCCGGGCAGGACGAAGCGGCCGGCGGCGTCGAGCACCTGCGCGCCCGATGCGTCGAGATCGCGGCCGACCGCCACGATGCGGCCGTCGCGGATCAGCACGTCGCCGCCGTCGAGGTCGCCCAGCGCAGGATCCATCGTCATCACGTAGCCGCCGCGCACCAGCAGCGCGCCCTCGGCGGCCGCGGCCACCGAGGGACCGGCGATCGCCAGCCAGGCGGCCGCGGCCAGCGCGGCGCCACGCAGGCGGGCGACGAGCATCGATCCTGCGCGGTCGGCGGAGGCGGCATCGGGCGTGGCGAAGGGCATGGCATCGGGTCTCGGACGAAGGGAGGCGCCGCGACGGTGCGCGCCGTGCATCCGTCGCGCCGCGCGCCGGTGCCGTCGGCGGTCTGGCGCGATCGCGCCGTCGACCATCGAAGCGCATGCATGCCGCGAGCGGTGCAATCCACGCCAGTCTCCGGCTTTGTGCGGACATCTCAATGCGCGATACTGCGAAACGATCCTTTCGCGTGCGTTGAGAATGGCGGCGATCGAAGACCTGACGGACCTGCGCATCTTCGAGCGGATCGTCGCCCGCGGCACGCTCTCGGCGGCGGCGCGCGAGCTGGGGCTGTCGCTGGCGGTGGTCAGCAAGCGGCTGTCGGAACTGGAGCGGCGCCTGGAGACCCGGCTGCTCCACCGCAGCACGCGCCGGCTGTCGATGACCGGCGAGGGCGCGCTGTTCCACGGCCACTGCCTGCGCGTGCTGGACGAGGCCGAGGCGGCCGAGGCTGCGCTGCTGGGGCGGCAGCGCCGCGTGGCCGGCACGCTGCGGATCTCCGCGCCGCACAGCCTGGGCCGGCGGCAGGTGGCGCCGGCGCTGGCCGAGTTCGCCCGGACCCACCCGGGCCTGGACGTGCGGCTGAGCCTCAGCGACGACCTGGTCGACCTGGTGGCCGGCGGCTTCGACCTCGCGGTGCGCTATGGGGTCCTCGCCGACTCGCGGCTGGTGGCGCGGCGTCTGGCCCCGAACCGGCGCGTGCTGGTGGCGGCGCCGGCCTACGTCGAGCGCCGCGGCCTGCCGGCGCGCCTGGAGGACCTGCAGGCGCACGACTGCATCCTGATCGGGCAGTCGCCGAACGCGCAGTGGGGATTCGGCAGGGCGCAGCGGCCGGTCCAGGTGCGCGTGCGCGGCGCCTTCGTGTGCAACGACGGCGAGGGCGCGCACGCGCTGGCGCTGGAGGGCGCCGGCATCGCGCTGAAGTCGATCTGGGACGTGGGCGACGACCTGGAGAGCGGGCGGCTGGTGCAGGTGCTGAGCGCGCACGCCGAGTCCGCCGCACCGCTGCACGCCGTGTACCCGCAGGGGCGCCAGCAGGCGCCGCGCGTGCGGCTGTTCGTGCAGCAGCTGGCGCGCCGCCTGCAGGCCGCCTGGCGCTGGGGCCCGCCCGCGCGCTGAGGGCGCGCGGCGCATTCTTGCGCGTGCGCGCAAGGTGTCTTCGCTTGGAGGCGCGCGCCGGGCCGCGGATGATGGCGGGGTCCGTCGCGACCGGAAGCCCCGATGCGTTTCGCACCCGCCTGCCTGCTCGCTTGCCTGCTCGGCCTCGCCTCCGCCGCCGCGGCGCGGCCCGCCTACGACGACGCCCTGCTGCGCAAGTTGCGCGCGGCCGCCGGCGCGGTGCCCGGCGCCCTGCCGGAGGAACTGCGCTACGCCAAGTTCGCCGAGAGCCCGCGCACCTTCGCCGCGACCGTGGAGGGTGGCGACGACACGCCCTACGCCCAGGCGCGCACCGCCTACCAGCTGCGCTACCCCGACGGCTGGATCATGGTCGACGCCGGCATGGACGAGGCCGTCCACCGCTTCTTCGGGCGCGGCGCCGAGGAGCCCTACGACGCCGCGGCCAACGCGCGCATCCAGCGCGCGCTGCGCGGCGCGCGGCTGGTGCTGGTGACCCACGAGCACGGCGACCACGTCGCCGGGGTGCTGCGCTCGCCGCACTACGCCGAGATCGCGCCGAAGACGATCCTGACCGCGCGGCAGGTCGACACCCTGGTGCGCGCCCCGCAGATGCCGGAGCTGCGCATGGACCCGGCGCAGCGCCGCGACTTCATCGTGGTCGATTTCGACGACGTGCTGCCGGTCGCGCCCGGCGTGGCGCTGGTGCAGGCGCCGGGCCACACGCCCGGCGAACTGATGGTCTACGCCCGCCTGCGCGACGGGCGCGAGTTCCTGATCACCGGCGACGTGAGCTGGAGCTACGCCGGGATCGAGCAGCGCCTGCAGAAGCCCGCCGCGCAGATCGCGCGGATCGGCGAGGACGCCACGGCGATCGCCTTCCAGCTCGACTGGCTCAACGGGCTGCCGGCGCGGGGCATCCAGCTGCTGGTCAACCACGACGACCTGGTGCAGCCGCGCCTGGCGGCGGAAGGCGTCATCGGCGAAGGGCTGCGGCTCGACGGCGAGCCCGGCCCCGGCGAATGAGCCGGGTTCGGCCGGCGCAGGGCGGGCGGAGACTCACCGGCTGAGACGCGCCGCGGCTACAACACGGGCCCTTCCGCCGCCGGGCCGCCGCTTGAACGCCATCCTCCGCGCCACCGACCATCCCGTCCCCGCCGAACGCGCGCTCGCCCCCGCCGGCGGGCGCGGGCTGGCCGAGCGGCTGTCGCGCCGCTACGCCGAGCGCATCACCGGCAGCCTGGTGGTGCCGGGGCAGGCGGGCGCGTTCGTGCCGTTCCCCGACGACCTGCCGGGGGTGCTGGCCGACGCGCTGCGCGCGCGCGGCCTGGAGCGGCTGTACAGCCACCAGGGCCGGGCCTGGGCGGCGGCGCGCGCCGGGCGCCACGTGGTGGTGGCCACGCCCACCGCCTCCGGCAAGTCGCTGTGCTACACGCTGCCGGTGGTGGCCGCGGCGCTGGAGTCGGGCGGCAAGTCGCTGTACCTGTTCCCGACCAAGGCGCTGGCCCAGGACCAGGTGGCCGAGCTGCTGGAGCTCAACCGCGCCGGCCAGCTCGGCCTGCGCGCGGCCACCTTCGACGGCGACACCCCGGGCGATGCGCGGCAGGCGATCCGCCTCAACGGCGACGTCGTGGTCAGCAACCCCGACATGCTGCACCGGGCGATCCTGCCGCACCACACCAAGTGGGCGCAGTTCTTCGAGAACCTGCGCTACGTGGTGATCGACGAGGTGCACACCTACCGCGGCGTGTTCGGCTCGCACGTGGCCAACGTGATCCGCCGGCTCAAGCGCGTGTGCGCCTTCTACGGGGTGCGCCCGCAGTTCGTGCTGTGCTCGGCCACGATCGGCAACGCCGCCGACCACGCACGGGCGCTGGTCGAGGACGAGGTGGAGGCGGTGCTGGAGTCCGGCGCGCCCCGCGGCGACAAGCACGTGCTGCTGTGGAACCCGCCGGTGGTCAATCCCGACCTCGGCCTGCGCGCCTCGGCGCGCTCGCAGTCCAACCGCATCGCCCGCATCGCGATCAAGGCCGGGCTGAAGACGCTGGTGTTCTGCCAGACCCGGCTGATGGTGGAGGTGCTGACCAAGTACCTGAAGGAGGTCTTCGACCACGACCCGCGCAAGCCGCGCCGCATCCGCGCCTACCGCGGCGGCTACCTGCCGACCGAGCGGCGCGAGGTGGAGCGCGCGATGCGCGCCGGCGAGATCGACGGCATCGTCAGCACCTCGGCGCTGGAGCTGGGCGTGGACATCGGCAGCCTCGACGTGGTGGTGCTCAACGGCTACCCGGGCAGCGTCTCGGCCACCTGGCAGCGCCTGGGCCGCGCCGGCCGCCGCCAGCAGCCCTCGCTCGGGGTGCTGGTGGCCAGCTCGCAGCCGATGGACCAGTACATCGTGCGCCACCCGGAATTCTTCGCCGACGCCAACCCGGAGCACGCGCGCATCCAGCCCGACCAGCCGCTGATCCTGATGGACCACGTGCGCTGCGCGGCCTTCGAGCTGCCGTTCGTGGACGGCGACCGCTTCGGACCCGTAGAGCCCGGCCCGTGGCTGGAGGTGCTGGCGGAATCGGGCGTGCTGCACCACGAGGGCGAGCGCTGGGAGTGGATCGCCGACAGCTACCCGGCGCAGGCGGTCGGCCTGCGCTCGGTGGCCGACGGCAACTTCGTGGTCGTCGACCGCACCGACGGGCGCCAGACCATCGTCGCCGAGGTCGACTATTCCGCCGCCGCGCTGACCCTGTACGAGGGCGCGATCCACATGATCCAGTCCGAGCCCTTCCAGGTGGAACGGCTGGACTGGGAGGGCCGCAAGGCCTACGTGCGGCGCACCCGCGTCGACTACTACACCGACGCCATCGACTACACCAAGCTCAAGGTGCTCGACGAGGCCGAGCGCGCCCACGCCGGCGAGGGCCGCGCGCTGCACGGGGAGGTGCACGTGGTGCGGCGGGTCTCGGGCTACAAGAAGATCCGCTTCCACACCCACGAGAACATCGGCTACGGCCCGGTCAACCTGCCCGACCAGGAACTGCACACCACTGCGGCGTGGTGGCAGCTGCCGCAGGCGGTGCTGGACGCCGCCTTCGACAGCCGCCAGCACGCGCTCGACGGCTTCCTCGGCGCCGCCCACGCCGTGCACCTGGTCGCGCAGCTGCTGGTGATGGCCGAGCCGCAGGACCTGCAGAAGGCCGTGGGCAGCGGCGACGGCGCGTGGTTCGCCAGCGCCGACGCCGCCGGCCGCGGCCAGTGGCGCGACACCGAGGGGCGGCCGGGCGTGCCCGACGCCAGCCGCGGCTTCGTCCCCACGCTCTACCTCTACGACAACTACCCCGGCGGCGTGGGCCTGTCGCTGCCGCTGTTCGAGCGCCGCGCCGAGCTGCACGCGCGCGCGGTGGAACTGGTGCGCGACTGCGCCTGCACGGCCGGCTGCCCCGCCTGCGTGGGGCCGGTGCTGGCCGCGCAGGAGCACGCCGGCGAGGACTCGCCGAAGCGCCAGGCGCAGCGCGTGCTGGCGCTGCTGGGGGACGCGGCTTGAGCGCGCTGGCCAGCCGGCTGGCGGGGTTGCGGCGGCAGGCCGGCGCC